>NZ_JBTLRW010000008.1:0-320203 GCF_054483875.1 Paenibacillus sp. BAC0078
GCCAAAGGTGTGAAGAAAATAGCTGGCGCAGGAGCCAAGGGCATCAAGAGCCTTTTGAAAAGCGGAGCGAAGCTGGCCTCCAAGAGCGGCAGCATGATTATCCGTAACGGCAAAATCGTAATCAAGAGCCTGCAAAAAGGGCTCATGAAGGGGGCTAAGAAGCTCAAGGGCCTGCTTGGCCGGATTCTTGCAAGGTTCAAGTTCAAGAAGTTTAAGCTAGAGCGCAAGGGTAAGCATATTCGTCTGTACGGCGAGGTTAATCCTTGGGTATTGCTGGCTGACGGAACGATCGAAGAAGTCGATAGTCTGGAAGGCAGAAAAGCAGGAATCAGTACCCAGGCTGAACTGGATAAGATCAAGAACTTGACAGACTCCCAAAGAATAGACGTCTATAATAAGGCCATTGCTAGTAAAAACGGTAAAATTGATTTTGATAGTATTAATGAGATGGCTGACGATGTTACTTCAAGAGCTCAAAAAGCAGGGCTTGATTTAACGCCGAAGTCCAGTCCGTATAAACAACTAGGCAATAAGACAAAAAAGAGGTTGGAAGATAAAGTAAAGAATAGAACAATAACAAAAGAAGAATGGAGACGACTTGAGTGGAACAAAAGACTTGCTTCTAGAAGAGATGAGGGGGTTGAAAATTTCTGGGACCAAGAAAGAGCTAGAATTAGGAATGGTGAGCCAACAACGCGTGAATGGTCAGATGAGCAAATAATTGATATTTTAAATAATAAAGCACCTACTCTAGATGGAAAAACTATTACTGGGCATCATACTTACTCGGTTTCAAAATATCCTCATCTAGCAGATAAGGGAGAGATAATATACCCTGCGACAATTAAAGAGCATCTAAAAAGATGGCATGGGGGTTCATACCGAAAGAGTTTACCAGGTGAACCCATGAATCCACTATTCCCTGAGGAGTTTTAGGTGGAAATATGAAATAGAGGTGAGATATATTGGTTACGTTCTCTTTAGTTCTCGAATCTGATATCAAAGGTACATTATTAATGGCTATCAAAAAAATAATAAATGCTTCACTAACTGAATTAAAAAATAGTATTACTGATAAGAAACCAATAGTGGTTGTAAACCGCCGAAACAAAGAGGAAATGGACAAGATGAAATATTTAGTTGAGGCACTATCCACTAATCAAGTCACATTTAGGATTCTAAAGCATACCCCAATGGGAACTGAAGAGCTAACACCTGAAATGTTCATGAACAGTTTTGAACTGTCACGTCAAATTGCTGAAGAGAGGGAACGAATAGACGCAATTTTAATAGAAGAGGATGAAGATTGACCACTCCTGAACTTGATGACTTTCATATACTTTTTTCATATTTGTCTCACAAAATTCCCGTATCCAATTGTTATGCTTAAATCACTTCAAAGGAAGAGGTGGTATAAAATGAATAACAAATGGACAAGAAAAGCAATCGCAGTACTGGCAGTAGTGAGTGTGTTGGGAGGCTCTACAAGCGCATTCGCGGCAACAGCTCCAGCTAAATCGGCAGTTACATCTAAGGTAACCGCACCGGCTGTGAAGCACACGGCAGTGGTTAAATCCACAACAGCAAAGGCACCAGCGAAAGCAGTAGTGAAGACTCCAGCAAAAGTAGCAGTAAAAACACCAGCAAAAGCAGTAGTGAAGACTCCAGCAAAGGCAGCAGTGAAAACACCAGCAAAAACCACAGCAAAGGCACCAGCAAAAGCAGTAGTGAAAACACCAGCAAAAGTAGCAGTGAAAACACCAGCAAAAACCACAGCAAAGGCACCAGCGAAAGCAGTAGTGAAGACTCCTGCAAAAGCACCAGCAAAAACAACAGTGAAGACTCCAGCAAAACCTAAGAAGAAATAAGCACTATATCTTTTGCACTTAAAACAGGTTAACTAACTTCACAGCGTATTCTTTGACTGAGACGGGGCCGCAGGCAGGATTCCCGTCTTTTGTCTTTTTGTGTTACCCTGTAGATATAAGACGCTGATATAGAAAGGCAGAGTGACTTACGGTGGGCAAAATAGTGGTGGTAGACGATGATCTTTTCATTTTACAGTTGCTCTCCGAGTATTTGCGGAAGGAAGCCTATGAGGTGACTTCTTTTTCGAATGGTACAAATCTGGTGGAGTATGTGCGCTCAGATGAGCCGGAATGTCTGATTCTCGATATTATGATGCCCGGGATTGACGGACTTTCTCTGCTTACCGAATTACGTTCGTTTACCGAGATTCCAATTATTATGATCTCCGCGCGGGGAGAAGAAAGCGACCGTATCCAAGGGCTGGAGCTGGGCTGCAGCGATTTCCTGAGCAAGCCGTTCAATCCGCGTGAGCTGGTGGGCAGAGTCAAGGCCATGCTGCGCTTGGTGAAATTGGGGAACAGCACGCCGGGGGAACCCTCCGAGCAGTCCAAGTCTGAGAGTGTATGCCGGGCTGGAAACCTGGAGATTTTCCCTGATTTTCGCAGAGTGTCTGTGAATAACGAGGAAATAAGCCTGACCTCGCGCGAATTTGAGCTGCTGCTGTTTCTGGCGTCGCATATTGAGCGGCCGTTCGGCCGGGAGCAGCTAATCCAGCATGTGTGGAATTATGATTTCTTCGGGGATGTCCGCGTTGTGGACGATCTTGTCAAAAGAATCCGTAAAAAGCTTGCTGAACACGGTTCTTCACTACTGATCAATACGGTCTGGGGCTTCGGCTACAAAGCGACCGTGAGAAAACTATAGATGCGCACCATAAGAGGCAAGATGCTGTTGTCCTTTATTTTGGCGCTTGTTATTACGGTTGGAATTACGGTTGCTCTGTTCGTACGCCTGATTGATGATATCCTGGTGAATCAGGTCAAGGCACAATTACACGGACAGGCGGAAAAAGCAGGAAAAATATTGCGCGATGGCGACATCTCCGGGCTGGACAACACGGAATTCAAATTTGTCGTAAAGGGACTAATGCTGGATGCGGATTACCTTATACTCGACTCACACAATAAAATTATTGATGCGAACGACGACAAGGAAATAGGAACAACTTTGAAATATACACTTTCCGGCCGGCAAGGGATAGCGATATTACACGGTAAAAAATTTCTGTTCACCAAGGAGCCGCTGCCAGGCCGTCCTTATGCTATTTTCATCTATGCTCCGCTCTCCTCGCTCAGAGCCCACTACGGGTCACTGATGAGAACGACACTGCTGTCGATCGGGTTCAGCTTTTTCATCATCCTGGCTATTGGTTTGCTTACCGTATCGAGGGTCGTGCGGCCATTGCACCAGTTAAAGGAAGCGGTGGGGCGGTATGAGCCTTTTCGTTCACCGGATGCTGCTTTTCCAAAGGGTGATACTACGGAGATCGGCGAACTGATTACCACCTTTCAATCTATGTCTGACCGCATACAGCAGCATCAGCGCAATCAGATTGAGTTTCTGCAGAACGTATCTCACGAACTAAAAACACCACTTATGTCGATTCACGGTTTTGTCTTCGCCATTCAGGATCAGGTGGTCACTCAAGAGGAGGGGCTTGAAGTGATCCAGACGCAGTCGGTGCGCCTGATGGAGATGGTGGATAAGCTGCTGCAGCTTTCCAGGCTGGAGGCGGTGGATGAAGAGTGGCCGACATCGGAAATCGACCTTCGCGCTATGGCTGAGGAAGCGGCGTTATTGCTTATGCCGGCGGCGAATGCCCGGGCCATTGAACTGAATGTGGAAGGGGATAGCCTGCACACCGTTGTCGCCGGAGAGCAGTTGTTCCGTGTACTGGTAAATCTGCTGCAGAATGCGGTAAGACACACATCGAGCCAAATCAATGTGCGCGTTGAAGCGGATTTTCCGGGAGCTGAGTGGGCAATACATATTGACGATGATGGCAATGGATTAAGCGAAAAGGAGCGTGAGGTAGTTTTTCAGCGTTTTTACACGGGGGCTAATGGTGTTACAGGACTCGGCCTGGCGATATGCCGCCAGATTGCCGCGAATTTGGACGGCGAGTTAACGTATTCGGATTCCCCGCTTGGCGGAGCACGGTTCAGTTTTATCAAGCATTTCGGGCGATCATCCGGGGCAGGAGGCTAATACCAATCCGGGTCAGACTCGCAACCTCGCGTATTTTGCGTTAAAATTACTGTGGAAACGGAACGCCTGCTGCTTCGGTCAGCGTGGATGTCCCGCATGAGGTACAGCAATTAAGGATACGGGGGAAAAGAAGCGATGAAGGATTTTGATGTGATGCTGGAGAAATATGCGGACCTGGTGGTCAAGGTCGGAGTGAACGTGCAGCCCGGACAAGTGCTGATGATTCATTCGCCGCTGGAAACGGCTGACTTGACCCGGCTGATCGTAGGCAAAGCCTACGAAGCAGGAGCCAAATACGTGCTGGTGGATTGGGACGATGAGAAGGTTACCCGCATTCGTTACGAGAAAGCTCCAGAGGACTCTTTCGGCTATTACCCGCAGTGGCATGCGGATATGCTGGAGGGATTCGCCGAGGAAGGCGGAGCGATATTACATATTAAGGTGCCTGATCCGGAATTGTTCCGCGGCATCGACGGCTCCAAGGTGTCAACCGCAGTGAAAGCAGCAGCGGTGGCACGGAAGAACTATCAGAACTACACCCGCAACAACAGAATTAGCTGGTCGCTGATCAAAGCGCCGACACGGGCTTGGGCGGACAAGGTGTTTGCAGATCTTCCCGAGGAGCAGAGTGTGGAGGCCATGTGGGAGGCCGTGTTCCAGATGAACCGTGTGGGCAGTGAAGACCCGGTAGCGGCCTGGCGCGGTCATATTGCCGAGCTCAAACAATCCCAGGAGCGGATGAATGCCAAACGTTATAAAAGTCTGCACTACCGCGCTCCGGGTACGGATCTGCATGTCGAGCTGCCAGAAGGCCATCTCTGGCGCGGCGGCGGCGGCGAGAATGCAAGCGGCGTGTACTTCGTGGCCAATATGCCGACCGAAGAAATCTATACGATGCCGCATCGCAAGGGGGTCAACGGGACGGTGGCAAGCACTCTGCCGCTCAATTTGAACGGACGGCTTGTGGATGGCATAACGATTACTTTTACAGACGGGAAGGTAACCGCTTATGATGCCAAATCCGGACGGGAGCACCTGACCTCACTGCTGGAAACGGATGAAGGAGCTTCTTATCTGGGAGAAGTGGCCCTGGTGCCGCATGATTCGCCGATTTCCCGGCTGAACCGGATTTTCTACAATACGGGAATCGACGAGAATGCTTCCTGCCATTTTGCGCTTGGCAGTGCATATCCGGTCAACATTGAAGGCGGAACTTCACTCAGCAGTGAAGAGCTGCTGGAGCGGGGGGCCAATGTCAGCTTGACGCATGTTGACTTCATGATCGGCTCCGCTGAGCTCGATATCGACGGTGAATTGGCGGATGGGACCATCGAACCGGTATTCCGCAAAGGGAACTGGGTGCTGTAACCTGCTGTGAACCACAGCGGACTGTACAATTAGGCTGAAAAGGCTGCAAGCTCATCTCAGGGTGGGCTTGCAGCTTTTTTTTGGATTTGACTTACGCACTCAGGTGATTTGAGGGGGGCAATACACATGAATCAGCATGTGATAAGCATTTTGTGCGTATTATTGATAGCTTGTATGTCGGCAACCAGTACTTTTCCACTAATTCTTTTTTATATACATCGTTATGTACCATGCAATATACTAGAAAATGGGTGTGAAAATATTGGAAGAGGAGATTGTTCATGATTCGTAATTTTAAAAGAAAGATGGCACTTTTAAGCATTATTGCCTTATGTATCACCAGTATTATGCCTTATGGTTTTGCGGTTACGAAGGTGGCGGCTTTAGGTTCAGCTCAAGAAGTGAGTTCTTTCCCAACTGATTCAAGGATAGGCAGTATGACAGTAGACGAGCAGAGAGGTTATTTGTACGCAACGATGCCTGAGACTAACGAACTACTGTTTATTAACAAGAATACCATGCAGCTTGTCAAAAAAATCTTTGTGGGCAGCCAGCCGAATGTTATGGAGCTTGTAGACAACAAGCTGTATATTGCCTTAAGGGGCGCAACTTATATCGCAGTTGTCGACCTGGACAGCAAGATGTTAGTTCATTCTATCGCAATCAAAGATCAGCCAGATCAGATTGCTATAGATAGAAATGATCTCTACTATTCCAATTACGATCATGCCAATATACATCATGTTGACCTTGCTTCTGAAACGGATACCATTATCGATACGGAAATTGGTTATGCGCTTCTGGATACTGATCCTCAGTCCCATCAATTGTTTGTGGGATCAGACCACGGAGCCCGGCTTACTGCCTATACCTCGACGTATGGTGAGAAGCTTTGGTCGACGTTTTCAGTAGACAAGTTCGCTAGCTCATTACTGGTTAACGACAGCGATATTTATTATGGTACGCTTCGCATTGATACACGAGACAGAAGAATAATCTCTACCGCTGTGGAAGATATCTTGGCTGTTGACCAAGACTATGTTTATAGCAATTCCAGGATATTCACCAAGGCGGAAGGAACAGCGGTCGCTTCATATGGGGACGGAAACTCGCTATTGGTTGAGGTCGACAATGCTCACAATTTGTACAGTACTGACATATGGGGAACAGCCATTCACAAATATGCACTCGATTTGCCAACTACTCCTCCTAAGGCTATCGAATACAGCAACGGAAAAGATAGAATTACTTTTAATAATAGGCTTAAAGCGTTGGCTATGGGAAAAAACGAGAAGTACCTGTACGCCATATCTGAATACCCGAACAGATTGCTGCAAATAGATACTGAAAGCTTCAAGGTTGTTGCTGACCGTTATATCGGCTCATTGCCTACTGATATTGATATTCGCAATGGTGTTATCTATGTATCACTCAGTGGCAGCAGTCACATTGCCATGATTGATACTCAGAATGAAACTGATTTTATGGCTCCAATTAAGGAGCTGGAAGTTGGAGATATTACTACAGATGTTGCCGCGGGGGTAGGAAAGGTCTATTACACTGATTCGGGTTTCCCTGCGCATGTAGGTGTATTTGATTCTGTGTATACTAATTTGCTGGAGAGATATCAACAACCAACGCTTACTCTAAATCAGGATGCGTCCATGCTGTATATCGGCGGTGGCTCTTTGTCTCAGATGAATACTGCTACAGGTGAAATTTCACTGGATCAGACCAAGTATGGTGATGGAGGAAATAAAGAGATTACAGTAGATAGCGGCTATATTTATTACGGCGCTCACAGATATGCTGAAAATGATCTAAAGAACCTTTACGGAGAATATAAAGAAAACAATTTTTACGCACATTTGTTAACCGCAAAGGATAACCTGGTACTCTCTACCAATGCTTTTTACGACAGGGACACTTTTAAGGAATTATTCAAACTTCCGTTTACATCAAGCTTTGGTTATATTAAAAATGATGGGCAAATTCTTCTTTTGGATTCGGGGAATTCATCTACAGACACTTTACAGTATACTCTGTACCGATTTGACAGCTATGATACCATGAAAAGTGGAATTAAAAATGAATTGCGGCCGATTTCTGCCTCATTTATTGATGAGGATTTCACTCCGCAGAGAATCAGCGGAGAACTAATCATGACACCTGGGGATTCAACACTCGATGTCAGGGGCTATCAAATCAGTTATTATGATGCGGACAATAAGACTGTAGATGGTATATACGATGATAGTTTCTATTCTTTCGAAAAACAGTCAGATGGAACCTACATTCATCAATTGAACAAGAGCATTTCGGCTTCAGTGAAAAAAATAGCCATTATTCCAATGGTATATAAAAACTTCGAAGGGCTCGTACCGCAAATTGATTCTCAACTAATCATTCGTTTATGGGATTATGGTACCTATTATGCGGAAAATCCTGTGCTTGTTGACACTGATTCATCCCTAGCTTCCATTGGCGGTAAAGTAAGCTTTGAGGCTGCTAAAGGAGAAGTTTCCGGAGATCAATATGCCGTATTTTTTGCTGATCAAGATGGAGTTATTGGCGGTCCTATTGGAATAGTTGAAGCTTCCGGTCAAACGAAATATGAGTTGCCAATTCCGATGGGTACAGTGATACCGGACGGTGCATTTACAATCTCAGTGAGATTACTGGATCAGGATGGCAGCATGGCTCCAGGATATTCCCTAGCAGCGATTGGGGATCGAATGACGATTGCACCTGATCCTGATCAAATTACGGTCGTAAATGCACCAGGTGCGGCCGATTCTGTCACGGTTACCGGGCTGAAGCCAGGAGACAAGGTTAAAGTATATTCATACTTTGGAGAGCTCTATGGTGAGAAGGTTGTAGATGCTAACAGTACTAAGGTAGTGTTTAAAGAGTTGAACCTTAATGAGATTATTAATGTAGTGCTCGTTTCGGTTACATCAGTCGGCAAACATGAAAGCTTTTATGTGCTAAAAGAGTACCCATGGAAGGTTGACACGAATGGTGGCAATTCTGGCGGAAGCTCTGGTGGCGGAAGCTCCGGTGGTGGAAGCTCTGGTGGTAGTGGCGGAGTCAGTCCAGGTGGTGGTGGCGGTGGCGCTCTTCCGAGTGTAGTAGCTCCTGTAGCGGGCATCAACACCGGCAAGCTTACTGTTACCGAGGTTAGTAAAAATACTGATGGAACCTCCCTTGCGGCTGTTAAGCTTGATGACAAAGTGCTTGACACTGAATTGGCCAAATGGAGCGGGTCAGCAAATAAGATCGTTTTATCGCTCACTGAAGTTGCAGATGTAAGCAAAGTAACGCTAAGTGGGAACCAGATCCTTAAGATTACTGGAAAAGATAAAGATGCTGTCATACAGATCCAAGGTGCCAACAACGGTTTTGTCGTTCCTGCCGATGTATTGGGATTATCTGCTACAGAAGCGGAGAAAACTAATATTGTCCTCACAATCTCTTCATTAAAAGCTGAGGTGGCTGAGACGGCAAATAAGCTCCTCACCGCACAGAAGATTGTACAGGTGGGCCAGCCATACCAATTCTCCATCACCAAAGAAATCACAGGTGGAGCATCCGTCGAGATAACCAATGCTGACCGCTTTATCGGTCATATCATTACACTTAACAAACCAGCGCAGTCGATAGATTCGCTGTCAGCGGTTATGCTTAATCCTTACTTAGGAGAGATTATTACTGTCCCCGCAGTAATCACTGAAGATGGAGACAAGATTACTGCAACCATTTATCGAAAAGGGAACTCCGTATATTCACTGATCGCCGGAAAGGGCGGCTTTACGGATGTCCCGTCTGCGAACTTTGCCAAAGCAGCCATAGACAAATTGGCGGTGCGCATGGTAGTTAAGGGCTACGATGATGGATCTTTTAAGCCTGACAATCTAGTGACCCGTGCGGAAGCAGCTACACTGCTGGTCAAAACACTGGGGATTGTTCCTTCCTCTGCGCAAACTTCCTTTAAAGATGTAAAGCCGGGAGCATGGTATGCAGGAAGTGTGTCTACTGCCGTTCAGGCAGGTCTTTTTAAAGGTTACACAGACGGCAGCTTTAAGCCTGAACAGACGATCACCCAACAGGAGATGGTAGCTATTATTTACCAGGCTCTTCTGTATGGGGGTTATGTACACAACGACACAGGAAATCTTCAACAATTCGCAGCTTCAGCGGGTTATAAAGTTTGGTCTTCCAATGCTGTAGATGCAATGCTTAAAGAAGGTTTGCTTAAGAGTGAGGATGCATTTGCCATTCAAGCCAATAAACAAACCACACGAGCGGAGAGTGCGGAACTGATTTACCGTATGCTGCGTGCATTGAAGCTGATTTAATTCTGCACATTCAGAAGCTGGCTGAGGTTTCTTTTTTAGAGAGAGCGGTCCCTTCCAAAAGGGGGCAGCTCTCTTTTTTTCACAGACAAGGCGGATTTGAAAAAGCTCACGCATGCCGAATGTTAGTGCGTACTCCGTTCATCACGCTCCCCGTACACCTTATTTAGGAGCATTATTAAATCTGAACACCAGCATATGTCCATTGAACGTCTCGCTGAGCTTTTCCTCATAATGTCCACCGGTATAAGCCGACACGGTTTTACGCCAGAATTTCTGTCCCACAATGTTCTTCTCGGCTGGATTGGTGAACAGCTCCCACTGGCCTTGGAAGCGTTCGAATACCTGCATGGCGGCCTGCTGGGCATAACCAGTGCCTCTGAAGGGCTGGAGCACAAAAAATTCATTCATAAAAAAATCAACTCTCTTCGCGCAGTGGGGCGGGGTTGCGACAAAGGCGAAGCCTGCAGGAATGCCATCAATCCTGAACAGGAAAGGAAACAGCACACCGGGCTTCTCCCACCAGATGCTCTGAACGTCATATTGGTCAGCCAAGGTTCTAAGCTCGGGACTTTCCTCAAAGATCCCATGCCGGTTAAGGACCGTTCCACCTGTAAGCCCATAATGCCCGGACAAATCATGCAGGTAGAGCGGATACAGATTCTTGATGATATAGGCCTCAGCATGAGAGGCGAGGTTAACTTCGATGTTCATTTCAAACCCACTTTCTATAGTATTTGTATGATTCTACTGCAACTTTATATCACGGCAATAAGGCTGAACAAGGGAGAAATCAAGTATAGAAAGAGTTTGGTATAGTAAAAAAGAAAACGTTCCCAAAAATATCATTTACATATATCTGTAAACAAAGTATGATTTGCGTATATTCGGGAACGTTCCCGAAAATCAATGGGAGGGTGATGCTCATGCGCAAATATATTTTGCTCGCAGCAGGCATTGTGATTGTACTAGTAGCCCTGGTTTTCTGGTATCCAAGTAATGATCAGACAGAGAAAGCCGAAGTGGTCAAGGAGACCGCCGCTCCTTCACCAAAGATTGTGGAAACGGTTGCGGAACCAAGCGAAAATCCGGTAGAGGAGGAGACTCCACTAGCCGATTTAGTTGCAGAATATAAAGGGCTGCAGCTTATTGATGCCCACAACCACGGGGCCAGCTTCTATAAATACCGGGGGATGCTGAACACCTGGAAAGAAAATGGGGTGCATCAGGTAGTGCTGTTCGGCAATTCTTCCGAGCCGGCGGCGATTGATACAGATGAGACCACATGGAATGCTTACCAGCAATACCCGGAGCTGATTATACCTTATTTCTCAGGCTTTGACCTGCATGACAAGGGAAGTCTGGAGGTGGTGAAGAGCAATCTGGAGAAAGGCTACTTCGGGCTGGGAGAGGTGGCAGGCGCTTCAACGGCCTCGCCGGCCATGTCCAAGGTGGCGTGGAAGGCCAATGATCCGATGGATGGTTATCTTCCGCAGATTTACGACCTTATCGCAGCTTACAAGGCGCCGATTCTGATGCATATTGATCCTCCAAACGGCATGCCGGTTGAGAAGCTTGAGGAGGCGCTTACGAAGCATCCGGATACGATCATTATTTTCGCCCATATCAATGCGTACAACACGCCGGAAGAGGTCGACCGTCTGCTCGGCAAGTATCCTAATTTGTATGCGGATTTTTTCGCCGGGTTCTCTGTGTATAATCCTGACAGCGGCAAGCATCCTGAACTATATATTCCTGTGATGAAAAAATACCCGGACCGCTTCATGCTCAGCACAGACTCCGGTTATGGGATAGGCGGCGAGGAACAAGCAATTGATGCGATGTACCGGATGATTGAGCTTCTTGACGATCCGGCAATTGCCCGTAAAATCGCCCATGACAATCTCGCTGCAATCATTGAAGCCCAGCCGGCTACAGAGACACAATTGAAGGCAATCCGCAAGCTTGAACGGCAGACCGGCAAGAGTTATGATGAGGCAAAACTGTCAAAGGCCGCAGCCGGCAAAATTTTGGCGGAAGCCGCAAAGGGTGAATAATCAATTGGACATAACGATTCAGCACATCGCCGACAGGCTGGGTTTATCGGTCAGTACAGTATCGAGAGCACTTAACGGCAGCTACGGCGTTCATCCCCGGACAATCGCCCGTGTGCAAGAGGCGGCAGCGGAGCTCGGCTACGTTCCGAACCTTGGTGCGAAGCAATTGGTGACACGCAAAAGCAATCTGGTCGGGATCTTTATGCCTGAGCTGGAATCGGAATCAAATCGCGGTTTTGATGATATTTTTGCCTCCTTACGCAAAGGGCTGCGGTTATACCAGAAGGAGATTCTGATTTTTTCCGTCCCGTTTGGGGAAGAGGAGTATCGGCCTGGCAGCTTAACCGAATGGGTGCGGATGCGCAGCCTGGAGGGGTGTGTGTTCATGCAGCCTTTCGGTAAGGAGCATCCGCTGATCAGAGAAGCGATTAAGCTGCAAGTACCTAGCGTAAATATGGGCTCTGCCGTGGGGCCGCGCTGTTCGCTTGCTGTCTCGGACAATTACGAAGGCGGGAGAATGGCCGGTTCCTATCTGCTGGAGCTGGGGCATGAGAAGATAGGCTACATCAATGGGCCGGAGCATTTAAGCATTTGTGAAGAACGTTATAAAGGCTTTTGTGCCGCTTTTCGGAACGGAACCGGGACCGGGCATGATCCGGCGCTAAAGAGAATAGGAGATTTCAGTGGAGCTAGCGGGGCGAAGGCTATTCTCGAACTGAAGGAAAGCTTTCCCGAGCTGACAGCCGTCTGCTGTGCTAACGATATGATGGCCATGGGAGCGATAATGGAGCTGGCCCGCCACGGAATTTCTGTTCCTGAAGATCTCTCTATGGTAGGCTACGACGGAACTTATTTTACCGCCTATACCAATCCGCCGCTCAGCACAATCCGCCACCGCTTCGAACAGCTCGGAATACGTGCCGCGGAGCTGCTGCTTGAACTGATAAACGGAGGGGCCGGACGCACTCTGAAGGTTATGCCAGAGCTGGTCCGGCGGGATTCGGTGCGTTCGATTTAACTCTATTGAGGGGACACTTTGGCATCTACTGCCGTGTGTCCTCTTTGCCGTTTCTGGAGAAACGGATGCTGCCCTCTTAATATGTGACTAAATTCGACATATTTCTTTTCTGTTCGAACATTTTTTAAGTTACCTACTTGAAATCGCTAACAGCAAGTCATATAATAAGTTTGTCGAAACGATTCGAGTCATGAAAGCGTTGAACTAAAGATACATTTGAGAAAAGAACTCCTTTTCGAGGGAAATTGTAGAAAAAGTAGTTTTTGGTCTCCTTTTCATGGTGATTAATGATAATGAGATCAGTGATCAGTACTTTATTTCACAGGAAAATTCGAAATTTTTTTCGAAAATAATCGAAACGTTTCGATGTAAGGGCTTTATTCATAGTTTTTCAAGTTTGGCTAACACTATAACAGGGGTGACAGAAATGAAGAAAAAAACTGGTATTGTAGTTTCAGCAGCAATGTTGAGCTTGTCTCTGGTCGTTGCAGGTTGCGGAAGCTCGAACTCGAACAACTCGGCATCAGGTGACAGCAAAACATTGAAGGTGTGGTTCATGGGGACAGCCGACACTGTAACACCAATTGCCAAGATGTATGAAGAAAAGAACCCGGGCATCAAAGTGGAAGTGCAGGCTATTCCTTGGGATTCCGCGCATGACAAGCTGCTGACCGCCGTTGCTTCCAAAAACGGTCCTGACGTTGTCCAAATGGGAACAACCTGGATTCCTGAATTCGCGGCTGCCGGAGCTTTGAAGGATATGGCACCTTATATCGAAAAATACCCAAGCATGAAAGCTGAGAACTTCTTCGATGGAGCAGTTCAAACGACTAAATATGAAGATAAGACTGTAGCCATTCCTTTCTACGTTGAAACTCGTGCGATGTTCTACCGCACAGATTTGCTTGGTTCCGTAGGTTATCCGGAAGGTCCGAAAACTTGGGATGAGCTAAAGGACGCAAGCAAGAAGCTGGTAGCTAAAGGCGGCGCAGGACACTACGCATTGCCAATCGAGGCGAAGGACTCCATTTACACTGCAATCTTCGCTTGGCAGAACGGAAGCGACCTGATTGACAGCAACCGTAAGCCGCAGTTCAATCAGCCGCCATATGTGGAAACGATTAATTTCCTGAAGAGCTTCTATGACGAAGGTCTGTCCCCTAAAGGTACCGACCTGGATACTGTAGCTGCATTTAAAGACGGCACGATGGGAATGTTCATCAGCGGTCCTTGGATGATTCAGACCGTAAAAGAAAAAGCGCCTGAAATTGATGGTAAATGGGCTGTAACCACATTGCCTGCTAAGAAAACCAATACTTCTTCCATTGGCGGTGCCGACCTGTCGATCTTCAACTACAGCAAAAACCCTGATGAAGCAGCCAAGTTCATTGCTTTCATGGCTGAACAGGATGCCCAGTTGAAATTCTATGAAACTTCGAACTCTATGCCTGCACTGAAAGCCGCTTGGAGCAATGACGCTCTGAAAGATCCAATGATCCAGGCTTTCGGCAAGCAGCTTGAAAATACCCGTCCTGCTCCAATGGTAAAAGAATATGAAGAAATTGCCCAGGCAGCTATGGCTTCGTTCGAACAGATCACAGTTGGGGGCGCGGATACGCAAACCGAACTGGATAAGCTGAATGCAAAAGCAAATGAGCTTCTAGGCAATAAATAAGATCTGAACGTGATCAGGCAGACTGCCGGAATCTCCTTAGCTGAGAGGTCCCGGCAGTGTGTATGTTCATCCTAGTAAATGGAAGAAAGTGTGAGAAAGCGAAGGGATGTGATTTTGTGAGCTCATTTGTGAAGCAATGGAACAAACATAAATATCCATATATGTTCATCGCTCCGGCGGTGCTGCTGCTGACCGTATTTTCAATCATTCCGATAATTATCGCGCTGGTCATCAGCTTTACCGATATGGATTTGGTGGGGCTTGCGGATTATTCCAATATTAACGGCGTGGGATTTTCGAATTATCTCGAAATTTTTAAAGACCCGGTTTTCTTGAAATCCATGTATAATACGCTTATTTATGTAGCCGTTGGAGTGCCGATGGTTGTGATTGCCTCAATGGCTGTCGCGCTGCTGCTTAATTATGGAACAGGCTGGCTGTTCAAAAGCTTCCGCGTTATTTACTACATGCCCTCCATTACCAACATCGTGGCTGTAGCTGTGGTTTGGGGATATTTGTACAACGGCAGCTATGGATTGTTCAACTATATTCTGTCTGTATTCGGTCTTCCGGCACAGCAATGGCTCCAGGACCCGGTACTCGCGAAATTTTCACTGATATTGCTGGCCTTCTGGAAATCCATCGGTCTGAATATGATTATTTTCCTGGCCGCGCTGCAAGGAATTCCCCGTTCGTATTATGAAGCGGCTGAAATTGACGGAGCAACCGGCTGGAAGAAGCTGCGTTACATTACAGTTCCTTTGCTCGGATTCGCTACTTTCTTTGTGACCATTACGACTCTGATCGGCTGGATTCAATTCTTCGAAGAACCGCTGGTTATGACAAAGGGCGGACCGCTTAATGCAACAATGTCGATGGCATTGTTCATTTACAACAACGGCTTCCAGCTCAGCAAGTTCGGCTATGCGGCATCCGGCTCGTTTGTACTGTTCATCATCATCATCATAGTGACACTCATTCAGTTCGCGGTCAAAAAGAAAGAAGTGGAATACTAAACCTCAGCCTCTGGCTGCGGGTTTTAAGAAGGAGGGAACAAGCATGGCCCTAAAGATGAAAATGGAAAAAGGTGTAATGATCGCCCTGCTTATTATCGGAGGACTCCTGATGATGGTGCCGTTCATTTGGATGATAGGTTCATCCTTTAAGCCTGAAAATGAATTTACCGTAATTCCGCCAACGCTCATACCGAGCCACCCGACCTTTTCCAATTATAAGGATTTGTTCGTGAAGATGGACTTTTTGATATATTTGAAAAACACGCTGATTATCGTGCTGTGCTCGTTTGCAGGGCTGTTCCTGAATGCGATGGCCGGCTATGCTTTTGCAAAGTTCGATTTTCCGGGTAAAAACAAGTTTTTCTATCTGATCCTGGCTACCATGATGATTCCGTCACAGGTAACTATGATTCCAACTTATCTGATCATTAACAAAATGAATTTGGTGAATACGATGGCGGGCATTGTGCTGCCTGGTTTGGTCGGGGCCTTTGCGATCTTCCTGTTCCGCCAGTTTATGTCCACAATCCCTATGGATTTGCTCGAAGCGGCAAGACTGGACGGGGCGGGCGAGCTGCGGATTTTCTTCCAGCTGATGGTGCCGATTGTGAAGCCGGTATTTGCCGTGCAGGGGATTTTGACCTTTATCGGCGCTTGGAACAGCTTCCTCTGGCCGCTGATTATTGCCAATGACGAAAGGCTGTATACACTGTCTGTCGGACTATCCCTGCTGAAGGGGCAATACGGAACCCAGTTCGGGCTGCAGATGGCCGGGGCCGCATTTATGGTCGTGCCGATTATTATCATATTTATTATCTTCCAAAAGCATATCATAGAAGGATATACCATCTCCGGCATAAAATAATATAGAGAAATATACCTGAGGGTCTCGGGAAGGATTGAACAGGATGGCAACGATCAAGGATGTGGCAAAGCTGGCAGGAGTGGCCTTGTCAACAGCTTCATATGCGATGAACGGCGACAGCAAGGTAAGCGCCAAGACTAGAGAAAAGGTGCTTGAGGCAGCAAGACAGCTGAGCTATCAGAAAAATGGCTTTGCCATGGATTTGAAAAGAAGCCGGACCAACACCATTGCTCTAATACTCCGGGATCTGTCCGGTCCCTACTATTCAGAGTTGATCCGCAGTATTCAGGATGTGGCATTATCCAATTCGTATGACCTGATTGCCTGCAGCTCAATGGGCGGCAAAGACTCAACTGCGGTGAAATTTTTGATGGAGAAAAGAGTCGATGGGGCCATTGTTCTGGCTCATAATATAACTGATGAGATTCTGCACGCAGCGGGAAGCAGCCGTTTTCCAATCGTTGTTATGGACCGTTTGATTTCCGGAGAGGGACTAATCAATGTAATGGTAGATGGTGAGCAGGGGGGCTACAGCGCAACCCGCCACCTGATCGAAAAGGGGCATAAGGAGATCGCCTTTGTCAGCGGTCCCGCCAATTCCTATGACAATGCGCTCCGCTATCAGGGCTTTTTGCGGGCCATGCGGGAAGCCGGGCTTGAGGAGAAAACGAAGTGGAAGCTGAGCGGCGGTTTTATCCGCGAGGGCGGATACAAGGCGACCAAGATGATGCTGGTACAGGGGGAGCTCCCGACAGCTATCTTTTATGCGAATGATGAAATGGCTGTAGGCGGGATGAAGGCACTGGAGGAGGGCGGAGTTTCCGTCCCGGATGATATATCGGTTATCGGCTTTGACGATATTCAACTGGCTGAATACATTCAGCCTCCAATGACAACGATCCGCCAGCCAATGTATGAATCAGGCTCGCTGGCTGGACATCTGCTGTTCCAAAGACTGAACGGAGATGCAGTCAATTCGTTCTACAAGCTTAAAATCGAGCTGATTGAACGCAGATCAGTCAAAACCCAGAGTTAATTGGAGAGCCTCTGAATGGAGGCCTTAAGTCTGGAAATTAAGTGAAACGTTTCTTATTATGCAATATATTACTGGTTCCAAAGCTATGATATTAAAGGATTTATTAAGAAGAAACGTTTCGTATTCACTGGGGGGAGTAGCTATGAGTGAGCATTTGTATAACAAATATGTAAAGAACATGACGCTTGAAGAAAAGATAGCCCAGCTTCTGCAGCTTGCAGCCCCTTTTTACGACGAGCCTGGCGATGATTCTGAAATTACCGGCCCTATGGAAGAGCTGGGCATCGGGAACGATACCAAACGTGCAGCAGGTTCGGTGCTGGGGATAGCCGGCGCGGAGAAAATGATGGCCGTGCAGAAAGAACACCTTGCTAGTAACAGACTTGGTATTCCGCTGCTGTTCATGGCCGACATCGTGCACGGGTTCAAAACCATTTTTCCGATTCCGCTGGCGATTGGCTGCTCGTGGAACCCGGAGCTGGCTGAACTGAGCGCAGAGATTGCTGCACGTGAGGCTGCGGTCTCCGGTCTGCATGTCACCTTTGCTCCAATGGTGGATTTGGTACGTGATGGGCGCTGGGGCCGTGTAATGGAGTCTACCGGCGAAGATACTTATTTGAATTCTGTGTTTTCCAAGGCATTTGTGCAAGGCTTCCAGGGCGATGATCTGGAGAACGATCTGACCCGTGTAGCTGCTTGCGTGAAGCACTTTGCGGCTTATGGGCTAGCCGAAGGCGGGCGCGATTATAACACTGTTGATTTGTCGGAACGCCAGCTGCGCGAATATTATTTGCCGGCATATAAAGCGGCGGTAGACGCCGGGGTAGAGATGGTAATGACCTCTTTCAATATTGTGGACGGTATCCCCGCTACAGGCAACCGCAAATTAATGCGCGGGCTGCTGCGCGACGAATGGGGCTTTGACGGAGTCGTCATTTCCGACTGGGCCGCGATCAAAGAGATGATTGCCCATGGTGCGGCGGAAGATGATAAAGAAGCTGCCTTCAAAGCGATCTACAGCGGAGTCGATATCGACATGATGACCACAAGCTATGTGAACCATTTGCCGGAGCTGGTGAAAGAAGGGCTTGTTGATGAGGCTCTGATTGATGAAGCGGTGCTGCGCATTCTGAAATTGAAGGAAAAGCTCGGTTTGTTCGAAAACCCGATGCGCGGGGCAGATCCTGAGCTTGAGAAAAAGATTGTTTTCAGCGATGAGCATCGCCAGGTGTCCCGCAAGCTTGCCGAGAAATCCAGTGTACTGCTCAAGAATGAAGGCATCTTGCCGCTGCAGGCGAACCAGCGGGTCGCGCTGATTGGTCCGTTCGCAGACAGCGGCGATATCCTCGGCTGGTGGTCCTGGCAGGGATCTAAGGAGACTGCTGTGAAGCTGGGAGATTCCATGCGGGCATTAAGCGCGAGCCCGGACCATGTAGTCATCGCGGAAGGCAGCGGTATCCACACCATCAGTGAGTCTCAAAAGGCTGAAGCCATAAAGACCGCTGCGGCAGCGGATATTATTGTTCTGGCTGTTGGCGAAGCTTCGGAGATGAGCGGAGAAGGGGGCAGCCGCAGTGATATCAGACTGCCTCAAGCGCAGCTGGAATTGATCCGTGTGATGAAAGAGCTGGGCAAACCGCTGGCAGTCGTATTGTTCAACGGCCGTCCGCTTGATCTGCATGGTGTATACGATGTGGCGGATGCAGTGCTGGAAGCCTGGTTCCCGGGCAGTGAAGGCGGGGCGGCTCTGGCAGACCTGCTATATGGCAAGGTGAACCCTTCCGGCCGTCTATCCATGTCCTTCCCTTATTCGGTTGGTCAAATTCCTGTCTATTACAATTCTTATAATACTGGCCGGCCTAAGCCGGAAGAAGAAACAGACAACCGCTATATTTCCCAGTATATTGACATTCCAAATGAGCCGCTGCTGCCTTTCGGTTTCGGCCTGAGCTATACAACCTTTGCCTATGAAGGGCTGTCGTTATCCTCAGAGGTTATGGCCCCTGACCGTCCGCTTGAAGTGAAGGTAACGGTAACCAATACCGGCAATATGGCCGGAACGGAAACCGTCCAGCTGTACATTCGCGACATATCGGGAGAGGTAGTCCGTCCGGTTAAAGAGCTCAAGGACTTCCGGCAGGTTGATCTCGCGCCTGATGAGAGTAAGGAAGTTGTCTTCCACATCGAAGAATCACAGCTTCGCTACCATCACAGCGACCTGTCGTTTACCAGTGATCCCGGCCAGTTCACCGTCTTTGTCGGCGCAAGCAGCCGTGATGTGCAGAAGGCAGGCTTCCGGTTAGTAAAATAATGTACAAATGACAGAACATTCGCGGCATTAGCCCGATCAGATAAGGAAGTGAAAGAAATGACAACTATAACAAACTCCAAGCTGTCGCTTCAAAAGGGTGAGCTGACCTTTACATTTCTGGAGAGCGGTGACCTCTATCAGGCCTTTGGCGGCAAGATGATGATCAATCAGCTGCTGTCCAATAGTGTGGATGGGGCACCCGGGAATATCTATGCAAGACTTCACTTACAGGACGGGATTCATGCGTTTCCACTGATTGGAGCTAAATCGGGCAGCCGTTTCCGTAAGGAGGGTGAACGCCTGGTATGGCAGGGCGAAATTGGAGCGGAGCAGGCAGGTCAAGGACTGACGGCAAACCTCAAGTATCAGGTCGTCTTCACATTGGCTAATAACGGAATATGGTTCTGGGACGTGACGATCGAAGGCGGCGGTGTTCTGCTGGATGTGATCTACACCCAGGATGTGGGTATTGCTTCCCCCGGAGCGGTTACTAGCAATGAAGCTTACTTATCGCAATACATTGACCATACAGTCTTCGAAGATAAAGACAAAGGCTACGTAGTATGCTCACGCCAGAATCAGCCGCAAGGCGGAAAGTTTCCGTATCTTCAACAGGGATTGCTGGGCGGTTCCGCCGGTTATTCCACCGATGGTTTCCAATTCTTCGGCCTGTCTTACAAAGAGACCGATCAGCCGGAGGCATTGTTCAAGCAGAAGCTTGCGAACGAAGTCTACCAATATGAATTTGCCTATACGGCATTGCAGTCTGGGCAAATCCAGATAGACGGACAGGCACGCTTCACATTCTACGGTCTGTTCCGTGAAGATCATCCTGCTGCGATAACAGAGCTGGAGCATGCTGCGGTTGTGCGGCAAGCCTGGCAGGAGACGCTAACTTTGGGTGACGTGTCTGACCAGGGTGATTGGAATAGCCGTGTTGCTGTATCCCCGAAGGTAGGGGAACCGCTGCAAACCTTGCCGCTGACGCAAGATGAGCTGGATGCACTATTCCCGCATAAATTCCAGGAGGAACGCGAAGACGGCAAGCTGCTGGCCTTCTTTACAGACAGCTACGAGCATGTGGTGCTCAAGGAGAAAGAGCTGCTTGTTGAACGTCCGCACGGACATATTCTCATGAGCGGGGATAATGCACGTCTGAACCCGGAAGTGCTGACTACTACTTCTTATATGTACGGTATCTTCAACTCTCAGGTGGTTGTCGGCAATACCAATATGAATAAAATGATGTCCAATGCCCGCAACGCATTGAATGTATACAAAACCTCCGGTCAGCGCATTTATGTGCAGACAGAAGGCCAGTACCATTTGCTCACCATGCCTTCGCTGTTCGAAATTGGCTTCAACTATGTCCGCTGGTATTATAAAACAGCTTCAGACACCCTGGTAATTACCAATTACACCACTGTGGATGCGCCGGAGATCAGACTGCATGTCCGTTCTGCGAACGGCATTTCGTACCGCTTCCTGGTTACCAACCAGATTACAATGAATGTGGCAGAATATGAGGTTCCTTACCAAATGGCCCAAGACGCAGCCAGCGGAGCATTGACCTTCCGCGCGTCAGAGTCGGGAACTAGCAGCCAGGTATATCCAGAGCTGGCCTACCGGATATTTGTTGAGGGAGCAGCTTACCAGCTCGGCAATGAGTCGGTACTGGTAGAAGGTCAAGCTCAAGGCAGCGCTTCGCTGGTTGTTCTGGAGCTTGAGGACAGTGCGGACTGGACATTGAGACTGCAAGGACTGCTGGATGGCAAAGAGCTTCCGCTCACGCATACTGCGGCAGAGACTGAGATAACCCGCTACCGCGAGTTTTTTGCCGGTGTGATGAATGACTTCAAGCTGACCCAGCCGGGCGGCGATGAAGGTGAGCTGTTCAAGGTGAATGCACTTGCCTGGTGGTATACCCATAACATGCTCGTTCACTATTCGATGCCGCACGGTCTGGAGCAGTATGGCGGAGCGGCTTGGGGAACACGCGATGTGTGCCAGGGACCGGTGGAATATTTCCTGGCTACCCATAAATATGAGCAGGTACGGGAAATTCTTTTGACGGTATTTGCCCATCAATATGAGGATGACGGCAACTGGCCGCAATGGTTCATGTTCGACAAGTATACCCGAATCCAGCAGGAAGAAAGCCACGGCGATATTATCGTCTGGCCGCTTAAGGTTCTGGGAGATTATTTGCGGGCAACCCGTGACTTCGCTGTTCTCGACGAGCAGATTCCGTATACCCGCAAGCATGTCTTTGATTTTACAGAAACGACAGCTTCCCTACGTGAGCATGCGGTTAAGGAACTGAATTATATTAAAGCGAACTTCCTTCATGACACCTTCCTGTCCTCCTACGGAGACGGCGACTGGGATGATACGCTTCAACCGGCCAATGCCCAGCTTAAGCAGTATATGGTCAGCAGCTGGACCGTTGCTTTGACATATCAGACGGTGCTTGGACTGTCGGGAGTGCTGCAGGGTGTGGATGATGTATGGTCAGGAGAACTGAAAGAGCTGGCGGAAGGAATTAAAGGCGACTTTAACCGCTATATGCTGGGAACTGATGTAATCCCGGGCTTCCTGTACTTTGAAGATCCGGCTGATGCCAAGCTGATGCTGCATCCCGAAGACAAGGAGACCGGCATCCAGTACCGTCTGCTGCCGATGACCCGCAGCATGATTGGCGAGCTGCTTACACCACAGCAGATGGAGGATCATTACAAGCTGATCCAGGAACAGTTCCTCTGCCCGGACGGTGTACGTCTGATGAACCACCCGGCACAGTATGCGGGCGGAGTCAGCCTCCACTTTAAACGTGCCGAGCAGGCGGCGAACTTCGGCCGTGAGATTGGCCTGCAATATGTGCATGCACATATCCGCTTCGTTGAGGCTATGGCTAAGATCGGCAAACGCGATCAGGTATGGAAAGGGCTGGCGGTCATCAACCCGATCGGCATCCGTGATGCGGTTCCGAATGCGGAGCTGCGCCAGAGCAATTCCTACTTCAGCAGCTCGGACGGCAAATTCGCCAACCGCTATGAGGCGCAGGAGCGTTTTGCAGAGCTGCGTGACGGCTCGGTTCAGGTAAAAGGCGGCTGGAGAATCTATTCGAGCGGCCCGGGGATCTACATGAACCAGTTGATCTCTAACGTGCTGGGCATCCGCGAAGCCGGCGGCGATCTGATCATTGATCCGGTGCTTCCAGATGAGCTGGACGGCACACGTTTTGATTTTGAATATGGAGGCGCCCCGGCCACATTTGTGTACCACTGTGCACAAGGCGAGCTTAGTGCCGTCAAGGTGAACGGCCAGGAGGTTCAGGCTGAGCGGCTGGCTAACCCGTACCGCACCGGCGGACTGCGGATCAAGCGCACTGACTTTGACCGTCTGCGGAGCGCAGAAAGAACTGTAGTAGACATTTATATGTAAGTTAAGATGAAGAAAGCGGCCAGTGGCGCGGACATCCTTAAGTCGGAATGTCTGCGCTCACTGGCCGCTTTTTTAAAATACAAGAATTTATATGTTTTCACACTATAAATTATCCTTCTATTTCTCGCTGAAACGGATACCTGAAAGCGATACGAAGTATCGCTGCTTCGGAAGCATAGGCTTCTTTTAAGGACGGCGTAGCCGTTTCCACTTGTCAGCTAAAGAATAAGGAGCTTTCGGGAAATAAGCGGATGTCGGCTTGAGGGAAGGGGTGGCTCCGTTAAGATTGCTTCCCAAGCCCTAACTGTATTTCGTACAACTAAAAAGCCGTATTTTCGTGCTGAATCTGACTTAATTGCATTCTGTACATCTAAATTGGCAGCAATCTCATAAAAATATAGATTTAGCCATTTTTAATTGCACAGAATACAGTTACCGCTACAAATACGGGTTTAAGCAGTCTTTTAACTGCAGTAAATACAATTAACTAATACAAGCGTCAGACTAAATTGTGTTTGGGAATGCAGTATGGCTCACAATCCCGCCGCAGTCTATCCAAAGTTTAAAGGTTAGGTGTTATCTGTCAAACAACGAACGCAAGAACTCGATTCAGCCGGACGACATCTGCCGGAGCAATTTTCAAGGTGTGCAGTTCATCGCCTGTGCCTCCATAAATATAGTCCAGGGACAGCAGGCGGTTATCGAACAGGCAGGGTAAGCCGTGGCCGATTAAAGGAATTGCCCCTATATGATAGCCTGTGGCTTCCAGAACTTTGGAGGGATCCGCCATCTTCAGGGTAACATAACTGAGCTCCTGCTTCAGAGCCTTAAGATCTACCTGGCCCCGTTGGGCGCTGGCTATAAAAGCAACTAATCCGTGCTCTGTTTGAACGATAAGTGTAGGTGCAGCTTTTGCAAGATCAAAGTATTGCTCCGCATCCCGGGTCGAGCGGATAGGGGTCTTATGGGCAATCAGCTCATAGTCGCTGTTCTTCTCGTCCAGAAACACTGCAAGCTCCGGCAAAGTAAGCATTAGAGCACACCCCTTTCCATGGCGGAGAGCCCGAAATAATCAAGGCTCATCGCTTCCCGGACTTCCTTCATCGTCCCCTTGGCGATTTCGCGGGCATGCTGCGTTCCGGTCATCAGAATTTCTTCCACTACTTTTGGCTTACTGGCGTAATAGGACCGGCGTTCCCGCATAGGTGCGATTAGCTGCTCAAGCGTTAAGGTGATACGCTCTTTACAGGCGGAGCAGCCCATAGTTCCACGTTCACAGCCTTCACGTATCTCAGGAAGAGCATCCGGCTGGAAGGTTCTGTGATAAGCATAAATAGGGCAGATCTCCGGGTGGCCGGGGTCATTTTTATGCACACGGGCGGGGTCGGTGAGCGCTCTTTTTATTTTATAGGCAATGTCTTCCCTGGTAGAATCAAGCGCGATGGCATTTCCGAGACTCTTGCTCATCTTCGCATTTCCATCGGTCCCCACCAGTCTTGGCGTATTGCTTATGAGCGCTCTAGGCTCTACAAGTACGGGCTGATACAGTTCACCAAACCGGCGTACGATTTTGCGGGCCAGCTCTAAATGGGGAAGCTGATCATCGCCCACGGGAATCAATGTTGCTTTACAGAAAGTGATATCAGCCGCCTGGCTTACCGGATAGCCGAGAAAACCATAGTATAGCTCATCCAGTCCCTGTCCCTTGGACTCCGCCTTAATGGTTGGATTGTGGCGCAGCGAATTGACGGACACGAACATCGAGAAATATACGGTGAGCTCAGCGATTTCGGGAATCATCGACTGAATGAAGATCGTAGACTTCTCCGGGTCAATCCCTGCGGACAAATAGTCAAGGGTCATCTCATGGATGTGGCTGCGGATCAAGTCCTTTTGTTCAAAGTGGGTCGTCAGCGCCTGGACATCGGCCAGAAATACAAAGGATTCATACTCCTCCTGTAATCGCACCCGGTTCTCCAGACTGCCGGCATAATGGCCAAGGTGAAGCTTGCCGGTAACACGGTCTCCTGTTAATACTCGTTCTGTCATAGCTGAACATCCTCCTAAAATGGTTGTAAGTAAATTGCTGCAGCATGTGAAATTGCATGATTAACCGCCACCACCAGCCATCCTCCATGGCCATCACCCCCCTGAAAAACAAAATAACCCCGCCCGCTAAGGACGAAGTTGTCGTTGTACCACCTTAAATAACCGCTCAGCCGCATATAGACGGCATTCGGTCTTCGTTATACGGTGCGGAGATTTATACATGAATCATCTCGAGACCGTTCCCCTGATAACGGCGGGACTCCCGGCATTTCCCTACTGCACCCGAAGGAGGGAGGTTCGGAAAAGCAACTCCAAAGGCCATTCGAGCATATCCTGGACACCGGTTCACAGCAACCACCGGCTCTCTGCAGATCCACGCGGAATATGTCTACTTACCCTTTTTCAATGTTGTTCTTGATATATGGGGAATATTACCTTATGAAGCATGATCCGTCAAGCCTCTATACAAAAAACCGAAGCTCCATTTCTGGAGCTCCGGCTGACTGACGAATTTGAATTAGGTTTAAAACTTATCGTGGAGAGATTGTCTCAATGGAATCCACGGTTGTCTCGGAGAGCTTAATCTTCGATTTGCCGTCGGTGCTCATCCGGTACAGGTTGTCGTTATCTTCTGTATTCCAATAGTAGATGCCTGCTACATCCTCATTAAACGCGCTGTTATCCCAATCCACACCGTTCAATTTGGTTAATGTGAGATTTGCATTCAATGCATAAGCACCTTTAGTAGCAAAAAATACAGTTTGTCCAGAGGCTGTACCGTTCTTGAATTTGGCGACATGTTTTACATTGCTTAGTTCAACCGGTTTTGTACTGGTCACTTTACCGTTAGCTACAGTGCTGACATAGCCTTTGCCGTTGCTGCCGACATAGGCCAGCTTGCCTCCGCCCATATCCGAAAGGCTGACAACACTGGTTTGGCTGAATTGAAAGACTTTACCGGCTTTATCAATTGCATAAGCTTTGCTTTTGGTATAGACGAAATTATCATCATCATCTACTGTGACACCCTTGTTGTAAACGAAGTAGTCATTGGACCACCCGCCCGAGAGGGTAGCGTTCGCATCCAGCGGGCTTTTGGCATTTACTGCTTTTGCATTTCCGCCATTGATTGGAAGTGTGTAGAGGATCATGCAGTCCAGTGAATAATAAGTTTCTTGCGGCTTGGTATCCACCATAACAGAGACTGTGTTGTTGCTTGGATGGATAAAACGGGAGGATGGAATGGCTCCTTTCGCAATCCATTGTACGTTACCGCTGCCATCTCTTGATTTCGAAGCGGCCCAGGTGTTCACACCGTCTTTCAGGGCATTGTAATAAATTCGCCCATTCACTACCGAAAATCCCGGGAATTCTATATCTGCATTGGAAGCAACCTGTTTGATCTGGCTGTCATCTGCCGCATTGGCCAGTGACCGGTAGATCTTTCCTGTATCATCCATGAAATATAGGAAATCACCCTCTGCCAGATAAAATACAATATTTTTGTTAGCGGCAAAACTGCTGATCAGCGGATCTGTCTCTGTCAGCGATAAGCGCTGCAGTTGGGAAGAGGAATCACCGGTTAGAAAATACAAGTACTTATCTGTTGCTTCAACATCTGTTCCTTCGAAATTCTCGGAGAGCTTCTGGATTGTACCTCCGGCCGCCGGCACACGGTATAAAGTATCATCTGAGGTATAATAAACGTACCCATTCTCTGAAGCCGCCGAAGCGGTAGGGGTTAGCTTGCCTCCTCCAAGTGTTCCGATACTTACCAGCACACCTGCAAGCAATGTGAATAATACTCTTTTGACTGATTTTGGCATTCGATTCATTTGACGACTCCTCTGTAGATGAAATAGTGTAAATCAAAACATATCTTAAGATATCGGATTTTAATGAAAAAAATAAATAACACAAAAGAACCATTAATTTACTTAGGGTTTACATCAAAGCGAAAATCATTGAGTAAATAGCACAGATTTTAAGGATTAAGGGTTGACATCAGCTTACTTGCCATGTAACATATGAAAGGTCGTCATACCAATAACTGCATACTTTTCTCGTATAACCTCGCAGCCATCAGGCACCAACAGGGCGAGGGTTTCTACTGGAAGCCTACTCTTCCTAACTACGATGACAAGGACCTTGCTCTATGTCCCTTGTCCCCGGAGTTAGGATTATTTGCGTGTAGCGGCCGATTCAGAGTATTCAGGAGGTTCAAAGAAACATGAAAGATTTGAAATATTTGCTCTCCGTCTTGGCGGGGGCTATGAGCTACGGCATTCTGTCAACAATTGTCGTTCTGGCTTACGGCAAAGGATACCAGCTTGGGGAAGTGGTCGGCACACAGCTCTTGACCGGCTGCATTCTTGCCTGGCTGCTCGCCTTATATACAAAAATCAGACAGACACGAAAGGCACGCGCCCGCGGCATCGCTGCTAGTGTGCAGCAAGCAGCAGCGCCATTGACCTGGAAGCACCGGCTGCTGCTGATGCTGGCGGGAGCCCCAACGGTGGCAACGGGTCTGATGTATTATCAATCCCTGCGCTACATTCCGGCTTCGCTGGCGATTATCCTGCTGTTCCAGTTCACTTGGATCAGCGTGCTGATTCAAGCCGTCAGCAAACGCCAGCGTCCCGACAAGATTACATTGCTGACATTGCTGCTGCTATTCGGGGGAACGCTGCTGGCCGCGGGAATTATGGATCAGGGTGCGGCACATTTCGACGTCCTGGGAATCACTCTGGGACTATTGTCTGCGGTAAGCTATTCCATGTTCATTATTTTCAGCGGCAAAGCTGTTCCTGCTGCGCACCCGGCATACCGGAGTGCCTGGATGATTACCGGAGGCCTGCTGCTGTTGTTCATTTTATTCCCGCCATACTTTCTGTTTAACGGCTTGCTGTGGGGACAGCTGCTGCTGTTCGGTTTCCTGCTTGGTTTGTTCGGCGCATTTATCCCGCCTGTGCTGTTCGCTATCGGTGTCCCTCATATTGGTGGCGGGATGGCCGGAATTCTTGGTGCTGCCGAGCTGCCGGTTGCCGTGTTGCTGTCCTCGTTCGTGCTTCATGAGCAGGTGAGCGGATTGCAGTGGACCGGGGTTGTCCTGGTGCTGCTGGGGGTCATGCTTCCCGAGCTGTATAAGCTGCGCTGGAAAAATGCGTCCGCAATCCCATCATAAGCCTCATGTGCTTAAACGCGAAGCCCTTAGCCTGTCACCGCAGACACCAGTCTGCGAAGCGCAGTGCTTGTCCTTGCCGGACAGGGCTTCGCGTTTTTTTGCGGGTTAAAGAGGAACACTGTTCGGAATGTCGAATTTAGGTACGGGTGAGAAAACCGTTAATCCAATAGATAGGAGTACATAATGAGAACAAATCTGAAGGTTATTTCTTTGATTATCATGATTCTGCTGACATCAGCAAGCGTACCGGCAAGAGCAAATGGGGGAGAAGCGGGGGGACAATCAATAGCCAATGCTAAGAGCAAGCCGATAATCTGCATAGATGCAGGCCACCAGAGCAAAGGCAATAACGCCAAAGAGCCGGTTGGACCTGGAAGCCGTACATTCAAGGCCAAGGTGTCCAGCGGGACGCAAGGCATTACCACGAGAATACCTGAATACAAGCTGACGCTTGAAGTGGCATTGAAGCTGGAAAAGGCACTTCAGAACGATTATGAGATTACGATGATTCGCCGGACCAATAATGTGGATATATCTAATAGTGAACGCGCTACAAGATGCAACCAGGCCGGGGCTGACCTTGCTCTTCGATTACATGCAGACGGAAGCGACAACCGCAGTGTTCAAGGAATGTCTTTTCTCTACCCATCTGCGTCCAACACATTTACGAAAAATATTGCTTCGCAAAGTCTGGAGATCGCGAACGTCCTGTCCCAGGCTGTCCTAAAAGAAACGCAGGCTAACTCACGCGGCATCGTTCCGCGGAGTGATCTGACCGGCTTCAACTGGTCAAAGGTGCCTGTCGTGCTGATCGAGATGGGCTTCATGACGAACCCGAAGGAAGACAAGAAGCTAAGCGAGGCTGCGTATCAGGATAAGATTGTAAAGGGGATCAAGAAGGGACTTGATTCGTATTTTAAGTGAGCAGGGGGAGTCACAGTGAATATCTGTAAAAGGATTGTCCGCCTAATGGTATTCATGCTGATAGCCGCCATATTCATTCCGGCAGGCGGTAATGTGGCCGCTGCGGCTGCGGCTGGACCTGTAAATGTGTCAGGCGGCTATGCGCATGGACTTGCAGTCTGGAGTGACGGTACGGTGACAGGATGGGGCTATAACAAATATGGTCAGGTTGGCGACGGCACAACCATTGATCAGTACATTCCAAAGAAGGTTGCCGGGCTGACTAATATCGTGCAGGTTACTGCGGGCAGCAATGCCTCTTTTGCACTGGACAAGAATGGAGAGGTATGGGCCTGGGGCCAAACCTATGGCGCATACGTCTTTGATGATCCGGTTTTGCCATATCAGAAAAGTGGAGGTCCAGTCAAATTAGCGGGGCTTCAGAACGTTTCATCCATTACTACAGACGGCTCTTCGGGAATAGCGGTGAAAAAAGACGGAACGGCGGTACTGTGGTATCCTTCCTTTGAGCAGAGCGATATCACCATGCAGATGAAGGTCCGGTATTTGCCGTTACAAGGAATTTCGGGAGTTCGTTCTGCTGTTATAGCCGGTAATGACGCGCTGTTTCTTACAGACAACGGCAGTGTGAAGCGATTGAGTATTTATAACAGCGTAATGGGCAGAAGCCGCTGGGCGAGCGATCCGGTCACGGTATATACGCTTGCCGCCTCTGCGATTAAGCAAATTGCCGCATCAAGCGATGATGTTTTTCTCCTCCGCACGGATGGACAGGTTCTGCGCTGGAACAACTCGTTAAAAGAGCCTGTAGCATCAGGATTTGGCAATGTGTATAAGCTGCAGACCGGTTACAAGCAGTTGTTCATGCTCAAGATGAACGGAACACTCTGGCAGTGGAACTATAATTCCGGGCCATTGTCCAAGGCGTTCCAGGTGAAGGGTGCAGAGGGCATCACAAATCTCTGGGGAAGCACGGGGAGCTTTGGTTTTGCCCAGCGCAAGGATGGCACACTTCTGGGGTGGGGGGAAGGCTACTATAGCGGATTAGCGGCGGGTAGCGGAAATACAGCCAAAGATGGAGCTGTTACTGCTGTTCCGGTTCAGTCTACACTGAATTTTCTGGTGAACGGCCAGCCAACCTCTTTTTACGGCACTGCAGGTGTTATTGACGGCAAGCTGTATGTTCCTTATACCAGTGTGTTCAAGGCGCTTGGAGTGAAGGCCGGAAGGAGCGAGTCCAATCCGGACCCGAAGGTTAACAACTCCCGTTTTACAGTATGGTCCTTTGTATATGGCAGCACAACCGTCCAGATCAAAGCCAGCGCACCGGAACAGCTCTTCATCAACGGCAGGAAATCGGAGCGTGCAATCTCGCTTAAAAGCTTGTCGGAATCAACCCAGTTTCCACTTCAGGACCTATGTGATCTGCTGGGTATTAGTCTGCAATGGAATACAACCTCGGGTGAAGTTCGGCTGGGGAAATAGCACAAGATAGAGCAATAATCACTGCCGCCAATTTTTGGTGGTTTTTTTTCTACTATAATAGTAGCATAGTCTCCACATCAGCATGATGCCGCTTTCAAGCAAAAATAGTATAAAAGAATCATTAAAACGGTAAAATCGAGCTGTAAGCTGTTTTAACTTTTATATACATATAGACCTTGCTTTTTTTACGAATGGGCCTGTTGGGATATCTTTACCTCTTTGCTGCGTCTAAGCCCTGTAAGCCTAAAGGCTTAAAGTTCAAATATTCATATATATAGAGTGTTCTGGCAAATTACAAATTTTTCTGGGTTTACCCGATAGATATAGTAGATTCATGTTAGAAGGAAGGAGAACTACAGCAATGATCACAGCAATAGATACATGCCGCCAACCGGTGAAATCAAAAAGCATGTTATCGCAGATGCAGCAGCCTGACCTGAACAGTCCCCCTAATCAGCTTTTAGTCGAAGTTTTTCAGCATAGTATTATAAATATTAAGGATCATCTTTCCGGTCCCTATTTATTCCTGCTTACGGATGAGGAGGGGGTGCTTCTTAGCATGGATTACAGCTGCAATCTTGAAAGCGTTGTGAACCGCTCTCCTATTCATTTAGGCATGTTTTTTTCAGAAAAACATTGCGGAGTGAACGCTATCTCAGAGGCGATATCGCAAGGAGGTCCCGTATATTTGCCGCCGGAGCAGCATGAAAGCCCATTTTTCAAAAATTGGCACTGCTTCTCTGTTCCTTTGACCGTTGGGCCCACTATTCTTGGTTATCTTGATGTGTCAACTATTGATGCGGATATGAAAAGTGAACTGATAGCCATCGCCAAGCTGATCCCGGCGGATATACTGAACAACTATCAGGCCAGACTTGCGTCCCAAGCTGCCGGCCAGCCCTCTGCACACTTAAGCGAACGTCAATTAAAGGTGCTTGAACTGATCTCACAAGGTCTGACCGGAAAGGCGATTGCTTCAAAACTGAAGATCAAAGAGTGTACGGTAAATCATCATAAAAAAGTAATTTTCGATAAACTCGGGGTGCAGTCCAGCTCGGAGGCCGTTTCGGTTGCCACCCGGATGTCTTTTTTGTAGAGCGTCCCCTATAGTTTTATATAGGTGGAAATGATAACATTACATGTTAAACTTTTCTGGTGCTAAAAAAGATAAAAAGAATGACCAGGAGGGTATTATGAACAAGAAAAAAGTTGGATTATTATCAATGGTATTGCTGCTAATGCTGGTGATGGTTACAGCATGCGGCGGGAAAGACAAGGAAGTAACCTTAGGTGTGACTGAAAGCGGTTCTTACACAAATGACTATTTCGGTTTGTCCCTTAGCTTTCCAAAAGAATGGGTTTTCCAGAACGCTGATCAGATGATGGAGGTTGTGAAGGCCGGTCAGGAAGCCGTTGCCGGGGGCAATGAAGCCAAGAGCAAAATGCTGGATCTGGCGAAAACCAAAACGCTTAACCTGCTGATGGCCTCCAAGTTCCCGCTCGATTCCGGGAAGACCGGACCTTCTGCCGTCGCTGTAGCTGAGAAAATCAGCATGCTGCAGGGGATCAAGACCGGAAAAGATTATCTGGAGTCTTCCAAGAAGCTGCTCGTAGACAGCAAGCTTCCGTATGAATTCAAGGATGTCACAACAGTTAAAGTCGGCGGAAAAGATATGGATCTGATGCAGGCCACCATTAATACTGGTACTGTGGTAGTTACACAAGACTATTACAGTATTATTATGGATGGGTATGCACTGAACTTCATCCTTACATATACCGATGATGCATCGAAAGCGGAAACGGATAAGATTTTGGAATCTGTAACGTTTAAATAAGAATCAAAAAGGGGTGTCCCATGGGACACCCCTCATTTTTTTAGTAGGAAAAGCCGCGATTCTCCCATAACCGGAGGATCGCGGCTTTACTGGTTATATACTTTTTTGATAGCTTAACGAACTACTATTTTTCCTTCGCCCGCCAGTCTGCGCAGCATGCTTGGGAGACGGTCACGTTCCGCTTCAGGAATGTCCAATTGAATACCGTATTGGTAGCTGCCCTCGTGCTCCTTATTCCATTTCAATGTTCCTTCGATATACATAGGCTCTTCGGTAAGCAGCATCTCCATGCCAACGCGTACATCGTTGCTTTTCGGATTGACATTCAGGGGGAAGGACAAACGGCAGCCCGAACGGCTGATTTCCAGCAGAATAGCGCTTACAGGCTTGGGAGGAACTGGAATCCCGTTAATTGTAAGAATATGAAGATCAAGTGTAGCAGGTTCTATAAGGGTATATCGAAAGGGTTCAGTTCTGCGGTTCGTGTTCATATACTCCTCCATACTTTTCCATGTGTATTTTATATTTATCGACATGAAAGCGGCAGAAGTTAAGAGTTGAAATCCTTTTACAAGTATGAAAATAGAATAGCATTGACAGTAACCAGCACCTAATTTATAATACCCATAAAACACAGTTGAAAAGTATGTATTTGTGTAAGAGTATATTTCAGAGGATTGATGAACCACTACAGGGAGGGATTAATAATGGCTGCTGTTCAGACTTTCCAAGCAACTGCACATTTGCAAGATGGCGTAAAAGTAAAAGCAACGTCCAGGCAGTTTGAGCTTACTATCGACGAACCTCAGAGCCTCGGCGGAACGGATACGGGAATGAATCCGGTCGAGGCTCTCCTTGTCTCGTTAGGGGCATGCCAGTCTATCGTTGCCCGGGTCTATGCGCCTAGGTTTGATGTTAAGCTCGATGATTTTCGCGTAGAAGTTGAAGGCGATATTGACCTTGATGGATTTTTGGACAAATCGGATGTCCGTCCCGGTTATTCAGACATTCGATATACATTTTATATCAAAACCGATTCGCCAAAAGAAAGAGTGGAAGAGTTTGTACGATTTTTAGAGCGCAAATGCCCGGTTGGGGATACGATCGCTAATCTGGTTCAATTAAAGCTCAAAAATATCATCATCGAACCAGCACATTCCGCGCAATAATAATTGTTCAAGTATTATTTTGTTATAGCTGTAAGCAAGAAGTCCGATGTTCACGCGGGCTTCTTACTTGTGCGCCATAAGTAGCGATAGTTAGGCTCTGAGAGCCGTAAAAGTCGTTGCAAAAGTATGCATAATCGTTGACGGCCTGCATTAGAAAAAATGCAAATACTCTTTATACTATATTTGAAAGCGATTACACATAGCGATTGGGGGAAAATCTAGTGAACAAAAAAAGAGGGCTAACACTAATGTCCGGCATTCTAATGCTGTCGCTGCTCAGTGCGTGCGGCGGGGGCAACAACGGTAACGCCGGAGGCAGCCAGGCGGAGCCGCAGGCTTCGGCAGCCGCGACGAAGGCGGCGGGAGATTCCGGCACAGTGGATACCTCCCAGCCTGTCGCGCTGAAGATGATCATGGTGGGGCCCAAGCCGGTCGACTATGATACGGTTTTTGGGGAGATCAACAAGAAGCTGAAGGAGAAAATCAACACGACTGTGGAAGCCGAGTTCCTGGACTGGTCCGATTGGGCGCAGAAATATCCGCTCAAATTCGCGGCCAATGAGGATTTTGACCTCATTTATGCCGCCAACTGGGCAGGCTACAACGATCAGGCAATCAAAGGCGGCTTCCTGGAGCTGACCGACGACATGCTGCAGAAATACACTCCAATGACTTGGAAAGCGATGCCGGAGGTGAGCTGGGGTCAAGCAAAGGTGAACGGCAAGCTTTACATGGTGCCCCAGAACCGCGGAGAAACGGTTGAGAAGCTGATTCTATACCGGGAGGACCTGCGCAAGAAATACAACCTGCCGGAGATTAACAGCCCTGAAGCCTACGCTACCTATCTCAAGACTATCGCCGAAAAAGAGAAGGGTGTCGCACCGTTCACACCGGAGACCGGAGACTGGAAGTTCCACAATCTGGACCGGGTGCTGCTGAAGCAGCAGAACGAATGGAACATGTTCGACCTTGATATGCCGATAGGCTTCAAGCTGGATGATCCAACCGGTAAAGTGTTCAATGTATACGAAACGCCGGAATTCAAGAAATTGGTCTACTATTATAAAGATTTGTCCGATCACAACGCCTGGTCGAAGAGCGCACTGAACAGCAAGCTGGATCACCAGCAGGAGTTCCGTGAAGGAAAGACGGCGTCGATTACGCATAACGTAGGCACGCTTGGCTCTTTGATGACCGACATGCGGGAAAAGAAAACGCCATATGAGTTGGCGCTGGCTGACGTTACGCCGGACAAGAAGAAGTCGGTCGCTGTCTCCACGCAGAACGGGATCGCCATCCATGCCACCTCCAAGAATCCCGAGCGGGCACTGATGATGATTGATCTGCTGCAGAACGACAAGGAGCTGCACGATCTGATCATGAACGGGATCTCCGGTGAACATTACAACCCGGTCGGAGACGATAAGTACACTAACGCAGCAAAAAATGCCAACTACACCGGCTTCTCCAACTGGGGTTTTAACTCGCCCCTGAACCGCGACAACGCTTCCTTCCCGGACGAGGCAAACGCGCTGACCGACAAATGGGAAGGCGAGGTTTATCACTACCCGCTGGAAACCTTCGTGTTCGATAACAGCAAGGTGAAGACCGAAGTCGCGAACGTCGGCAATGTGATGCTCCAATACGGCATTCCGCTGGAATATGGCATGATAGATGATGTAGACAAGGGGCTGGACAAGCTGCAGAAGCAGGTAAAGGCCGCCGGCATAGACAAAATTATCGCGGAGGTTCAGCGTCAGATAGACGAATTTCTGGCGAAGTCGGCTCAATAATACGCATCAGACCGTTTTCGGCAGTTAATAGCTTCATGGTCATGCACACCTGCAAGGGAGCCGTATAGCTCCCCTGCAGGTAATGCATTATTCCCATCTAAAAAAGCGGAGAGAAGCGCCTGCACAGATTACCGCTACAACGATCATCACAATAATGGGAACCAGAGCATTTTCGATGGGCAAGCCGAGTGAGGTGACCTTCAGCAGCTTGATTCCTTGAGTCAGCGGCATGAAATCGGCAATCCTTTGCAGGGGAGCCGGCATTACCTCATAAGGCAATGTAGTTCCTGAGAAAATCAGCATCGGAAAATACAACAGGCTGGCTAAGATGCCAGCTGTTTTAATATCTGGCGCCACTCCTCCCACCAGCAGCCCAATGCTGAACATAGATGCCATAATTAAGAAGTATGCACCTAAAAATTGGAGCCATGAACCAGCAAAGGTATAGTCGAAGAAAGAAGCTGAAACGGCATATACAAGGATAAGTGAAGCAACGGAATAGAGCGCATAGATGGCAACCTGTACCGCCAAAATGAGGGCAGGACTGACAGGAGTTACCTGGAACCTCCTCAGAATTTTTTTATGCCGGTAATCGGATACAACCAAGGGCAGACCCATCACGCCACCGGCACATATTGCGATAGTTGCAGCAGCCCCGAAGGACTGTTCAAGGAAAGAATATTGTGCTCCGTCAAACGCGGGTTTGTTTCCATAAATAATTCCGAGAATAACCACCATCACAACCGGCATACAGATTGCAAAAATCAGCATATCCATGCCCCGCAGCGATAATTTAAGCTCTGTTTTGAACAGGGTGCTAAATGTCCGCATGTTCTTGTTCCTCCTCATCTGTGTACCACAGGTAAGCATCCTCAAATTTATCATACGGGCTGGCTGCAATAGCCTCCTGTACGGTTCCGTAAAATATGCTTTTACCGTTCTTTAGAATGCTGATCTTGTCGCACAGCGCTTCCACTTCATCCATAAAGTGCGAGGTCAACAGAATGGTCAGCCCTTGTGCTTTCAACTCCGCCAGGCATTTCCACACATCCCGCCGTGCTCTTGCATCCAGTCCAGTCGTTAGCTCATCTAAAAACACAACCTCGGGATTGGGAATTAACGCGAGGACGATGAACAAACGCTGCTTTTGTCCGCCCGAAAGCTCGCCGACTTGATTTTTTACTTTGGCCGCCAGGCCAAATTGTTGCAGCAAGTCTATGTAAGCCACAGATGTTTTGTAAAAAGATTGTGTGACCTCACAAAGCTCCGCCACCGTGATTTTGTTCTGATAATTGGCTTCCTGAAATTGAACGCCAACCCGCTCGAACAGCTTTTTGCGGTCTGAGTGGGGATTCATTCCCAGAATAGATACAGTTCCCGCATCCTGCTGCTTCGTGCCTAAGATACACTCAATGGTGGTGCTTTTCCCTGCACCGTTTGCTCCCAGCAAGCCGAACACCTCGCCGCGGCAGACGGATATACTAATATTGTCGACCGCCTTAAGTGTGCCGTAGGACTTGCTTAGTTCATTGACCTTGATTGTTGTTTCCATGCTAATCGGGCCCTCCCGGTTGTTATTTTTTGGTGCAAAAAAAAGAATAACACCAGAGCAAAGTCTGGTGTTAAAGTGGAGGGTTTGCCTTGAAGTGTTTCTTCATTTCTTCCAGGTGCAGGAGCATGCTTCGAGCATTCGTTTCGGCATATCGCAAGGAGGTGAGCAGCTTATCGCATACCGAAATGATGCCTTCATGAGCTTGAGGCGTATCAATAACCTCACGAATGTCTGCCTTCGGATCACTGGACAGGGCACTTAGCATCCGTAGAATCGCTGCAAGGGAATAATTCGCACAGCGCAAGGAACGTATGATTTTGAGCAGGCTAATATCTTCATGCGTATACACTCGATAGCCATTTTGCCTCCGTTTGACCGTAAGCAAACCGTTCATTTCCCAGTTCCTCAGAGCATCCATTGAGATTTGCAGATGGTCAGCCGTTTCTTTTCTGGTGAAGTAGGTGTTGTCCGTTTCCCGCTTCTTGCCTGACAATAGCTGCTCTGCAATGGATAGAGCTTCTTCGGCGTTTTGGTGCTCCTGCTCAATTTGCTGCAGATAGCTTCGGGTAAGCAGAATCGCTCTGTCAAAATCTCCGGCAGCCGATGTTTTAATAATATCAATCGCTTTTTTTCGCAGGCCGTTTTGCAGAACCTCTACCTGCAGGGCCGTTCTGGCAAGCTTAAACTGCTCCAGATGCAGATCTGTAAAAACCCGGTAGCCATTTGGTTTGCGTTCCGGCTTGGGGATCAGCCCAAGGTCCTCGTAAAGCCGCACCGTATTGGGGTGGATTCCGATGGTGCGTGCAATTTCAGATGTTCTATAGGTATTCATTCAGTGAGTTGACCTCCAATCCTTACCTAGATCATAACACTAAGCAAAAGTATGGTGTATGATTTCGTAACCTTGCAGATTATCTTTCGTATAAAGTTAAAAAGTATGATCCGAACAAATAAAAAATTGAGGTAGTGCATCCTATGAATGAAAACATTAAAAATCAGGCTGATACAGGATATCGAAGGTCGGAGCAGAAGGCGGCCCAGTATTTTGCGTCACTTTGCAATCAGGTTAAGGATAAGTCTTATGTGACTGCCTTGACTGAGGATATCGAAATATGGAAAAAGAATCATATGCGCCGGTTTGCATGGCTATCCTTCTTTTCACAAGGAAAGAGTAAACCCGATACCAGGGATTATTATAGATACATTCAGTGGCTGAATTATACGGGGAAATTGGATGCTTACCTGGACCGGAGTGTCTCCTACATTTATATGAGGGATCTGGGCAAAGCCCTGAATTCTCCTGTCACGCAGACCGGGATTCAGCGAACCATTGCTGACTTGAAGAAATACTTGCTTAAGTCCACCAACGCAAACAGGGAGAACCAGCCGGAGTTTATGAATTTGGCCGGGGTGTACCGGTGGGCTCAAAAGGAAGGGATCGAAGCTGCCACAATCTGGGTATTGGGCAAACTAAGGTCCGTATCTTCCCATATTCCGGAGGGAATGAATGCTGAGCATGCCCAGCGTAAGCTGATCAAAATCATCGTTGGCGTTGTTCTGCATGTGATGGAAGAGATGGGCGATGGAGTATCCCCTGAGGAACGTTCCCGCCGGCTGGATGAAGCTATCAGGCTTGGATATTCCTATGGCTTAACCTATCCGTTCATTGATGATCTTCTTGATTCCAATGTTTTGACGGTTCAAGAGAAAGAGCAATACTCCGACATGATACGTACTGCGCTTCTCACTGGAGCTGTGCCTGAGCTGGGCGAATGGTCCGGAGATAATATGGAGTTGATTTTGTACATCCATTCGGAGCTCTCGGAAGCCTTTGAGTATATCAAGGAACATCAGGGGCCGGATACGCAGCAGACATTTTTCGAGCAGTCGTATGTCTTTTTTCATGCGCAGGATATCGACCGTGTCAAGGTGCTGGCGCGAGCCGATTACACCAATGAAGAGCTGTATATCCCCGTCATTTTAAAATCTTCCTCGTCCCGGCTGATTGCCCGCTCCGTGAGCAGTGCCCCTGAGGATGGGGGATTTGAACAACGGACCTTCTTTTTTGGCATCTATAACCAGCTTGCCGATGATTTTGCGGATATGGTTGATGATATGAATGACGGTGCGGTAACACCTTATACCTATTATCTGCAATATCATCAGCAAAGAGCGGATCTGATCAATCCCTTCGAGCTATACTGGACGGTCATTTCCAATCTGATTCATAACGTATACAGCTCTGATGCGAAGGCCCGCGAGGTGCTGCTGGATCGGGCGATCAATGGACTTAAACGTTATAAAGAACGTGTAGGTGCTGTTAGATATGATGAAGTGATGGCGACTTTTGCCTCCGGTAATCCGGAGTTTAACCGTCTCATTCAGAAAATGGTGCAGCAAGCGGATGATGTGGATTTCTTCGACAAGCTGCTGCGGGACCGGATGATAGCTGAGCTGAGAAGCGATGCCAAGGAGAAGGAAGACTTCTTCAATACGCTGATGAATGTCCGCAATCAGATTAACAGCCAATTGAAATTTACCAAGCCTCAAGGGATTCCGGCAATGAAGGAACAGCTTATAGATGCTGCAAATTACAGCCTGGAAGGGGATGGGAAGCGGGTACGCCCGATTTTGACTTGGGTCATGGGTGTGAATGAGTACGGCTTAGATGGGGAGGCAATCATACCGCTGCTGAGATCGCTGGAGTATATGCACACTGCATCCCTGATTTTTGATGATCTGCCTTCACAGGATAATGCGTCAACCCGCAGAGGGCGCCAGACCTTGCATCAGGTTCACAATAGCGCTACTGCGGAATTAACCGGCCTGTATCTGATCCAGAAGGCGATAGGAGAACAAGCGTCTCTTGAACGGTTCAAGGCTGAGACTGTGCTTGCTTTGATCCGCTACTCGGCCCAAAAGGCAGAAGAGATGTGTATGGGGCAGGCGATGGATTTAGACTCAAAAGGAAAAGCATTGACGCTGGAGCAACTGAATATGGTGTGCTTTTACAAAACAGGGGTAGCGTTTGAGGCTTGTCTGGTTATGCCGGCCATGCTCGCAGGAGTCAGTGAATCGGAAATTGCTGCGCTCAAGAAGTACGCCTATCATATGGGGATTGCTTTTCAGATTAAGGATGATTTGCTTGATGTGGAAGGAGACATGCGCCTACTCGGCAAGCCTGTTGGCCAGGATTCCGGTAACAACAATTCGAATTTCGTATCCATCCTTGGCCTTGAAGGCGCCAGTAAGGAGATGTGGGAGCACTACTGCCTTGCCCTGGAAGCACTGAAGGAATTGCCCCGCAATATCGCGTTTCTGAAGCATTTAATGAATTATGTGGTGCATCGGGACCGTTAACATGCAATATGCGGGGCATAATTCTCTATTTCAAACGCTCATGAATAAGCTCCAGATGGGGTTCTGACAAAGCCCTCGCCAGTAATTCGCTGTCGTAACCATGTTCATTCAACGTGTGTATGATCGCTCTGCTCTATCCTGCCGGTTCCTTCAGTTTCGGTATCCAGGTAGTATACATTACTCCAACACAAAAAGCCCACGCCACAGGTGCGGGCTCTTCGTATTTACCCTTGATAAATCAGTCATAACTAAATGTCCAGATGAGTATGGTGAAATGGGCAAGATGCTTCCGCTCTCATCTTTTATGTGCTTGTTTATTTTTGTGAAAGGAATATGCGGTCCGAATGGTACATGAGATTCATTAAATGCGACATGTTTTTTTGAAATGTTTAAATCATTGCGGACTAGGGTAAAAGATGGTGAGCCAGTTGACATTGGGTATAGTAACAAATTTTAATCGATAATAATTAAAATTTAAGAAATTTAATATTGAATTTATTATAGTCGGACCATTTGGTTCGATGGGAGAATTCTTTTCTCGGAACCGTGCAAGACTAGACCAGGCAACTATGTTTAAGGAGGATTTTTTGATGACAACAGCAAACAATAAAGCGAATGAAAACAAAGTTGTACTTGAGTCGGCAGCACAAAAATTCGTGGAAGATACCGCGGGCCCTCCATATTTGTTTGACCTTGGTCCAACCAAAGGACGCGAAACCGTTGACCAAGTGCAGTCCGGCGAAATCGCCAAACCTGCGGTTGATATTGAAGATTTGACGATTCCGGGCGGGCCAACGGGCGAAGTATCGATCCGGATAATAAGACCGCAAAACGCAAATGTGGCTTTGCCTGTCATTCTATACACTCACGGCGCCGGATGGGTATTCGGCAATGCCCACACGCATGACCGTTTGATTCGCGAACTGGCTGTCGGTTCGAATTCGGCTGTCGTGTTCACCAACTATGATTTGTCTCCTGAAGTCCGTTATCCTGTTGCTATCGAGCAAATTTACACCGTGTTGGAGTGGATCTCTAATGAAGGTTCCAGTCATAACTTGAAATCCGATCAGATTGCGGCAGCAGGGGATAGTGTTGGCGGGAATATGACGGCAGCAACCACGCTGATGGCCAAAGACCGCAAAGGTCCGAAAATCAGCAAACAGCTTCTTTTTTATCCGGTAACAAATGCTGCATTTGACACGCCGTCTTATCAACAATTCGCAGAAGGTTACTTTCTACGCCGGGACGGAATGCAATGGTTCTGGGACCAATATACGACCGATTCGGAGCAAAGAGCGGAAATTTATGCTTCTCCGCTTCGTGCGGATCTGAATCAACTGCAAGGTTTGCCGGAAGCACTTGTCATTACCGGTGAAGCGGACGTGCTTCGCGATGAAGGCGAAGCGTATGCCAATAAATTGCGCGAAGCGGGCGTGCCCGTGACGGCCGTCCGCTTCCAGGGCATCATTCATGACTTCGTCATGCTGAATGTGCTGGCCGATACAAATGCAGCTAAAGGTGCAATGCTGCTGGCCAATGCCTGGATTCGCCAATAAAAGACATAAAACAAAAAGAAACCTAGTTCATGATTGCAGGGGGTCCGATAGACTCCTTGCTTTTGTGTCATTAGCCAAGAATTGAGGCGAGAGATTCCTACTGATGTCTTTCTCCAGCGAATGCTGTCCTGGTTAATGCAACCATCCTGCCATTGGTAAAATTCTTTCCGTTCTCACCATTCTCTCCTAGAGCGGAATCAAGAAGCGGAGCTTGTCAGACATTTACATCGCCAAGTAGCTTATACTCACCGGCGATGTATTTTTTGTGCCCCGAAATCAACACGGAGTCAACGCGATCATTCTTGAAAAAGCTACGCTGCATCAATACTTTGACAGCTTGAATATCGGCCTCATAATCATGCGAATCCAATAAGCAAATACGGTTGTTCCGGTCCATGAGCTGCGCTTATTCTGGAGGTATTGATCGTTGATAATATAAGTCCGGGTGGATGCTGGGCTCTTCAGACCGAACTTTTCCCACTCCGCCGGGTCATTCGAACCTCCGAGCCTTTTAAGCATATTTTCCGACGCGCTATTTATTTTAGAAGGAATTTGCTCGTAGGCTTCGGTGATTTGTGCATGAAATTCGTCGATCGGATTGCGGCTGGCAAGGCTCTCCAAGTGGATGCTTTCGCGAAGGTAAGAAGCGTATGCCAGATGTTCAGCCCAGAACTCGTCGAAATAAAAAAGCCGTATCCGCTGCTCCGAAGGGCTCATCGGCTTCTCGCCTTTCAAAATCCTTAGCCGCTCCGCGTATAGAATTCGCCTCTGATCCTCCACCATATCCGAATAACAGTTCAATTCCTTGTGGATATCGAAATTTTGGCCCATAACAATACGCCGAATACTTGTGATCTTGCTACTGAGCACCGGCTCTTCAAGAGCCTCATCCTGCCTGGGAGCGCGAACCGCTTTATGGATGCCGAAGCGAAGCAGCAGCTCGTCCTCCAAGCTTACATAAAAAACGGAAGCTCCCGGGTCGCCTTGGCGGCCGGAACGCCCGCGCAGCTGGTCGTCGATCCGCACGCTTTCGTTCACATGGGTGCCAATCACGTACAACCCGCCCAGCTTGGCGACAACCTCATCTTGCGCGGGGTCGCCGCCGCCGAGCCGGATATCGACGCCGCGTCCCGCCATATTTGTAGACACCGTCACTGCGCCGGTTTCTCCCGCTTTGGCGATGATGCCGGCTTCTTCCGCGTCGTTTTTCGCATTCAGAACATGACAAGGTACGCCGGCAGCCGCTAGCGCCTCTGCCAGCATGGCAGACTCTTCGACGCTTGACGTACCAATGAGAATTGGACGTCCCGTCCTATGGACGGATGAGATTTCTTGTACGAGTGCCTTAAGCTTGGCTTCTTTATGGGTAAAAACCCGGTGCAGATGGTCGATCCGGTTGTTTGGCCGGTTCGGCGGGATTTGCACGACCTGCAGCGCATAAATATCTTCGAAGTCCGTTGCGGAAGCATGCGCGGTAGCCGTCATTCCGCAAATCTGCGGATACAGGCTGATGAAGTGTTGGATGGTGATCGTCCCGAGAATTTTCCCGCCGGCTACGAGCTGCAGCCCCTCTTTGGCTGTAAGCGCGGCTTGGAGCCCGTCCGGCAAATACCGGTTCTCCGCCACGCGGCCGGTATATTCTTCGATCAGATCGATTTTGCCGTTCCGGACGATGTAATCGATTTCTTTCTTCAATAACGATTCCGCATGCAGCGCGCAATTTAATGACGTTAGCAAATGACTATTATGGCTATCGTACAAATTACCGCATCCCAGCAGCAATTCCGCTTTCGCAGCGCCTGCTTCATTTAAGTAAACGTTCCGCTGGAACTCGTCGAAGTCGTAATGCTCATCTTGCTTGAGCTGCCGGGCCACTTCTGCGAAACGAAAGCCGTCGCTCCTGGAAGAGGCCGAATCGCTACTGATGACCAGCGGCACCCGCGCTTCGTCGAGAAGCAGCGAATCCGCTTCGTCGACGATGACGTAGTGGAAAGGACGATGCACGGTATCGGCTTCGCTTAGTGCGATTGTGTCGCGCAAGTAATCGAATCCCGCTTCTTTGGCCGTAACATAGGTTATATCCTTGGCGTATGCATCCCGTTTCCCGGACAGGCTCATGCCGGATTGAACCGAGTTTACCGTTAACCCGAGGAAACGATAGATCGGGCCCATCCACTCCGCATCCCGCTTGGCCAAATAATCGTTAAAAGTCAGCACATGAACACCTTCGCCGGTCAGCGCATTTAGATAAGCAGGCATAACAGCAGAGAGCGTTTTTCCTTCACCGGTATGCTGCTCGATCAGAAATCTCTCATGTAGAGCGATGGCAGCCATGATCTGGACATCGTAAGGCTGTAGTCCGAGCTTTCTCTTCGCTGCCTCGCAGACTAACGCATAAGCATCGACAAGCAGCTCATCCAAAGGCGTGCCCGATTTTGCTTCTTTTTGCAGCCGGAGGGATTCCGCTTGAAGCTGCCCATCGTCCCATGCTTCCAAATTCCGTTTCCTGATGAGCTCCACTTTGTCCCGATAGACCTTCAGCTTATTCTGGATATCGCGGTCTTTGAATTTTTGCATCAACTTGACGGCTATATTCATAGGAATTTAATCTCCTCTCAGTAGAAATACGCTTAGTTTTCAACAATATTTGCATTGCTTCAAAACGCAAGGCTGACCGCCATCGAGCCTAAGACGCGTTTGCGGTCTTTCTGATTTCTTCGATTATAAATGCTTACAAGCAATGTGGTTGAAAGTAATAGGTCTTGCTGCGACCATCTGAAGCGTGCCCTCAGTTCACGAACGTTGTTAACAAGCATACGAGAAATCCTTTCCAGTTATAGGTTGGGAAAGATTGTAACTTATGTATTTCAAAATGTAAACACTATATTGCATTTTGCATCAACTGGTAGATCTTCAGGACAGTATTGACGTTGCGGACGGTCATGTACCGATACAGCTTGGTCATCCAGCTTTTTTTGACATTCTCGTACTCCACTGCGTACAGAATTGCCCCTTGTACATACAACGGTTCGGGCAGAGTGGGCATGTATATTACTTTTGCCCCGGATACGCTGGAATGGGGATCGACCCAATTGGCTGAGCTAACTGCCGACTCCGAGTTGTCTTCCGAAACAAAAAATACATCGCCAGTGTGCACTTATCCTACATGGCGATGTATTTTTTGTTTGTAGTGCGCCCGGCATGGGCGATAACTAGGCGGTGCAAGTCCGCTACAGGCTTGGCAGTAGGAACTGTTAGCCAAAGGCAAGGGTGTCGGTCGTGAGGCCGAATCTGAAGGAAGCCGGAGGCAAACCCTCGGTCTGACGAACAGAAATCACATCGAAGGCATGGTGAGACGGACGAGCTTGCTACACAAAGCGAAGTCCAATACTGCCCGAATCTCATTATGTAAATGTGGCAGATGGATGAGGGGAAAGTTATCGCTCTTACCCGGGGAGATCTCACAGACGTGGAGTAGAAAAAAAAAAATCCGAAACACGGAGTAAAGCTTGCTGTGAGAAGTCAGCAGAAGCCATAGTACGCGAGCCGCGATAGCGGCAAGCGGAAGGGCTGAACAATCGTAAGTCTCGAGTACAGACCGAAAGGAGAGTCGATGCGATGAAAGCAGAAAACCGAAAGGGCTGCCGACAAAGAGATAGCGTGGAACGCGAAGGGTATGCAGGAGCGCGGAGTATCGAAGTTCGGGAAGGTAGAGAAAGAGACGGTGCAACTGACCTGATGGAATGCGTATTGGACAGAGATAATCTGAACCGGGCGTATAGGCAGGTCAAACGCAACCACGGAGCGCCGGGAATTTGGCATGACCGTCGAGGCGGCGCTGCCGTGGCTGCGTGAAAACAGAGACGAACTCATAGAGCGTATTCGGGAAGGAAGCTACAAACCAAACCCGGTGCGGCGCAAGGAAATCCCCAAACCAGATGGAAGCGGCGGGCGAAAGTTGGGCATCCCGACCGTCGTAGATCGGGTGATCCAGCAAGCGCTCGCTCAACAACTACAACCATTGTTCGAGCCACTCTTCTCGGACGGAAGCTACGGCTACCGCCCGGGACGAAGCGCACAGCAAGCCATTCGAAAAGTAAAAGCCTATGCCGAGCAAGGCTATGGACATGCGGTTGAAATCGACTTGTCGAAATACTTCGACACGCTGAACCATGAGCTTCTTTTGAACATGCTACGCAAACAAATTCAGGATAAACGCGTCATCGACCTGATCAAGAAATACCTGAAAAGCGGAGTGATGGAGAACGGTGTACGTCGGGCAACGGAAGAAGGTGCGCCCCAGGGCGGGCCGTTGTCCCCGCTGCTAGCCAACATCTATCTGAACGAGTTTGATCAGGAGATGGAAAGCCGAGGCGTGAGGGTCATCCGCTATGCGGATGATATCGTCGTGCTTGCGAAAAGCAAGCGGGCAGCCATGCGGCTGCTGGAATCTAGCCGGACGTATTTGGAGCAGAAGCTCAAGCTGCAAATGAATGTGCAGAAAAGCAAGGTGGTCAGCGTCGTGGCACAGAAACACTTCAAATTCCTCGGATTTGCGCTGGGCAAGAGTGGAAGGGGCGTCTACGTCCGCGTACACCACCAATCGCTAGTGAAAGCAAAGAAGAAGTTGAAGGAACTCACGAGTCGAAGTCAAGGCAGGAATGCGCGGCAGGTGATGGAGGACGTGAAAGTCTATATTCGGGGCTGGATCGGCTATTTCTACGTAGCGGACATGAAGCGAATGCTGCAAAGCTGGAACGAATGGCTGCGAAGACGGATGCGGATGTACATCTGGAAGCAATGGAAGAAGCCGAGAACGAAGGTGCAGAACCTGCGAAAGCTGGGAGTGCCGGAGTGGCAGGCCTACCAATGGGGGAACACAAGGCTGGGTTACTGGCGAATAGCCGGAAGCGCGGTGTTGAATCGCTCTGTAACAAACGAAAAGCTCGCACAGGCAGGATATTATGACTTTCCTGCGCAGTACGAGCGTCTGCGTCAATTGCACTCAAGCGGTTGAACCGCCGTATACCGAACGGTACGTACGGTGGTGTGAGAGGTCGGCTGCTCAACTAATGGGCAGTCTCCTACTCGATTATTGTTGTCCGTTGTTCCGCCCTTACTCTTCCCCCGTAGCCACCGGATTCTCCTCATAGCTAATCCAGTCACTCCAGCTCCCCGCATACAACCGCACATTCTTGTACCCGGCCTTCTCCAGCGCCAGTACATTCGGGCAGGCGGTTACACCTGAGCCGCAATAGACGATGATCTCAGCGTTCTTGTCCAGTCCGGCGAAATGCGTTTGCAACTGTTCTGCGCTTTTGAAGCTGCCATCTGCATTCTGCGTATCTTTCCAAAAGTAGTTGACCGCTCCTGGAATATGTCCGGCTTTTTTATCCATGGTCTCGTTCTGGCCTTTATAGCGATCATTAGCGCGGGAATCAATGAGAACCGGGACAGCAGGGAAGACAGCGGAAATGTCACTTCCAGAATCAGTCCCGGCTCCGGCACTAGCCAGCTTCTCCGACACTTGGCGAACCTCGTCAACGCCTGCGAGCATCTGCGGCTGCACATTCGGAATGAAGCTGCTTGGCACCCGCACCGGCTGATGATCCGTGACAGGGAATTTTTCTGCCTTCCAGGCGCTGAAGCCGCCCTCCAGAATGAATACCTGCTCATGTCCCAGATAACGCAGCAGCCACCAGAGCCGTGCGGCGTTCATGCCGCTCTCATCGTCATAGGCAACAACGCGTGTGTCGTTTCCGATTCCGAGCTTCGAGAGGCGTGTTGCCAGATCTTGCGGGTCAGGCAGAGGGTGGCGTCCGCCGTGTTCCCCTACCGGGCTTGAGAGATCCAGCTCCAGATCGAGATAGACCGCTCCCGGAATATGCTCTTGCTCATAGCTTTCTCGTCCAGCCTGAGGTTTCCCCAGTGTAAAACGGCAGTCCACAATTGTCTGCTCCGGCTCATAGAGTCTTGCCAGCAGCCAGCGCTTGGACACGGTAGCTTCCATAGTATCCCATCCTTTGCTCATATCAAGATGAAATTAATTATAGCGGAAAAGCCGTGGACTCGCATGGCAAGATCCATAATATTGTTGTTAGGTTGTTAGCAGCACCTGGCACAACGGCCGGTGGAGCTACATATATATACGAAATGTCTGTTATATTCGTTTTGGGGGGACAGCGATTTAGGGAAAGGGTGAGAGCATGGAAGTATCTGGCCAGCAATTTCACACGCAAGCGAACCGGCGTCTTGCAGTAATTGATACGAGGTTTCCATGGAAGCTAAGCGGTTTCCGTTATTGGGAGAACTTAAATATATTAGAGCAAAGGCCGGATACACTGTTCTTTGCGACTGTACCTAATGATGATGACTTCCCTGCTAAAGTGTATCCTTTTTCTGAGTTCATGAAGGTTGCAGTCTCTGAGGGAATAACAGATGTGTATTGTGTTTTCTTGAATTTAACGCTTAGTTTACTGGGACATTGCTTTCTTCCGGATGGCAGCTATATGCCAGGAGCAAATCCGAATCTCAATATAAAAACGTTTTTGGAGGAGCGGCATATTAGACTCCATGCTACCTTGTACCCTGGCGGCGGTCTCGATCCGTGGACCCAAAAAGAGTTTCTTACCTTTGCAGGACAGCATTGTTCGACCGTATTTACAAATATCAATGAAGTAATTGAAGCAATTCCGGCCAGTATTTATTATCCGGTTGTGATCAATACCGATTTATATACATTCCAACAAAAGAAAGTTGAAATTCCGATACAGCTGACATTCTGTGCGTTTAATGCCATTAGAAAAGGGTTCCCCATTATGGCAGATGCGTTTAATCGCCTTCCGGATGATTTTCATTTAAATTTAATTGGTGATTGGGAGGATCACTTAGAACGATTAACAAATAAAAATTATACATTCTACGGTCTGCTTTCCCCTGAAAAATTAAAGTCAGTGTATGAAAGGACCCATATATTCCTGAATTGCAGTGTTCCGGATCGATTTGCTTTAGATGGTTTTCCAACCACTGCGGCTGTTGATGCGATGTCAACGGGCAGTGTGCTTGTCACGACGAATCCTCGAAGCGACAGGTTTATTCTCGAAGAAGGCAGGGATTATTTTGAAGTTGAACCGGGTGGGGATGCTCTTTATGACAGGTTGATTTGGATCAAGAATCACTTTGAAGCAGCAATGAATGTTGGCAAAAATGGTTCCGATAAGATTAAAAGCAAGTTTAATGCGGGTCAAATAGTGAAATCCAAGCTTGCAGATATATTCAAATAAGTAGTTTACGATGGAAGTTAAGATCGGCGGGCCATCCAAAAAGGTGGAATCCGGCGGTCTTTTCGCCGTGCATAAATGCTTGACTTCTGCCGGGCCTGACCACAATAAAAAAGCTCAGGGATATCCCTGAGCCAGGTAAAGCTTTTAAACGTTGGTGATAAGGTCCCAATCGCCAAATGGGAAGGTTTGTTCGGGAACCGGGAATCCGGCAGCATCTCTCCCTTGAGCGTAAAGAGAAACGTCGCTTACGAATCCGGCTGCTCCTGGTGAAGAGACGTTAATCGTGTAATTGGCTACCGTAGTAGGAATTACAAGAGTAACTACACCATGTGCACTCGCGATTGCAAAAGTTGTTGTGAAATACAGTGTTTCTACCACACCTTCAGGTCCGGCATCTGTAACGCTGTAAGCATTGACCACAATAGGCTGGAGTCTTGCTGCAGTGGTGTTCGTAATGCGAAGCTGAACGAATTGTGAGATAGGGGCGAGAGTTGGGTCCAGGTTGGCAACTGCACCGATCGAATGAACCGCCATGTTTGCTCACCTCCTTTTCTTTTGATAACACAATATATGTCGATTTAATAGATTGTATTGGATTGCTATCATTAGTAAATATAAAAAGGCGAATAACAGACAAGCAATTAACACTTGAGTTTATAGGCTTTACAAAAGCAATGAGTCGGTGTACTATGTAACTAATACACAGATACATTCCTTATATATATCGCCAAGCGATAAATAATACCGATCAGGAGGCTATTATGAATCAGATTGCGTATAAGCAAGGGTCTGCAGGGAAAGAGGCTGCTCCTCCAGTTCTGCAAATGAATGGAGTCAGCAAAATTATTAAGGGAAAAGCTATTGTGAACAAGCTGTCTTTTGACATCCGCAAGGGTGAGATTGTCGGTCTGCTCGGTCCAAATGGTGCCGGGAAGACGACTACCATCCGCATGATGACAGGGCTAATCCGAATGTCGGAAGGGGATGTAGTGGTACAAGGCCACAGCATTCGTAAAGATTTCAACAAGGCTATCGCTCATATAGGGGCGATTATTGAGAATCCTGAATTTTACGGTCACATGACCGGCTATGACAATCTGAAGCAGTATCTGCGGATGAGCGATAACATTGCTGAGTCGCGGATTGCTGAAGTTGTGGAGCTGGTCGGTCTGCAGGAAGCCATGAGCAAGAAGGTCAAGGCCTATTCCCTGGGGATGCGGCAGCGTCTGGGGATCGCACAAGCACTGCTGCATTCACCGAAGCTGCTTATTCTGGATGAGCCTACGAACGGGCTCGACCCCGCAGGAATCCGTGAAATGCGCGAATATATGCGCAGGATAGCTGAGGTGGAGGGGATAGCGATTTTGATCTCCAGTCATATGCTTGCGGAGGTCGAGCAGATATGCCATCGTGCTGTTGTGATCCAGAATGGCAGTCTGGTGACGGTAACTTCACTTGGAGGAGAAGCGCAGGAAGAGGCTGCTGTATCGCTTGCAATCCGTGTTGACGAGGTTGCTGCTGCCGTGTCAGTCATCGAAGGTCAGCAGGGGGTACAGCTTGTCCGCATGGATGCGGCACACTCCGAGGTTATTGTTAACCTGCCGGATTTGAAGGTGCCGGAGCTTGTTGCAGCTTTTAGCGAAGCCAAAGTGGGAGTCTACCGGATTACGGAAAATAAGCAAAGCCTAGAGGAAGATTTCCTGAAATGGACGGGAGGAAACCGCATTGCGTAAATTTAACAGGCTGGTTCTGAATGAGTGGCTTAAGCTATCGAAGAAACGAACCTTTTTCATCGCCTATGGGCTTCTAATTTTGCTGCCGCTATTGCTGGGCTACATTGTTCACTCGGTTGCTGGTGCGAGCTATGCTTCGCCGTTTGCCTTTACAGCGGAAATGCTGCTGCCGTCCCAAGTTGGCCAGATGCTTACAATTATAGTCATTATCGGAACGGCGGGGATTGTAGCCAAGGAGCATAGCCAGGGAACCATCAAGTTCCTGCTGATCCGCGCCCGCAGCCGGTCGGCGATTTTGGCCTCCAAATATGTGACCGTGCTGCTGTATGGCCTAAGCTTGACAGTGGTTGCCGTGGCTGCAACTTTTATCGCAGGGATGCTGTGGTTTGGGGGCAGCGGAGGGGAAGCAGGGATCACTGATATCCTTACTTCCTTGTTGTACACTTGCGTGTACATGGTTGTATATGCAACGCTCGCTTTTATGCTCGGAACAGTGACCACCTCCACTGGCGTAACCATTGGCGCTACGATGTTTGCCATTACGATTGACCGAATGGTGATCTCCCGCGAATTTTACAAATACGTATTATTTCCCAATCTGAATCTATCTGCTTACGAGGGCGGTGGGGCGCCGATTCCGGGGATGACCTTGGGATTTTCGATTATGATGCTTGCTGTGTATATGCTGCTGTTTCTCCTGGCGGGATTTGCCGTGTTCAGACGAAGGGACGTTGCTTGATGACTATTGAATTTGACAACAATCAGCCAATTTATCTCCAGATCATGAATTACATCAAAGGGGAGATCGTCACAGGCAAGCTGAAGCCGGGCGATAAAATCCCCTCCGTGCGTGAATTGGCCGCTGAGCTGCAAATTAATCCGAATACAGTGCAAAGAACCTTTCAGGAACTGGAGCGTGAAGAAATCGTGGAGACCCGGCGGGGAATGGGCAGATATGTGACCGGCAATGAACAGACGATCCTGACGATCAAAAAAGAAATGGCGCAGGAAGTGCTGGACCGTTTCATTCGCGGCATGCAGGAGCTTGGCTTTCAGGGTGAAGATATTCTGTCGGCTGTGGCGGAGAATATTCAGACGCGTGATAAACAATAGGGGGATTGTTGCGGTGGACAGGATACTTCAAGTACAGAATGTAACAAAAAAATACGGCTCCAAACACGCACTGCGTGAAGTTTCATTTTCACTGAGTGCCGGTAAAATCGTCGGACTGCTTGGCAGCAACGGCAGCGGTAAAAGTACTCTTATGAAGCTTATCGCCGGTCTGGCTCAGCCGACCTCAGGCAACATTTCCGTGCTGGGCGTCCCGGTGGGCGAAGCAAGCAAAACACTGGTGTCGTTCATGCCGGACCGTCCTTTGACCGAATCTTGGATGAGAGTTGGGGACGCGCTGAAATTTCAGAAGGATTTCTATCCTGACTTCGATGAAGGCAAAGCGAAGCGGATGCTGGAATTCATGAAGCTTAGAGAGCAAGATAAGGTACAGACTCTGTCCAAAGGGATGAGCGAACGCCTGCAGCTGACCATGGTGCTCTCACGCAGGGCCAGCTTATATATCCTGGATGAGCCGATTGGCGGCGTCGATCCGGTTGCCCGGACGAGGATTCTCAATGCGCTGATGGAGTTCTACGAGGAAGATAGTACGATTCTGCTCTCCACGCATCTGGTGACGGACATTGAGCGGATTTTTGATGAAGTGATTTTTATAAAGGACGGCGGGCTGGTGCTGCAAAGTGAAGTTGAGGAGCTTCGGCTTCAGCGTGGAAAAAGCGTCGATGAACTGTTTAGAGAGGTGTACGCAGAATGCTGAAGCTATTGAAATACGATTTTAGGCGCAAACGGGAGCGGGTGCTCGCTTACTTCGTTATCATGCTGCTTGTCCAGGCTGGAATATGGATTACGAACGGCTCCATGGGCACCGATCTGATCTCGATTAATATGCTGACGTATGGTGTTTTCGGCTATTCTCTGGTGCTCTCCGCCATCATCAGCTATGACCGTTATTTAAGATCCTATGCCAGACGGCTTGTGCCGGTCCCTATCGTTCAGAATGTGCTTTCGCCGTTACTGTTCTGCTGGGTGCTGCTGTTGTCTGTGGTAGGTATTGCCGCACTCCATTTGGGAATTTATATACTTGCCTATTCTCCTGATTTTCTTACTGAGCATTTCTGGACTGTGGCTGCTTGGAACACTTTTTATTTCGTCTGGCTGGCCGGTTTTGAACTCATTCTCTTGATGTTCGTCATCACTGTGGCCAGAAGCTTACGGATCAAAGGGAAAATATGGATTGGAATTGCGGTTTTTATGGTGCTTGAGAATGGTTTGAATTTCATAGAGATGCAGATATGGGGCAATCAAACAATTGGTCTTGAGAATGCATTCCGGTTTAGTGTTTATCAAACGTCTCCTGTGCCTAGTAATCTTAAGGTGGATATCTCCGTAAACAACTTTTGGCCGTTCTTATTTGAAGCGGTTATTGGAGCGATACTTGTTTATGTTACTACTTTGCTTGTGAAAAAGAGGATCGAGAACTAACTCCATTCCGCCGCGTGAAGCGGAAGCTTGGCATGAGCCGATCTTTCGCTTTTGTGCAAAGGGAAAGGTGCCTGGGCGTCTGCAATCCAAAAAGACGTCCTCTGAATGAGGGCGTCTATCATTCCAAATGTTCTATAGTCCCTGCGCGCTGCGTCCATTCGTCCAGATTTCCAGCTCGCGGAGAAGCTGCTCTTCTTGCGCTTCCTGCAAATCAAGTCTTATCCCGTACTGGTATTGACCGAGTCCAAACATCCAGCCCCAGCGTACACTGCCTTCGAAATGAAGCTTTTCTTCCGCAAGCTGGAAATGGATCGTCAGCTTCGTATCGCCCGTGGTAAAACGGATATTAAGCGAGGTGCGCACTTTGCAGCCGGAACGGCTGAGATCAAGCAGTACCCCTTCAGTTAATTTCCCGGCACCTGGGCCGGAACTACTGGCGGGAATTTCAAGCCAGCATTCTATAGGCTGGTTCATTACATATCGGAATGGTTCTTTTCTGCTGGAGTCGTCCATTTTTACCTCCGCTAGCTTTTTTGCTATTATATCGAAATGGACCGGGCAGGGCAATCTACTAAAGTGCTATTTTTAGAAATGACGGGAATTTACAAATTATAGAGAGAAGCCATACAATCGACGAACATCTTGTTATATTCGGAACGCTTCAGATCCCGGGAGCAGGAGATGTCTCTGCCAAGGAATTCAAACCAGGTAATTTCGGTTCCATCTTTTTTGTAGACGAACTTCTCATGCTCGATAGAGAAAACTTCATTACTGTAGGAGGGGACATGCTCATATTTGAGCTCTACGTCCTGCTTCTCGGATACCAGTGTAGCCAGAAGTATAAGCATCTTGAACGGGTCATCGTACATTTCAAATTGTTCAGTCATTACCGATCACTCCTTGTTGTGGTTGCTGAGCAGATTATACTATATTGCCAAATTGTAAGCACTATCATGCAATGAACTCAGTATAATTTTGCTACAAGACATCAGTTAAATTAAGAAAGATGCCGATACATAAATATTGACTCATTTCGACAAGGAGAATTTGAATGTCCTTTAACCTGCGTACCTTATTTGCAAGTGCTTTTGCAGTTGTTATCATTCTAATAACCGTTTTGCTAAGCTATATCATCGGCAGTCATTCTTCGAAATCTGTTGAAGCCAGAATCGGAGGTTCCTTTGCTGAGGAGGCCTATCAGTTGTCGGAGAAGCTGGATCAATTCATGTCGTCGCGTTCCGCAGAAGTAGAGGTGCTGAGCAAGCTAAACGCTTTTCAGACGCCAGTAGATCAGGCGGAGGTCAGCGGCTTGCTGAATCAGCTGAAGAGCAGCCTGCCGGTGTTCACCTGGATTGGATTTCTCGATGCCAAGGGGATGGTGCTCTCCTCTACGGACAATGTATTGCTGGGACAAAATATCAGCCAAAGACCCGTCTTCCAGGAAGGCTTGAAGGGGCTGTACACTGGCGATGTGCATGATGCGGTGCTGTTGTCCAAGCTGCTGCCTAATCCAAGCGGGGAAGTACTGCAGTTCGTAGATGTAAGCGCTCCTGTCTACAACAAAGAGGGGCGGGTTATCGGCGTGCTGGCTGCACATCTTAGCTGGGAATGGTCGCGTGAGGTGGAGAAGTCAATTATGGCTCCCCTGAAGGAACGTTTGCAGGACGTGGAGGCGTTTGTGGTCAGTAAGAAGGATGACACCATTCTGCTCGGTCCTGCGGAGCTGGTAGGCAAGAGGATGTCAGATGGAGCACTCAAGTTAGCCAGGGCGGGAACAAACTCCTGGATAGTAGAAGAGGATGGCAGCAAGAAGGAGTCTTACCTGACAGGATATGCCTATGGCAAGGGTTATCAGAATTATCCGGGTCTGGGTTGGACGGTGATTATTCGTCAGCCAACAGATGTGGCTTTTGCTTCGGTTCATCAGCTTGAGCGTTTTATCGTATTTAGCGGATTGGCTTCTGCTGTATTGTTCGCTGTCATCGGCTGGTTCCTTGCTGGCTGGATTACCCGGCCGCTCAACAATATTACGAAGACCGCCGATCTCCTAAGCGCCGGAGCCAACGTGGAAATTCCGGTCTCAACACGCTTCAAGGATGTGGCGGTCCTGTCCGCCTCCTTGCGCCAATTGGTCAATAATCTGACCAAGGTAGAGAGCAAGCTAACCTATATGTCGGATATGGCGATGCATGACAAGCTCACCGGGCTTCCAAATCGGGCTGCTCTGAATGAATTCCTCGCTCACGCGGTCAGCAAAGCCAAGCAAAACAGGACCACACTCAGCTTTTTATATCTGGATCTGGACGGCTTCAAAAAAGTCAATGATACGCAGGGTCATGCTACAGGCGATGCTCTGCTGCAAGAGGTCGCTTTCCGGCTGCTGGATTGCACCCGCGATAATGAAATTGTCGCCCGTCTGGGCGGAGATGAGTTCATCGTAGTTCTGAATACATCAGCAAGCAAGCCTGCGCAGGAAGCGGAAATCGTGGCTTCACGGATCATCAGCAAGATCAACCTGCCCATTGTGATCAGAGGAGAAAACATTCATGTAGGCTGCAGCGTAGGTGCCGCAATATGGTCGCCTGATGGTGCCGACACGGATGAGACGCTAAGGCTGGCGGATGAGGCACTGTATATCTCCAAGCGCAGCGGCAAGAACCGGATCACCTTTGAGGCGGCTGGTTAAAACATATCAAGTGATGCTAGAACCTTTCTTCATACCGCTGGTGAATCATCCGGCGTGCTGTGGGGAAAGGTTTTTTTGTGATTCCGTCAGACCAACAGCACACGCATTTTTACGGAACAAGCATTAGATATAGAGAAAGGATGTGAGGACATGACTAAGAACGACTTTATTGCCAGAATTGCGCCTTTTGCCGTTGCGGACATGAAGCACAGTCATATTGCGGCTTCACTGACGATAGCACAGGCTGCACTGGAATCCGGCTGGGGCAGCAGCGGGTTAACTGTTAAGGCAGGCAACCTGTTCGGGATAAAAGGCAGCGGTCCAGCCGGAAGCATCACCATGCGGACCATTGAATACCGGAAGGGACAAGCCATCCAGGTCTCAGCGGCTTTTCGTGCTTACAACAACTGGGGTGAATCCATTGCGGACCATTCTTCCGTGATACTCGGAGGGGTGTCCTGGAACCGCAGCCTGTACAGCAGGGTCATCAATGTGGACGGGAGAACTGCTGCCCGTGAGATTGCAGCGGCAGGTTATGCCACTGATCCAGATTATGCGTCAAAGCTTATACAAATTATGAATACCTATAATTTATTCCAATATGATGAAATTAAGGAGGATGATGAGATGTCGGCGGAAGATAAACAGAAACTAATTCATTTGGAGACAGAACTGAAGGAACTCCGCCTGCTGCTGTCCGGACTTACTGCGAGCAAAGATATACTGACAACCGGATTTCAGGAGCAAAGCCAGACTCTAAAGAGTGTGATGGAGCAGCTTGCTGCAGCCCAGGGACGAACAGTAATGGATGTGCCGGATTGGGCGCAATCTGCGGTTAACGCTGCCGTCGATGCCGGCCTCCTGGATACGCCTGCCGGAGGCAGCTATGATTTTTACAGAACACTTACCGTATTGTACCGGGCGGGTCTGTTTCAGCCAAAAAGGAGGTGTGATTCCAAGTGGGGAACGACGCGTTAAATAATGTGCTGGCGTTTGCTTCAGTCTTAGCCGTATTTGTAATGGCTCTTGTGCAGCTGGTGAAGAATACAGTGAAGATTCCACGCAACCTCGTTCCGGCGGTTGGCTTAATTATCGGCCTGTTTGTCGGTGCAGTGGCGTATCCGTTTACGGACATGAATTTAATTTTGCGCCTTTGGGCAGGGGGGCTTGCAGGGTTATCGGCAACGGGACTTTTCGAACTTGCGTTCAATAAAAGGGAAGGTTCAAAGAAAGATTGATAAGCCCCTATATCAGGAAATGGTAGGATCATAGAAAGAGGCTTTGATTACAGTCGATATGACCAAGCAGTCGGCTGGATTTCAGAATACTATGTTGTATAAACGATGAAAGGAGGTGCTCTTATGGGAACTTATCTTGATGCAAGAACATCGCAGAATGCCAGCACTTCAGGCTCCATTTCCATTCCAATTACAATCCTTAATACTCCGCAATTGTTCGGTCAAATTGGCTTGATCACCGCAGGGGTAACAACTAACCCGCGTGTCCTGCTCACTGGTACGATATCGGTAGCACTGCCGCTTAATCCGGTGGGTATAACAATAACAATTGTCAGAGGGACGCTGCCAACCGATCCGGTGGTTTATTCTGCCACCTCCACCTTCAGCCTTAGTGTCCTTGCTCCACAGGTAATCACATTTTCTGCAGCTGATTTCTTGCCTCCGATCACCCCGCAATTGACCTACACAGCGTTCGTTTCCTCGAACCTTGCCGGTACGGTTCGTGTCGGTCCGGAGAGCTTTCAGGGTATTTTAGTTTCAGATTAATGACCAGCATCCTGTCAAGCCGTTAACCACGGATATGACAGGATGCTGTTTTTTATGGAACTACAGAGAATCGTAAATAAAGCTTGCCTAAAAAATAAACCATTTTGCCCAATCTGCCAAAGAAAAAGGTACATATTCTGTTCTGTAGTGATCTTTCAGAAGGAGGTTATCTCATGGGAGCAAATTGTGGTTATGGCGGTAAAGAAGTAGAAAATGTAGGCCATCACGTTAGTCCTTTTACGTCTACATCTGCGATCCTGGTGCTTTTCATCCTGCTGGTCATTATTTTGAGTTCCTGCTTCATCTAAGGCTGTGTGTCAATCTGCGCGTTCCCGGGGCTTATTATGCCGGGAATGCGCTTTTCTGCTCTACTGCTACGGACAAGCCGGTTAATCAGAACAAAAATTGAACCATTTACCATATGAATTCGTATTAGAAGAGGATGTAATTTCAGAGAGGAGATTATTGGGATGAGCAAAAAAGTAACATTCTTCTTAGTCTGTATTCTGCTGCTTGGGGGATGGTCATGGCCGGAACCAGCCGCACATGGGGCAGGGCTAACAGTGAAATTCAGTGTCGACAATGAGGTGCTGAAGTTTCCAGCCGGCGGAGCCCCTTATGTAACCGGAAATACAGTAATGGTACCTATTGGTACGGCAGGTAAAGCGCTTGGTTTGGAAGTCGCTTATAGTAAGAAAGACAAGCTTCTGCAAATAAGCCGCAAGGGGCAGCAGTTAACACTGAAGCTGGGCGGCAGTGAAGTGATCATTAACGGAAAGGACAAGCTTGTAATTGATGGCAAGGCTGTTCAGCAGAACAACCGCATTTATGTCCCGCTAGCATTATTCAACGCTATGGGATTAGTCACATCGTATGATTCAGTCTCAGCCCAAGCCGCAGTGAACACTCCGCAAAATTACTCGGAGACGGTTGCAAATCTGCTTGCCTCGGGAAAATATGAGGTACTATCGCAGCGTTATTTTAGTGAGGATGCGAAAAAAGCCCTTCCGGCAGCGGCGCTTCAGCAGGCTTGGGAGAGTATAACTGCTTCATATGGAGATTTTATTAAGCTGAGTTCCGTATCCAGCAGCAGCCGAGAGAATGTCCAGATTGCCATTACGGGTACTGCCTCTTTTGCCAAGGGGGATTTGGTCATCACCACAACCGTCAACAGCAGTGGTAAAATAATCAGCCTTCGGTTCTCGCTTCCTGCCACCTCAGTCACAGCACCGGAGCTTAAGCTTCCTGAGGGGGTAACAGAGGAGGAGGTTACTGTCGGTGCAGGAACGGCACATCCGCTCAAAGGCATGCTGACACTGCCTAAGAATGCGGCTCATCTGCTGCCTTCTGTGGTTCTTGTTCAAGGCTCCGGCGCTTCGGATTATGACGAAACTGCTTATGGGTATAAACCTTTCCGTGATATTGCATATGGACTTGCCCGGCAAGGCATTGCTGTCATTCGCTACGATAAGCGGACTCATGCATATCCTCAGGAATTTACAGGAGCTGCGGGGGCCCGTATAACTGTTAAGGAAGAAACGGTGGAGGACGCCATTGCCGCATCCAAGCTGCTTAAGCAGGACAAGCGGTTAGACCCAGGTAAAGTCTATTTGGCCGGTCATAGTCTTGGCGGAATGCTGGCACCGAGAATTGATGCCGATGGCGGAGATTTTGCCGGATTGATTATGCTGGCAGGCTCACCGAGAAGCCTATGGGAAATTATGTACGACCAGAACAAGGCTGTCATTAATGCAATGGAGGATACCAATCCGCTCAAGGCACAGGCTAATGCAGCTCTCGATGCTGAACTTACCAAAGCAAAATCATTGTCTGCGTTAACTCTTGAGCAAGCGTTGACAGCTCCAAGTGTGTTCAATGTTCCTGCATACTATTTCAAGGAGATGGATTCACATAGTACGGCGGATCTGGCCCGCAAGCTGACCAAGCCGGTGATTGTACTCCAGGGCAGTGATGATTTCCAGGTCTATGCGGATAAAGATTTTCAGCTTTGGAAGGAAGTTCTGAAAGGTGATGCCGCAGCTTCATTTAAGCTGTACCCGGGCCTTAATCATTTCTTCGTTAATTATGATGGAGCAGGTGCAGGAACAACTGCGGAGTATAATATTCCCGGCATGGTAGATTCACAGGTAATTACCGATATTGGTGAATGGATTGAAGCGCATCAGTAATTTTATTGGAGGGATAAATTTGCCTAATATTTCGAAGAACCTGACAGAACTGATTGGAAACACTCCGCTATTCGAGTTAGCGAATTACGGGAAAAGCCACCAGATCCCGGCCAGACTGATCGGCAAACTGGAATACTTCAACCCGGCAGGAAGCGTTAAGGACCGCATCGGTTTTGCTATGATCAAAGACGCTGAAGCCAAAGGATTGATCCATAAGGATTCTGTTCTGATCGAGCCTACAAGCGGAAACACAGGAATTGGCCTTGCTTTTGCCGCAGCCGCTCTTGGCTATAAGCTGATCATTGTGCTGCCGGAAACGTTCAGTGTGGAACGCCGCAAGCTGCTCAGAGCACTTGGCGCAGAGCTGGTACTGACTCCGGGAGCTGAAGGGATGCTTGGTGCGGTCAAAAAAGCCGAACAACTGGCGGCCGCGACGCCCCATTCGTTTATTCCCCAGCAATTCAGCAATCCGGCTAATCCACAGATCCACCGTGAGACTACTGCAGAGGAGATTTGGAGAGATACCGGAGGTGAAGTTGACATCTTTGTGGCGGGAGTGGGTACGGGGGGCACTGTCTCCGGTGTCGGGGAAGTTCTGAAAGCAAGAAAACCGGATGTACAGATCATTGCCGTTGAACCAGCGGACTCACCAGTTCTATCGGGAGGGAAACCAAACGCACACAAGATACAGGGCATCGGAGCAAATTTTGTGCCGGATAATTTCAATTATGGAGTTGTCGATGAAATCTTCCAGGTGAAGAATGAGGCTGCATTCGAAACAGCACGGAGCATTGCCAGAACCGAAGGCCTGCTTGTGGGTATTTCATCCGGGGCCGCCGTATACGCCGCTGCTGAGATCGCCAAACGTCCGGAGAATAAAGGTAAGAATATCGTTGTCATTCTCCCGGATACCGGAGAACGATACTTGTCTACACCGCTTTTTGAAGATGAGGGATGACAGATTGAAACGGCCCGCCATAGCTGACAGGTACCCTTTGGTTTATGGGTGAATATCCTGTAACCAGTGTTCGTACTTTAGCCTAAGGCGGTGTCATCTGAAATGAATTATCAACCTTATTATGCTGTTTACCCCAATCTGACCAACCGGGTGTATTATCGGAACGACGATATGGTGCTTAAGCTGATTGAGCAATCCATTCAAGGTGAACGTAACGATGAAGTGTTCTATGACTTTCTTATCAAACTTGCCCCCACTGAGCAGGAAAGAGAGGTCATTATCGGCATCCGCAATGATGAAAGAAAACACAGGGCTATGTTCAGAAACTTATATACCCAGTTAACCGGAATGGCTCCCCCGGCTGCGGAAGAAGCAGTAGAAGAGCTGCCGGCAAGTTATTTGGAGGGCATTGAAAAAGCACTTTTAGGTGAGCTAAAAGCGTTTGAGAAATATCGTACCCTGTATTTGCATATCAATCCCCTGTACCGGGACTGGATCTTCGAGATTATGACGGACGAGATCAAGCATGCCGGTTATTATAACTGGCTGTACGCCAAAAACAAATAAAGGTAATAGCATGTGAACGCCCTAATTTCTCAACTAGTATAAGCAGTTTGATTTTGGTACAATCAATATATTAAGTCTCAAGGAGCGGAGCGCATGGATAATGATTTGGCTCAGGCATTGCGGTCGGTTATACGGGAAGAATTAGTTCCTGTGAATGAACGGTTGGACCGGACGGATGAAAGATTGAACGGTGTGAATCAGTATCTCGGCCAAATAGATGAGCGACTTGGCCAATTTGATGAGCATTTTGAACAAATTGATGAGCATCTTAGCCGTATTGAAGAAGATCAGCATTTGATTAAACGTGCTGTGTTAGAAACAAATGAACGGGTTATCAATATAGAATCCATTCTTGAGAATCAGCATCGGATCATTGAACTGCTCTCGGCCCGGTCCATCGAACAGGAAGCCCAGCTTAAGCGAATCAAATAACTTTACCAGTCCGGCACGGTCAGGTGCCGGGCTTTTTTTATAACCAAATTAATACGGATTAACGGTGTTATACGCATAAAATCGGGCACCCCTTTCGGGGTGCCCTTTCATGGGAGAGGAGAAACCGGACGAAGAGCTTATGGGGAAACGTAAGCCTGCTCCGCGGTTGTCTACGACATTTTGTGATGTCGATAGTTACATGATGTCCCTGGGGTCCCATTCTTATACATAGACAGTCTGAAAAAATCTGCCGTCCCCTAAATATGACACATAAAGACATTCTTTTTATTTCAACGGACAATTGTGGTACTATAGGCTTGGACTTATGCCTCATACGGCATAACTAACAGAGATACAAGAGCGGGTGAATGATTGGTGAGAGTTGTATCGGGAAGTGCAAAGGGCAGACCTTTGAAAAGTGTTCCGGGCAACGGAACGCGGCCCACAACCGACAAGGTGAAAGAAGCGATATTCAGCATAATCGGCCCTTATTTTGAAGGGGGAGCTGCACTGGATTTGTTCGCCGGGACAGGCGGATTGGGGATTGAAGCCTTGAGCAGAGGAATGGATAGCGCGGTTTTTGTGGATATGGAGCAGAAGAGCATTGATACAGTACGCGCGAATCTGAAGGCGGCCAAGCTGGAGGAACAGGCAGAGGTCTACCGCAATGACGCCGGAAGGGCCTTAAGTGCGCTGGAGAAACGGGGAAGGGCATTTGATCTTGTTTTCCTGGACCCTCCGTACCGGATGAAGCACGGGGATGAATTGATGCTGACAATGGTTCAGAAAGGACTGCTGAGCTTGGGCGCGGTTATCGTGCTGGAGCATGAATCGGGCTATGAATATCCGGAGAATATTCCGGGATTCTATAGAACGCGGCAGGCTGTATATGGAGAAACAACAGTATCTATTTATGAGTTTGAAGCCGCGCCTCTTCACGAAGAAGAGAGCGGTAAGGAGGGAAACGATGAGTCTGCAAATTAGAAAAGAACGTGTCGCCATCTATCCGGGAACCTTTGATCCGGTGACGCTGGGACACATGGATATTATTCAGCGCGCAGCCAAACAGTTCGACAGACTGATTGTTGCCGTACTTAACAATTTAAGCAAGAATCCGCTATTCTCGGTTGAAGAGCGTACGGAGCTTTTGCGTCAGGCTACTGTGGATATCCCGAATGTGGAGGTAGACAGCTTCCGTGACCTGCTGGTTCATTATGTCCGGCAAAAGGATGCCCAGGTGATCGTCCGGGGAATCCGCACGGTCACCGATTTCGAGTATGAACTGCAGAACGCTTCTATCAATCATAATCTCGACCCTGATGCCGAAACGATATTTATGATGACTAATCCTAAATATTCCTATCTTAGCTCCAGCGTAGTCAAGGAAATTGCCCATTTTGGCGGGGACGTCTCCGATTTTGTGACGCCAGAGGTGGAACAGGCAATGAAGCTCAAATTCAACCGGCTGGACGGCGGAGCCAAGTAATAACATAAACGGCCCCGGAGAGAGCTGCTAATAGCAGCAACAGAAGCGATTGCAGCCCAAACAGCTGCGGCAGAGTGCTCCAGACGGTCAAAGGATTTAGCGTGCCGGAGGGCCAGTCAGCTTCTGGAGCTGCAACCGCAGGCAGGACAGCCGGGTGTAAGCTCAGCAATGGCTTCCACAGCAGCATGGTGAACAGGAAGGCGAATGTCCCGTGCAGCAGCCGGCCGGCGGCAAAAGGCAAAAACCGGACTCCGGCCTGTTTCAGTACCGTTAATGCTTGTAATTGTCCGCAAATTCCGCTCCAGCCCAGGGCTGCAGACAGCATAGCTGCTCCAATGATGCCCGAGGAGTCTGAGAGATCAGCCGTTGTTCCTACGGAAGCAAGGGCATTTGCGCCAAGATGAATCTCCAGCAGACTTGCCGGCAATGCCGCAGGCAACTGCGGAAATGCAGTTGAGGCAATATTGATAACTACAGCGAATATAATCATATAACCGCCAACGATCATCAGATTTTGCACTGCGGAACCAACAGATTCACCGAGCAGCCTGCCGAAGCTGCGGCCATCCTGTGAACGGGCTGTTAAGGCTGCAAGATGTACACGTTTCAGCAAAGAGGCCTGTTTGCGGTTTGCCCCTGCCTTAGTGGATACAGCTTGCTTCTTTGATTGTCCGCCAACCAGAGCGGCGGTAAACCCTGAGGCCAGTCCTGCAAGCCAGTGAATGGCCAGCAGGGCATACCCCGCTGCAGGATTGTGCAAAAAGGCTGCGCCCACCACGATAAGCAAGGTAACCGGACTGGCGAAATGGACCAGCGCGGCCATCCGTCCGGCCTCCTTGTCCGTAATGCTGCCTTGTTTGTGCAGTTGCATCACCCCGCCGGCTCCGGCGGGAAATCCTGCGGCCATTCCCAGCGCCAGCGTCCAGCCGCCGGCTCCCGGCAGCCGGAACAGCCGCTTCATGAGCGGCTCCAGCAGCACACCTATACCGTGCACCAGACCTGAGGCGGTCAGCATTTCGGACAGGATCAGGAAGGGCAGCAAGGCCGGGAAAACGATAGTCCACCAGAGCTTAAGACCCTGCAGGGATGCCGCAAATGCGGACTCCGGCGCCGAGACGATGGCAATGGCGAGCAGAATGGCGACGCTTCCGCCCAGGAAGGGCGCAGAAGCTGTGGTTATCCGGTGTATTTTAAAGTTATTCATTTTGAGCATCACCTCTTCATAGCATAGACAATAGCCTAAAGGCTGTTATCAATTTATGCAGCCAAGACAACCATCATGCCACAGTCGAAATGCTTGTATTAATAAAATCCAAGGATAATGAATAAGTTCACACTCTGGATTATTCGAATGTATAGCATAGTGCCGTGGGAAAGAAGGGAAAAGCAGTGAGGCAACCGAAACGCCGGGTAGGATTCCGCGCCACAGCCTACTTGTTCACATTCGTGGTTATTCTCTATGTGGTTGTTTTTATGAATACGCCTTACATTGTTTATCAGCCGGGCAGTGCCTCCGAGGTGGCTCCGATGATTCATGTACAGAATGCCGATTCTAGTGAACGGGGGATGTTCATGATGACCACGGTGTCCGCGAGTTACGCCAATGTGGCCCTGCTGATCGCTTCTGTATTTAATTCCAATGCCGAAATCGTCCTTAAAGAGACGCGCCTGGGGGATAAAACAGAGCAGGAGTATGCGGCTGAACAGGTCTATTACATGGACAGCTCGCAGTCGTATGCTGTACAGGCGGCTTACCATGCGGCCAATATCCCCTATGAAGACGTTGTGGATTATTTATTTGTGTTTTCGGTCCCGGTAACAGGCAATCAGGAGCAGTTCAAGCCTGGCGATAAAATCATCAGCGTTGAAGGACAGACTTTAAGTGGTCCTGAGGCTCTATCCGCACTTCTGTCATCAAGGAAAGTCGGTGATAAGGTAGAGGCTGTGCTGCAGCGGGAAGGCAAAGAAGTGAAGGAGCAGGTCACGCTTGTTGAGGTTAAGGATACGAAGACTGGTGCGTCTAAGCCAGGGCTTGGAGTTGTTATCGGCGCCGTTCAAAAGGTGGAGCCCAAAGCGCCAGGGAAAACCGTCAGCTTTGTCAGTACGGACGTCGGCGGACCTTCGGCGGGCCTGATGTTCACGATGGAGATTTATAACCAGCTGACCCCTGGTGATCTAACTAAAGGCCACCGGGTCGCAGGTACAGGGACTATAGATGCTGAGGGTACTGTAGGAGCAATTGGCGGAGTCAAGCACAAGATCGTCGCGGCGGACCGGAAAGGGGCGGAGATTTTCTTCGTGCCGGTCAAAAATTATGACGAAGCCAAGGCCAAGGCGGATGCAATAGGCACGTCAATGAAGCTTGTGCCTGTATCCACGCTGGCTGAAGCGCTGAAATATATGGAGGAGCTGCCGGTCAAACCCTGACCGGCGGCTGTAAATAATCGTGGAACAGATCTGTACGCAGTGGATTAGCGAACGCTCCCGCATAAGCGGACGCTGCCTGCAGGTCCCATTCCAGCATAGGATGGGAGAAGTGTGCAGGGCTTGTAACAACAGGCCAAGCTGCGCTGTGCTTCATTCTCTTGAGCAGCTTTCGCCCGCTCTCCCGAAAGCCAAGGACCCGGATATACCCGGGTCCTTGCGCTAGCTTAGCGGGCGTCATTTCTGCTTTGCTATGATTCAGCAGAATATGGAGCAGCAGACGCTGCAGTCTGGTGTGGGTGTAGCGCTTGCTTTTCAGCGCTTCCAGCAGTCCGCTTACGGAGAACTGGGGCAGTGCCGGAAGAATCCGCAGCAGCCGGTGCTCCAGTCCTTCATTCATATCCTGCAGAACGCGCAGCTCAGAGGCTGTGCGGGTAGAGAGCAAATGGCGAAGCTGAATCCGGAAGCTCTCCAGATTCAGCGGACCTCTGCCTGCCGCATGCTCCCTCTCCAGGATGGATATGCTATAATCCGGCATATAATCCGCAGGCGACCCGCCCTCTGCCAGCAGCCTGCGGATTGCTGTGGCACTGGCAATGGATGACCCGCTCTGCAGCGGGTCATGGAAGCCTGCGCCGGTACGCGGCACAGTTAATGGCTGAATCGCGCTGCCGAGCCGCCGCAGCGCGATCAGATAGTGCAGGCCGAGGCTGTTGTTCGGCTGGCGCAACAGCTCTGCCGCATCAAAGGGTCTTTCATCTCCCATGAAAGACCCTTCCCAGGCCGCTGCCGCCGCTGCGCTGTACGCGGCGGGGAAGCTCGCTCCGAGCGCCATCCGGCGGCGGATCTCGCCCCGGAGCGCGCTGCTCTCTTCGGCCAGGAAGCCGGCCAGTGGCAGCAGCGCGCTCAAAGTGCCTGCTTCGGAGCCGAAGCACAAGCTGTCCACGACCCCGGTCGCTTCCAGCAGTGCTACTGCTCCGAAGGCGAACCATTCTGCCGGTTGAACGGCATACGCCACCGGCAGCTCAAGCACGAGGTCGGCGCCCATATGGAGCGCCATCTCCGTGCGGGCCTGCTTGCTTACCGCCGCCGGCTCGCCGCGCTGGGTGAACGGACCACTCATGACCACAATCGCGCTGTCCGCTCCGGACAATTTTTTGGACGCTTCAAAGTGGTGGACATGCCCGTTATGTAAAGGATTGTACTCTGCAATAATGCCGACCGTAGTCACGTTTGGTTCACTCCGCATCTGGATTGATAGGATTCTGATTAGTTATATCATAATTTGTCTCTCCCTTTGAAACAATATAAAGGGAAAACGGTTGACAAAGTTCGGTAATAATAGGTATAATAAATTTTGTTTGTTTGGAGTGATACTTATGAAGATTCACTTTCGCAAATTGGCTAATGCCGACGAGCCTCTGCATATTCAAGAAACGATGGATGTCAGTGAGCTTGTCAAAGGGCGAAAGGATATTTTTGCTGTTGCACCACTTTCAGTGGACCTTAAAGCGCTGCCCGCGGGCACCGATTGTGTGAACGTGGTGGGGAAATTGAACGGGAATGTGGACATGTTATGTGCACGTTGCCTTACAGAGGTTAACAGTAAATTGAATATTCCTTTTGCTGAGACTTTCAAATGGCTTAAGCAGCCGCTTCTTCCCGAAGATGAAGATGAGGATCTCATTTACATCGAGGATGAGATTGTGGATCTTGTCCCGTTCGTGGAAGAAAACTTCGTACTGCACTTGCCGGATTCGGTATTGTGCAAGGCAGACTGTCTTGGTCTTTGTCAGACATGCGGACAAAATTTGAACGAAGGCACCTGCAGTTGCGACAACACAGTGGTCGATCCAAGACTCGCTGCGTTGAAAGGATTCTTTACCAAGCAAGATGACTAAGAACAAATCCCGAGTGATAACGGGTTAAAACGGAACTAGGAGGTGTAACACAATGGCAGTACCTCAACGGAGAACGTCCAAAACACGCCGTGACAAACGCCGCACCCACTTCAAACTGGTTGTGCCGGGCATGGTGAAATGCGAACAATGCGGAGAGCTGAAACTGGCTCACCACGTATGCAAAGTTTGCGGAACTTACAAGGCAAGAGAGATCATCAAACAATAGTTTTTAATAAAAGTAGCACCTCATCTGCCGGTGAGGTGTTATTTTTTTTGAAAATAGAAGAATGTTTTAGGTAAAAGAACAGTGACCGGAGCCACATTTGTCTAATGGTTTGAAGTCAATGCTTTATTTTTGCAGCGGCATGCTTTATACTACATATTAGTACCTGGTTCTAAATGTTACTTATAACCATATAGCTATTACGACAGCGGCCATTCTCACGGCCGAATGCTTTTTTGCATGTGCCAGGAGGTGAGCCGCCATAGAGCGGATGTCCAAGAAAGAGCGTCAGCAACAACTGCTGCAGATCATCGAAGGCAATCCTTTTGTGACTGACCGGGAGCTGACCCGTCAGCTGAAAGTCAGCATTCAGACGATCCGGCTGGACCGGATGGAGCTGGGGATTCCTGAGCTGCGCGAGCGGATGAAGCAGATGGCAGAGCATTCCTATGATCAGGTGCGCTCATTGCCTGCAGACGAAGTGATCGGTGATATTGTAGACTTACAGCTGGACCGCAGCGGTATTTCCATATTTGAGATCCGTGAGGAGCATGTGTTCTCCAGAAACGGAATTGCTCGCGGCCACTATGTATTTGCCCAAGCCAACTCGCTGGCGGTTGCGGTTATCAATGACGAGATTGCCCTGACGGCTTCCGCCGATATCCGTTTTGTCCGTATGGTCCGTTTGGGTGAAAAATGTATTGCCAAAGCGCAGGTGCGTTCACTCGCAGGCCGGAACGGCAAAGCTGAAGTGGACGTATTTACCTATGTCGGAGAAGAACTGGTATTTCAGGGCCATTTCGTAGTGTACCGGTCCGCAGTCGAAGAATACAGCGAAGGGGGAAACCGCAGTGCTGATCGCCATTGATGCGATGGGTGGGGACAACGCACCCGAATGCAATGTAGAAGGCGCATTGTCCGCAGCCGCGGAATGGGGTGACACGCAGATCGTTCTTGTCGGCGACGAAGCCAGGCTTGAACCGCTGCTGAAGAATAAACCGTCCAATGTGACTGTACGTCATGCAGGGGATGTGATCGGTTCCGATGAAGAGCCGGTGAAGGCGGTCCGCCGTAAAAAGGATTCATCCATGGTGGTTGCCGGACGTATGGTGCACGATGGTGAAGCGGATGCGATGATTTCCTCCGGGAACACCGGCGCCCTGATGACTACTGGGCTGCTGATCGTGGGGAGAATGCAGGGTATAGAGCGTCCTGCGCTGGCCCCGATGATTCCGACCCTGGATGATGTCGGTGTGCTGGCCCTGGATCTTGGAGCCAATATGGATGCGAAGCCGCAGCATCTGGTGCAATACGCGCTGATGGGCAGCATCTACCGCAGGAAGGTGCACGGCATGTCTAATCCGCGTGTCGGACTGCTGAACGTAGGCACAGAACCGGGCAAAGGCAATGAATTGACCAAGGAGGCATATCCGCTGCTGGAAGCACTGGAGGGCATCCATTTTGTCGGCAACGTTGAGGCCCGTGATGTGCTGACAGGAAGCTGTGATGTGCTTGTCTGCGACGGCTTTGCCGGCAACATATTGCTGAAGACAATGGAAGGTACGGCAGGAGCGATGTTCTCACTGCTGAAGGAGCAATTCAGCAAGTCGCTCAAGACCAAGCTGGGTGCGGGTCTGCTGATGCCGGAGCTTAGAGGCCTCAAGGGCAAAATGGATTACAAGGAGCACGGCGGTGCACCGCTTCTTGGCCTGAGCGGGCTGGTAGTGAAGGGACATGGCTCATCTGACGGCAATGCGGTGAAGAATGCAGTCAGACAAGCGCGGATTGCATTGCAGGCGGAATTGGTATCCAGCATATCGAAGGAAATTAGCGGGAAGTGAGTGAAAACATGAAACAGTTGCGCCCGGTAGGGATTATCGGCACAGGAAAGTACGTGCCTGAGCGAATTTTAACGAACAGCGATCTTGAAAAGATCGTCGAAACCAATGATGAATGGATCGTCACCCGCACAGGGATTCGGGAACGGCACATTGCCGCTCCGCATGAAGCAACCTCGGATCTGGCTTATGAAGCCGCGCTCAAGGCGCTGGATTCAGCAGGCATGAAGGCTGAAGATTTGGATCTTATTATAGTAGCGACCGTTACACCGGATAGCACCTTCCCTTCAACGGCCTGCATTCTGCAGGACAAGCTGGGAGCGAAAGGCGCAGCGGCATTCGACTTGTCGGCAGCCTGCTCCGGGTTCGTATACAGTCTGGCAACGGCAACAGGTTTTATCCAGAATGGCATGTATAACAATGCTCTGGTTATCGGTGCGGACACCTTGTCACGGATTACGGATTATAGTGACCGCAACACCTGCGTATTGTTCGGCGATGGTGCCGGCGCCGTTATTATCGGCGAGGTTCCGGAAGGAAGAGGCTTCCAGTCCTTCGATCTTGGCGCGGAAGGCTCCGGGGGCAGTCTGCTGAAGATGGAAGCAGGCGGTTCGCGTCTGCCAGCTTCTCACCAGACCGTTGAAGACAAGAAGCATTTCATTTATATGAACGGCCGTGAGGTTTTCAAATTCGCAGTGCGGGTTATGGGCACGGCTACAGAACGCGTTCTTACCAAAGCGGGACTCGGCAAGGAGAATATTGATCTGTTCGTTCCGCATCAGGCAAATATCCGTATCATTCAATCCGCGATGCAGCGCCTGGAGCTGCCGCCTGAGAAATGCGTAATCAATGTTGATAAATACGCCAATACATCTGCGGCGTCGATTCCGCTTGCGCTGGTTGAAGCTGCAGAAGAAGGCCGGATGAAGGAAGGCGACACTGTGCTGATGGTCGGCTTTGGCGGCGGTCTCACATGGGGCGCTTCTGTACTGATCTGGTAATTCCCGAGACCTCAATGAGAAGGAGTTCACATTTATGGGTAAAATCGCATTTATCTTTCCCGGTCAAGGTGCACAAGCAGTCGGTATGGGTAAAGATGTATATGATGCTGTTCCACACAGCCGTGCGGTGTTTGAGAAGGGCGATGAGGTGCTTGGGTTTCCGCTAAGCCGCCTTATTTTTGAAGGACCGGACAGCGAGCTGAAACAGACAGCCAATACACAGCCTGCACTTGTTACGACAAGCGTAGCTTATCTGGAGGCGCTTCGTGAACATGGAGTGAAGCCGGATTATGTTGCCGGTCACAGTCTGGGCGAATACAGCGCCCTGGTAGCCGCCGGAGTGCTGTCTTATGAGGATGCGGTCAGCCTGGTGCGCCTGCGCGGACGCTTCATGGAAGAGGCGGTTCCGGGCGGACAAGGCGCTATGGCAGCTGTGCTTGGTGCAGAGCGCGAGGCACTGGCTGGATTATGCCGCAGCATTTCGGAGGATGGCAGCCCTGTGGAGCTGGCTAACGTCAACTGCCCTGGACAGATTGTCGTCTCCGGTTCCCTGGCCGGCGTTAACGCCGTTGCTGAGCGCGTCAAGGAAATCGGCGGCAAACGGGCGATTCCGCTTGAAGTAAGCGGCCCTTTCCACTCCTCCTTAATGAAGGAGGCTGCGGAGCGGCTGGCTGCTGAGCTGGGGAAAGTAACCTTTAATGCTCCCGCTATGCCTGTGGTTGTCAATGTCACGGCAGCTCCGGTTACAGATCCGGAAGAAATCCGTGAGCTTCTGGTGCGTCAGGTGTTCTCGCCGGTGCTCTGGCAGGATAGCGTAGAACAACTGATTGCTGCGGGAGTGGATACTTTCGTGGAGATCGGCTCCGGCAGTGTGCTGGCAGGCTTGATCCGTAAAATTGACAAGAACGTCAAGGTTGTCAATATTAACAGTCTGGAAAGTGCTCAGGCGGGCTTGTAGGCTTAGGTATAATCGAGTGAGTGCAATGGATAAAGGGGGAATATAGCATGTTCTCAGCATTAAAAGGCCAGACGGCACTTGTCACAGGCGGATCACGCGGCATTGGCCGCAGTATTGCGCTGCTGCTTGCGGAATATGGCGTGAAGGTGGCCGTGAATTATTCCGGCAACGAAGCGGCAGCGCAGGAGACTGTGGCCCGCATCAACGAGCTTGGCTCGGAGGGCATTGCCCTCAAAGGCGATGTCGGCAACAGCCAGCAGGCGGAGGATTTGGTAAAAGAGGTCATTAACACCTGGGGCAAAATAGACATTCTTGTCAATAATGCCGGTATTACCCGGGACAATCTCATTATGCGGATGAAGGAAGAAGAATTTGACCAGGTCATCGAAACGAATCTCAAAGGCGTGTTCAACTGTCTGAAATCAGTTACCCGCCCGATGATGAAGCAGCGTTACGGCCGGATCATCAATATTTCTTCGGTGATTGGCGTGATTGGAAATGCCGGCCAGGTGAACTATTCCGCCGCCAAAGCAGGCATCATTGGGATGACCAAGTCGGCTGCGCGTGAGCTGGCTTCCCGGGGCATTACGGTGAACTGTATCGCTCCCGGGTTTATCGACACCGAAATGACGCATGCGCTGTCCGATGAAGTCCGCAGCGAGTATGAGAAGGGGATTCCCCTTGCCAGACTTGGGCGGCCGGAGGACATTGCTATGGCGGTTGTATTCCTGGCCTCGGAAGGGGCAACCTACATGACAGGACAGACACTTCACGTGGATGGCGGAATGTACATGTAAGGCCAAAAAAAGCAGTAAAAATGTTACGGGGGAAGAGAAGCGGAGCGGCCGGAAAGCGTTTTTGGTGCTCTATGGTATTTTGACTTCATATCTCGTATAATACCAAAAGAGGAGGTGAACCGGATGTCCGATGTATTGGAGCGTGTAAAACGCATTGTCATCGACCGCTTAGGTGCCGATGAAGCTGAGGTAACATTAGAAGCGTCTTTCAAAGATGATTTAGGTGCTGATTCTCTTGATGTTGTAGAATTGGTTATGGAATTGGAAGATGAATTCGACATGGAAATCTCTGATGAAGATGCAGAGAAGATTACGACCGTGGGTGAAGTTGTGAAGTACATACAATCTCATACCTAGAGTCATATGATTGAGAGTCCCGTTCCTTTCAGGGCGGGACTTCTCCTCATTTTATAGCGCCAAGGCTATGCCGAAGGATGCGAGCTGCACCTTTACAGGGAAAATAACAGAACCGCTGATTGTACAATCATGCGGCGACTGAAGTTTATATAGTTTCTACTTAAGAAGATACAGCCTACAGATGGGGTGATTGCGTTTGAGTCATAGAGTGGTTGTTACCGGTATGGGCGTGATGACGTCACTGGGTAAGGATTTGGATACATTCTGGGATAGTCTGATGAGCGGCAAATCCGGAGTATCAATGGTTGATTCCTTTGATGTCAGTGAGTACCCTACCCAAATTGCAGCTTCAATTAAAGATTTTGATCCCGAAGCGTTGTTTGGCCGCAAGGAAGCGCGCAAGATGGACCGGTTTGTCCAGTTTGCCCTGGCTGCCGGCCAAGAAGCGTTGAAGGACAGTGGACTTAAGATCGGTGAAGACATTGATGCGGACAGAATCGGTGTATCTGTCGGCTCCGGTATCGGTGGTCTGGGCACTTGGGAAGATAATCACAACCTTCTTTTGGAAAAGGGGCCGAAACGGGTCAGCCCGTTCTTTATTCCGATGATGATTGCGAACATGGGTTCAGGCCAGCTATCCATTAGTTTCGGAGCCAAAGGCCCGAATACGACAACAGTGACAGCATGTGCAACAGGAAGCCATTCCATTGGGGAATCCTTCCGGCTGATCCAGCGCGGAGATGCGGATGCGATGATCTGCGGCGGTTCTGAAGCAACGATCCGTCCGACAGGGATGGCAGGCTTTTGTGCAATGAGAGCCATGTCTTCACGCAACGATGCGCCTGAGAAGGCCAGCCGCCCGTTTGACGTTGACCGTGACGGTTTTGTCATGGGTGAGGGTGCCGGTATTCTGATTCTGGAATCACTGGAGCATGCCGAGAAGCGTGGGGCGAAGATTTATGCGGAGGTTATCGGCTATGGACTGAGCGCTGATGCCCATCACATGACTGAGCCTGATCCGGATGGTGCGGCACGCTGCATGAAGATGGCAATCCGCGATGCCGGCATTGCACCTGAAGAGATCGATTACATTAATGCGCATGGCACTTCCACGCCTGTAGGAGACCGGTCGGAAACGGCTGCCGTCAAGAAGGCTCTGGGAGATCATGCCTATAAGGTTGCGATCAGCTCCACCAAATCAATGACAGGCCATTTGCTTGGTGCTGCCGGAGGCGTGGAAGCGATTATTTGCGGACTGTCTCTGCAAAAGAACATGATTGCTCCAACCATCAATTTGGACAATCCCGACCCGGAATGTGATCTGGACTATGTTCCTAATGTTCCACGTGAGGCGGAGCTTAACATCGCCATGTCGAATTCATTCGGGTTCGGAGGACATAACGCGACCGTTATTCTCAAAAAATACAATCAGTAAGGGGACAGTGCAGTGAAAGGAGACCTGAAGCAGTTACAAAGCCAACTTCAAATCCAATTTCACGATGCTGTACTCCTGAAGCAGGCCTTTACCCACGCGTCTTATGTGAATGAACACCGTTTCAACCAGCACCAGGACAACGAACGTCTGGAGTTTCTTGGCGACGCGGTTCTGGAGCTTACGGTGTCAGAATATTTGTACAACTTGCTGCCGGACAGGCCTGAGGGAGAGCTGACCAAGCTGCGGGCTGCAATTGTATGCGAGCCTTCGCTGGTCAGATTTGCGGAGAGCCTGGGCTTTGGCCGCTATGTACTATTGGGTAAAGGGGAAGAACTTACGGGCGGCAGAACCCGCCCGGCCTTGCTGGCCGATGTGTTTGAATCCTTCGTGGGAGCGCTTTATCTGGACCAGGGCCTTGAAACGGCCCGGAAGTTCCTGGATAATCATGTGTTCCCGCTGGTGGAAACGGACGGTAAGCTGCAAATGCAGATGAGCGATTTCAAGACGGAGCTTCAGGAGCTGATACAGCATCACGGTTTGGGCACGCTGGAATATCGGATTATTGAAGAACGCGGACCGGCACATGAACGGGAATTCGTCTCTGAAGTGTATATGTCGGGCCAGTCACTTGGTAAAGGAAGCGGCCGTTCCAAGAAGGAAGCGGAGCAGCAGGCTGCGGCGGCGGCACTTTTACATCTGAAGGAAGATGGCGCATAAGTGCTCATTTTGCCAGATAAGATGAAATCAGGCCCGCGCTAAAGGGGCTGCATAGAGTAGCAGACGGAGGAGAGCAGCAAGTGGTCTGAATGCCGGCGCAGAGGCGGAAGTCAGACCTTTGCTGCTCTTTTTCGAATCAGTGCTGAGGTAGGGATTTTTGTATGATATCAATGGTTTCTTCGGTTTCAAGGGCTATTTTAGGCTTTAAATCGCTATGGTATAATGGGGCAGAGGTGATAGGCGAGTTATGTTTTTGAAACGGATTGAATTAGCTGGCTTTAAATCATTTGCCGATAAAACGGAAATGGAATTTGTGCGCGGCATTACAGCTGTAGTAGGCCCGAATGGCAGCGGAAAGAGCAATATTTCCGATGGCATTCGCTGGGTGCTGGGCGAACAAAGCGCCAAGTCGCTGCGCGGCGGCAAGATGGAGGATATTATTTTTGCAGGCAGCGATGCGCGTAAAGCGGTCAATTACGGTGAAGTGTCGCTGACGCTGGATAATGAGGATCACGCGCTGCCGCTGGATTTCAGCGAAGTGACTGTAACGCGCCGTGTGCACCGCAGTGGTGAAAGTGAATATTTGATCAACAAGCAGGCTTGCCGGCTGAAGGATATCACAGAGCTGTTCATGGATACCGGGATCGGACGCGAGGCTTATTCAATTATCGGACAAGGCCGGATCGAAGAAATACTCAGTACCCGTTCCGAGGATCGCCGCGGCATATTTGAAGAGGCCTCAGGTATCGTTAAATATAAATCACGTAAGAAAGACGCCGGCCGCAAGCTGGATGAAACAGAGCAGAATTTGCTCCGTATTCATGACCTCATCAGTGAGCTGGAAGATCAGATCGGACCACTTAAGGATCAATCCGAGAAGGCAATCCGCTACAAGGAGCTGCGGGAGCAGCTTAAGCAACTGGAGATTTCCGTATATGTCCATCAGATCGAAGGGATACATACCGCCTGGAAGGAAGGCAATGACCGGCTGGAAGTTCTGCGCAGCGAACAGCTTCAGTTGTCTACCGTTGTCTCGGCCCATGATGCCAAGCTGGAAAGCGGGCGTTCCGAGCTGCGGACGCTGGAGGAAGAAGTAGAGAAGCTGCAGGAGCAGCTCCTGCGGTACAGTGAAGCCAACGAAAAAAGCGAAGGGTACGGCGAGCTGCTCAAGGAACGCAGACGCAACCTTGAGAACAACCGGGAGCAGCTTATGGCTACGCTCGGTTCTGTAGGCGAGCGTTCAGCCGACCGGCAGCGCGAGCTTGCGGAGCTGGAGCATAAGCTGAAGATGACCCGGCAGGCCCTGGAGGAGCTGCGGAAGCAGATCGCAGATGAGGAATCCCGGCTGGAGGGCGTCAGCGGCGGGATTAGCCAGAGCAAGGAAGAAAAGCTGAAGAGCGCTCTTCTGGAGCTGATGAACCTAATGGCGCAGGCCCGCAACGAAATTCGTTATGCGGACCAACAGAAGGAGAGCCTGGAGCGGCGGATGAGCCGCAGCGAGGAAGAAAGCGGCAAATGGACTGCCCGCCTGCAGGAGTTGACTTCCGCCCATACAGGTCTTAAGGATAAGATTGCCGGACTGGGCAAAGAGATTGGCACTCTCCGTAATGCGTACATTACCGAGAGCGAGCAGACCAGTAAACGCCAGAAGCTGCTGGAGGAGACGCAAGGCGGACTGCGCAAATGGGAGCAGAAGCGCGAAGCCCAGGTGTCCCGGCATGAGACGATGAAGGAAATGCAAGATGACTTCGATGGCTTCATGCTCGGAGTCAAAGAGGTGCTGAAGGGAGCGCGCAAAGGCCAACTGAGTGGTGTGCACGGCGCTGTCGCGGAGCTTATCTCGGTTCCTGAGAAGCTGGAGATGGCGGTTGAGACCGCGCTGGGCGCTTCGCTGCAGCATGTGGTCATGGATAACGAAGCCGTGTCCCGGCAAGCCATTGCTTTTCTAAAGCAGCGCCAGCTTGGACGGGCTACCTTCTTGCCGCTGGATGTCATCCGGCCCCGGCAGATTAGCGGAAGCGACCTTAGTATGGTGGAAGGCGCGGATGGTTTTGTCGGGATCGGTTCTGAGCTGGTGGGATTTGCAGACAAGTATGCAAGTATTGTAGGAAGTCTGCTTGGCAATGTTGTTATTGCTGAAAGTCTGGAGCAGGCCAACCGGATCGCGGCTAAGTGCCAATATCGCTATAGAGTGGTTACACTGGAAGGCGATGTAGTGAATGCGGGCGGTTCCATGACCGGGGGCAGCCAGCACAAGAAGAACAACAGCCTGTTAAGCCGCAAACGTCAGCTAGACCAGTTGTTCAGCGAGATCGAGGAGAGTGAGCGCCAAATCTCCAAGCTGAAGCAGGGGATCAGCCGTCTGCGGGAAGAGCAGGAGAATGCTGCCCGGAAGCTGGAAGAGCTGCGGCATGACGGGGACGAGAAACGTCTGGAGGAACAGCGTGTCTCCGGTGATTTGAAGCAGCTTGAACAGGAGCTGCGCCACGTGCAGGAGCAAGTGGAAGGTGCCGGAGCGGAGCGCAGCAGCTTTGAGAACGAGGTACGCACGCTGGAGGAAAGCCGCAAGCAGGCGGTCGCCGAGCTGGAGCGGCTGGAGAAGGAAGAGAAGACCGCGCATGAGGAGATCCGCAATGCCGAAACTGCCCGTAAGGCCAGCGAGTCGGCCAAGGAAGAGCTGCAGAGCAAGCTGACCGGCATGAAGGTGACAGAGGGCAAGCAGGATCAGGAAATCTTCTCCCTTGAAGAGCAACTGCGTCGGATGAGGCAGGATGCCGGCTCGCAGGATAAAGAGCTGCGCCAGAGCCGCAGCCTCCTGATGACTATCGAACAGGATTTGGAAGAAAACGCCCGTGAAGCCGTGAAACAGAAAGAAGACCTGAACAGCTACAAGCTGAAGAAAGAAGATACAGCCGCTAAGCTTGATTTGGCAAGAGCCGAACGTGCAGCCTTGACACGTAAGCTGGAAATTGCCGAAGGCGAGACCAAAGATCAGCGGCAAGCATTGAGAACGGTCGAAGACAAGCTCCGCTCAACGGAGGTTGCCGTGGGCCGGCTGGATGTCGAGCTGGATAATATTCTCCGCAAGCTGAGCGACGATTATGAGCTAAGCTATGAGCTGGCGAAGCAGCGTTATCCTGTACCTGAGGATGTGCCGGCGGCACAGGCGGAGGTACAGCGGCTGAAACGAAGCATTTCTTCTCTGGGCGAGGTTAATCTGGGTGCGATTGAGGAATACCAGCGTGTACATGAACGGTATACCTTCCTCAGCGGACAGAAGGATGATCTGGTGGAAGCCAAAACCACCCTTTACCATGTAATTCGTGAGATGGAAGAGGAGATGTCCAAACGCTTCAAGCTGACCTTTGATGCGATCCGTCGCCAGTTTGGCACGGTTTTCACAAAGCTGTTTGGCGGCGGCCGGGCGGATCTGATGCTGCTTGACCCCGAGCATTTGCTTGATACGGGGATTGATATTGTCGCACAGCCTCCAGGTAAAAAGCTGCAAAACCTTCAATTGTTGTCCGGCGGAGAACGAGCTCTGACTGCAATGGCACTGCTGTTCGCGATTCTGCAGGTTAAGCCTGTGCCGTTCTGCGTGCTGGATGAGGTTGAAGCGGCGCTGGATGAAGCCAATGTTGTGCGGTTCGCCCAATATCTGCGGGAGTTCTCGGGACAAACGCAGTTTATCGTAGTCACCCACCGCAAAGGCACGATGGAGGAAGCGGATGTGCTCTATGGTGTGACGATGGAAGAAGGCGGGGTATCCAAGCTAGTCTCTGTTAAGCTGGAGGATGAGGAAGCGGAGATTGCCTAACGCTCACAAAACTTTTAGGAGGAACAATATGAGCTTTTTTAGAAAATTGAAAGAAAGCATCGCCGGCAAAACGGAAAGTGTAACGAAACAGTTCCGCGACGGTCTGGAGAAGACACGCAAAGGGTTCGTTGAGCGGGTATCGGATCTCATTATCCGCCGCAAAAAAATAGATGAAGAGTTCTACGAGGAATTAGAAGAGATCCTGATCGGGGCCGACGTCGGTGTGAACACGGTTATGGTACTGGTTGAAGAGCTGCGTGCCGAAGTGAAGCAGAAGCGGATTGAGGATGCCTCGGAGCTTCAGCCTATTCTCTCCCGCAAGCTGATGGAGCTGCTGCGTGGCGATGATGATAATAGTCTGAAGGAAAATCCCAATGGAATTACCGTTATTTTGTTCGTTGGTGTGAACGGAGTCGGCAAGACAACAACCATCGGCAAGCTGGCTCACCGCTATAAGCAGGAGGGTAAAAAAGTTCTGCTGGCAGCAGGTGATACCTTCCGCGCAGGGGCTATAGAGCAGCTTGAGGTATGGGGTCAGCGGGCTGGCGTGGACGTAATCAAGCAGCAAGCGGGTTCTGATCCGGCTGCAGTGATGTTCGATGCTGTTCAAGCTGCCAAGCAGCGCAACGTGGACGTGCTGATCTGCGACACCGCAGGCAGACTGCAGAATAAGAGTAATTTGATGGAAGAGCTGAACAAGATTTTCCGGGTCATTCAGCGCGAAATTCCAAGTGCGCCGCACGAAGTGCTGATGGTGCTGGATGCGACTACAGGGCAGAATGCTCTGACGCAAGCCAAGCTTTTTGGAGAAAAAAGCGGTGTTACCGGTCTGGTGCTGACCAAGCTTGATGGTACGGCCAAAGGCGGAATTGTCGTAGCGATCCGTCAAGAGATGAACCTGCCGGTGAAGCTGGTGGGTCTCGGGGAGAAAATGGAGGATTTACAGCCGTTTGATTCCACCCAATTTGTCCACGCTCTGTTCGCCGGCATGATTGCCGAGGAAGCACAGAAGGAAGAGCAGGAGTAATAACAACTAGCGGTTCTTTAAGAAGCTGTACTCTGTTCATGGAGTATGGCTTCTTTTTTTACAAAATTATGTAGAAAGAAAATAAAGTTTTCGACTAACGATGTGTCTTTTACGCTAACGGGGGAGGATAAGCCAATGGAATCTAGGGGAAAATACCCGCAAATAATTGGGGGTTCTTGTGGTGAAAAAATTATTGATTTTAATATTGCTTATCTGCTGTCCAATGAGTGGTATAAATAATAATATTGTTGGAATAAATGAAAAACTGACATCAAAAAGTACTAATGGCCAACCTAAAGAGTCGAAAGAATTGATGTTTCAGGATATGCTAATGCTATATCTTTTGCCGCACATAAAAAAGAAAATAGATGAGATATATCATAATAAATTGAATTATGCACCAGTGGTTTATCCTTATTTTGTGAACGTTACAAATGTACAACGGGTAAATGGTTTCAGAGGATTTCACTTCACCATGACCCTCGAAGTGGCTCCAGTAGTTGGTCCGCATATTTCCGTTGGCATGGACAGTCTAACATTTGATATATCACCTAATAACCCTGATAAAGTAAAGTTAATAAACTGGAAGCATTTAAAGGACCTGCAGAAGACTGATTTTCCACCAAACTGGATGGATGTTCTAAAAAAATAGGTGGATCGCTTCTGCAACACGCAAGGAAAACTGCAGGCAGCCAGTTGGGATATGAAAAGGTCATCTTAACTACAGATCATATTCAACAAAGTAGCCATTAACAAACAGGGAACTTTGGTTCATTATACAGCGGGAGTTTAGGACCTTCCTTTCCGGGTCCAAGACTTCCGCTGTTTCATTATATGAAAGATTCATAATAGTAATGCTTGTCAGCTCTCCTGCATACAATTCTATGTATTCTGTACAAATATGCTTCCTAAACACATACACATTTAGAAAGGAAGCGATTCCATTTATGAACAATGGTTCGTAAATTCCATTTCACTGTTATATATATTGACATGAAGATTAACACTTACGTATTATTAATGTAATATTTACTATTTTCGTGTTTCGTTTATTGTATTTCAAGCAATCGCGTCAACAAACATTACACATCAGTTGATTCGAAAGGGGTGGGGCTCATGTCCAAATTAGATCCTTTGCCCGGGCTGTCTCCGTATCCGCTGCAGCATTTTTATGATGAAATGTATGCTGATGAACGGAGTGTCCGGCCGCATTACACGCATGTAAACCGCATGTTTTCCGGGATGAGCCCCGAGGAGCTGCAAGGCAAGCAGAATCTGATGCAGCGCCGGATGATGGAAGAAGGCATTACCTTTACACTGTACAACCCCGCACAGGATCATCCGATGGAGCGCACGATTCCTTTTGATATGATCCCGCGGATTATCCCGAAAGGAGAGTGGGAGCGGCTTGAAGCCGGTATAGTTCAGCGGATTACAGCATTGAATCTGTTCATTCATGATATTTATCATGAGCAGTACATTGTTAAGGACGGTATTGTCCCGCGGCGGATGATCATCTCTAACTGTTACTTTCGGCCGGAAATGTGTGGCTTGCGGGTGCCTGGCGGGGCTTATATCACTACTTCGGGTATTGATCTGATCCGTCACCATGATGGGGAGTATTACGTGCTGGAGGATAATTTGCGGACACCTTCAGGGTTTTCCTACCTTTTTAAAGGCAGATCCCTGATGAATCAGTTGTTTCCGGAATTGTCCTTTGCCAGCTCTATACGGGATGTGGATCACAGCCTGAACCGGTTTCTATCGGTGCTGCGCAGCCTTTCCCCCTCACGGTCGAAGGACCCGGTCATTGCGCTACTGACTCCAGGTGAATATAATTCGGCTTACTATGAGCATGCTTTCCTGGCACAGCAAATGGGAATCCATCTCGTGGAAGGCCGTGATCTGGTAACCCAGGACCACAAAATATATTTGCGGGAAATGAACGGACTGCGCCGTGTGGATGTGCTGTACCGCCGGCTCGATGATGATTACATTGATCCGCTGGCTTTTCAGCCTGACTCGCTGCTCGGTGTTGCTGGTCTGATGAATGCATACCGTGCAGGGAATATTGCCATCGCGAATGCTCCGGGCACCGGTGTTGCCGACGACAAAGCAATGTATGTCTACGTCCCTGATATGATCCGCTACTATCTGAACGAGGAGCCTATCATTGGAAATGTGCCGACCTATCTGCTGTCCCGCCAGCAGGAACGGCAGTACGTGCTTGATCATTTGTCCGAAATGGTGGTCAAGGAGACCTCGTTGTCCGGCGGATACGGCATGCTTATCGGAAGCGAGGCAACGAAAGACGAATTAATGGAGTTCCGGCGCAAAATACTTTCCGATCCGACACGTTACATTGCCCAGCCGATTATGTCGCTGTCGAGGGCGCCGGTGCTCTCGGATGGCAGTATGATTCCACGTCATATTGACTTGCGGGCATTTGTGCTGATGGGGGCGGACCGCAAGCCGCATGTGATTCCCGGAGGTCTTACCCGAGTTGCCATGAAGGAAGGTTCACTGGTCGTGAACTCGTCACAGGGCGGGGGTGTTAAGGATACCTGGGTAATGGCCTAAGAACGAACGGACAGCAGAGCGTTTCAGAACGGACTGATAAAGTGCGGCATCCAAATGTTAAATGAAGGAGTGGCGACGATGCTGAATCGCAATGCGGAGGCTTTGTTTTGGATTGGCCGGTACATTGAACGGGCAGAGAATCACGCGCGGCTGATTGATGTGCACTATCATATTCAGCAAGAAGAGGACTTTCAGGCTGAAGGGCATAAGTGGTCAAGGCTGATTGATGCGCTGGGCTTCAGAGATGAATATCTGCAGCAATTTGACAGCTTTTTGGAGCAGGATGTCTTGTCGTTCATAACCCTCGATCTGGGTAACTCGAACTCATTATTTTCTTGTGTGCATCAAGCCAGAAATAATCTTCGTACGCTCAGACAGCATTTGCCGAGTGAGCTGTGGGATATTGTGAGCAGCTTCAATCTGTGGCTTGGCGAGCAGTCAGTGGCGGATATTATGAGCGGCCCTCATCAATTCTACCAGCATGTCAAAGAGCGGGCGGCGATGTTCCTTGGAGCAGAGCATTCGGTAATGCTGAGAGGGAATGAATGGCATTTTATCGAGAGCGGGCGTTTTCTGGAGCGGGCGGAAAATACGACACGGATTCTCCAGGCGGTTACGGTATCCTGTAAATCTAAGCCGATTAATGCTATTTATACCCAGCTTCAGGCCGTACTCAAGTCGGTGAGCGGTTATCAGGCCTTCCGCCGCTATTATGCAGATGCAATGTCGCCGGAGAGTATTCTGGAGTTTCTGATTGCCAATGCCTACTTTCCACGGTCGATCCGGTTCTCTTTTCATAAGCTGGAAGAGCATTTGGCAAAGCTTGAGCTGGATACTTCAGAGAAGGGCTCCGGTCATGAGCGGGTCATCCGCCAAGCCGGCAAGATCAAGGCCGATCTCGATTATATGGAAAAAGAAGAAATCTCAGGCGATCTCGTGGAGGATGTGCTGGAGGCACTGATGGAATCCTGCCAGAAGCTCGGCAAAACGATGGATGGAGCCTTTTTTCGCCGTGAAGGAGTGTCTGCATGAAAATTCAGATCGACCATACGACAACATACAGCTACCCGGAGCCGGTTACGGACAGTGTCAATGAGATCCGGCTGACGCCGCGCACCAATTACCGGCAGTCCTGCTACCATCATGAGGTGGAGATATCTCCGCCGGCTAATTTGCTGACTTATGAGGATTTTTTTGGCAATCGGGTGCATGCTTATTCTGTGAACAAACCTCATACCGAGATGGTGATCCGCACCAGAGCGACTGTAGTTACTCTCGATAAGTCCCAAGGCTCGGATCTTCCCCATATCTCACTTGAGGAGCAGGTGAAGCTGCTGCAAGATGAGCGATTCCAGAACCGCTATGTCGAGTTTATTTTGCCTACACGTTATACCGAGATAACACCTGAGCTGGTTGAATTTGCCTCACAGCATCCATTTAACGAAGCGGAAGATATGTATGAATGGACCAAACGGCTGTCATCGACGATTTATGAGCAGTTTACCTATGATCCCGAAGCGACCAGTGTCAATACTACCGTAAAAAGAGCGCTGAAGCTCAAACGTGGGGTGTGCCAGGATTACGCCCATCTGATGATCGCGGTCTGCCGCAGTGTTGGTCTGCCGTCGAGGTATGTGAGCGGATATCATTTTGTTGGCGACCTGCAGGGAGGCAATGCCAATTTCGAGCAGGCTTCGCATGCCTGGGTGGAGACACATATTCCTGGTACCGGCTGGCTCGGCTTTGATCCTACGAATAATGCTGAAGTGAACTGGCGTTATGTCAAGCTTGGGCATGGCAGGGATTACAAGGACATTGTTCCCGTAAAAGGCGTATATCGCGGAGTAGGCGGCACGCTCACTGTGAAGGTGGATGTGCGGCAGTTGGAGAATTGAATATGTAATTACTGAATAGAATGGAAACAGCGTGTGCCGGAATGATTGGTATGCGCTGTTTGTGTTGGTTCAGAGATAAAATTGATATTTTTCAAATAGAATCGTATTCTAAGATGTTTCAAAATTGAAATGAAATATTACATTGGAGTTCCATTTATTCACAAATGGTTCACATTCATATGGGTTTAAATATATAAAATGCCAATAAAAAGAAGGAATGGTAATATGTAAACATAATAAGTATAGAGGAGAAATAAAACCTCTTGTAATTAAAAATGGTAATAAAAGGATGATGTTTGCACACATATCAAGAAAAGTTATGGGTTATTGCTTAGGACAATAATTCTAGAATGAAAATTATGTCTTGAAAAGGAGAGGTTAGCTTTGAAGAAAAAATTATCAGTTTCTATTATTGTATTGATTGCATCATTAAGTCTTTACACAGTTACAGATGCATATGTTTTAAAACCTTATCATTGGAGTAAAAGTGCTGGCAGTACTCAAACAGTCCAATTTAAATATAGTACATCAAATTCAACCTATAGAGCTACATTTAATACAGCTGTTTCTGATTGGAATTCAAGGCAGAGTAAGATTTATTACAGTCTTTCAGATCTTAATGCTAGTGCTGTAAACACGGTTGGAACCGAATATATTGCAGACCAATCGCATTATGGTATCACTCATGTCAGTTATAGCGTCAGTTCAGGATTAATCTATACTGCTGAAGTTTTGATTAATATAGGTAATTCTGATGTTGTAAATAAATCAAATACTAGGAGAAGTGCAGCGAATCATGAACTGGGCCACGCATTAGGATTAGACCATACAACTCCTCCCGTTCTAAGTGTTATGAATTCTTCAAGGGATAGAGAGACAGTCTATACACCTCAAACAGATGATATCAACGGTGTTAATGCAATATATCCGTTCTAAGACAGGAGAAGCATATGAAGTCTTTTCTATTATGGCAAATGAAACGTGCGTAACATGAGAGTGGAAGGCGAAATAAGCGAGTAAACACGTTTGAAGTAATGTTTGGTTTATCTCTTTTTTAGCCAAATGGCTCTGCTAAAATATAGGTTGCGGGAGGAATATATGTGATCATAAAAGGAAAACGCACGGTAATAACACTTATCTTCACAGTGGCTCTGATAGCAACTATAGCGATAATATTAAAAAACAACTTCGCTGAGAGTTCTGCCACAGGTGAACCTGAAATCATTGCCGTAACCATTCATCCGGATTATGCAATAAGCGGTGATCTTAGCGGTCTTGTGGGTTTTGCGGATTATATTGTAACCGGACACTACAAAGAATTCATCGACAACTGGGATATGGGTGAGAAATATATAAGTGACGTATATCAATTTGTAATTGATAAAGTGAACTATGGCGATGTAAGTGGAGAGATAGAGGTTGCGATACCTCATTATCAGCAGCTAAGCACGATTGTTGAAGGTCAGCAATATGAAGCCGATATGGATCTCCCAAATTATACACAACCTAAAAAAATATGAGCCGAAGAATATTTTCACTCCTGCGTCGGTTCCCTTTCAAATTCAATTCGATCAAGCAAATATAGGTACATTGATATTTAATAAAAATAGTAATGCTGAGAAGGAAGTACTGACTAAAAGCAAAAAAGAAAAAATTGTGTTTTCAATCGAAAGTGATGATATTGAAGCTATTGATTCGGTTACAGGTATCACGCTAGAAGATCTGGAATCTCAAATCACTGAAGCTGTCACTTTGAAAAATAAATAAAACAATTCAGCAGTCAGCGTAAGTTTTGGCTTGGCGTTGTTCGGACGTGCTGGAGTAGCAGGTTAGTTGCTTTTTGCGTGAAATTTGCAGAAAGTGATTATAAACAAGGCCGGTTTGGGTAATCTTGAAACAGAGAGCATTAAGCTGGAGGAAATGGAAGGGAGTGTATAAATGAGCCCAGATACAGCGAAAAAACAGCGGTTTCTTGGAAAAACAGCCATCATTACCGGTGCAGGCTCGGGAATCGGCAGAGCGACTGCGATTCAAATGGCCCGCGAAGGCGCCAATGTCGCTCTGTTCGACCTGGTGAATGACCGCACCTTTCTTCTGGAGCAGAAGCTGAATAAGCTGCGCAAGGATTGTGCGCTGGCCATTGATGTGGATACCTCGGATGCTGAACGTATGGAGTCAGCGGTGCAAAAGACAGTGGAGCATTTCGGCGGACTGGATATTGTTTTTGCCAATGCCGGGATTAATGGCGCAGTTGGACCAATTGAGGAGCTTAGTCTCAGTGATTGGGAGCGCACCATCTCTGTCAATTTGACGGGGACCTTTCTGACGCTGAAGTACAGCATTCCCCATCTCAAGGAAAAAGGCAAAGGGAGCATTATCATCACCAGCTCCATTAACGGCAACAGCCGTTTTGCCAGCTTTGGCTGGTCGCCATACAGCACAACCAAGGCGGGACAGGTCGCTTTTGCCAAGATGGCGGCCCTGGAGCTGGCGAAGTTCAAAATCCGCGTCAACGTCATTTGTCCGGGAGCGATTTCGACGAACATTGATGAGAGCACCGAATTTAACGAGGATGTAGAGAGCATAGTGATCCCGATTCAATTCCCGGAAGGTGCTCAGCCGCTGGCCGACGGACCGGGAAAGCCGGAAAATGTGGCCGAACTGGTCTCCTTCCTCGCTTCAGACGAGTCGATCCACATCACGGGCGCGCAGATTGTCATTGATGGGGCAGAGTCCTTGCTTTCTTAAAAAAATACGTGCAATGTTGAGAAAGTTCTCTACATTTAACAGCCTTATCCAACGGTCTTTCAGATCTGGGATAAGGCTGTTTGCGCCAGGTCAACCGCTTACGTAATGAATTGTAAAACATAGAGAACAGGAAGTTGTCGAAAGAATGAAGTGGAAATAGGAAAGGTAGTACCGCAGTATGAAGTGGAGAAATTCCAACTAAGTTACCTAGTGAATCTCGGATTTTTACCGCTAAGGAAAATAAAAAAAATCTGGAGAGCACAGCGACCCAAACAACGGTCTGTTCGCGGAGCGTCCTAATGTAACTCAAAGTTAATTCTTATTCGAAAACAAACAAAATCACAATAAAGTTGATAATAAACAAACGAAATGATAATATGTCTATATATTAAACGAAAAATGAATTGGGTGATGAAGTTGCCGGATGGAAATGGACCGATCGGTATTTCGGAGAAATTTTGGAATGCCTCAATACTGGAGCTGAAGCAAGGTTATCAATACGAGGCCAGAGAGCATTCTGAATTTTATACTTGCCTTGTGTGTGGAGAGGAATTTGAGAAGGGCCTTATTTATAAGGAAGGGAACCAGTATTATGAAGCCGGGAAATTCGCAGCGCTTCATGTCGAGAACGAGCACGGTGGCATGTTCAACTGGCTGCTGGGGCTGGATAAGAAGCTAACAGGACTGACAGAGCTGCAGAAGGGATTACTGAATGCTTTTCGGCAGAGCTTGAGTGATGGGGAGGCGGCAAAAGAGCTGGGCATCGGCAGCACCTCCACTGTGCGCAACCACCGCTTTACACTGCGGGAGAAGGTGAAGCAGGCCAAGCTGTTCCTGGCTGTGATGGAGCTTGCCGAGGAAAAACCGGGGAAGTCTTCGCCTTTCGTCAGCATTCCCCGCTCCGCTGCGATGGTTGATGAGCGGTTTGCCATCACGGAAGAGGAAAATGCCGAGATTCTGAACGCCTATTTTAAGATGGGACCGGAGGGGCCTTTGTCGGAATTCCCTAAGAAGCAGAAGCGGAAGGCCGCCATTCTCCGCCAGTTGATCAAGCGTTTTGAGACAGGGAGGAAATATACGGAGAAAGAGGTTAACGCCATTCTTGGTGAAGCTTTCTCTGATCATGTTACGCTGCGGCGCTATCTGATTGATTATGGGCTGCTGGACCGGGAGGATGACGGAAGCAGCTATTGGGTTAGATTATAACGGCGTTGCCGTTAATGGATACTAAATTTGAAGGAGAGAACAGAAGCTATGGAGAAATCGAAACGTAAAGAGCTGGCCTACAACTATGCGCATTCCCATCGTCCGATGGGTGTATATAGAATTGTTAATACGCAGAATGATAAATCCTTGGTAGGCAGCAGCCTTAACCTGGAAGGCGTCTGGAACAAACATCAATTCATGCTGGAAATCGGCAACCACGACAACAAGACTCTACAAGCCGATTGGAAGGAATATGGAAAAGAAGCATTTTCTTTTGAGATTTTGGAGCAGATCAAACCGGAGGAGGACTTCGTCGCTGAAGTATCTGAACTGGCAAAATACCGTAAGCTGCTGCCTGATCTGGAGGACAAATGGATGCAGCAGCTAGCACCTTATGGGGAACGCGGGTATCACAAGCAAAAGTAAGTTATATAACCTGCCTGGATGAATTGCCTTGCCTGCTGTGCTAGAATAAAGGAAATACGGAAGTGCAGGGAAGAGGTGCGGTAATATGGCGATATTATCTTGGCTCGCAGAGCAGCGGATTCAGGAGTCCATGAGAAATGGGGAGTTCGAGAATCTGCCGGGGCATGGCAAGCCGCTGGAGCTGGAGGATTTATCCGGGGTGCCTGAAGACCTGAGAATGTCCTTCAAAATCATGAAAAATGCCGGCCTGCTCCCTGAAGAAGTGACGCTGCGTGCGGAATGTGCAACGCTGGAGAAACTGCTGGCAGCCTGTCATACAAGGGGGAATACCGTTCACGGGGAACGGAAAGAGCTGGAGTCGAAACTCTCGCTGAAAAGACTCCGCCTGCAGGAGCTATTGCGGCAACGCGGGCTGGAGAACAGCACGGTTTTCACAGATTACGGTGATAAAATACGGGAGCAATTGACCCGCGAAGAGGAATAACAAGGAGTTACAGAAGTCATCCGGCCCTGAAGGGTTGGGTGGCTTTTTTTGTAAAAAATAAGAAAGATCTATATAAGTAGAACTAAAGAAAATATAAAAAGGGCAGAAGTGACGGAGGGGAAGTTTGGATACTTACGGAGCGGAGCGTCCGCCTTTGTATTCAGATGTTATCCGCTACGCGGTATAATCAAAAAACATCTGAATTGGGCAGCGGCCGGAAGTCCAAACATTCACCGCAGTTACGACCAGACCCCAATATGAAAATCTATAGTTCAATTTATATAGTTTCACACAATACTTAATCCAGTGAAGCTTGAAATTCAGTCCGGTTTCGCCCATGATGTGTGTAGACAGGATATAGATGAAAAAGATTATGGAGAGATAAGATGAAGCAGCTTCCTATTATGCAGGTGCTCCCCGACCTGCAGGCAATACTGAATACCTCGCCTGCCGCCGTGCTTATTGCCGAGCCGGGAGCGGGGAAAACGACAGGAACACCGCCAGCCTTTCTGGATGCGCCGTGGATGGCCGGCAAAATCATACTGATGCTGGAGCCGAGACGGCTCGCCGCCCGTTCAGCGGCTAGCTACATGGCAGCCTGTATGGGTGAAAGCGTGGGCCAAACCGTGGGATACCGCATGCGTATGGATACGAAGGTTGGCAAAAACACGCGTATCGTTGTAGTCACAGAAGGCGTGTTAACAAGAATGCTCCAAAGTGACCCGTCGCTTGGCGATGTGGGGCTGGTTATCTTTGATGAATTTCATGAGCGCAGCCTGCATGCCGATTTGGGCCTGGCCTTGACACTGGAGGCGCAGTCTGTGCTGCGTGAGGACTTGCGGATTCTTGTCATGTCCGCCACACTGGACGGCGAGCGGATCTCCGCTGTGCTTGGAGGCGCGCCCGTAGTGAATTGTCCGGGCCGGACTTACCCGGTGGAAACTATATATGTTCCAGGCACGGGTGAGAAGCAGTTGGATAAAACTGCAGCATCCGCCGTCCGCCGGGCTTTGTCCGAGCAGCCTGGCGATGTGCTTGTTTTTTTGCCGGGTGAACGGGAAATCCGGCAGACGGAGAGGGAGCTTGCGGACGGCAGTCTTCCCCCTGGAACGGTGCTTCGGCCGCTCTATGGGCAGCTCCCGCAGGAGAAACAGGACTTGGCGGTGGCGGCTGCTGTGCCTGGTGAACGCAAGGTGGTGCTCGCAACCTCGATTGCCGAGACCAGCTTAACGATTGAAGGTGTGCGCAGCGTAGTAGATACGGGCCTGCGGCGGACTCAGGTGTTCTCGCCGCGTACCGGCATGCCGCGGCTGACTACGGTGCCAGTCTCCAAGGCATCGGCTGACCAGCGGCGCGGCCGTGCGGGACGCACCGCGCCGGGTGTATGCTACCGGCTGTGGAGCCAGGAGGAGCATAACCGTCTTCCGGACGACAATGTGCCGGAAATCATGGAGACCGACCTGGCGCAGCTCGCGCTGGAGCTGGCGCTGTGGGGCGCGCGCAGTCCTGACGCGCTGCCCTGGCTGGACGCGCCGCCTGCCGCGCCTTACGCGCAGGCCGTGGCGCTGCTGCGCCAGCTCGGCGCGCTTGACGCCGGCGGCGCCATTACGCCGCATGGCCGCAGCATGGCCGCGCTCGGCGCGCACCCGCGCATCGCGCACATGCTGCTGCGCGCGGCAGAGCTTGGAGCGGCGCCGCTCGCCTGCCGGCTGGCGGCGCTGCTCCAGGAGCGGGACCTCTTCCGGGGTCCCGCCGCACAGAGCTGCGACCTCACGCTGCGCGTGGAGGCGCTGCTCGGGTACGAGCGCTCCGCAGACAGCGGCGGAGCGGACCCGGCGGCTCTGCGCGCGGTGCAGCGCGAGAGCCGGAACTTCCTGGCGCAGCTGCAGGCAGCGCCGGGAGAAATGCCCGACAACATCAGCCGCACCGGGCTGCTGTTGTCGTTCGCCTACCCCGACCGTATCGGGCAGAAACGCGGCGATGGCGCGTTTCTGCTCTCCGGTGGCCGGGGGACGGCCATGAAGGAAGGGCAGCCGCTCTCGCGCTCGCCCTATATTGTGGCGGCCGGCGTGGATGACCGTGCCGGCCAGAGCAGGGTCCTGCTGGCAGCTGACCTGCCGGCAGAAGACCTGTTCATGCATCACAAAGACAGCTTCACGGAAGAACGTGAAGTTTACTGGGACAAGGACAGCGGAAGTGTCCAGGCTCGCAGACGGACAAGGCTTGGTGCTTTGATCGTAAAGGAAAAAGCACATGAGCGGCCAACAGCGGAAGAAACGGAAGAGGTGCTGCTAGCCCAGATTGCTGCTGAAGGGCTGGAACTGCTGCCTTGGGACAAAGTTGCGGTTCAGCTCCGGCAGCGGATGGAGTTCATGCATGGCCTCAGAGAGGAATTTCCTGATGTATCGGATAGCATGCTGCTCTCCACTGTCCATGAATGGCTCCAGCCTTATATTCAGGGAATGCGCAATCTGCGCGACCTGCAGCGGGTGCCGTTATCGCGGGCGCTGGAGGGGATGCTGGACTGGAACAGCCGCCAGACCCTGGACAAGGAGGCGCCAACGCATATAACCGTTCCGAGCGGTTCACGGATTCCTGTGGATTATGGGAACCCGGGCGCGCCAGTATTGGCGGTCAGGCTGCAGGAGATGTTCGGGCAAGTGGATACGCCAAGAATAGGCGGGGGGAAGATTGCGGTGCTGCTGCACCTGCTCTCGCCGGCGAGGCGGCCGATACAGGTAACGGCGGATCTGGCCAGCTTTTGGCGCAGCACCTATTTTGAAGTCAAAAAGGATCTGAAAGGACGCTACCCCAAACACTACTGGCCGGAGGACCCCATGCAGGCAATCCCGACGAACCGAACGCGTCCGGCGAAATAAAGGCCATCCGCTTGTAATCATAATCCCGCAAAGACTGCACCGCAGGCATTAGCACCTCGGCTGCAGTCTTTTTAAAATATATGTTTCACGCCATTAATCATCCTTATATTTCTCGCTGAAACGGCTGCCGCCTCTTTAAGAGGACGGCAAAGCCGTTTCTACTTGTAGTGCCCCGATCCACACTTCATTCCTACATTTCAACATATGAAAAATTCACAACAACCTAAAACCAAAATCAAATCTCCCAAGCTGCATCTCCCAGCCATGCAACTATGCCTGTCCTTATCACTTATCCAAAAAGAAAAAGGTGGGGCTACACTCTTAAAATTTCTTATTGTGAAACTTGGAAAATAGTGCTTATACTAAAGATAAGGCAGGAAACTTAAGGTAATCTACCCCTTTGGAGGTGTCCTATGGCGTTTATGATTGCCCAACGGGCTTTTATCAAGGTATACCTGATTACGATGGTCGAACAGCATAAAGGCTATGGCTATCAGATGCTGGAGGATTTGCGCAGAGACTTCAAGGCACACGGCTATTCGCCGCCTCAAAGTGAAATTTACCGCGCTCTTCATGAGCTGGTGCAGCAGGGGATTCTATACCGTACCAAACAACTGAAGGGGAATGATCCTAAAGTGGATTTTCAGGAAATTGTGCTGTACCACTTCACGGCGGACGGAGAGGAAAAAGCGAAGCTGTACAAAAAACAAGTAAAGATGGATTTGGACCGCTGTCTGGGCATTTTAAACAAGGCTGTTGCAGATAACTATTAGAATGATGCATTTTCCTGGGTATCAGAACTACAACTTTAGTGATATTTTCAGGTTGCAATCACCCTGCTATAATAATTACTGCCGGATGAAAGCAGTATATACTTGGAGGTAACTTAAATGGATGAACACATGAAACGCCGGTTGGACAAACAAAGAAAGCTATTCAGCCAGCTTGGTATTACACTTGACGCGCTGACAATTCATGAGAAGGAATTCAACACGAAGCTGCGCGGCTATGACGCAGAGGAAGTGGACACGTTCCTGGATAGCGTAATCAAGGATTACGAACGTTTTTATGCCACAATTGCCGATTTGATGGATAAATGGCAGGAGCAGCAGATTGAGCTGCGCGAATTGAAGGACAAGGCCAAAGCAGCGGAGGCCATCCCTGCACCAATCGTTAGAGGCATTGATCCGCTGGATCTGGAGGATATTATTCTCAAGCTGGAGAGTAATGTGCGGCAATTAAAGGACAGATTACCCCGGAGCGAAGGTTATCTGTAAGATCATATAATGGGACGCACGATGGAGGTTGGACCATTGCTGAACAAGCAAGCCTGGAGCTTGAAAATCCGGGGCAAAATTGCGCTTGGATATATCATGATCCTATTTATGCTAGGTCTGTTTCTCATCGTTGTATCCACTAGGATTACTGATCTTGAGAAAGAGACTGTTTTTCTGAGCGAGCATGATATGCAGGTGGATGAGCTTACATATCAGATTGAGAAAAATGTGCTTGATATGGAATCCGGTCAACGGGGTTATGCCCTTACCGGCAATAGCGACTATCTGCAGTCCTATAATGACGGAACTGTGCAGTGGCGGATTAATTACGAGAAATTAAACGGACTGATCACCGATAATCCGGGCCAGCTGCAGAATCTAAGATCGATCAAAGATAATATTGAGCTATGGATCACATCCGCAGGTCAGCATGTTGTGGAGCTTAAGCGGAATGGACAGGATAAGGCAGTTGCCGCATTTTTTCGCAGTGATACCGGCAAATTAATTATTGATTCCATCCGCAAGCAGTCTGATATTTTTCGCGATAACGAGCGCAAGCTGACCACCGGACGCATTGTTGATCTCAAAGCCGGCAACCACAAGCTTATGGTAACCATGTATATTCTGTGGATGCTGGTGGCTGTGCTGACTTCGCTTATTACCTACCTGATCTCTGAGAGCATCGCCAAGCCGCTGCGCAGAGTGATTCAGGCGATTCACAGCATCGCTGGCGGCGGCAACATGTCAGAGCGGATTAAAGTAAGAACCCTTGATGAAATCTATGATCTGGCGAATGCAACAAATGATCTTCTGGATACCGTACAGCGGGATCAATGGAGCAGCGATCAGCTGGCAGCCATGTCTTTGGCCATTCAGGAAACGACAGAGCTTTCTTTGCTGGGCAGAACCTTTATGAATAAACTGTCTGTCATGCTGGAGATGCAATACGGGGCCATTTTTGTGCTTAACAAAGAGGGAGAATTCAAGCGGGTCTATTCGTATGCCGGGGCAGAGGATAAAGAAACCCGCTTCGGCGCAGATACGATCAAGCCCGGCGAGGGATTGATCGGGCAAAGCGCAGCAGATAAGAGACTCATGGTCATTGAGAATTTGCCGGAGGATTATATCCGTATTAATTCAGGTCTCGGAAGAACTGCACCCAGGTTTGCGGTAATTGCTCCAGTTCTTTTTGAGAACAAAACGATAGCTGTACTGGAAATAGCCTCGCTTACGAAATGGGCTCCCTACCATTTTAAGCTTTTGACAGAGCTGCTGAATGTGCTGGGAGTGAACTTGAATTCTGTTATCACCCGTATGGAGATCCAGCATTTGTACCATGAATCGCAGGTGATGAACGGGGAACTGCAGGTTCAGTCTGAAGAGCTGCAGGTGCAGACCGAGGAGCTGCAGAACCACACCCATGAATTGCTGATTCTCAACCGTGAGCTGGATCATCAGAAGACGGTGGCAGAGAATGCAGCCGTTCAACTGGTAAAATATAATGAACAGCTCGAGCTAAGCTCCAGCTATAAATCCGAGTTTTTGGCTAATATGTCGCATGAGCTCCGTACACCTCTTAACAGCATGCTTATTCTGTCACAGCTGCTGACTGAGAATCGTAACGGGACGCTTACTGAAGAGGAGCAGGGCTATGCTTCGGTAATCCATTCATCGGGCAGCGATTTGCTTGCGATGATCAATGATATTCTGGATCTGTCCAAGGTAGAAGCCGGTAAAATGCTGGTGGAACGGGAGGCCGTTAATCTTACAGAGCTGCCCTCCATGCTGCTGGGTTATTTCAGCACAACAGCCGACCAGAAACATATTAATTTTAAAGTGACTCTTCGGCATGATGTGCCTGATTTGATCTTTACGGATGAAATGCGTCTGCATCAAATTCTGCGGAACCTGCTCTCCAATGCTTTTAAATTCACCGAGGAGGGTTTTGTGGAGGTTGTAGTTAACCGTCTGGAGTCCTATTCAGGAGCTGACTATGAAAGTGCCGGTCCAGTGATCTCTTTTGCCGTAATGGACAGCGGAATCGGGGTCTCCGAGGAGAACCGGGAGCTGATCTTTGAAGCTTTCCGCCAGGCAGACGGCTCAACAGCGCGCAAATTCGGCGGCACCGGTTTGGGATTGTCGATATCCCTTCAGCTTGCCAGGCTGCTTGGCGGTACGATTGCGCTGGAAAGTGAAGAGGGGAGAGGCAGCACCTTTACACTCTATCTTCCTTGCCGAGAGGAGGATACCGACATAGTGCAGGCAACCTCAGAGGCTGCTGCTGCACTTGAACGGGAAGAGAAACCGCACAGCCGCCTGCTGAAAGCCGATAAGAGCCTTTTCGAGAAGGAATATCGTAAGCTGAGCGGCAAAACGGTGCTGATCGTTGACGACGATATACGCAACATCTATGCTCTTGAGACAGGTCTTGCACCCTATAAAATGAATATTTTGACGGCCCAGTCAGGGTTTGAATGCTTGCAAAAGGTTAGGGAGCATCCAGATGTGGATATTGTCCTGCTGGACATCATGATGCCGAATTTGGACGGGTATGATACGCTGTCCATTATCCGTGAAGAGCTGCTGCTGCCGGAGCTTCCAATTATCGCAATTTCAGCTAAAACGATGAAGGAAGACCGCGAGCGATGCCTGGCAGCGGGAGCTTCTGATTTTATAACCAAACCTGTGCAGTTACAGGATGTGGTGACTCGAATGTGCAGATGGCTTGAAGCACCGGCTCTGTAAATTGCAAGCCCAAAAAGCCTATGAGCGTAAACTTGACATTTGTAAAAAACTCATTGACGGAAGAAACGCTATGATTTATGATTAGTCCATAAATGATCATTTATATGCAATTGGCGTGTTACCTTTAAGGGCATGAGCCAAGAATTATCTCATTCATTTGAGTAGTTCTTGGCTCTTTTTAATGCCCAAAATTCTGACAATGGATGGAAGGAGGGAGAACTTGGCCAAGGAAAACGAGCAGTTTGAAGTATTGCGGGTGATCGGCAACAACGTTGTGATGGTTCAGAAGGGCAAAAAAGGCAAGGAATACGTGATTATTGGCAAAGGTATCGGATTTGCGGTCAAAGATTCAGGTGTTATTGAAGCGAATGACAAACGGATCGAGAAGTTGTTTCGGCTGGAGGATCGGGAGGAATGGAGTCAATATCAGATTCTGCTCGAAGATATCGATCCCAAGGTAATGAAAATCACAGACGACATTATTGCGGATATCGCTCTTGAGTTTTCTGACAAGTTGAACGACAAAATCTATTTGGCGCTCCCCAGTCATATCCAGTTCACCATTTACCGTCTCCGGAGCGGTATGGACATTGTCAACCCGTTCCTAGAGGAAACCAAAATGTCATTTCCCAAAGAATTTGAGATCGCTTACAAGGCAGCGGAAAAAATAAGTGCAGAATTTAATGTGCAGATTCCTGAGGACGAAGTGGGATTTCTAACCTACCATGTATATTCGGCGGTCAGCAATGTGCCGGTAGGTCAACTGGTTAAAGCCTCGAACATCGTTAGCGAGCTGATGGAAATCATTCGTAAGGAACGCAACCTTACGTTCACGCGTGGAAGTATGAATCACGTCAGGCTGATGATACACCTGAGGTTTTCCATTGAACGGATTCTTCAGGGTTCGCTTATTGACAATCCGTTCGTCATGCATATTCAGAAAGAGTATCAAGAGGAATACTTGCTGGCTCAAAAGCTGGGAAAAGTCATGCGGAATTTACTGGACGCAGAGGTCCCGGAAGAAGAGATATGTTTTCTCGCCATGCATTTGCACCGTTTATTTCAGACCTTAGATAAACAGAAGCGGCTTTGAATTTACACAATAAATAGCAGTAGCGGGAGTGGAATTTATGTTTTCAAAATGGAAATCAAAAAAAGAAGAGAAGCGTGCCGAAGCGGCTATTCTAAATATCTCGGCTCCAGTCAGCGGCCAGGCCGTTCCATTATCGGGTGTGCCGGATGAAACTTTTGCAGGCGGACATATGGGGAAGGGAGTTGCTATAGAGCCCATTGAAGGCAAATTAATCGCCCCATTTGATGGCGTCGTAGCACATGTGGTCAAATCCAATCATGCTGTTATCCTGGAGCATCCCTCCGGTCTGCAGCTGCTGCTGCATATCGGAATTGATACCGTAAGCCTGAAGGGCAGCGGATTCACCAGCCATATAGCGAGCGGTGACAACGTAAAGGCTGGGGAAACGCTGATCGAATTTGATCTGGAAGCGATCCGGACTGCCGGATACCGGACGATTACGCCGGTCATTGTGACCAATAGCGGAGAGTTTGTCCAGGGTGTGGATTGTCATTACGGCGAGGTCGCCGCAGGCCGGGAAATCATTTTAACAGTGGAGAAAATATGAATTAAGGGGATGAGTGTTTATGTTGGCTTTTCTGCAAAAGCTGGGCAAGTCACTGATGCTTCCGGTCGCAACATTGCCGGCGGCGGCGATTCTGCAAGGATTTGCACTGATTAACTATGAAAAGGATTTCCATCTGGGAGCAGTTGGACGGTTTATTAACACTTATGTGGCACCTTTTCTGAATGCAGGCGCTGGGGCAATCTTCGGCAACCTGGCCTTAATCTTTGCGATCGGGGTTGCCATTGGATTTGCCGGTGACGCTGTAGCAGCGCTGTCCGCGCTGATTGCTTACCAGATTCTTGAGAGTATTCTAAAAGTCATTCCTGCGCAAATGCCTTTTATCAATGACGATGTTACACTGAACATGGGTGTGCTTGGCGGGATATTTGCTGGAGCCTGGGCTGCCTTCCTCTATAAGAGATACCATAATATCAAAATGCCGGATTGGCTGGGCTTCTTTGCGGGCAAACGGTTTGTTCCGATTATTACAGCAGTAAGCACAATGATTCTGGCTGTTTTGGTCGGCATGATCTGGAGCCCTATTCAAAATGTAATCAGCGATTTCGGCACCTGGGTTGTCGGTCTCGGCGCAGTCGGCGCATTTATCTTTGGGACCGCTAACCGTCTGCTAATTCCTTTTGGACTTCATCATGTAATTAACGCGATTGCCTGGTTCCAAATCGGTGATTTCACCAACGCTGCCGGAGAGGTAGTTCATGGTGACTTATGGCGCTTCTTCGCCGGAGATAAATCTGCCGGAATGTTCATGACAGGCTTCTTCCCGATTATGATGTTTGCCTTGCCGGGGGCTGCGCTAGCATTTATTCATACGGCAAAACCGGAAAAACGTAAAATGGTTGCCTCCATCTTCATCGGTTCTGCCATCGCTTCCTTCCTGACTGGGATTACAGAGCCGCTTGAATTCTCGTTCATGTTCATTGCGCCGGTGCTCTATCTGGTCCATGCCGTGCTAACCGGTTTTGCCGGGTTCCTGATGTATGTGCTTGACGTGAAGCTGGGCTTCGGTTTCTCTGCGGGGCTGATTGATTACCTGCTGAATATGAAGCTTTCAACTAACGCTTGGGTTCTGATCCCTGTAGGTCTTGCATTCTTTGTTCTCTACTATGTGCTGTTCCGCTTTATTATTGTGAAGTTCAAGCTGAAGACACCCGGACGCGAGGATGATATTCTCGAAGAACGGATTGAAGCTGATTCTGGCGGAGCCAAGATTTCTTCGTCTTCCAGAGCGGTCAAAATTTTGGAGAGTGTTGGCGGCCCGTCGAATATCCGCAACATTGATGCCTGCATTACACGGCTGCGGCTGATTGTGAATGACGAGCAAGCAGTTAAGGATGCCTCGCTCAAGCAGCTTGGCGCATCTGGGGTCATGAGGCTTGGTCAAGGTGCGGTGCAAATCGTATTTGGTCCACAATCGGAGCAAATCAAGGATGACATCAAGAAACTTCTGTAAAAGTTCACAGCAGCAGATAAAATTAGAAAGCAGCTCCTTCTTTTAAGAGAGGAGCTGCTTTTCTGCGTTTATAACGGAAAAATAGAAATGTTATGATATTTGTATTGAATTGTGATACAAAATAGCTTTGGCGTTCGTCTTACTTATAGCTGCAGCTAATAAGGAGGATTTACACAATGGAAATTCCGGAATCTGAACTGTTTCGCGCTGTATTTTATGAACACTATCCGGTGGTGAAGCGAAAGCTGGCGGCTCTGGTACGCGACGAGTCGGCAGCAGAGGATTTAGCGCAGGATGTGTTTCTCAGACTATACCGCAATCCGCCTGATGATCCAGATGCGCTGGGGGCTTGGCTTCATAGAGTGCTTACCCGGATCGGATATGATTATTTGAACAAAAAAGTCAGGGAGCGGAAGCTCCAGGATAAGCAGGAGCTGCTGTTCAGCGCTGAGGCAAGTCCTCCTACCGGTGAAGAAGCGGTGCTTAGCAAGCTGGATCAGGAGGATGTGCGGGTATGGCTGGACGGTCTGCCTGAGAGAGATAGACAAGCGCTGATGCTGCGCTACTCTGGCTACAGCTACTCGGAAATTGCCGGCCAGCTTGGCGTTAATCCGCCGGTTGTCGGAACATTGCTCAGCCGGGCCACTTACAAATTAAGACAGCAGGCAGCAGAGTCGCTCCCGCAGGACGGAACAGCCGGACTTGCAAAACTTTGAGGAGGAAAGAAAATGACCAATCTCGAAAATAAACATACAGATAAGCACGGAACGGATGAAGCATGGGCGAAAATGGAGCAGAAGCTCTCCGCTGAACGGGTGAACCCGGTATGGGCAACCTGGGGGCAGCGTGCAGTGACTCAGAATGAAACAACAATGCATGGGGTAGACGCGGCTGAACCACTTAATAATGAAACTGTGCAGCAGCATGCACTAGCATCTGGGGCACCTGAGCCTACAGGTAATAAAACGATCCGTGGCCGGTCACGGCGGCCTGTAATGACCCGGCGCCGGAAATGGGCTGCAGCAGCAGCCGGCGTAGCCGTATTTGCCGCCATACTCTCTACACCTGTAGGCAACACGGCAATGGCCGCCATTTTGGGTCAATTCCGCGTACAGGAAGTTACGCTTGTCAATGAAGATGATCTGCGAAATCTGTTCTACCAGCTCGGGGAGGGAGGGACTATTGGCGAAGAGGTTAACAAATTTGGCGCCTTCAACACTTCTTCCGGCAAGATAACCGGAATGGTTCCAGTGGGTGCGCTTCAGGACAAATTGGGCTTCTCCGCGCTGACTGGCGATGCCATTAATAACATTAAATCGGTGTATGTAAGCCCCTCACAGGAAATTACGCTGACATTGAAGGTTGATGAGGTAAATAAAGCGCTGAAGAGTCTGGGAGCGAAAAAGCTGTTGCCTGAATCCATTGACGGCAAGCCGGTCACGCTGCGGCTTCCCGAGTCCGTAAACTACGATCTATCCAAGGATGATCACTGGGCGAGTCTGCGGCAGATGAATACGCCTGTGGTAGATGTAGACCCTTCTATTAACGTCGAAGAAGCTGTCCGGGCTGTTCTTGACTTTCCGCTGCTGCCGGATAACTTGAAATCCAGTCTGCAGCTAAGCAGTATTCTGGCCGGAGAAATACCTATGCCTGTGATCAAAGGCAATCATTCCGAGCAGGTCACCGTGGACGGTACACAGGTGATCTTGGAAACCACAGAATATAACAATGGGCCAGACTATAGCGCAACCTGGGTGAACAAGGGCCAACTGTTCGAGCTGAACGGAGGAACGGTGTATCAGGATAAAGAAAAGTTCATGAAACAGCTTCAGGAGTTGATCGCGCAATGAATGCACCCGCAATCGAAGCACGGCTGCTAACCAAGGAATACAGCAACGGACGCGGCTGCCGTGATGTTACAATTACTGTTGAGAAAGGGGAAGCCTTCGGCTTCCTCGGTCCCAACGGTGCCGGAAAAAGCACCTTTGTCAAAATGCTGGCCGGATTGATCCGCCCGTCCAGCGGAAGCGCCGCTATATTCGGGCATCCGATCGGCTCACTTGCGGCCAAGGAGAAGATCGGTTATCTGCCGGAGCTGTACCGGTACCAGGAATGGCTGACCGGGGAAGAGGTGGTTAGACTCCATGCCCGCTTATGCCGTATAGCAAAACCCGTGGCGGACCGCAGAATACCTGAGCTGCTGGAAGAGGTGGGAATAGGGCAGCGCAGCCGTGACCGCGTGAAGCATTATTCCAAGGGAATGCAGCAGAGGTTAGGCCTCGCCTGCGCGCTTGTGAATGATCCGGAGCTTGTTTTTCTGGATGAGCCTTCATCGGCCCTTGACCCGATAGGCCGTATGGAAGTGCGGAGCATACTGGAAGGGCTTAAGCAGCGGGGCATTACCATTTTTCTCAACTCTCACCTGCTTGAAGATGTTGAGGTGCTGTGCGACCGGATGGCGCTGCTCAATAACGGCGAGATCCTGCGGCACGGCAAAGTCTCGGAAGTATTAAATAAGCGAACTAGCTGGCATTTTAAAGTGGGCGGCTATTCGCCTTTTTTGCTGTCTTGGCTGATTGAGCAGACGGGGCTGCAGATTAGACAGTCGGCGGAGAATGCAGATCGTAAAGACGGCACAGCTATAGTACCCTCGTCCATTGAAGGCAGCACCGTGTGGCTGGAGGCGGAAGTCGAGAGCGAGGAACAAGTAGGCTGGCTGAATACACTGATAATCCAGCAGGGCATGACCTTATATGAGGTTTCGAGTAAAAAAGAACGGCTGGAAGAATGGTTCATGGATGCTGTTTCAGGGCTTAGCCACAGGGGGGAGCGGGAATGAGAATTATAATGGAAATGACCTGGAGGGAGCTGCTCCGCAAGAAAGTTATGCTCATGACGCTGCTGATGACTGCTGCATTTCTGCTCGCATTCTGGTTTGTTGCGTCAACCCTTGGAGCCAGCGGGGCTCCCCAGAGAACGGGTATCGCGAATGGGGACAATCTGATTGAAAGTTTTTCGCGGGGCGTTGTCATTTTATCCATAGGGTATTTCTTCGGAGCGTTTGTCCTCGCATTTCTGGCAATCTTCAGTTCCTTCTCGGCTATCGCGGGGGAAGCGGAGCAGGGGGTTATGCAAGCTTTGCTGCCTCGTCCGCTGCCGCGCTGGAAATGGTATCTTGGCCGCTGGCTCGGTTATGTCACATTAGGGATTCTTTACGCATTGCTTCTGTTTGCGGCGATATTGCTGATAGCCGATGCGCATGCCGCAATCCCGCGCGACGGCGCGTCTCTTGTACAAGCTTTTCTGCTCTTCGCCTCCGTAGTGCCGCTGCTGATCAGCTTGTCTATGCTTGGCTCCGGCTTGTTCTCGGCAATCGGGAACGGCGTCTTCATGACCATGCTCTACGGAGCGGGCTGGATCGGCGGAATGATCGACAACTTAAGCAGTTCGCTTGGTTTGAAGGAAGAAGCTCTGCATACGCTGCACAATCTGACAGGGATCATGTCACTGCTTATGCCGGCGGATGGTCTGCAGCGAAAAATGACAGCGAAGCTGTTCAATCTCTCTGAGATTAGCAGTATGATTAATATGAATCTTAGTTCCTTTCCACTGCTGGACGTGAGTTCCAGTCCTACGAATTCTTTTGTCTTTTATGCCATGCTGTATACGATTATTGTCTTTATGATAGGAATGCTGCGGTTTCAGCGGAAGGATCTGTAGCTCTGCCCCTGCGTTCATTAACAATTGACATAACAAATAGCGCCCTTAGCTGATTCCATTAGGTGGAACCGGGTAAGGGCGCTATTTGCGCATGCATGCCGGACGTCATTTACTTGCGCCGATCTCAATCCAATCTGTTGACCAATTGCTGATTTCACCAAGAATTGGAGCGAGTGCATTACCTTTGCTGGTTAATGAGTATTCAATGCGTACAGGTATTTCAGGGTAGACTGTGCGCTGAATGATGCCTTCGTTCTCCATTTCCTTCAAGCGGTCGGACAATACCTTGCCGCTAAGATTGGACAGACAGCTCTCGATTTCTCCAAATCGGCGGGGACCATTCATGAGCACGAATACTATAAGCGCAACCCAGCGTTTGCTGAGCACGTCTACCGCTTTTTCAAAGCGGGGACACATTTCGAAATTTTCCATAAAGATCACCTCCACATTCATTATATCATAAACTTACAATAAGTAATTATAAATATTTAAATATATATTATAACTTGACGAAGTTATATTACAATGATAAACTAACTTACAAATAGTTACTTGACGTAAAAAGTTGAAATATTAAAATCGAAATTAATCTTACTATGTTTAGGACGGTGTTATCATGATCAAACCAGAAATCTTATCTATTCTGCAGAATAAAATCAAACGGATTACCATGGATGATTCCACTAATATACTTGTCGGACCTATTACTCTGCCTGTGAATCTTGATGGAGAGACCGTCACCTTTAAATGGTATAGCTGGCTTAAGACCACGGATGAGGAATTGCAGGGCGGCGACAGCAAAGAAGCGACTGAGCTGCTGATTTCACGGCTATCCTCGATGAATCTTGCTGAAGGACAGCAATCCAGCGTACTGGTCTACGGCGATTTTGAACATTCAGACGATGCGCTGATCCGCATGCACAGCATTTGCCATACCGGAGATATTTTTGGCAGCAAACGCTGCGATTGCGGATTCCAGCTCCGGCAGTCGATGAAGATGATCGCACAGCATGGTTCAGGAGCCCTGTTCTACCTGGCTAATCACGAAGGAAGAGGCATCGGCCTGTTCAGCAAGGCTATGGCATACATTCTGCAAGAAGAAGGGTATGATACTGTAGAAGCCAATCTGGAGCTGGGCTTTGCCGATGATTCCAGAGACTATAGAGATGCGATCAGCGTTCTGCAGCACCTGCGCAGCAAGCCTGTGACATTGATTACGAACAATCCGAAGAAGCTGGAAGCCCTGAAGGCAGCCGGTATGAATACTGGCAAGAGAGTTCCTTTATGGGGCGATGTCTCCGTCTTCAATGAAAAGTACCTGCGGACAAAAGTGGTGCGTTCGGGCCATCTGGAGGCAGTGCCGAGCACCGATTTTTTTGAGGGACGAGTAGCCAAATAACACAGAGATGTTATAATGGGGTACTGAGCCCAATACTAAGTCTAGTGAGGTACAATATGAATGCAATTCAAGTGCAGGACTTGCGCAAAACCTTCAAAGTCCAAAAAAACCGCGAGGGCCTCAAAGGGGCCTTCGCTGATTTGTTTAAGCGGCAATATTCTGAGGTTACAGCGGTAAAGGATATCTCGTTCAGCATTCCGCAGGGCGAAATTTGCGGTTATATCGGCGAGAATGGTGCGGGTAAATCAACTACGATCAAAATGCTCACCGGCATTCTGGTTCCGACCTCCGGCACGCTTTCCGTTGGGGGCTATGTGCCCTATGAGGAACGTGAGAAATTCGTGGGCAACATCGGCGTTGTGTTCGGACAGCGCAGCCAGCTATGGTGGGATATCGGCGTTATTGAGTCCTTCCAGCTGCTGCGCAAGGTGTACCGGGTGCCGGAGCAAGACTTCAAGAAGCGGCTCGATGAACTGGTTGAACGGCTTGAGCTTCAGGATTTGCTTAACCGACCGGTCCGCAAGCTTAGTCTCGGACAGCGGATGCGCTGTGAGCTGGTGGCTGCACTGCTGCATAATCCGTCCATTCTGTTTCTGGATGAGCCGACGATTGGTCTGGATATTGTTGTGAAGTCGGAAATCCGCCAGTTTCTGAAGGATATGAACCGCGATCATGGGACGACTATTCTGCTGACCACTCATGACCTGCAGGATATTGAAGCGCTGTGCTCCCGGGTGATCATGCTGGATGATGGACGGATTATTTATGATGGCGGCCTTGAGGAATTGAAGCAGCGCTGGGGAACCGGGCGTGAGGTGATTTTCCAATTCGGGACAGCTACGAAGCTTGCACAGCTCATGCACTGGACAGAAGGGATGCCGGTGACCTGGACAGCCGAGAATGATCTTGGCGCCAAGGCCTGGATTCCGCTGGAGCTGAATGTGTCCGATGTGCTCGGAAGAGTCGTTGGACAAGCGGATATTACGGATATCAAGATTATTGAAACGAATACGGATGATATCGTCCGCAGCATTTATCAATCAGGCTCGGCGGATAAACCGGAAGAGAAGATACTTGCTTTGCAGGATGAGAAAGAGGTCATTCATGTCTAATAAGCTCAGAGCTGCGGCAGCAGCAGCCGGAGGCTCCTCTTCGGGAGGTTCACAGGAGAAAGGATGGAGGCTGCTGCTCGGCGCTTATTTCGATTTCATCCGGATCCGTTTTCTGACCATGCTGGCTTACCGTGTCAATTATTACTCAGGTATTCTCATTTATACGCTGAACATTGGGGTGAATTATTTCACCTGGAAAGCCATTTACGGCAACGGCGAATCACTGGGCGGCTTCACGGGTGCGCAGATGACGACTTATGTCGCTGTCTCGTGGATGGCGAGGGCCTTTTACTTCAACAATCTCGATAGGGAGATTTCTACGGATATACGGGACGGCAGCATCGCCATCCAATTTATCCGGCCGTATAACTATGTACTGGTCAAAATGATGCAGGGACTTGGCGAAGGCGTGTTCCGCTTCATGATGCTGATGATCCCGGGTATGGTGATTGCGGTTTTGCTGTTTCCAGTTCACTTACCGACAGCGCCTTCGGCCTGGGCAGGATTTCTCGTTATGCTCTTTTTCAGCTTCCTGATTAGTTCACAGATTAACGTCATTACGGGGTTATCCGCCTTCTTCGTGGAGAACAACGAGGGCATGATGCGCATGAAACGTGTGGTGGTTGATCTCTTCTCCGGTCTGATCGTGCCGATCAGCTTGTTCCCGGACTGGTTGTCTTCGGTCCTTAAAGTTCTGCCTTTTCAAGCAATTACCTACCTGCCGGGCTCCGTATTTACGGGACGGGTTCAGGGCGTGGGCATCTGGAATGTGCTGGGGGTCCAGGTCGTCTGGTTCCTGCTGCTGCTGATTCCGATTGTCTGGCTATACTATGCGGCGCGTCAGCGGCTGTTCGTGCAGGGAGGGTGAGCGAAGTTGTATTACTTGGGATTACTGTTTGAATATTTGAAAAACTATATGAAGACCCGCCTAACCTACCGCGCCGATTTCTGGGTAGAGGTGGTGTCGGATTTGCTGTTTCAGGCGACCAACTTCATCTTCATTCTGGTCATCTTTATGCACACCGACAGCCTGGGCGGATGGAATCAGAATGAGGTAGTGTTCGTATACGGCTTCTTTATGGTGCCTTTTGGCGTCTTCAGTTGCTTCGTGAATATGTGGGGCTTCAGCGAGCGCTACATTGTCAAAGGCGAAATGGACCGCGTCCTGACCCGTCCGGCGCATAACCTGTTTCAGATTTTCCTGGAAAATGTAGACCCGCCCGCACTGGTCGGTTCAATCATCGGCCTGATCATTATGGCGATCAGCGGGAGTAATCTGGGGTTGCCTTTTGAATGGTGGACGATTCCGATGCTGATCATTCTGACCCTGAGCGCGGTTGCGATCTACACAGGGATCTATACGACCCTGACCTCATTGTCTTTCTATTCCGATGCTCCAACCGGGATTCTGCCGCTGATGTACAACATCCAGACCTACGGCCGCTATCCGGTTACGATCTACAACCGTGCAATACAGGTACTGCTTACGTGGATTGTCCCGTTTGCTTTTGTCGGCGTCTATCCGGCAGCTCTGTTTCTCCACCGGGAAGAGATGCAGCGCATGGCACTGCTGACTCCAGTAGTGGGTGCGGTGTTCTTGGGAATCGGGCTTGTATCCTGGAATTACGGAGTGAAAAAATATAAGGGAGCCGGTTCATAAAACCGGCCTCCAGTGCAATAACAGTAAGGCAGACAGGCGATGAACCGCCGGGTCTGTCTTTTTGTGTTCCAAAAGTATTATAAGATGTTATATAAGTCTCTTTTAACATGTGCAGCAGTTCCCCATAATGATTAGTGAGATTAGAAGAAGTGGGGCGTGGAACAATGAGATCGTACATCATAGGAGTAGATTTGGGCGGAACCAATATCAAGGCGGCTTTATTTGATGCCGATTTTACGGCAGTCAGCGAGGTGTCGGTTCCTACAGAGGCGGCAGAAGGACCGGTGCATGTGCTTAGCCGGATTCGTTATGCGATAAAGCTGCTGACCGAGGATAAGGGGATCAGCCTTCACAGCGTCGTTTGCATGGGCATGGGAGTTCCAGGGCTGCTTGATCCCAAGGAGGGGCTATCCCTGTTCTCACCCAACTTTCCGGGCTGGGAGCAAGTACATATTGTAAATGAGATGAAGCCATACTATGACTTTCCTGTATATATTGACAACGACGTAAGAGTGAATCTGTATGGGGAATGGCTGCATGGAGCCGCAAAAGGGTATCAGAATGTGATCCTGCTGACCTTGGGGACGGGGCTGGGTTCGGGGATTGTGAGTGACGGTAAGGTGGTCTATGGAACGACGTTCAGCGCAGGGGAAATCGGCCACATGAACATGTACAGGCAGGGCCGTCCCTGCCGCTGCGGCAGTTCAGGCTGCCTGGGCAGATATGTGTCGGCGGTGGGCATGGTAAATACGCTTAAGGAAAAGCTGGGCGAAGGCAGACACAGTATCATCCAGACTTGGACAGGCGGCGACAATGAGCGGATAACGGCTCTGATGATCTCGGAAGCCTATGACCTGGAAGACGAAGTGGCGGTAGAGGTAATGCATGAGACGGGGACGCTGCTTGGCTTTGGTCTGGCCAACGTTATCAATCTGCTGAATCCCGAGGCGATTGTGATCGGCGGCGGGATGTCTGCGGCTGGGGAGCGGCTGCTGCGCAGTGTCCGTGCAACTGTGAAGGAACACGCGCTGGGGCTGTCCGGCAGCAAGTGCAGCATTGTCCAGGCCGGGCTTGGCAGCCGGGCGGGAACACTGGGAGCCGCAACATATGCATACCGGAGGCTGCATGCATGATATGCTATAGACATCTATGTCGCTCTTTCGCGACACTTCAGGGCGATGAAATTTCATAGAAGGGCCTTAAGTTTGGCTTCGCCAAATTCGAGGCTTCCATAACAATGTCCTCTGTTCGGACATCGTTATTTCAGGATAGACAATCTGAAGATTCAAGCAGGAGGGCAAAGATGAAACACGACATTCAAAGAGTGCCTTATGGCTATGAGCCTCCGGCTGCAGAGCGTAAGGGAACACTGGTGTTTTATGATTCTTTTGAGCGGATAACGGATCAGGAGCTTGAACTCGCGGCCAAGACAGCGGCGGACCGTAAATTCACCAAGCTGGTGCTGTATCCTTTGCATGAAGAAACGGTAAGGCGGATGAGCAAAGAGCCTGTACAGGCGTTCTATAAGCGGGAGGACCGTCTGCATGAGTGGAAAAGAGAACAGGGACGTTCGTTCATTACAGTGGAGAGTCTCGAAGGCAAACGGAAAAAATATACGCCGCTGGATTCTGCTCTCCGTCATATCAGTACCGTGTATCCATCGCCGTATTTTCTGTATCTGACGCCGGAGACGGCGAACCTGTTCGCTTCCTATTCTTCTTTTGAGGAGTGGATCGTTAAGATTCGTCTTATCCTGTCAGCGGCTCCGGCTTATGTACACCCGCGTCTGGAGAAATTCAGGCATCGCTGGGATGTCGCAGGGGAAGAACGTGAGGAGTAGAGCATATTGCGCAGCGGGCGCCTGGCGGCAGTCAGGCGCCCCGCTGCTGCATGTAGGGGGAAGTTCAATGCACAACTTTTTGCTTGCGTCTGTAGGTGTACATTTTCCATTGATAGTGGATGAAGCAGCCGATGCAGAAGCCGAGAATGGCGACAGTGGCCGCAACAGCGACCATAGCAGTGAAGATGTAGGCGGCAACACTCCAGCCTGCCAGGAAGCTGACCAGTCCGGCCGTGAGGCAGAAGACGGCGATGCTCTGATTGAACTGCTGCTGATCCCAATCTTCAAGCAGATAGCTGGATCGTTCTTTGGTCAGAAGCATGGCGGCAAGCTTAATGACCGGATTGTAACCGAACAGCAGGCCAGACAGTCCGGCAGCAAGCGGCAGTGCGAGAACCCAGTACTGGCCTGTAAACCAGGTTGCCAGTACGGATAAGACGATGAACGCCTGATTGGTTTTGACAAGCGGGCGCGGAATTCCCCTTGATGCAGCATCCTTGCTCATCTAAATCATACCTTTCGCATTGGAATAATAAAATTATAACGTATTCAACCTATGGCGGCAATTGAAAAAATACTTTAAATTTGAAAATAATCTTGACATTTTGCGCAAATTCGTGGTTTTATTATGTAGACCAATCGTTATAATACAAGAGGGAGTGGCGCGCTTGTCAAACAAGCCCAATGCGCGTGATGCGATTGTGGATACCGCAACAAGATTATTTTTTACACAAGGCTATCACGCTACCGGTCTGAGTCAAATCATCAAGGACAGCGACTCGCCCAAGGGATCGCTCTATTATTACTTCCCGCATGGTAAAGAGGAGCTGGCACTAACCTGCATCAACAAGACGAGTGAAATCGTCGCAAGACAGCTCAGGGATTATGTGGAGAAGGATGTAAGTATCGTTCAGGCGGTTCAGGAGTTTATCATGCAGATGGTTAAGGACGCGGAGGGTTCCGATTATAAAGGAATGGTCCCGTTCAGCTTCTGGGTAGCCGTGGAGACCTCCTGCATCAGCGAAGAGCTGAGAACAGCATGCCAGGCTGTGTTCAAGGACTGGCAGGATGTGATTATGCAGCGTTTGCTTGAGGAAGGAACCGATAGCCGGCAAGCAGCCGATAGGGCGTCTGTAGTGGTCTCCTTGTTCGAAGGAGCGTTATTGCAGACATTGACCTGCCGGAGTACTGATCCGCTGCTCGCCGCTGCCAGAATGGTTCCTGTATTGCTGGGTTAAGCAAGAAACACACACAGAGAGATAAATAAACGTATAATCAGGAGGATCTAAGAGTGGAAGCCACCATGACTGAAAAGAAACAAACCGGAGAAAGAAAGTTCAAAACCATTCCGATTCTCGTCTCCCTGCTGCTTGCCGGGTTTATCGGCATGTTCAGTGAGACAGCTCTGAATGTCGCACTAAGTGATCTCATGAAGGTGCTCAATATTACACCGACTACTGCACAATGGCTGACAACAGCTTATCTGCTGACACTGGGTATTCTTGTTCCTATATCCGGTCTGCTGCTGCAGTGGTTTACAACTAGACAGTTATTCGTTGCCGCAGTATCGTTCTCCATCCTGGGAACCTTCCTGGCAGCGGCATCGCCAAATTTCGAATTTTTACTTACGGCCCGTGTTGTTCAAGCGATGGGAACCGCACTGCTCCTGCCGCTGATGTTCAATACAATTCTGGTCATCATCCCCGCTGAAAAAAGAGGAGCAGCGATGGGGCTCATCGGGCTCGTAATCATGGTCGCTCCGGCGATTGGCCCGACGATTGCCGGGCTGCTGATTGAGAGCCTGAGCTGGCACTGGATCTTCTGGCTGTCCCTGCCGTTCCTGGTGATCGCCTTGATCAGCGGAATTCTGTTCATGCAGAACGTGACCGAGGTCACGAAGCCGAAGATTGATCTGCTGTCGATTGTGCTGTCCAGCATTGGTTTTGGCGGAGTCGTGTTCGGATTCAGCAGCGCCGGGGAAGCGGAAGGCTGGGGAAGCCCAAAAGTGATCATTGCCATCGCAATTGGCGTGATTGCCCTTGTCCTGTTTGTGATCCGTCAAAATACAATGAAGCAGCCAATGATTAATCTGCGTGCATTCAAGTATCCTATGTTCGTGGTTGGTGTGCTGATGGTCTTCATCTGTATGATGGTCATTCTGTCCTCGATGCTCATTCTTCCAATGTACCTTCAGCAGGGGCAAGGCTACTCTGCCTTCAAAGCCGGCCTGCTGCTGCTGCCCGGAGGATTTATCAACGGACTGATGTCGCCGGTTATGGGACGCTTGTTCGATAAATACGGCCCGAAATGGCTCGTTATTCCCGGGCTGGTCATTGTAGCGGTAGCGCTGTGGTTTTTCTCGAACATCAATGCCACTTCTACTGTAGTGTTCGTAATTGTGCTGCATAGCGCGCTGATGATTGGGGTATCCATGATCTTCATGCCTGCTCAGACCAACGGCATCAATCAGTTGCCTATGGAATTGTACCCGGACGGTACCGCCATCATGAACACCCTGCAGCAGGTTGCAGGTGCAATTGGTACGGCGCTGGCAGTAAGCATCATGACCGCAGGCTCCAAGAGTTATATGGAGTCGGTGAGCAATCCGGCCGACCCGGCCAATCTGCTGCCTGCGTTTACGCAAGGCGTGCAGAATGCCTTTATTTTTGGAATGGCGATGGCTGTTATCGGTCTGCTGGTCGCTTTCTTCTTGAAGCGTGTCATCGTTCAGCATAAAGCACAGGCGTCGATGCATTAATAACAGTTGAGTATCGGGCACATCCGCAAGGCGGGTGTGCTTTTTACTATGTCAGAGAATTCAGAATTATAAACTATCGTATCATCTCAAATTACTCAATACATAAGATATAACAGGACGCCGCTTACAGGTGTTATAAAATCCGGTTTTTTGGTTAATGTTTAATGTATGTTCTATTCCCAGCAGCTTGTGTGAATAATACAGGAGAGGTGGAATCTGATGTGAAAAACAAAATCGCAGCCGTTATCCTCAGTATTCTGTTATTGGCAGCCGGGTCAGCGCTTATAACGCCGCAGAGCGTTCAAGCCGCAGATAATGTGAAGGTAGTTATGAATGGACAGCTATTGCCGCTTGACGGGTCAACAGCTTATAGGAATGGATCAGGGGTTATGATACCGCTGCGCGAGACAGCCGAAGCCTTAAAGTACAAGACGTCCTATCAGGGCAGCACTGGACAAATCCAGTTGACACGCTTTAATGAGACTATTGAGTTCAAGCTCAGCGGCCAGGAGCTTACGCTTAACGGAAAGGATAAAATACCTTTCAAGGAACCGGTTGAGGTCAGACAGAAACGGATTTATGTTCCGCTTTCCTTTTTTAATGCGATTGGGTTAATTACCTCTTATAATCTTGCCGAGGGCCAAGCCGAGATTTACGCTCCCGAGGTAATGGCAGGAGCGGTATCCGGACTGCTCGCTGCAGGCAAATACCAGGAGCTTCAGAACCGTTATTTCAGCGGGCTGGCAGCGGAGCAGCTTTCCTTGCCGCTGATTCAGAAGAGTTGGGAAGGCATTGCGGTTCCGGCTGGAAATTTCTTCGGTGTAAAAGCAACGGAAAGCCAGTGGGGCGAGGAGAATATGACGATCCAGAGCGTGCTCTATTTTGCCAAATCCGAAGCTGCATTGACTCTGACAATAGACAAAACGGGTAAAATCACCGGGCTCAAGCTTGAGCCGGTAATCGCCGATGAAGCTCTGTCCAGCCAGGCGAATTAGAAGATATGAATAAGGTGTTGAGTTAAGAGGGCTGCGAATGCGGCCTTCTTTGTGTTGAACTATGTGTTTGCTGGTGAAACCGTTTCACTATAAATTTGCTTGACAGGAGCCTCAATTGAGAGTAACTTTAAATTCGGATTAAACACTGTTTAAAACGGGGTTCAGCAACATGTACCAGGAAAGGGGGGATCAGCCAAAGCTATGATCAAAGATGAGAACATCGCTGACATAACAGAGAAGGATACGAAGCAGACTATACTTGAGGCAACTTTGGATCTAATTCGCAGCGAGGGGTTCCATTGTGCCACCATGCGTAATATAGCCGCCAAAGCAGAGACGAATCTGGCCCTTGTCAACTATCATTTTGGCTCCAAAGAGAAGCTGTTGGCAGATGCGGTACGGATGCTGCTCTCTACCTTTGACAATGCTTTTTCAGCGCTGGAGGACGACACAATGCTTCCAAGGGAGCGGCTTAAGCAATTTTTCCTTCGTTATATTGAAGAGCTTAAGCGTTACCCCGGATTGGCCAAACAAATGCTTGATCAGAGACACCATATCATGGGTTCCCTGGACGAATACACCCGTTACTGCAAAATGATGCGGATCGGGAAAATTCTTCAGGCCATCCAGGAAATCACCGGTGAGCAGGATAAAAATACTCAGATGACGATGTATCTTCAGATATACGGCGCTGTGGTATTTCCGGTGATCATGGTCACAAGCTTGCCTGAGAATCAAACGGATATGCTGCCGTACTTCAATCTTCCTTCCATTGAGGAACAAATCGACGGACTGTTTGAACGTTATTTTGATTAATACAATTATATATAAAGAGAAAGAGTGGAGAATAAATGTCAAAAACAACAAATGTGAAGAGCGCCCCGGTGGAGCAGCCTTTCTCATTAAAAGCTATACTGCCGCCGCTGCTGGCGATTATCGTCGGGATGATTATGGTTATCCTGGATGGTACGGTAGTCAATGTGGCTGTACCAAAGCTGGTAGATTATTTTAATACGGATCTCAAAACAGTGCAGTGGGCGATTACGGGCTACACCCTAGCTTTGGCTGCTGTTATTCCGCTGGCCGGTTATATGACAGACCGTTTCGGGTCCAAGCAGGTCTTCATCTCAACAGTTGCCATGTTCGTCTTAGGCTCGATGCTGTGCTCAATCGCGCAGACGTCAACACAGCTCATTATGTTCCGGGTCATTCAAGGACTGGGCGGCGGGATGGTTGCCCCGATTGGGATGGCGATGGTATTCAGACTTGCGCCGCCTGAACGCAGAGGCTCCATTATGGGTATGCTCGGTATTCCTATGCTGCTCGCTCCCGCACTTGGACCGGTATTGTCCGGTTGGCTGGTAGAGTATGTGAGCTGGCACTGGATCTTCCTGATCAATGTTCCAATCGGAATCGTCGGCATCATTCTTGGCATCAAATATTTGCCGAAGACAGAAAAGAAGGGCAAAGCTCATCTCGACATTCTGGGTATCATTCTGGCTCCAGTAGCGTTCTCCATGCTCGCTTACGGTGTGAATCAGGGCGGCAGTGAAAGCTGGTCCTCGACAGGAGCTATTGTGGGCTTGGCTGTAGGCGGTGTAGCGCTGGTGCTGTTTATTATCGTCGAACTGCTTCACAAGCATCCGCTGCTTGAACTGCGTGTGTTCCGTTCATCGGATTTCACCCGGGGGATTATTCTTAGCTGGGTGACTCAAGCCGCATTGTTCGGCTCCATGCTGTTCGTTCCGCTGTATCTCCAGCAGATCCGCAACTACACGCCGCTTGAGACCGGCCTGATTCTGTTGCCGCAGGCGCTGGCCTCCGGGATTGGGATGCCGCTGGGCGGAAGATTGTTTGACAAGATTGGTGCGCGTCCGCTGGTGTTTGTGGGTCTGAGTATTATCTCAACTGCATTGTTCCTGTTGTCCGGCGTGACCGTAGACACAGGTCTTCCAGTCATTATGGCCTGTCTGGGCTTGATGGGTCTTGGCATGGGCTTGTCGATGATGCCGGTCAATACACATGTACTGAATTCTGCGCCGCGTGAATGGGTGAACCGGGTAACTCCGCTTACCGCTGCTGCACAGCAAGTAGTTGTGTCCTTCGCTGTAGCAGGAATGACCGGTTACCTGACTAGTCAGATTACAGCTCACATGGGCAAAATGGCAGCGGGGTCCAATCCGTTGTCGGCTATGGTGTTAGGGTTCAATGATGTGTTCTTCCTGTCCGCCTGCATCGCGATAGCGGGAGTGGTACTTAGCTTAATCCTCCGCAAACCGAAGGTAGCACCTCAGCCTTCGCCTGACGGTCAGGCAACTGATCCGGCAATGATGATGGGCCATTAAATAAGAGTATACAAGTAGAAACGGCTTTGCCGTCCTCTGAAAGAGGCGGCATCCGTTTCAGCGAGAAATATAAGGATGATTGATGGCGTGAAACATATTAATCTTATATTTCAAAAAAGCCGCTTCAGCTTGTGCTGTTGCGGCTTTTTTTTGTGTGAAAATAATATCAAATCTCTATGAATTGGCCCGCCGTTTCTTGTGGAGCCTGATGGCACCGGGGGCAAAATGCGCTTTGCCCAAAAGCTCAGAGGCGACGATGCCCAGCAGAACAAGCGCTGCTCCGGTGTAGCCCTGCATCGACAGCTTCTCTCCGACAAACCAGAAGCCGAACAAGGCGGCGAATACCGGTTCCATGGAGAAAATCAGACCGGTGCGGGTTGGTGTCGTGTATTTCTGGGCGATGGGCTGAAGAATGAAGCCGCATGCACTGCAAAAGAGGCCCAGCGCCAGAATGGCGATCCAGCCGGACGTGGAAGAAGGCAACGAAGGAGTCTCGAACAAGGCAGACAGGACAAGTGCATATCCACCAGCAAAGCCTAGCTGCAGAATGCCGATGCTTAAGGTGTCGCAGGTTTTTACTGCTTTGCCGGTGAGCAGAATCTGTACCGCATAGAATACGGCAGAGAGTATGCAGAGGAAGTCACCAGGCTGAATACGCAGCGAAGAATTTAAGGTCAGTAGTCCGATTCCGGCGATGGCCAATATGGTGCCGAAAACTTGTGGAGGAGCGACTTTTTTTCTGAATACAAGCACTTCAATCATCGGGACAAAAATAACAGTCAAGGCGACAAGAAAGCCCGCGTTCGAGGTAGTTGTGGTCTTAAGGCCGAAGGTGATGCAGGTGAAAACGCCGAGCAGCAGGAATCCGAGCAATGCTCCGTATTTGAGTGTTCTGGCATCCACCTTGCGGAGACGCTTGTGGAAGAGGAGTGCCGCCAGAATAAATGCGAGCCCGAAGCGCAGCGCGATCAGATTAAACTCCCCGAGAGTCCCGAGCCCCATCTTCATGAACAGGTAGGAGGAACCCCAGAATATGGTTACTATAAAGAGCATCAGCTCAGCCTTGAGCGGCTTCATTTCATCATCATCCTTCTATAAATCAATTGGTTATAGTATAATACGCTCAAATACATAAGGTAACTGAATGTTTATCATATAAAACATGAGAATTTTTCATGTATACCGGAGGTGCGCAAAGGCTTGAGTATTAGCAAATATGAGGTGTTCCTGAAGGTTGTAGAGCTGGGCAGCCTAACCAAAGCCGCAGAGGTGCTGGGCTTCACCCAGTCCGGGATCAGCCACACGATCAGCAGTCTGGAATTGGAGTTCGGCTTCTCCCTGCTGATTAGAAACCGTTCCGGCGTTAAATTAACAGTAAACGGAGAACAGGTCGTTCAGCCTATCCGCGAGATTATCAAGTGGAACGAGCAGTTGAAGCAGCAGGTTGCGGATATCCACGGACTGGAGACAGGGACGATTACAATCGGCACCTTCACCAGTGTCTCTGTGCATTGGCTGCCGGGAATGATTAAGGAATTCCGCAAGGAATACCCATATATTGAATTTAAACTGATGGAAGGCGGATATTTGGAGATTGAGCAATGGATCGAAGCCGGAGTTATTGATTGCGGCTTTATTTCGCTCCCCACAAGGGAGAAATTTGAAGTGTTTCCGCTGAAGCAGGACCGGATGCTCGCTATTCTCTCCAAGGAGCATCCCTTGAGCAGGGCGCCATTTATGCCGCTTGCGCAGATTGCCTATGAGGATTTCATTATCCCGAAGGCCGGCTCGGATTATGATGTCAGACGGGTGCTGGAGAAGGCCGGAATCAAGCCGAACATCAAATTCTCGGCCGGAGATGACTATGCGATTATTGCGATGGTGGAAAATGGGCTGGGCATCAGCATTTTGCCGGAGCTGGTCATTCAGCGCCAGAAGCACAACGTAGCCATGCTGGAGCTGGAGGAGCGAAGCTTCCGTTCATTGGGGATTGCCGTCCATTCAATGAAATACACGTCTCCGGCCACCAAACGGTTTCTGAAGCATGTTCAGGACTGGTTTAAGGCTGATGATTAAAATTGATTGCGGCAATTCGGGTGCATATCACAGATTGGTGATTGACGGATGCCGAGCTTCGTGAGAGAATGTACGCGTGTACATTTTTGGTTTCGAAAAGAAAGGATGATTGCTATCGCAAGCCGCAAAGAAGTCGCTGAGCTGGCGGGTGTCTCCGAAGCTACCGTCTCCCGCGTACTCAACAACGTTGGGCCGCTCAAGGAGCAGACCAAGGAGCGGGTGCTTGCTGCCGCGAGAGAGCTTGGCTATACACCAAGCTCCCTGGCCCGCAGCTTTGCCCGCAGGCGGAGCGGCAACCTGGGTGTGATCATGCCTTATTTGCCCAAGGCGCGGCTGTTCTCCGCGTATTATTTCTCCGAAATTCTCAGCGGCATCGGGAGCCGGGCAAGAGAAGAGGGCTACGATCTGTTGATGATCTTCCGCGATGCCGATGAACCGCTGGATTACAGCGAATTGTTCCGGATGCGCAAGGTCGATGCCTGCATTGTCCTTGGGGCCAAAGAGGACGCCGGGGAGCTTGCCGCGCTGCGGAAGCTGAAGGAAGAGGGGCATCCGTTTTGTCTGGTCAACCAGCATTTTGAGGGCGAGAATTTTCACGAGGTGGATGCCGACCATGTTCTGGGTTGCCGTCTGGCTGTGAAGCATCTGCTTGAGCAGGGCTTTACCAGGATTGCTTTCTTGAACGGGCCTGAGGCCTATTCGAACAGCCGCGACCGTCTTGCAGGATATACGGACGCTCTGGCGGATGCGGATATCTCCTTGGACCCGATGCTCCTGTTCGAAGGGAATTTCAGCCGCCGAAGCGGAATCGCCGCAGCTCGGCAAATTGCCGCGCAGTTAGAGTGCATCGAGGCTGTTGCCGTTGCCAATGACCGGATGGCGATTGGCCTGCAGCAAGGGCTGCGGGAGCTGGGCATACCGGGAGAGCGGATGCCGGCCATCGTCGGCTATGACGATTCAGATGCCGCCGAGTTGGCGACTCCTGCACTGAGCAGCGTGCGGGTCCCTTTTTTTCAACTGGGGGAAATTGCTGCCGGCAAGGTGCTGGCACTGCCGGACGGCAGCGGAGACCAGGAAGCGGGCGAAGTCATCAGAATTAAGCTTCCTGCTGAGCTTGTGGTTCGTGATTCATCGCTAAAGGCTTAAAGAATCTGCATTTACATCACATTGAGGAGGAATCAGATGAAACAGCTTCGTGTCGGAATGATTGGCTACAAGTTCATGGGGAAGGCGCACAGCAATGCCTATCGCAGTCTGCCTATGTTTTTCCCGAAAGCGCTTAAACCGGAAATGTCCGTGTTGTGTGGACGGAATACCGCAGCCGTTCAGGAAGCGGCGGCCCAGCTAGGCTGGTCGGAAACCGTAACCGATTGGCGGGAGCTGGTTGCCCGCGATGATATTGACCTGATTGATATTAACGCCCCAAGCAATGCTCATAAGGAAATTGCGCTTGCGGCAGCGCGAGCGGGCAAACATATCTTTTGTGAGAAGCCGCTGGCCCTTAGCCTGGCGGATTCCCGCGAAATGCTGGAGGCAGCTGAAGCTGCGGGCGTTATTCATATGGTTGGCTTCAATTACCGGTTCTCTCCGGCGGTAAGACTGGCCAAAAGGCTGGTGGAGAGCGGACGGCTGGGGAAAATCTATCATTTTCGCGCCTGGTTTCTGCAGGACTGGATAATTGACCCCGAATTCCCGCTAGTGTGGAGGCTGCAGAAGGAGATCGCCGGGTCCGGCTCACATGGCGACCTCGGCGCACATCTGATTGATCTGGCACATTACCTCGTCGGGGATATGCAAGAAGTCATCGGCATGAGTGAAACCTTCATCAAGGAGCGGCCTTTAGCCGCCGAAATGACCGGACTCAGCGCCCGGGCGGGTGCCAATGCGGCTAGAGGGCCAGTTACTGTAGATGATGCCACACTGTTCCTGGCGCGTTTTGCTAACGGGGCGCTTGGCAGCTTTGAGGCCACACGTTTTGCTGCCGGTCACCGCTCGACTAATTCTTTTGAGATCAATGGCAGCTTAGGCAGCGTAAAGTTTGATTTCGAGCGGATGAACGAGCTGGAGGTGTATCTAAGCTCGGATGCTGAGGATGTGCAGGGCTTCCGGCGTGTACTTGCGACCGATCCTCCCCATGACTATGCGGAAGCCTGGTGGCCGCCGGGGCATACGATTGGATTCGAGCATACCTTCATTCATGAAATACTGGAGCTGTCCTCCGCAGTTGCGGAAGGCCGCCAGCCTGTGCCAAGCTTTGCCGATGGTGTGAAATGTCAGGCCGTACTGGAGGCAGTGGAACGTTCTATTCAGGAACGCCGCTGGACCCTGCTTTCTGAGATGTAAATTATTCCAACATTAGTATTCAGGAGAAGGAGTGACAATGATGAAGAAGGCATTAATCGTATGGGGCGGCTGGGATGGTCATGAGCCGGAGCAGGTTGCCGGAATATTCGCGGGGCTGCTGCGCCAGGAGCATTTCGAGGTAGAGGTTGCGGATACACTTGAGGTCTTCGAAGACCGTGAAAAGCTGCTGAGCCTCGATCTGATTGTTCCGGTCTGGACGATGGGGCAAATCACCCAGGAGCAGGTGGACAATGTATCGGCAGCCGTACAGAACGGGACCGGACTTGCGGGCTGTCACGGTGGAATGTGCGATTCTTTTCGGACCAATGTGGATTGGCAGTTCATGACCGGAGGTCAATGGGTCGCTCATCCAGGCAATGACGGAGTAGATTACAAGGTGGAAATCCACCCGGGCTCAAGTCCGCTGGTAGATGGTATAAGCGACTTCAACGTCTGCACTGAGCAGTATTATCTGCATTATGATCCGGCGGTGGAGATACTGGCTACAACACGCTTTCCCATCGTGGATGGGCCGCATGCCGCTAATAAGGCTGTAGATATGCCGGTAGTCTGGACCAAACGCTGGGGTCATGGCCGGGTCTACTACAACTCGCTGGGCCATCATGCCGACATAGTTGATTTGCCGCCGGTAAAGGAATTAATGCGGCGCGGTTTGCTCTGGGCGGCGGACGGCAAGCAGATTGCACAGGCACTGTTAAAAGATCAAGCGGCGTTCGCCGGGTACAGCGGCATGGCGGACAGCCAACTATAAGGCGGGGGCGAACAAGAAGATGGATAAAGTAAAAGTCGGCATTATCGGCTGCGGCAAAATAAGCGGTATCTATATGGAGAATTGTCAAAAGTTCGAGCTGCTGGACCTTGCCGCGTGTGCGGATATGGACCGTGTTAGAGCCGAAGAACAGGCAGCACACTACGGAATTCCCCTTGTCTATACGGTTGACCAGCTGCTGGAAGACCCGGAGATTGAAATTGTGATCAACTTAACGATACCTGCAGCGCATGCCGAGATCAGCCTTCGGGCGCTGGAGGCCGGAAAACATGTATACGTGGAGAAACCGCTCACCGTAACGAGGGAGGAAGGGCGGAGAGTACTGGAATTGGCCGCAGAAAAGGGGCTGCTCGTCGGCAGCGCTCCTGAAACCTTCCTGGGAGCCGGTATCCAGACAGCGCTGAGGCTGATTGAAGACGGCATCATCGGCCGTCCGGTTGCAGCAACAGCGTTCATGATGGGCCGGGGACATGAGCATTGGCATCCTGATCCGGAGTTTTACTACGCTGCCGGCGGCGGACCGCTTTTTGATATGGGTCCCTATTATCTGACAGCACTTGTACAACTGCTTGGACCTATCCGCACCGTGGCAGGGATGACCGGCAAAGCCTTGGAGGAGCGGACCATCACCAGCGAGAAGAAGGCTGGGCAAAAGATCCCGGTGGACATTCCTACCCACGTCGCCGGAACGCTGCAATTTGCAGGCGGTGCAATTGCCACGCTGATCACAAGCTTTGATATCTTCGGCGGCAGCAGCCTGCCGCCGATTGAAATCTACGGCACGGAGGGAACGATTCAGGTGCCTGACCCCAATACCTTCGGCGGTCCGGTGAAATTCCGCCGTATTGGAGAAAGCGAGTGGACCGAGCAGCCGCTCCTGCCTGGCTACGACCAGAATACCCGGGGAATCGGGCCGGCGGATATGGCCTACGCCATCCGCAGCGGCCGGCCACACCGGGCCAGCGGAGAGCTGGCTTATCATGTGCTGGAAGCCATGTGGGCTTGCCATGACTCTTCCGATTCGCACCGGTTCTATGAAATGCAAAGCACCTGCAGCCGGCCAGCGCCGCTTCCGCTTGGGCTTGCGCCATATACCTTGGATTAACAGGGTGGATACTGTCAAGACTTGGAAGGCTGACAGATAAGCAGTAAATCCTGTTGCCAGGACTCTTTCATAGCGGAATTATACTCCGCACAAAAAGCTCCCCATCAGCGCATGCGAATGAGGAGCTTTTTTGATGTGAACCGGATTTTGCAGGCTGAGTTAGAACCCTTTATACTGTGGTTCCTCATTCTCCAGCTCAGTTACACGGCTCTCCACCTGATCAACGATCTGCTGTGTTTGCTTAGCCGCATTGGTGAACAGGTTTTTGGCTTCTTTATTCTGGGTCTCCATTGCGAATTGCTCCAAGCTGGCTTGAGCGCTTTTCAAAGATGAGACACAGGTCTTTATTTGTGTGGATACAGTCATTTCATATTCCTCCTTGGATAGTGGTGCTTAATTTTCGCAACATAGTATCTGTCGTGACTCTGGGTTACATACAAGAAAAATTTTCTTGGTTAATCCCGCTCCATTTTACAAATAATGAATGTTGGTACATCGCTTGATACTATAGATAAGGAGGTTTCACTGATGCCTGAATGGCTGGAGGTTATTTGGCGCACAATGTTTGCTGTGGTCGTACTCTTCTTCTTGACGAAGCTGCTTGGGAAAAGACAGGTCTCACAGTTGTCGTTCTTTGAGTACATTACAGGCATTACCGTAGGCAGTATAGCGGCTTACATATCCTTGGATACAGACAAGACGTGGCATCTCGGCATCATTGCCCTGGTTGTCTGGGTAGCCTTCTCGCTGGGCATCGAGTTCCTGCAAATCAAGAGCAAAAAGGCCAGGGACTTCATTGATTTCAAATCGACCGTGCTGATTAAGGATGGAAAGATCCTCGAAGACAATATGAAAAAAGAGCGTTTGACCACCGATGAATTGCTGGCAGAGCTGCGGAAAAAAGATGTATTCAAGGTAGCGGATGTGGAATTCGCCATTATGGAGTCAGACGGGATGATCAACGTCCTGCTTACCCGGGAGAACCAGCCGCTAACGCCGAAGCATCTCGGTGTCAAAGTAGCACCGGAGCAGGAGACGCAGGCTGTAATTATGGATGGCAAAATTATGGACGAACCGCTGGATGCTCTCGGATTGACACGCGCCTGGCTGGATGGTCAACTGGGAAAGCTTGATGTGACCGCTGAAAATGTCTACCTGGGTCAGGTGGATTCCTACGGCGAGCTGACCGTGGACTTATATACTGACAGTGTAGAGCTGCCGCAGCCGCAGGACAAGCCGCAGCTCTATGCATTGCTGAAGAAATGCGAAGCGGACCTGGAGATGTTCGGCCTGTCAACCAATAACGAAAAAGCGAAGCAAATGTATGAGCAGTGCTCAAAGGATTTGCAGGCTCTGATCGTAAAGCTGAAGCCTCTCATTCAAAGCTGAACCAAGCAGCGCCGAAATGTATATAGCAAAACTAACCAACAAAAATGATCCGTTTTTTGTTGGTTTTTTTATGCAGTTCACATATCTGTAATAATCTCCCGAAAAAACATCTGTACAATTACAAATATTTACTTATAGTGGAGATTAGGCTGACCGCTGCAAAAAAACGGAATTCCCAGCGATCTGCATATCACGAATAAGGGGAGGCTGATAGAAAAGATAATTGTTTGGTTAAAAAATACAAAACACTATGGAGGTTAATGTTAACGTGAAAATTAAAAAGAAATTTACTCTCACCGCATGCGTTGCGCTTTCTGCTGTCCTTGCTTTTGGCAGCCTGCAATGGGGGATACCGTCAGTACAAGCAGCAAGTATCTTCAGCGATGATTTTGAGTCCGGCAATGCCGGGAATTGGACCAGCACGACAGGCACATGGTCTGTGGTACAGGATGGCGGCTCTCGTGTATATTATCAATCCAGCAGTACGGAGGGACGGACTTCTGCAGGCGACAGCTCATGGAGCAATTACAGCGTGCAGGCTGATGTGAAGGTGGATAATTTTAACGGAAGCAACCGTACTTATGTGTGCGGCCGCTATGCGGACGGCAATAACTACTACGCCGCTTCGTTGTCGAACAGCAATGGCGGGACACTTGAGATCCGCAAAAAATCCGGCGGTGCAAGCAGCACGCTTGCGGTCAAGACAGACTTTCCAATCACTGCGGGAACTGTGTATACGGTCAAGCTCGAATTAAACGGAGATTCGATCAGCATGTATGTGAATGATGATCTGCAGCTAAATGCACACGATAACATTTTAACTTCCGGAGGCATTGGCCTGGTCGCTTATAAGACCGCCGCCAAGTTTGATAACATTATTGTAAGCGGTGTCAGTACCAGTACGCCAACACCGTCTGCAACGGCTACGGCAACCCCGAACCCAAGTGCAACAGCAACAACCAGCCCGACAGCAGCGCCTACAGCTACTGCAACTCCTGCGGCCACCCCAACAACCGCACCAACCGCAACACCAGTTTCGGGCGCCATTTATGTGGCTCCGAATGGTGCAGCCGGCAATTCCGGGACGATTGGCAGCCCAACAACCCTTGCATCGGCACTAACCAAGGTAGCTGCGGGCGGCACCATCTATATGCGGGGTGGTACGTATGCTTTTTCCTCGCCGGTTACTATTGAGCGGGATAACAGCGGCACCTCCGGTTCACGCAAGAGCATTGTGGCTTACGGAAGTGAGAAGCCGGTGCTTGATTTCTCCGCCGAGAGCTTTGCTTCCACTGAACGCGGATTGCAGATTTTTGGACACTACTGGTACGTTAAGGGACTTGAAGTGAAGGGAGCCGGAGACAACGGGATTTTCATCGGCGGCAATTACAATATCATCGAGAATGTGGAGACCCACCATAACCGTGACTCCGGTCTGCAAATCAGCCGCTATGCTACATCGGCAGCAAGCATGAGCGACTGGCCGAGCTACAACCAGATTATCGGCGTGTATTCCCATGACAATTTCGATCCCGACAATGGAGAGGATGCCGATGGTTTTGCCGCCAAGCTGACGATTGGTCCCGGCAATGTTTTTGACAAATGCATTTCGGCCTGGAATACGGATGACGGATGGGATCTGTATGCCAAGTCAGAAACCGGACCGATTGGTGTTGTTACGATCAAGAACAGCATTGCTTACAAAAATGGGCAAACCTCGGATGGCAACTCAACAGCCAATAGTGACGGAAACGGCTTCAAGCTGGGCGGCGACAAAATTGCTGTAAATCATGTTGTGACGAACAGCATTGCCTTCCAGAATAAAAAACACGGATTCACCTACAACAGCAATCCCGGCTCTATTCAATTGACCAACAATACCTCATGGAGCAATGGCCAGAGCAATTTTGCTTTTGATGCAGGCACACATGTGTTCACGAACAACCTGAGCTTTGCCGGCACATCGAGCGACAAGACGAGCGGCACGGATGTTTCCAGCACTAATGTCTGGTGGAAAAGCAATGCCAGCACTAATGCCAAGGGTCTTGTGGCAAGCAGCGCCGATTTCGTGAGCCTGACCCCTTCGGTTGTGCGGAATGCGGATGGTTCGTTCAGCCTTGGCAGCTTCCTGAAGCTGGCCAGCGGCAGTGATCTGATTGGTTCCGGGACTCCAAGCGGCACGAATATCGGGGCAACTATTCAGTAATCCTAATGTGGGAGGAAATATATGATGGCGAAATTTCTAAAGTTCAAAATTGTTTCAGGGCTTGGCATTGCAATAATTATGGCACTTGTTTGCATTCTTCCCGCCAACGCTGCTCCTTTGGAGGAATCGTCTGAACTAACAGAGACTTCAGCGCTTGCAGCGGCAGGTTCGCTGAGCGCTTATAATCTGGCGGGATTCTCCGCTGGGAACACCGGCGGCGGTATCGTGGACGAATCGAACACCGCGCTGTACAAGAAAGTATATAATGCAACCGACCTGGCAGCGGCGCTCAAAAAAGGCTCCGGTGTAAAGGTTGTGGAAATTATGAACGACCTTAACCTGGGCTGGAATGAGCTTCCTTCTGCGGCCAAGACCTCACCTTTTTCCGCTCATAATTCGCCGTTAACCCATCCGGTGCTCCTGCAGACAGGAGTAAGCAAGATCAATCTTGACGGGTTCGACGGGCTGACGATCTTTTCGGCTAATGGAGCCAAGCTCAAACATGTTGCTTTTACAATCAAACGCAGCTCCAATGTAATCATCCGCAATCTGGAATTCGATGAGCTGTGGGAGTGGGATGAATCCACCAAAGGCGACTATGACAAAAACGATTGGGACTACATCACGCTTGAGGAGGACACTAATGTCTGGATTGACCACTGTACCTTCAATAAAGCGTATGACGGGCTGGTTGACTCTAAAAAAGGCACTACCGGCGTAACGATCTCCTGGTCTACCTTCAAGGGGGACGATAGAAGCGCAAACAGCTGGGTAACCCGGCAGATCAATGCGATGGAGGCCAATCCTGCTGCTTATCCAATGTATGCCTATCTGCGCAGCAGCGCTGTGGGACTCAGCAAGGATGATGTGATCGCAATCGCAAGCTCGCAGAAGAAGGGGCATCTGGTTGGCGCGACGTCTTTTGATTCCAGCAACGCCAAATTAACCATCACGCTGCATCATAACTTTTACCAGGATATTCAGGACCGCCTGCCGCGTCTCAGAGGCGGCAACGCCCATGTCTATAACATTCTGGCGGATAACTCTGCCGCTTGGGCAGCGAAATCAAGAATTACGGCAGCGATGGAAGCAGCGATTGCCTCTAAAGGCTATCACTTTACGGTCACCAGCAACGGTTCCATTGCTACGGAAGGCGGAGCCGTATTGCTTGAAAAGTCCAATATTATAGATATTCTGTATCCGCTGCGCAACAATCAGACCGATCCGGCTGACGCCAGCTACACAGGTAAAATCAAAGCAGTCGATACGATCTACTCGATGAATGGAGTTGTCTTCAGAGGCAATAGCGATTCCGCAGGAAGTCCGCTTGCTCCAGTACCGGCCCCGATTATTCCGTTCGCCTGGTCCGGCCTATCGGCGCTGCCTTACAGCTACACACAGGATGACCCTGCAACACTCGCTGCCAGATTGACAGGCTCGGATGGATCAGGGGCAGGAAAGCTGAGCTGGGCGAAGCAGAATTGGCTGAAAACATCGTACTGAGTAAAATTAGCGGATAGGGCTTGGTTTTTCAAATGCAGCTGACAGAGATATACTAATAAAAGATTGGTAGTTTTTATCTTCTAATAGGGAGGCTGCTGTCAGTTATGGAATATGTAAAACTGGGCTCTACCGGGCTAGATGTCTCACGGATTTGTCTGGGTTGTATGAGTTACGGCATACCTGAACGCGGGAATCATGCCTGGACCCTCAATGAACAGGAGAGCCGTCCGTTTATCCGGAAGGCGCTGGAGCTGGGCATTAACTTTTTCGACACCGCCAACGTCTATTCCGATGGAACGAGCGAAGAGATTGTCGGCAGAGCGCTCAAGGACTTCGCCACTCGTGATGAAGTCGTTATTGCAACTAAGGTGCACGGAAGAATGCGTCCGGGTCCCAATGGCGGAGGCTTGTCGCGCAAGGCGATTATGACTGAGATTGACCATAGTCTGAAGCGACTGGGTACCGATTATGTGGATCTGTATCAAATTCACCGCTGGGACCCGGCAACGCCGATTGAAGAAACGATGGAGGCGCTGCATGATGTGGTCAAAGCAGGCAAAGCCCGTTATATCGGCGCCTCCTCAATGCATGCCTGGCAGTTTCTCAAGGCGCTAAATGTCGCTGAACGCAATGGCTGGACGCGGTTCGTGTCCATGCAGAACTATGTCAATCTGCTGTACCGTGAAGAGGAGCGGGAGATGCTCCCGCTCTGTGAAGCGGAGGGGATTGGCGTAATTCCCTGGAGTCCGCTTGCCAGAGGCCGGCTGACAAGAGATTGGGAGGTACCAAGCACCCGTTCGGCAAGCGATGAATTCGGCAAGCTGCTGTATGCGAGAACCGAAGAAGCCGACAGGGCTGTTGCGCTACGGGTGAAGGAAATCGCCGGGGAACGGGGAGTTCCGCGTGCCCAAGTGGCACTAGCCTGGGTGCTGCAGAAGAAGCCGGTGACGGCTCCAATCGTTGGTGCGACGAAGATGGAGCATCTGGACGATGCGGCTGCTGCAGTATCAATTAAGCTGAGCCCGGAAGAGATTCTGCAGTTGGAAGAAGCTTATATCCCGCATCCGGTGGTTGGTTATTAGGATAATTGGCTTGAGATGGATTGAGTGAATTTGAATGTACTGCGAAGTGGAACCGGCGGCTGCCGGTTCCTTTTTGCTTTGATTATATGCTGCACGGTATTGCTGCGGCTATATTATTTCCGCTGAGACTTATCTATTATTTATTGGAGGCGCTTTCTGGTATGATTAAACTCTAATACATACTAATATATGGAACGGATGGTGTTATTCCTCATGAATCTTCAGGAAGCTGCGGCAATAATACAAGCGATTAGAGTTAATCTGGCCAAGGTAGTCGTCGGCAAGGAAGAGGGGGTGGACCTGCTTCTTACTGCCCTGCTGGCGAATGGTCATGTGCTGCTGGAGGATGTGCCAGGCACAGGAAAAACGCTGCTCGCCAAGACACTGGCCCGCTCGCTGGACTGCTCCTTCAAGCGGATACAGTTCACCCCGGATCTGCTTCCGTCGGACCTGAGCGGCATCAACTATTATAATCAGCAGACCGGTGAGTTCCAGTTCCGCCCTGGACCTGTATTCGCCAGTATTCTGCTGGCCGACGAGATTAACCGGGCCACGCCCAGAACCCAGTCCAGCCTGCTGGAATGCATGGAGGAGCGGCAGATTACGATCGACGGTGTCACGCATGAGCTGGAAGCGCCGTTCCTCGTCATTGCGACGCAGAATCCGGTGGACAGCCAAGGGACCTTTCCGCTGCCGGAAGCGCAGCTCGACCGGTTTCTGATGCGGATTACGACGGGTTATCCGACTTTTGAGGAGGGTATTCACATCCTGCAAAGATTCCGCGAGAACAATCCGCTGCTCGACACGGTCCCGGTTGCAACAGCGGGAGAAATTCAGGAGCTCCAGCGGCTTGCTGCGGCGGTCAGCGTTAGCGATGATCTGCTGGCTTATATGGTTTCCATTGTCGAAGCTACCCGTAAGGCGCCTTCAGTCAGGCTCGGAGCAAGTCCCCGGGCAGGGTTCGCCCTGCTCCGCGCTTCGCAGGGGTACGCACTCATCCGGGGCCGGGATTATGTGCTGCCGGATGATATTAAGGCAGTTGCCGGTGCAGTTCTGGCGCACCGCCTGCTGCTGCAGCGCGGACCCGGCTCGCGGGAAGGGCAGGCCGCCGAGCTTGTGCAGCAAGTGTTGCGTGAAGTGGAGGTTCCTGCGGAGACGGCTTCCGCATATAGAGGCGGAAGGGTGGAATAGCGATGACTCTGCCCTGGTTCATCATCAGCACTGTATTGCTGCTGATGTTCATTTCTGCGGTCTACCAGCGGAATGCGCTCAAGAAGGTCAGCTATACCCGTTATTTCTCGGCCAAGGCTGTCTATGAAGGCGAGCAGGTTGAGATGGTGGAAGAGATCGTCAATGCCAAGCTGCTGCCGCTGCCCTGGCTGCGGCTGGAATCGAGCATCGCCCGGGGGCTGGATTTCGGCAGCCAGGAGAATCTGGGTATTTCCAGCGGCGACATTTATCAGAACCATGTAAGCCTGTTCTACTTAAGATCCTACCGTCATATTAAACGCAGACATTCGGTCCGCTGTGAGAAGCGCGGGTTATTCCGCCTGGATACGGCCACCATGACAACAGGGGACTTGTTCGGGCTTAGCCGGAGTTCCAGAACCTTTCCGCTGCAGCTCGAATTAATGGTGTATCCCGTGATGCTGCAACTGCATGAGCTCCCGCTGCCGATCCATAGCTGGCTTGGGGATTTGCCGGTCAAAAGGTGGATTGTGGAGGACCCGTTTCTTACAGCAGGCACGCGTGAGTATAGTCCCGGGGATTCTCTGGGGTCGATTAACTGGAAGACGACAGCCCGTACAGGACAACTGCAGGTGCACAAAAAGGATTATACGGCTGATTCCAGACTGGTCATCTGTCTGAATGTGGAGATCAGCGATTCCATGTGGAGAACGGTGACGGATGTTGAACGAATTGAGCTGGGAATCCGGTATGCCGCTACAGTTGCAGAATATGGGATGGGGCATGGCATTGAGACCGGACTGCTCAGCAATGGAAGATTGGATGGCGAAGGGGAACGGGATCCGGTTCATGCTGAGCAAGTGGACCGGCTTGAAGATCTGCTGGGTCTATTGGCTAGGCTTAACCTGGACAGAACTCTGCCAATGAGCAGACTGCTGGAGCTGGAAGTGGAGAGCGGAGCCAGCGACACTGATTATCTGATCATTTCCTGCCACCGGGGCACGGAGCTGCAGCTTGCCGCCGAGCAGCTTAGGCTGCTCGGTAATGGTGTAGAGTGGCTGGATATTCCAGCCGAGGGGAGGGACAGCGCATGAAGCGATGGTCAATGCAGGATCTGACAGCCGGAATTCGGCTCTGGCTCTCCTGGTTCGTAGTGTGGCTGCTGTTCCTTCCTGTGTGGATCATCCTGCAGGCCTACCTGCAGCCTGAACAGAGTGCTTTGCCTTGGATCTATACCTTGCCGCTGGTAGCGGTGGCAGGTGTGCTGCAGCGGAAATGGTGCAGCCGGAAGTGGAAGATGCTCCTGATCGCTTTGCAGCTTGGTACGGCAGCGCTGCTCCTGACGGGAGCGCCGTCAGTCAAAGAGCTGCCGCTGCTTGCCGGCGGTTTCCTATATGCGTATATGGGCATGACCGCGGCTTCAGGCCAGAGCAACCGGTTAAGAACTTATATTATCGGGATCGCCCTATATTTCATTGCCGCCATTGCCTATGACCGCATTCCTGTGCTTCAGCCAAGTGTGTCCATCTTGACCTGGAGCGGAAGCCTGTGTCTGATTCTGGCTCTGCTGGATTCCAACAGCAGCCATTTGCGCTACAGCTCCTTTGCAGGAGAGACCTCGCGGCTTCCCGGAGGGCTGCGACGCCATAACCGCTTGTTCGTCATTGTGTTTGTGGCTGTAGCCGCAGCGCTGGCAGCAGGTGCGGGCCGGGCACTCGGGCTAATGCTGTGGCAGGCCGTACGGCTGTTTTTTACCTGGCTTAGCCGCCTGTTCTCAGGCTCCGAAGAGCCGCCGCAGGACGAAGCCGCTCCACCGCCGGCAATGCCTGAGCTTCCTGCGGCGGAAGCAAACGAACCGGGTCTGCTCGCTATGATTCTTAATTTTGCCTTCTACGCGCTGGCAACGGCGGTTATAGCTATCTTGCTTTATTATGCCTTGCGCTGGCTTTACCGCAATACAGGCGGACTATTGCGCAGAATGATGGATGCCGTGCTGTCCATGCTCCGCAGAGAACTGCCGCCGGAGACGGCAAGCTACAAGGATGAAGAGAAGAGCATCTTCGCCTGGGAGAGATCGGTGCAGGGGGTCAAGGAATATTGGCGGAACAAGCTGCTTCCAGCTTCGCGCAGGGACCGCTGGGAGGATATGTACAGCTCCCGGGAGCAGACGCGCTGGCTGTACCGTCATTGGCTGAATGCCAAACGCGCTGCCGGGTATGAGGTGAAAGGCTACCTGACGCCCCGGGAGACAGAAGCGGACGTGGCTGAATGGGCGGAGACTGCTGTCAAGAAGCGGCCGCGTAAGGATCAGGAGGGCGCTTCGGCAACTCCGGGCGAGCTTCTTCATCTGTACAATCAGGCCAGATACGGAGAGGCGGACCCTCCGGCGGCTGAAGTGGCGGCGCTTAAGGATCGGCTGAAGCTATAAAGATGCTTTTATAGAAGGACTGGAGGGTTGAAAATGGTCCGCTATTTGCGGGGAGAATTGGCAAAGGAAGCACATGTGAATGCTGAAACGCTGCGGTATTATGAGAAGCACGGGCTGCTTCCGGTGCCACAGCGCTCAGCTGCGGGTTACCGGGTCTACAACGAGGAGACACTGAAGCGAATTGCTTTTATCCAGAATGCCAAGAGCTGTGGTTTTACGCTGCGGGAAATCAAAAAAGCGCTCGTCAAGTCTACAGACGGCAGCATCGGAATCCCTGATTTTATCGCGGCAATTGAACGGAAAATCATCGCTGTCGATCTTGAGATTGCCAAGCGCGAGAACATCAAGGCTCAGCTCAGCGATCTAAAAAGAAATCTTCAATCGGTTAACCGGCACCATGGTGTAGAGGAGACTCTGCAAATCTTGCATATGGATTCGTAAACCGGGATGCTGGGCCACTTTCCTCTTGACTCTGTACTCAGATACAGGGTTTACAATGCAGGCATCATACCTGACAGGAGGAAAAACAAAGATGTCGAACCGTACAGAAATGCTGAACGCAATAAAAAGTCATTTGAAGCAAATCAATAGAATTGGTGCGCGAACTGTTGCGCAAATCCGTGAGGACCTGGCCGCTGCTGCCGAAAGCCTGCCAAGGCTTCCGGGGGTGCAAACTGTGAAAGTACAAATCGCACAGCTACATGGAGAGTGGGTTGACTGCACAGATGAAGCTGCCGGGGCGGGCAAAGGGAAAGTGATCCTCTATTATCACGGCGGAGGTTTTATTTCCGGCACTTGTGAAATCTATCGGGATTTGGCTGCACGTATATCGGCGGCAAGCGATGTCCGTGTCCTGACTGTGGAGTATCGCCTGGCCCCTGAGCATGTCTATCCGGCAGCAAATGAAGATTGCCTGGCCGCATATGACTGGCTGCTTGCGGAAGGTTATTCACCTGAGGACATTATTCTCGGAGGCGATTCGGTAGGGGCTTCTCTCGCGCTTATGACACTGATTACCCTGCGGGATGCTGGCAAGAAGCTGCCTGCTGCTGCCTTTCTGCTCTCTCCGCATAGCGATCTCGTTCACCTGGACGGCGAATCCTATGACAGCAGGGCAGAGATGGACCCGACGGGAAGCCGGGCGGGAAATCAACGGATTCTGGAGGATTATCTCGGAGACCATGCCGGAGGCATGCCTCTGCTGCTCTCCCCGCTAAGAGCGGATCTGCAGGGACTGCCGCCGCTGCTGATCCAGGCCGGTGATCAGGAGGTACTGCTTAGCGATGCCGAACGCTTGGCGGAGCGGGCGAGTACCGCAGGAGTGCAGGTTACACTTGAAATTTGGGAGGACCTGTGGAGCGTATTTCAAATGATAGCTGCAATCCTCCCGGATGGGCAGCAGGCAATCGGGAACATCGGCACTTATGTTAAGAACATTTGGAACTTGAAAGAGTAGATCAATATGATCTACATCTTTGGATAATTCTGAGGCTTTTTTGTTACACATGGCAGGCTCCCCCGCACCCGAACTCATTCTGGTGTGGAGGAGCCTTTTTATTTTCAAATATGGAATTAATGCAACAACAGAACGCCGAAGCCTTCAAGTGTGAAGGAGCCTGAAACCGTCCGGCCTGTCAGCAAATCTCTTTTCTGCTCTTTGAGCCGGATCGTTGCCGGTTCTTCGCTGTAGTTAAGCAGGAACGTGTAGCTTGCAGTTTCGCTCTTGCGGATTTGCAGTTCAACTTCACCGGGCAGCTCCAGCCACTCTGCAACCGGGGATGCTAAATTCAGACTATCTACGATCTTGAGCGCTGCCTGTTCGTTAAATACAGCTCCGTAATACCAAACCTCGCCTTTTCCGCGTTTGTTTCTGGTGACCGCCGGTTTGCCGGCGTAATAGTCAGAAGCATAAGTGCCCATGATCTCGACGCTGTCCTCTTCGACATGAAGAATATCGTTGAAGGCATCAGCTACGGTAAGCGCCTCAGGATCATTGCCCCACTGGATGGAGGTAGGTAGGCGAGTGCCTTTGATCAGGGTGAATTCTTCTACGGTGATTCCGCAAAGGTCCTTGGCCGCACCGGGAAAAGGCCGCATATAGCACTGTCCGCGGGTATCCTTGTAGCCCGTCCGGCAGCCAAAAATCAGCTTTCCGCCTTGCTGCACATATTGATCCAGCAGTGCCGCTGTCTCATCGCTCATAATCGCCGGATGCGGATAGATCAGCACCTCATAAGGAGTCAGGTCTTCGAGAGTGGTCTTGCTGCGCAAGTAAATGAGATCATTCGGGATATGCCGTTTCTGCAGCGCCTTGAACCATTCCTTGTTGCTCTGCCACATGAAGGGCCCGTACCAGACGTCGTATTCGCCGTCCCATTCATTGTCGTAATCACGGAGAATGGCAATCTTCGCTTCGTTCCGCGTTCCTACGATGTGCTTGCCGGCTACAGCCAGCTCCCGGCCAACCTGCGCAGCTTCCTTGACCCTGCGGTTTGGCTGGTTATGGTAATCATTGATGCCGTGCCAATAGATTTCATTGCCCATAGTTGCCGTCCGCCAGCGGAAGTAGAGCAGCTTGTCCGCTCCGTGGGCAATGGACTGATACGTCCAGAGGCGCATTTGACCCGGCTTCGGAGACGGCATATCCATGCGGTTTACCCAGCCCCCAGGGCCGGATTGCTGCTCCATGATGCAGAAGTTCGGACTGATGGAGCGGACTACAGACAGCGAGAGGCTCCAGCTCCGGTCTCGCAGCGGGTTAACCTCATTTGTAATATCACTAATGGAGGAGAACTGCGGATAAGAGTCATAGCTGAAAAAGTCCAGCAGCTCGTCATTTAGCTCATGACTGTCCAGATGGCCGAACAGGCCATTGGTGGTTACCCACTGGGAAGGGGCAAACTTACGGATTATTTCCGCCTGGATTCTGGCAAAAGAGATTGCGTTGTCAGAAATAAACCGCTTCTCATCCAGCGCCTGATGCGGATTGGGCTGCATCGGAGAAGGGGTAGGACGCGGCAAGAAGACCTGTGACCAGCTGGTGTAGGTCTGATTCCAGAAGACGGTTCCCCATGCATCGTTCAGTCTCTCCAGTGTTTCGTATTTGGCCTGCACCCATTCGCGGAAGGCTTTGTGGTCGCTCTCCGAATAGAACACATTGATCTCGCAGTTCAGCTCATTGTCAATCTGCCAGCCGACTACGCCCGGATGTGTGCCATAATGCTGTGCAAGCTGTGTGGTTATTCTGGCGCAGAGTTCCCTGTACTTAAGGCTGCTGTAATTATAATGACGGCGGGAGCCGTGCTGCAGAGTTACCCCGTCGTAAGTAACATTCAGCACTTCGGGATAACGCTCGGTCAGCCAGGCGGGAGGGGTAGCGGTCGGCGTGCCCAGAATGACCTTTAATCCATAGCTGTGAGCCAGATCTATGGCCCGGTCGAACAGATCGAACTGAAAAACGCCTTCCTGCGGCTCAAAGATGGACCAGGCAAACTCAGCCATCCGTACAATTGTGAATCCGGTTTCAACCATGCGCCGGAAATCGTCAGCCCAGAGCTGCTCCGGCCAGTGTTCAGGGTAATAGCAGGCACCAAGCTCGAACGTTTCTGCATTAGCATGAGTCTTCATTTTCCAACCTCCAAGTGTAAAAAATATGCTTTATGAACGCTATGAACCTATTGTAGTATTAGGTGAATGGGTTCTCATATAACACAATATTGCTAATATATGATTATATTGCGTGCTTGCTTAACACGGGCCAGGGAAGGGTGCAGGATGAAAAAACAATGGGTTTTACCGGCGCCGGCGTACATGCATTATGTGTGTTACCCGGAATTTTTGGGACATTATACTGACTTTCCGCAGCATGCGGAGCGAAGAAGCGAAGGTTTTCTGAACAGCTATAATTTGCATCTGGTTTTTGGCGGCGAAGGGTATGTTTTTCAGGATGGTGAACGGATTCCAATCGGGCGGGGCAGAGGATTTCTGTTCCCGAAAGGAGCATATCAGCAGTATGGCTCTGACCCTGTTCAGCCCTGGGAGGTGCGCTGGATGCATTTCAGAACCGGGATTTCCCTTCCCTTGCTGGAGGAGGTGGACAAGTCACGCGGTTATTTTTTTTCTTTTGATCCGGATGCGGGCCTGATCCCCGTCATGGAGGAGATGTACAGGCTCAGTGATTCCTATGCAACCTCCAGCGAGCCCAGGCTGTCGGCCTTGCTCTATGAACTGCTGATCACGCTGCTGCAGAATTCCGAACCTCTGCACGGGTCGGTTCCTCTAGAGATCAGGCACTCTATCCGCCACACGGCAGATATGATCCACAGGGAATGCGAGCGTCCTTGGACACTGGAGGCTATGGCCAGGCTTGCGGGCTACAGCAGCTATCATTTTCTGCGCTTGTTCCGGGCGATCATGGGGAAGACGCCTAACCGTTATTTGACCGATTGCCGCTTGGTGAGAGCGAAGCTGCTGCTCGTTTCGACGGAGCTTTCCGTTGCGCAGGTCGCTGTCCAGACGGGCTTTCAGCAGTCCAGCTATTTCATTAAAGTCTTCAAACAAATGGAAGGCATGCCGCCCAACCAGTACAGACGGGCCTTCGGATCATAAGCAGGCGCGATTTTTATGCAGATAGTTAACAATGTTTTTACACGAACGGCGCATTCTGCGCTGTTTTTGATATAAATGGAACAATAAGGTTACAACCTGAGCGGAAGGGTTACAAATTGGATACATTTCCCTCGTCCGCTGCTACTATAATTATTCTAGCTAAAATTCTTGGGGGGAAATTGATGAGAACGTATAAAAATACATATGTCGCCCTGCTTATAAGCACCTTTGTTATTGGCCAATTAGCTGGCGGCATAACACCTGGAGCCGTGCAGGCTGCAGGCAGCTCAAATACCGCAGCTGTGGCAGCCGCGGCGGCGTCTGCAATAAAACCTGTCCAAATGGCGCCAGGAGTTACGGCAACGATCGAAAATGTGAATATATGGGCGCAGCCTGGCGGCAACATTCTGGCTTACACGCTGAATTATTCCAATGCAAGCGGTGTAAGCGCGAACTTAACGCAATATTTCTCGCGGGTAGTTACTCCGGGCGGGTCCGTGATTCCCGCCAATCCGGTAACTGCCGATGTGCTCAAAAAGAAGGTCGGAGCCAAAGAAAACCTGCGTGTGACTTACTATGTCAATGTAGGCCAGACCAAATCGCTTCAGGGCTTCAAGGTTTCTATGCACGTCTGGGATGCCAAAGCCAAGGGATATTTGAGACAGGCAGGCAGCTTTGCCCTTCCGGCGAGCTACTCCACAACGGTGGCAACCGGGACAAGCCTGAATATGATTATGAACAATATCCCTGTTACTGCAGCGGCAGAATCCCTTCAGCTCTATAAATACAGCGGCAAGGTGTACGCCAAGGTGGGAATAAGCCTAACCAATAAAGGCAGCAAGGTGCTCACTGATCCCGGCTACACCGCTTATTTAGTTTCGTCCAGCGGGACATCCTTTGAATTGGCCCTGAACAGCTCCCAATCCAGCTACAAGGTACAGCCGCAGGAAAAGAAGAGCATCTACTACCTGACTGAAATTCCAGCCTACCTGAAAACCGACAACATGAAGCTGCAATTCACACAAAAGGATGAAACGCTGAAGCTTGAGCTGGCAGGCGCATCGTTTAAGCTTCCGGCTGTGACAGTTCCAAACCTGGTGGTGGCGAATGGGGCCATTAAGAAAATAACGATCAACAGCAATACCATAGAAACCAAGCTCAGCAATGCCTCTGTGTATGCCGATAAGGCATCGGCTGCCTGGTCTTTTCAGCTTGAGCTGAAAAATACCGGCAACAAGGCTGTCACGCTTCCCACATACGAGCTTGCCGTCAAATCTGCAAAAGGGACAAGCTTTCCAGTCAACGCCAAAGCCTTGAACGGCATAACGCTCAGACCATTGGAAGTGAAGGTAATTCCGCTCACTGCCCAGGTTCCGCTTGAGGTGGAGCAGAACACGCTGCAACTGCAAATGATCGAAGCGGTCAGCCAAGGCCAGACGCAGCCTTCCGGCAGCACCGGAGCAGGCGGAACAACCGGAACACCTGGAGCGGAAACAGCGGTAGCTGAGAGTGCTGTGTCCAAAATTACTTTCCCGATAGCTTATTTCACCATTCCATATACGCTTCGTGCCGATATCCAGAAAGGGCAGGAGTATCGAACCACCACGCCTTTCGGTTCCTTCTCCTACAGCCTGCAGTCGATTCAGCGTTATCCGTGGAAGGATGACGATATCGTTGTAGCTAAAGTAAACCTGACCAATACACAGTCTGTAACACTGTCCCTGCCGGAGCTGAAGGGTGCGCTGAAGGTAGGAAATCTGGATTTGTCCGCTTCCACGGACCTGCTGCTGGATAAGGATTCTCAAGAGCTGGCCCCGGGAAGAACTGCCGAAATCTCCATCATCACCAAAATTCCATATGCCGAAAACTTCGATTCGATGAACATCAGCATGTATACTACGGCAAACGAGGAGAAGCTGCCATTCCTGTCGCTTACCACGAACAGTGCGATCAACGATATTCCGTCCATTGAACGCGGAGGCAGCTACACGGTTTCAGGCAAAGGTAAAAACGCCAAGCTTCAAGAGAACAGAACCATCGTCTATCCGGGCAGCGGAAACTACAAAATCGTCTATACAGAGCTCTTGATGAGCAATGAGGAAAAAAGACAAAGCGCACTAGCCCGTATGCAGGCCTATTATCAAACCACGGACGGACAGTTCTATGAAGCACAGCCTGCCCAGACTACGGGCCTGGCGGCTCCCGGAGGCAAGCAATTGATTACCTTCTGGGCCAAGATTCCCAAGTCGGTGGCAACCTCGGAAATCTCTATGTATTTAGGGCCGGGAATCATCGGCAGCAAGCTTAGCGAGTCTGGACAGGAAGCAACCGGATATATCAATATTGCTTCGCTGAAGCTTACTCCGCAAACGGTCACCCCGGCGAAGGATTTGTCGAGAATCTCGCTGTATCCGTATATCCTGACGGTGCTGAGCTCAGACGGAAAGATTACGGAGGGCAGCGACACTATAAGCATTGTACTGAACTACAATCTGATGCAGGACCGCACCTACGATACGCAAGCGCTGAGCCATAAGCTGATCGTTAAGATCACTGATCCGTTCGGCCAGTCGACGGAGAAATCGCTCACTCTTGGCACAGATCTGACAGAAGGCGACAACAATACGTATTCCACAACCATCGTCAGAAGCCTGTACAAGAAGATTGGAGGCGGCTCTTACAAAATTACGCTTTATGATGAGTTCCAGGGCGAGCGGATGGAGCTCGGCAGCCAGTCTTACTTCCTAACTTATGAACCGCTGCCGGTCGTTGAGAAGCCAACCACTGAGAAGCCGGGTACTGATAAATAACGAGGGTTCCATCTATCACAGACTAAGAAGGAGCAGCTTTTATGTTGCGAGTCGATAAAATTACACATTCCTTTAAGACCGGCAATGAATGGACCAAGGTCCTTCATGAAATCAGCTTTAGCGTTAAGCAGGGTGAGATGGTTGCCCTCCTGGGCAGCTCGGGCTCAGGCAAATCTACAATGCTGAATTTGATGGCTGGTCTCATGAAGCCGACCGAAGGCCATATTTACATTGCCGATCAGGATATCGTGCGGATGGGCGAGAACAAGCTTGCCGAATTCCGCCGCAAGCACATCGGATTTATCTTTCAGGCGTACGAGCTGATTACCAGCCTTACCGTACGGGAGAATGTAGAGCTGCCGCTGGTGTTCCAGTCGGTATCTCCCTCCATCCGCAAGCAGAAGGCGCTGGCCCTGCTGGAGCAGGTGGGGCTTCCCGACAAGGCGAACCTGTTCCCTTCACAGCTATCGGGCGGACAACAGCAGCGTGTAAGTATTGCCCGCTCGCTGATTACCGAGCCTTCCGTCATTTTTGCGGATGAGCCTACCGGGAACCTGGATACCAAAACGGAGGAGGAAATCATCAGCATTCTGCTGAAGCTGAACCAAACGATGAAGACCACATTTATAGTTGTAACCCACGAGCAGGAAGTGGCAGATCAAATGCAGCGCACCTTCTCACTTCGTGACGGATATCTGATTAACGGACAGCACTTAGCTGTGGAAACGGAGCGCGCAGAGGAGGGGAATCCGTGAAAATCAGGGATATTTCCCGCATGGCCTGGGATCAGGTCAAGCGGCGCAAGGTGGTTACCGGATTGTGTATGGCCGGGATTTCCATCGGCTGCGCCGCGATTATCGCAGCACTAAGCATCGGACAATCCGCGCAGGTCTATGTGACCAATGAAGTGAACCGTAATTTCAAGATGGATGAAATTACGGTCACTCCGGGCGGAGGTATTCCTTCTCCCAAAGGCGGCAGTGGCTCATCTTCAGACACGAGCAGCAACCTTGATCCCGGCAAGCTGACCTTCCAGAAGATGAAGATCATCCAGGGCCTCAATCACGTGGTTGCCGCAGCACCTTTTCAGGATACTGGTTATATGCAGATGCTTACCGTTGATAACAAGATCACTGACGTTCAGGTTATCGCAACGGATTTGCGCATGCTGACCAAATATGATAAGCACTTCAAGCAAGGCGGACCGTCGGACGTTACGGGCATGGTTGTCCTGAACCACGGGGCGACACTGGGCTTGATGGACCTTGAGACCCGGCAGAAGATTTTCGAAACGCTGAATAATGATCCCTTCAACCAGGAGGCCATGGACCAGTACAACAACCTCATGGTGGTGCCTTCAGAGATGTACCGTCAGAAGGTTCAACTGCAGGCCCAGGATTACAGCTCGTCCTCCGTGCAGCCGGTGGTCAAGCTTAGTTCTCCGCTCCAGGTGAGCGGGATTCTGGCCAGTCCATCAGGAACAAGTGATGACCGGGCAACCTATGATAAGATCATGTATGTGTCTCTGGAGACAGCCGCGCAGCTCCAAAAGGAGCTAAGCTTCAATAACGACGCAACCGTTCAAAACGTGGAAGAAGGAAGCTACAGCTCCATCACCGTGAAGGTGGACAGCATGGATAACATCAAACGGGTGGAAGAGCTGATTAAGAAGCTCTCATTAAATGCGAACGACAATCTGTACCAAATGGATCAGCTCAAAGAGCAATTTGATATGATCAAAATGGCGGCCCTTGGCATCGGCGTATTCATCCTTGTCATTGCTTCTATTTCGATCATCGTGGCCATGACCATGTCAACCCATCAGCGCCGGCGGCAGATCGGGATTATGAAGGTACTCGGCGCCAATATGAGGCAGATCCGCAATATGTTCATCACGGAAGCGGCTTTGCTTGGACTGCTGGGCGGTTTGCTAGGTGTGCTGTTCTCTTACCTGATCATCATGGGACTGAACAAGCTCGTGAGCAGTTCAGGGGATGGCCTATCCTTTTTCATCCCGCTGGTGACGATTCCGATTGGTTTGGCGTTCGCGATTATGACCGGAGTCCTCTCAGGAATCTATCCGGCGATCAGTGCCTCCAGGACGGATGCGCTCACAGCGATTAAGCGTGATTAGCCATGAACTTATACTTTCTTGTATTTCCAGTTGAAAGGAAGCAGAAACAATGAAAAGGATTATAAAGAGGACCGTGAAGTGGATTATCATCGTCGGAATCATTGCTGCTGCAGGCTATCTCCTGTACACCAAAGTCTTTAAGGGAGAAGAGCCGGCGGCTGTTGTAGAACCTCCGCAGGTGATTAGCTTCCCTGTTACCCAGGAGACGGTTACGAGCACTGTTCAGGTCAAAGGAAAGTCGAAATATCAGGAGGAAACGCTGGTCTATGCACCGTATGCATCCAAGGTAACAAAGTGGAAGGTGGAGAACGGCGGACAGGTGAAGAAAGGGGATGTGTTGTTCACGCTGGATGAGTCGACCCTGAAAAATGAGATTGCCACAACAGAGGCAGCCATCCACAAGGCGAAGCTGGAGGCGGAGCTGAATGCTTTTGTCAGCCAGCAGGAAGATACCTCAGCGACTCCGATCGGGACTGAAGCGGAACGGCTGAAGGCACTTGCAGCCCAGGAGACAGCACGTCTGACAGATGAACTGAATCAGGCAAATTCCGCCATCCAGGAGCGGGAGCTTGCCGACAAGAAAGCAAAGCTCAAAACCGCTGTGTACCATGCTCCTGCGACCGGAATTTTTCTGTATGACAGCAGCACCGAACGTCCTCAAATGGTTACGGACAATCAATACATCGGCAAAATTGTTGACCTGGGCAAGCTCGAATTCATCGCCCTTGTGGGAGAGCAGGATATCTTCCGCATCAAGCAGGGTATGCAGGTTAAGGTGAAAATGACTGCCATGAAGAACTTAACCATAGCAGGAAAGGTGACCAAGGTCTCGAAATTCGCCACAACCACCACCGGCCAGAACACGGCTGGACAAGTGCCGCAATTCGAGGTTGTAATTTCTTTGCAGCCGGAAGAGCATTTGATCGGCGGTCTCAGCCTTAGCGGGGATATCGAGACATTACGCAAGGAAAAAGCCACTGTAGTCTCCAGCATTGCCGTAATTCACGAGGGAGACAAGGCTTTTGTCATGCTGGACAAGGGAAATGGCCAGTATGAGCGCAAGGAGATCAAGATTGGCATTGAAACCACAGAGAAGACTGAGGTTGTCTCTGGACTCAAGCCGGGGGATACTGTAGTTCTGCAGTAGCTCTGAATTGAAGGTCAGCCTGCATCAACGGAAATCCGGTTTCCGCTGATGTAGGCTGATTTTGTTATTCTTTAGGAAATTATGATTTCTCTTTCTTGTGGATAAGGTGCTATATAGATTTTCGGATATAGAGTAGTTATATAGTTGGAAAAAGGAAACTTAATTAGGTCATATTCCTACGTCAAGAGCGAAATGAGCTGAATTAGTTAACCTTTTTCCACTTCACCTGCGGAGAATAGGGTGCTCGAGCAAATTAGTGATCCTTTTTCCACTTGGAATTACCGAAGGATTCATAAAGGGTCCTCCAGGCAACGCAAAACTGAAATCTAAAGCGGCTACGTTGTCCATGAAGGTCGGCGTGGCCGTTTTGTTATTTTAACTAAAAAGTATTAAAAAGTTTTGCGCCAGGCTTTGATGTCCTGGTTCAATTGTGTAAGGTCGGGAACGGCGACAGGGTTGTCTGTGAGCTGATACTTTTGCTTGAGTGACAGGATGCGGTAGACGCTCTCATCTATTCTTGATTCTGGAATCTCCCCGCTTCCCACGGCAGTCAGCAGCGCGTTTCGCAACGCCTGTTCATTGCTGTACTCGTGGGCAACCAGCAGAATGTCGCTTCCGGCAAGTACCGTATCCACAGCGGCGGAAGCCAGGCTGTAGTTCTTGGCGATAGCCCCCATGGTCAGATCATCGGTGATGACGACTCCCTTGAAGCCCATTTCTCCGCGAAGCTGATCTCCGATGATCACCTTGGACAGGGAAGCTGGACGCTCGGGGTCAAGCTTTGGAAAAAGAATATGCGCCACCATGACTGCATCCGCATGCTCCTTGATCGCAGCCTGGAAGGGCAGCCATTCCAGCTTCGCCAGTTGGGCTGTTGTCTTCTTCACGACCGGAAGCTCCAGATGGGAATCGACAGAGGTATCGCCATGTCCGGGAAAATGCTTGACCACCGGAATCACGCCTTCGCTCTCAATTCCCTTCAGCTCGGCAATGCCCAGCTCGGTTACCCGGCCTGCGGTACTGCCGAAGGAGCGGTCGCCGATAACCGGATTGTCCGGATTGCTGTTAATATCAAGCACTGGAGCAAAATCCATATTAAAACCGGCGGACAGCACCTCCCTGGCCAGCAGCCTGCCCATCGTTCCCGCAGCCTCGGCATTGCCGGTCGCGCCCACTTTTCCATTTGCGGGGATCACGGCGTATTCATCAGGCATCCGGCTGACCTTGCCGCCTTCCTGATCGACGCTGATGAAGAGAGGGGCGGGATTGCCCTCATTACTCTTCTTCAGGTCATTAGTGAGCTTGACCATGCCCTTCAGGGATTTAATATTATCCGCATAAAGAATGATTCCGCCGACCTTGTCTTCGGCAATCATCTTTTTGGCCTGCTCATCAAGGACTGTACCCTCAATGCCGACAAGAAGCATCTGGCCGATTTTCTCTTCCAGAGTCATACCGGCTATTTGCTCTTTGATCGCCTCTTGAGCACCGCTTTCGGTGGAGCCGGCAGCAGTGGGAGATGCTGTATCTACCGGAGTTGGAAGAGCGGATTTGGAAGGAGAAGGCGCCGCAGCAACAGTCTGCTGGGGCACTGCCTCCCCAGGCGAAGCATTATTGGAATTTGTGCTGCCGCTGCAGCCGCCAATCAGGAATAGACTGGTGAGGGCCACAGCCGAAATGAGAGCTTTATAGTCTGACCCGTTCATTTGAAAATACTCCTCCTTTCGTTTGCTGAATAACAAGTACTAATGTTAAGATATAGGGGACTTTTACATAAAGGCTTGCCGCCTGTAATTACAAAATAATAGGATGAGGTGACGTGTCAATGAAAGATGATTTGGTGAACACGCTTAACGAACAGATGAACTTTGAGTTTTACTCTGCCCATGTGTACCTGGCGATGGCCGCGTATTGTTCCGGTGAAAGTCTGGATGGCTTCGCCAACTTTTTCTTGATTCAGGCCGAAGAGGAACGGTTTCACGCGATGAAGATCTACAGATTCCTTAATGACCGCGACTACCGTGCGACCCTGGCGGCACTGCCTGAGCCGAAAAATGAATATACCTCGATGCTGGATGCGTTCGAGCATGCCTTCGCCCATGAACAGCAGAACACCAAACGATTCTATCATCTTGCTGACCTGGCGCTGGATGAACGCGAGCATGCGACAATCTATTTCCTGAAATGGTTCATTGATGAGCAGGTTGAAGAAGAAGCGCTGTTCAGCAATATTATCGCCAAGCTGAAACGTATCGAAACCGACAGCAACGCCTTCTACATGCTGGATGCAGAATTTGCGGCCCGTACATTCACTGCTCCAGCCGAGTAAGCAACTGAACCAGCAGCTCTGTTGAGCCGCTCAAACCCGGCAGTTTGCAGCCGGAACGGATACTTTCCTTTAGGGGAGGGTATCCGTTTTTTCATTTTATAGCGAAAGTTGAACGGAGGCAAACAATGTTACGGCCCGCAAAACAATTCCGGTCTTCCAACTCTATTTGGTAGGGTTAACACTTGCGCTGTCTGGCAACACTGTTTCTCTAGACCCACCCGAAGATCAGCGTGTAGTATGGAGGTATACTATTTTTTGGAGGTTCTTTTTTTGGAAAACTACAGCGACATCAAACAGAGTGAAAAAGGAGCTTGGCTGAGCTTATTTGCCTACATACTGCTATCTGCCGTCAAATTATTTATCGGAACTGTCTCGGGATCGCAGGCGCTGCTTGCCGACGGACTGAACAACAGTACGGATATTATAGCGTCGATTGCGATTCTGGTTGGACTCAGGATTTCGAGAAGACCGCCTGACTCCAATCACGGGTATGGCCACTACAGAGCAGAGACCATAGCTGCGCTGGTTGCTTCTTTTATCATGATTGCTGTAGGGATCCAGGTTCTGTACCAGAGTGCGAACAAATTTTTTCAACCCGCGCTGGAAACGCCTGATCTCATTGCCGCTTGGACGGCCGCAGGCTGTGCCCTGGTTATGCTCGCGGTGTACCTTTACAACATTCGTTTGGCCCGTGCGCTGAACAGCAATGCGATGCAGGCAGTGGCACAGGATAACCGCTCGGATGCGCTTGTAAGTATCGGGGCTTTTATCGGGATTATCGGCTCACAGTTTGGTTTGCCTTGGCTTGATCCGCTGACTGGTACGATAGTCGGACTATTGATCTGCAAGACGGCTTGGGATATATTCCGCAAGGCCTCTCATGACCTTACTGACGGATTTGATGCCTCAGAGCTGGAGCTGATGAAGCAGACTGTGGCTGGAATTGATGGTGTTGAATCCATTAAGGATATCAAAGCCCGGATACACGGCAATAATGTCCTGGTTGATACAACGGTGCTGGTAGATTCCACATTGAATGTAGTCCAGAGCCATGACATCACCGAAGAGATTGAAGGTCAGTTGAAGGACCGGCACCAGGTGGCGAATGTTCTTGTTCATATAGAGCCTGTGTAGATGCACCGAAGCCTGAGGAATCAGGCTTTTTTTATTGTGCTGCGGATTAACTTTGTCTATAATAACATTATGATAATAACATGTTGATAATAATTGGAGATAAAAAAAGAAAGCAAAGGAGTCTGCGTATGTCCAAACGAGCAAAAACTGACCGAAACGGCTTAACCGAGCAGCAGTATTTAGAAAAATATAATCCCGGGATGTATGAGCGTCCGTCCGTTACTGTCGATATGCTTATTTTTACCGTCATGGAGCAGGAGCAGAACAATTACCGCAAGCTGTCCGAGAAATCTCTGCAGCTTCTGCTGATTCAGCGCGGGGAGCATCCTTATCTGGGACAATGGGCGCTGCCGGGCGGTTTCGTCTCTGTGGATGAGAGCCTGGAGGATGCTGCCCGCCGGGAGCTGTTCACTGAGACGAACATCGACAATATTTACATGGAGCAGCTCTATACCTGGGGAGAGGTCCAGCGTGATCCGCGGATGCGTGTCATCAGCAGCGCCTACATGGCGCTGGTTGACCGCACGGCACTGAATGTGAGAGCAGGAGATGATGCCGACGCTGCGGATTGGTTCAAGGTCGCCTATGATGTGCTTGAGACCAGCCGCGGGGAGCAGGCGAACGGCTATAAGCAGGAACAGCAGATACGCATTACCCTAACGAACGAGAGCACAACCTTGACAGGTGTAGTGAAAATTACGGAAATTGTTCAAGGCCACGTACGGCGGGTTGAACGTGAGATTACCGAGAATGACGGCTTTGCCTTCGATCATTTGAAGATGATTCAATATGCCATCGAGCGTCTGCGCGGCAAAGTGGAATATACCGACATTATTTTCAATCTGATGCCACCGCTGTTCACCTTATCCGAGCTTCAGCGGGTCTATGAGATTATTCTGGGCAAAGAGCTGCTCGCCGCAGCCTTCCGCCGTAAAATCGCGGGCAGCGTGACTGAAACAGAGGAATTCACCAAGGATGCCGGTCATCGGCCTTCGAAGCTATACCGCTATAACATGAACCGGGATTTGAATTAATGTAGAATGGAGAGTTTATAATGGAGCAATTTACTTATTTTTATCGGAGCGCGTCGCCATTTTCACAGTGGTATCCCTGCAGTTTTACTGCGGAGGGGAATCTATTCGATTGCGCGGAGCAGTATATGATGTATGGCAAAGCACGACTATTCAAGGATGAGGAAATAGCCAAGCAGATTTTGCGGGCCAGAACCCCCAGAGAGCAGAAGGAATTGGGAAGGAAGGTGAGCGGTTTCAATAAAGCTATGTGGGATAAGCACTGCAAAGAGATTGTCTACCAAGGCAATAAGGAAAAGTTCCTTCAGAATGAGGAGCTGCTGCAGATCCTGCTGGGTACTAAGGGGACTACATTGGTGGAGGCCAGCCCAACGGATCGGATTTGGGGTGTTGGATTGGCCGAGGATGACCACCGTATCCGCAGCAGAGCGACCTGGCGCGGCACCAACTGGTTAGGAGAGATTCTGACGAATCTGCGGGAGGATCTATTGCAGGGAGAGCATACCCGGGCATGATTTTTTAGCCAACGGCGGGTGCTCCGTTCTAGTGCGTGAATGCAGAGTACACTATAATTGCCAGGATTACGAGCATGATGAGCCAAGTGAGCGGGTGATTAGGATTTAGGTTCCAGCCAATTCCAGAGATTTTGCGAGTAAACAACGGCTGTCCAGAGTTTTTACCGAAGTATCTGCCCCACATAGTGTACCTTCTTCCTTCAGTTAACAGCAAAGCTGCTTTTATTGTGATCTAATTTTACTCCTCCGCGAGCCTACTTGTAAATGACATTCCCATCCATAGCTGTATTTATAACAGACGAATATTTTGCTGCAGATTGTCGTGTGATGTTGTTAATAGAACTTTTATGCGGATATGTGGAGAATTAGATAAGCTTGTCAAATGTAAATTTTGGTAGAGAGTAGGGTGGGGCAGTGATTAACTGGAAGGAATCATACGAAATTGGAGTGGAGCGGATTGACTGCCAACACAGACAGCTGCTTGCGAAGCTGAATGAGTTTTTTGAAGCATGTACGAACCAGCAGGGAAAAGAGAAAATCGAAGAGACCCTGAAGTTTCTGAAGGAGTACACGCTTGAGCATTTCGGCAATGAGGAAGAATTGATGGAGGAGATCGACTTCCCCGAACTGGCCGAGCACCGCAAGACCCATGCTGAGTTTGTAAAAACCGTACTGGAACTGGAAGAAAGCATCAAGGCTAAGGGAGTATCTGTACTTTCCACAATCAAGCTGAACCGCACGTTAACGGACTGGCTGCTCAATCATATTAACAAATGTGATAAGCTGATCGGGGAATGCATTGCCAATAAGGGCAATCAAGCTGTATAACCTGAATATAAAAAGATGAAGATGCCGCAGGGCATTTTCTTTTTTTGCTTTTTTACGGAATGAAGCTGTGGAGCGGCAGGTTTATCTCATCCCCCGGGCAGAATTAATCCTCGTCAAATACTTTGTGTTATGATTTGAGGTAGAACGAATAGATAAACTGCATGCTAAAGGAGTGGAATCATGAAAATACTGCGTATGCTCGCTTCCGGGCTGGTCATGCTGCTTGTGCTGGGACTTGTGAATGTCTACATTGGATTTCATCTTTGGGTTTTGCTAGATTATTGGCTGCCCGGTATTTCGGCCGCTGTATACTGGCTTGTTTTTCTGATCGTTGCTTTTGCCTATGTGATCGGGATGGTTCCCTGGCCGCAGGCTGTGAAGCCTATCGGCAGACTGTTCAAGGTTACAGGCTCCTATTATCTGGCTTGCATGGAGTTTGCCGTTATTATGCTGCCGCTTACTGATCTGCTGTATTGGGTGCTGGGGCTGATGGGGGTTGAGCGTGCGGGCTTTACTTCTGAGGCTGGAGCAACACTGGTGGTCCTGCTTGCCGTCTTCCTGATTTGGGGCTCACGCAATGCCTGGAGTACGGTCGTGCGCAAGCATCCGATTCAGATCGGCAAGTCCATTGGATCGAGCACTCCGCTCACCGTCGCTGTCGCTTCCGACCTGCATCTGGGCAACATCGTGGGCAATCGCCATTTGCGTAAAATGGTTGCGGAAATCAACCGGATGCAGCCCGATCTTATTCTGCTCGCCGGAGATGTGCTGGATGACAGTATTGAGCCGTTCATCCGCAACAGGATGAGTGAACAGATCAAGCAGCTCAAGGCGCGCTATGGTGTATATGCGGTACTCGGCAATCATGAATACTACGGCGGTTCTATCGCTGAATACACGGAACTCATGCACAGTATCGGCATCAAAGTGCTGCAGGATGAGGTAGTGGAAACGGCAGGTCATTATATCGTTGGCCGGAAAGACAAAACTGCGGAGTCCATGGAGACCGGAGGGCGGCGAAGCGTGGCATCCTTGCTGGAAGGGCTTGACCTCTCGCGTCCTGTCATTATGATGGACCATCAGCCAACCGGGTTTGATCTGGCAGCCAAGGCTGGTGTAGATGTTCTGCTCTCCGGTCATACACACCGCGGGCAGATCGCTCCCAATCACTGGATTACGAAACGGCTGTTTGAGCTGGACTGGGGTTACTTGCGCAAGGATAACATGCATGTAGTCGTCTCCTCCGGCTATGGAACCTGGGGACCTCCAATCCGTCTGGCCAGCCGCTCCGAGCTGATCAAGCTGGAGGTTATGCTGGAAGGCAGCAAGCAATATGGGGAGGAACCTATTCACGGAAACCCTGTCCTGGTTTAACAGGTAAGAATCTGCCTGGTCTTTTTTATCTTCGAAACCAACCCCATTATCTCTATAAAAAGAGCTGATGGGGTTATTTATATGGTTGCAGAAGGTGCGTATGAAATTAAAGCTTTGACATTCGCCACTGGATAAGTTACCTTTATTTCAATATAGTTAAGCTATTAACTAAATGGAGAGGAACAATGACGATGGACAGATTGCAAGAAGACAACAAGGGGAAGGAAGAAACGGATATTGACGATTTGCAGCAGCTTGTGCTGGACCTGCCGGCGCCTAATGAGGCATTTTTCACTCTGGTTGAGACAACGGCGAATCTGGTGGCGGTATCCGAGAAATACTGGCAGTCCCAAGGGCTGAATGGTGCAAGAATCCGTGTGCTGGTGGAGATTGCGCGGCAGGGCGGAACCATTCTACCTTCTGTGCTTGCCGGACGGATCGGGGTTACCAAGGCAAATATCAGCCTGCTGCTGACACCGCTGGAGAGGGATGGATACATTAGCAGGGCTGAGCACGTTCAAGATGGGCGTAAGACTATCCTTTCACTTACTGAAGCCGGGCGTAAGCTGCTGGCTCAGCAGCTTCCCGGGAACCGCGCAACCGTTGCGCAGGAGATGAACCGGCTGGACGCGGAGGAGTTAAGACAACTGATGTCGCTGCTGCACAAACTGAACAGGCAATAATTGTGGGGGAGGGCAATGCAATACAATCCCGCAGCAAGAATCTTTGGAAAAATAGTTAATAGCTTAACTAAATGAACATTAAAGGCGGGGAAGAAATATGACAATTATGATTACCGGAGCTACAGGCCAGCTTGGACAATTGATTATAGAACAGCTTGTGCAAAAGATTCCGGCGGAACGGATCATTGCCGGTGTGCGTCAGCTAGACAAGGGGAAGGCTTATAAAGAGAAGGGGATCGGGCTTCGCCTAGTGGATTATGATGTGCCGGAAGCACTTGAGGAGGCCTTTGCCGGAGTATCCCGGCTGCTGCTGATCTCCAGCTCCCATAGGGATGATGCTGTCCGGATCACCCAGCACACTAACGTAGTGGAAGCGGCTAAGAAGGCCGGAGTTGCGCATATCCTGTATACCGGCTTTGCTTTTCCGCAGCATGGCAATAAGGCAGCGGGTAATGTACATTCTCAGACGGAACAGGCAATCCTCGATTCGGGACTTGCTTATACTTTTGTACGGAATGCGCTATACATTGATTTCGTAGGTGTGCTCGGACTGAATGAGGCGATAAGCAGCGGTGTGCTCACGACGTTCCCTGGAGGCTGGCGGTTCAATGCCGTTACTCGTAGCGATCTTGCGCTGGCAACCGCTCAAATCCTTGCCGGAGAAGGGCATGAGCAGCAGATTTATGAGCTGGCAGCACCGAAGACATGGACCTTTGCCGACCTGGCGCAGGCGCTTACAGAGCTTGCCGGTAAACCGGTGGTTCACGTAGAGGAGCCCGCAGCTCAACACTGGATTTACAATTTTCTCAGCAGTATTGATACGGTGTCTGCCTCAGAGGATCTGCAGCGGTTGATGGGGCGCCCTGCAACTGCGCTCAAGATGAGCATACTGCCTTTTGTCAACCCCCGGAATTAACAGCCCTTAGTTGTCTTATCATGTTAATGTTGCTACTATGGGGACAGCTATGCAGGGATTTTCCGGGGAGTGTGAAGGAATGAAGAAGATATTGGTAGCCGATGATGATGTGAATATCCGCACGCTGCTACGGCATGTATTAACCAGGGATGGTTATTTGGCTGTGGAAGCCGCCGACGGGCGGGAAGCGATAGAACTGATGAAGGGGAGCACGGTCGATCTTGCGGTGGTGGATGTGATGATGCCGCATGTGGACGGGCTGGAGCTGTGTCAGCACATTCGGGAAACGTATGATATTCCGATTATATTGCTTACTGCCCGCCAGCAGCTCAGCGATAAGGAGCAGGGATATTTGCGCGGGACGGATGATTATGTGACCAAGCCCTTTGAGCCGGAGGAGCTGCTGTTCCGCATCAAGGCGCTGTTCCGCCGGTATTCGGTGGCTGCTAGTGACAAGATCCGCCTAAATTCACTGGTGATTGACCGCAAGAATTATGAGATCAGCAGCGGTGAGGATGTGCTTTTGCTGCCGGTGAAGGAATTTGAGCTGCTCGCACAGCTTGCACAGTATCCGGGGCGTCTATTCTCGCGCAGCGAGCTGATTGAACTGGTGTGGGGAGCGGATTACGAAGGTGATGAGCGGACGGTGGATGTGCATATCAAACGCCTGCGCGACCGGTTCAGCGATTACAGCAATGATTTTACGATCCGCACTGTACGGGGCATCGGCTACAAAATCGAATTGGTGAACCCATGAAATCTCTCTATGTAAGAATGAGTATATTGTTCTGCTCGGTGATTGTGATCAGCAGCCTGCTGGGATTTCTCGTATCCAATGTCTATTATCAGGCCAAAATCAAACCGCAGAACGACGCCAAGCTAACCAAAATGGCCACCGGGGTGCAGCAGTTTATCGAAGACCACCCGGATGCGGTAGAGGAATATCTGCAAAGCACCGCCTCCTTGGGTTACAAAATATATCTCTCGAATGATCAGGGCGATGAACGGTTCTATGGCCTGCCTTTCCGTAAAAATGATCTGCAAGAGGGAAAACTGCAAAAGGTGCTGGCAGGAGGCATCTATCACGGTGTAGCGAATTTCCCCAGCAAGGCGTTTATTACCGGATTCTTCGATAATCAGCTTAGCAACACGATAGGCGTGCCTATACATAAGGACGGACAGACCTATGCGATGTTTATGCGCCCGGATGCTGAGGTACAGTTCGGCGAGCTGCGGATCTTTTTTGCGGTGCTGATTGCATTTACGATTCTGTTCAGCCTGTTGTTTGTTCTCATTACTGTCCTTCATGTTGTGAAACCGATCACCCGGCTGACTGAGGCGACGAAGAAAATCTCCAAGGGCAGATACGACATCAAGCTCTATACAGCGCGGCGTGACGAAATCGGCCAATTGGCCTCCCACTTTATGATTATGAGCCGGGAGCTGGAGCGGACGAACCGGGCACGCCAGGAGTTTGTCGCCAACGTCTCGCATGAAATCGAATCGCCGCTGACCTCCATTCAGGGCTTTGCCCACTCGCTTAAGGACGGTACAGTGCCTGACCCGCAGAGAGTGGAGTACCTGTCCATCATTGAGGAGGAGAGCCGCAGATTGTCCATGCTGAGCAAGCAGCTGCTCACCTTGTCGTCGCTCGATTATGATGAGAATGCACTGGATAAGAGGGATTTTGACCTTCGTGCCCAGCTGCGCCAGGTTGTGCAGATTATGGAGTGGAGGCTGACGGAGAAGGAGCTTGCCGTACGGCTGCATGTGGCGGATATCTTTCTTGAGGGCGACTCCAATCTGCTCTATCAGGTGTGGATGAATCTTGTGTCCAATGCGGTAAAATATACGCCTGCGGGCGGTTCCATTACCATTTCAGCGCGTATCTTGGATCACAACTGTATTGTTACCGTAACGGATACCGGCGAGGGGATACCGGCGGATCAGCTGCCGATGATTTTTGACCGCTTTTACAAGGTAGACAAGGCACGTACCCGCGACAGCAACAGCACCGGTCTGGGGCTTGCGATTGCCCGTAAAATTATCGAGGTGCATGGAGGCACCATCGAAGCAGCAAGCACACCCGGGATAGGGACAACCTTCACGGTGACACTGCCGCTCTTGTAATTTATTATTCATACTGCGTTCATTTTCGCCTTCTAAACTGTGTCTATACAGAGTAGAAGGAGTGGTTACATGTTTTTAGCTATCAGGGAGATGAGGCACTCCAAAGCACGCTACAGCCTCATAATGGTCATTATGCTGCTGGTCTCGTTTCTGGTCCTGTTCGTGACTGGACTGGCCAGAGGCCTTGCCTATGCCAATATTTCAGCCGTGGAAAATATGTCCGCAAACTATTTTGCCGTGCAAAGCGACGCTGATCATGCGTTCAGACGTTCCCAATTAAGTGATACGGAGCTAGCTGCTGCCCGTTCGATTACCGGGGACAAGAATGCAACACCGCTGGCGGTGCAAATGAGCACCATTACGGCAGACGGCGCCGATGTAAAGGCGGACATTACTTTTTTTGCAGTAGATATGGATGGTATGCTTGCGCCAAAGGTGGTTCAGGGTGATGGCATTACCAATAAAACCAAGGGCAGTGTCGTTGTGGATTCTAAGCTTAAAGAGTCGGGAATCAGCATCGGCAGTGTGATCAAGGATCAAGCTTCCGGGCTGACCTTTAAGGTAGCCGGTTTTGTAAAAGACAGCTCCTACAGCCATACGCCTGTCGTGTACATCAACAATCTGGACTGGCAGGCGATGAGACAGGGTACAGGACAGGGAGGCAGCAAGACCCAGCCGGTTCCTTATAATGTTATTGCGCTCAAGGCTACTTCCGCTCAGACCACACAGATCACAAGCAAGCTGGACAATGTGGAGGTCATTACGCAAAAGCAGGCGATTGCCAGCATCCCTGGTTATTCTGCTGAACAGAATTCACTCTTGATGATGATCGTGTTCCTGTTCGTGATTGCCGGGTTCGTGCTTGCGGTATTCTTCTATGTGATCACGATCCAGAAGTCCAGCCAGTTCGGCATCCTGAAGGCAATGGGCACCAAAATGTCCTATTTGGCCTGGAGTGTGGTCGGCCAGGTGCTGATCCTCTCCGTAGCCAGTCTGACGATCAGCCTGCTGCTGACCTTTGGGATGAATATGGGGCTGCCGGATTCGATGCCGTTTCAACTGGAGGGCCAGACGATTGTGCTGACCAGTGTGCTGTTTGTCGGTATGTCACTGCTGGGTTCGCTTATTTCTGTAGCTAAAGTAGCAAAAGTAGACGCCTTGGAAGCGATTGGGAGGACTGGAGCATGAGCGCCAAACTGATAATGAAGCAAGTAACTCACACTTATGGTGACGGAGATGGGGCAAGAACCATTCTGAATAAACTTGATCTTACTGTAAATGATAGTGAATTTGTTGCTGTACTGGGGCCTTCAGGCACCGGCAAAAGCACCTTTCTCTCCGCCGCAGGAGCGCTGCTGACTCCGACCAGCGGGGAAATCTACATCGACGGAGAGCCGCTGACGGGCAAGGATAAGGGCGCTTTGACTGAGCTGCGGCTGCAAAAAATCGGCTTTATGTTCCAAAGTGCACAACTTCTTCCGTATCTGAAAGTAGAGGAGCAATTGCTGTACGTAGCCAGATTGGCGAAGCTTGGTACCAAGGAGGCAAAGGAGCGTTCAGCCTATCTATTGAAGCGGCTGGGAATTTGGGAACGGCGGAACCATTATCCTGAGAAGCTCTCCGGCGGCGAGAAGCAGCGTGTGGCGATTGCCAGGGCGTGGATGAACAAGCCGGCGGTTCTGTTCGCGGATGAGCCGACAGCCAGCCTCGATTTCAACCGCGGCAAAGAGGTTGTGCAGATGATCGCAGACGAGGTGAAGAACGAAGGTAAAGCCGCTGTCATGGTGACCCACGACGAGCGGATGCTGGAATGGTGCGACCGGGTGCTGTATTTGAAGGACGGCGTACTGGTTGAACAGTAGGAATAGCCTATCTAAAAAATTAACGGATACCAGCCTGCATAGGGACGGTATCCGTTTTTCTTTTTGGCAGCATTGTTATGGCTAAGGAATAATAGATGCTTGACTCCACTCAGCGTATATCGCTGGATCTTCCTTTTGGACATAGTGAATAAACGGGGCTAAATAACCTATATTTGCAAGACTGCTTAGTATTCTTGCCGGATAGGGCTGGACTGTCCTATACGAATTCACATGATCAATCACCTTGATCTGTTCCTCGGGCGTAACATATACATGGCGCAATGCAGAATCAATCCTTGTAAATCCGACTCGTTTCATTTCATTAAGCATCGTTAACAATCCTTTAGCAAGAAAAGAAGGAAAGGATTGCTGGCCAGAAAGAAACACTTTAATGCCTTGTCCCCGGATAAATTCCATAATGATATAGTTCTGCCCGACCTCGTATACTTGGGGAACAAACGATGCAGAGGAGGCCCTAAGGAGAGAGTCAGCCTCCTGCTGAGCATCGGACTCATCAGCATAAACCTTGACACAAGTAGTTGGCGATAGCTGGAAAACTGCACCTTGTGCGCCCGCCCCAAGAAAGGGTAAGCCTGCCGGATTGCACCACTGTACCTCATAGGGAAGCCCAGGCCGATGAACGCCGGGATATACCTGGATATTGAAGTCTGTCATACTTTATCACCCCTCCGAAATAACCTTTTCACACTGAGAAATTAGCTTGCAGGAGGCTCAGCCAATTAGGGAGATTACACTTTCGGCTATTTAATGCATACGAGACTGCTGCAATTTCCTCTTGAGTAACCCCCCATTCAATTGGCATTACAGCCATAACCTCAAGCAGTTCGCCTGTGGGTAGTGCTGTGATGTTAGCTATTGCTTGTCTAAATGAATCAGTCCCCTTCAAAAAGGGAACAAATTTAGCATACAATGATCCCCAAAACATGCGATGCACAGAAACTGAATTCAAAATCGACGGCACCGTCCAGTTTGGTCCATTGAAGATATTGGCATTATCTATCATCCACAGTTTTGGAAACTCCCCCCTAGAGACCAGGATATTTTGCGCAGAATCGTTCCACAAATAGCGGTCATTGTTATCCAACCAGTAGTCAAATGCAATGATATCAGCGGCCTGAGTAATGTTAATACAACCGGCAAGTTCTGCATCTGTAGGATGGTTCGTACAATCAGGAACATATCGGCTACCAAAATGCGGACCCAGTCCTAGATCGTACCCAAAGTTTAAGCAATGATTCCTCACAGTCTCGTGAATGTAGATAACTTGACTATCGGGAACAGGGAGATTCAATCGCTTTGCTATCCAGCAGGATATCATCTCATTCGCAAGAGCCCGAACTCCCTGAGGATTACTTGATAGTTTGACTACATATAAATTACCATCGCTGCATTCCATCAAGTGAGGCACACTCCATCCAATAAGCGGTGTAATGTATTTGACAGCCTGAATCATGAACCCACCTCCTCTAAAAGGGTCAATTTGATTCAATTCTAGTGTATGTCCCTCAGAGAGTTTTGGTATAGATAGATGCTCCATCACATCAACCTTCTTTGCTGAGCAGCAGAATTCGTTGCTCACGGGGATGCACGGTTCCGCTGCTTGAAGGTAAGCTTAAAGAGAGTGTGAAAGGAGGAATGAAGCGTTATGGCTAACGCTGACAATACGGTGCATACCTGGTCTCCGGCTTCGCTGGGCGGTGGCGGCTATATTACAGGACTGATTCAGCATCCGTCCCTAAGCGGAGTGTTATACGCCCGCTGCGACGTGGCGGGGATCTTCCGCAGCTCTGATGGAGGCTTCACCTGGGAAACCCGGAACGGGGGGTTGACCAAAGCTTACCACCACCAGGTTCAGAGCTTTGCCATTAGCCCTCATCATCCTGAGGTGCTGTTCCGCTGCTCCGGTGAGGTGAGAAGCCGTAAATTCTACGGCTCGGTACACAAATCCGCTGATGGCGGGCACAGCTGGTGGGAAGTCTGCACAGGTATGGGCTTCTATGGCAATGGGCCGACAAGGATGTACGGCGAGGTTATCGCGGTGGATCCTTTTGACCAGCGGATTGTAGCTGTCGGTGGCTATACAGGAGGCTTATGGATAAGCCGGGACGAAGGGGAGACCTGGAAGCAGACTCAGTTGCCGGAGGAACGATTCGGGTGTGTTGTTTTCCATCCAGGCATACCCGGAGTGCTGTATGCAGGAACAATAAGCGACGACGATTTGAACATGGACTATGCCGAGGTCGGGGAAGACGGAGTGCTTGGACTGCTTCAGGATCAACCCAGGGGCAAACTGGGCAGATTATATGCCAGCAGCGACCACGGAGAAACTTGGACACTGCTGCATGAAGGCCCCAGCTTCGCCGAACTGTCGTTTGACTGCCGGAATCCGCAGCGCCTGATGGCCGCCTGCATCTGGAAGGGGATCCGCAGCAGCGCGGATGGCGGACGGACCTGGCAGCCTGCCATGACCGGGCTGCTCCCGGGTGAACAAAGGTACGGCACTATCATCCAGGATATCCATCAGCCGCAGAGATTGTACACCGCCCCGGATCTCCGGCCGCATATGGAGGACGTTCCGCCGATTCCGCTGTATGCTTCCGTTAACGGCGGTGAACAATGGGAGCTGCTTCAGCTTCATTCCGAGGAGGATCTGAGCGGGTTTCCCGCATATATGGACCATTTCGGAGGAGGGTCGCGGGCTTTCGCAACGGGCTGGGCCATCTCTAAAATCATTGTGGACCGCTTCTCGGAAGGCCGCCTCTACCTAACCAATTGGTACGGAGTAGCCGTCAGCGAGGATGGCGGCAGGACGTGGTGTGCAGGGCAGTTCCGGGGACTGGAAACGACTTGCATGGAAGCTGTATTCGCTGCTCCGCAGCAGCCGGGCAAGTTCTGTATCACAATGGCGGACCATCCGCCAAAGATAACAGAGGATGGCGGGCGAAGCTTCCGCGATTTGCCTGGACTGCCCGATTATTCAGGCAGCACCGCCGTTGTCATCGCTAGAGCAGATCACCGCCGCTATCTCTACGGACTTGTCGGCCGTGGGCGGACAGCGTGTATTGCCGCCAGCAGTGATAACGGAGAGAGCGCTACCGCCGTGCTCACTCTGGGTCCGGGGCTGTTCGTTCAGGCTTTGCGGGAGGACGGCGTGCGCTCCGGCATCTTCTATGCCTATATTGACGGGCCAGTCGCGTCTGGCGCCGGAATCTATCGTTCCGTGGATGGAGGAGAATCCTGGCTTCGAACGGCTTTTCGTCCGCCGGGTTATATGGCGTCACTGCCGCATCAGAAGCGCTGGATTGAAGCCGAGCTGCTGTCCGTAGTCGTCTATCAGGTCAAGAATGCTTGCGGAGCCAATCAACTGCTGGCGGCAAGCCCCTTTCAGGAAGGCCGGATTCTGGTTGGCGAATGGACCGAGGGCATCTGGCAGTCACAGGATGGGGGAGACAGTTGGGCATCCATAGGCGAAGGACTTCCGTTCGAGCGAAGCGGTCCCGCTTCTGTATTGAACGTAGTGGCTTACTCGCCCAATCGCTTAGGTAAAATATATGCCGGCTTTATATCGGAAGGCTTGTGGTGTAGCGGTAGTGACGGCCAGAGCTGGAATAAGCTATACCCGGCTGCAGAAGGAGAAATTTTCAATGCTTCGGCATTATCCGTTGGTACTGGAGAGCACGGCGAAGATCTGCTGATCCTTGCCAGCGAGCCGATGGTGGTGAACGGGACGGATTCACAGGTGGTGTGCAGCCGGGATGGCGGTATTCACTGGGAGACCTGGGACCAGACTAATCTGGGTGCGGTCCGCTGGAAAGGAATTGCTCTGGACAGCGGGGGCAAGGGGCTGATTGGTGTATCTTGCGGGAACGGGGCCTTTCATTCGACGATCATAGACAAATCGTAGACAAAAACACAAATTTTTCAAAAATACCGGACATCATTGCTGCAGCACACTTTTCGTTGCTGCTGTACCTTGTTGAATATTGTAGAAAACGCTTACATTGGAGGTGCCGGACGATGTATTCATCGTAATTCCACCGGCTAAATCCCAATGGAGGCCTGATTAAAATGGTTCCACGAACAGGCAAGATATGGTTCCAGGGTTGGCTCGCTGCAGTACTGTTGATCGCATCGCTTGTTGTGTCGCCAGCCGTTTCCAGGGCGGCTGGCGAGAATCTGCTCAGCAATCCCGGTTTTGAAGCCGGGGATACAGGGTGGGAGAAGTGGGGCAGTCCGGTGGTCACCACCACCGAGAAGCATGGGGGAGCAAAAAGTCTCCAGGTAAAAAGGAATACAGGAGGCGCTTCAGCTTCAGTGGCAGTTCAGGAAGGTAAAACCTATCGTGTCGGATTGTGGGTCAAATTTGCCGGAACAGGAGTCACGAATGGTGTCATAGATATGGATGCTTTTGGCCCGACGCAGACGAAGGAGCAGCTTCACTTCTCGGGTTCTACCGCCTGGGAGTACCGGCAACTGCTGTATACGCCGGGGCCAGGTGTGCAGTACGTCCGGCTCTCCTTCTGGAACAGCACCAGCAAGGATTATTACATTGATGATGCTGTGATCCGGGAGAATGTGGATATTGAGCGCCCAAGCATCCCCGGCAATTGGCAGGCCGTGCATGAACCGGACTCCCTGAAGCTGGTCTGGGCCGGCTCCACGGATGATATGGGTGTCGAATCCTACCAGTTGTCCTACAAAAGGGCGGATGCCCCGGATTGGAACACAGTAGCAATTCCTCAGCAGGCTGGCGTTACAGAGTACACCTATACTTTGAACAATCTTGATCCGTTCTCTGTGTACGCCATTATGCTGCGGGCGAAGGATGTGGCCGGCAACACCTCTGATGCTGTCATGGGGCTGGAAGCTACCCCGGGGCCAAATCAGGTTGTGAACGGAGATTTCGAGACCGGTATGCTGGCTCCAATGCAGGGCACTGGGACGGTGCAGACCACAACATATGATCCTTATTCGGGGCAATATGCTGTGCAAATGCAGAACCATTCTGCGATCAAGACAGCCGAGATTCCCGCTCAAGGCGATACCTCCTATCTCGTCTCGTATTGGGGCAGATTCAATGCCAGTTCACCGGGGACCTTCACGGTAACACTCGACGTTTATCGGGAAGCCTCTACAGCTTCATACCCGCTCTATACAAACCGGACAGCGGCATGGTCGCGTTCGGAACAGCAGATTCAGACGGCAATTGACGCGGTATACCTGCAGCTCCATGCGGGTAATTCGAGCGGCGGAGATATGTTCATGGATCAGCTATTTATAGGCGAAATGCCTGAGCTGCCCGCAGATCTTTCGCCGAGTGCGCCTGCGGGGTTTGCTGTTAGCGGTGTGGATGGTGTGTCCGCGCAGCTCAAATGGGCCGCTTCGACAGGACCTTTTGGTGTAAAAGCGTATAAGCTGCTGTACAAAAAAGCCTCTGCTGCCGAATGGAGCAGCTTAACGGTTCCGTATGTTCCCGGCCAGTCGCAATATGCCTATAAGCTGGAGGGCTTGTCGCCTGAAAGTCTATATGATATAGCGGTACAGGCCGTCAGTGAAGGAACTGCGATCTCGGCAGCAAGCTCGCTTCAGGTAACAACCGGGACCATGTCCCCGGTCAATCCTAATGCGTCTCCAGAAGCGGCAGCTTTGCTGGACCGTCTGTATGCCACGGTTGGGAATGCCGTCTATACGGGACAGCATAATTATTACGAACATCCTACGCAGTGGTATGACAAGGCAGCAGAGCTGACCGGATATTATCCGGCATTATGGGGCTCGGATTTCGCCTATTATATTGGCGGAGATATGAGCGCAATGCGGCAATCCATGATTGATGAAGCGATAGCGAAGGGCCATGCAGGTACGATGGTAACGCTGACGTATCACGAGACCCGGCCTATGGACCCGAATACCTCTGGCTGGGAAAGTGTCACGGGAGATGTGACGGAGGCGCAGATGACGGATATCGTGACCCCGGGCACAGCACTGTACAACCAGTGGGCTGCCCAGGTGGACGAGGTTGCCGGATATCTGGAACAGCTAAAGGATGAGGGAATTCCGGTATTGTGGCGGCCTTATCATGAGATGAATGCTGAATTCTTCTGGTGGGGTGCGCGGCCGGAGCTGTTCAAGCAACTGTGGCGCAATATGTATGACCGCTTCACCAATCTGCATGGGCTGGATAATCTGATCTGGGTATGGAATCCGAATGCGGAAAGCTCCTGGGCGTATGACTCGGCCCCTTATTATCCCGGCCATGAGTATGTGGATGTGCTGGCTATGGATATCTACAATAACGATTACCGCGACACGTATTATAACAAGCTTGTGCAGCTCAGCGGCGGCCGGCCCATAGCCATTGGGGAGAATGGCGAGCTGCCGGATATGCAGATGCTGCGGGAGAAACAGCCGCGTTATGTATACTTCATGACGTGGGCAGAGTATTTGACTGATAAAAACTCAATCAGCAGCATTCAGGCGCTATACAGCGATCCGCGTGCCCTTAACAACGGCGAGACAGGCAACGGCCCCTTCATTCCACCGCCAGTGGACAGCTATATCATTGACGAATTTGAGACTTACGGCGGTTCGAATGGAAGCCTGCGCTCCAAATGGCAGCGCAATGTCTCCGGCAATGCCGCGACGGTAACCCTGGACACGTATCATCTGAACGGTGGCACCTATGGGCTGAAGCTGGATTACACGGTCGGCAATCCCGGCTATGCCGGAGTCTACCGCAGCATGGGCAAGGAATGGCCGGGCATGGAGGCCATATCGTTCTGGCTGCAGCCGGATGGCTCGAACCGGCAGCTGGCGGTTCAATTTCATGAGACGAACGGCGAGGTGTGGGAAGCCAGCATCAAGATTGAAGGGACCTCGGCACGGGTTGTGACCATCCCCTTCACCAGTTTTGCCCGCCCCGGCTGGTCTACTGGTGGCAATGGGGTCATTGATCTGGGCTCTATTAAGGAATTCGCCTTCTATGTAGCGCAGGGCAGCGGAACCCAAGGCAGTGGAACGTTGTATATCGACGATGTGAAAGCTATCAAGCTTCCGGTTGCTGGGGAGTAGTGAGGTTATTGCTTCCGGTTGCCGCCTTACCTTGCTTCACGGCCGCATTTCACGCATCATTGCTGGACCACATTTTTCGTTGACCACGGTACTAGTGGCTCCTTCCCGATCTGCATAAGATGAAGATGTAAAGCAAAGAAACAGGAAGGATGACAGACGTGGAAATCCAACGAAAGCTCATCACTAAAACGAAAGGAAATCAGGATAATAGGTGGTCCAGGTGGATCAGGCAATGGGATATTCAGCTAATGGTTGTACCGGCGCTGCTGTTCATCTTTGTATTTAGCTACTTGCCGATGTACGGGGTGCTGATGGCGTTTCAGGATTATCAGTTGTTTGGCGGTTTTTTGCACAGTCCCTGGGTCGGGCTGAAGCATTTTGAGGCGTTCTTCAATTCGCCGGACTTCTGGACGGTCATGCGCAACACGATTGTCATCAGCCTGCTGAAGCTGTGCATTGGTTTTCCGGCTCCGATTCTGCTGGCGCTGATGCTGAATGAAGTGCGGCATATGCTGTTCAAAAGGATCATCCAGACGGTCAGCTATTTACCGCATTTTCTCTCGTGGGTGATCGTGGGCGGATTCGTAGGCTCCATGCTTTCGACCGACAATGGAAGCGTTAACATGCTACTTATGAGCCTGCATCTTACTACTGAGCCGATCAGCTTCCTGTCGGTGCCGGAATACTTCTGGGGCATTCTTGTTGGAACGGGCATTTGGAAGGAGATGGGGTTCGCGGCCATTGTCTATCTGGCAGCCATTGCCGGCATTGATCCGCATCTCTATGAAGCCGCTTCCATTGATGGAGCAGGGCGCTTCAAGCAGATTCAGCTAATCACGCTGCCCTGCATCCGGCCGGTCATTATCATCTTCCTGATTCTGGCCGTGGGCAACATTCTGAATGCCGGCTTTGAGGATATTCTCATTCTGGCAACAAATCCGATTCTGCGGGATGTGTCCGATGTCATCGACACCTATGTCTACCGGATGGGGATTCTGAACAACCGGTTCTCCTACGCAGCAGCGGCGGGGTTATTCAAGGCAGTTGTCAGTATCGGCCTGTTAGCTCTGGCTAACAAGGCAGCGAGAAAAATGGGCTCAAGCCTATGGTAAGCAAATGGTCAGCTATTCTAATTGTGACAGGGAAAGCGGGGAACAGGTTATGTTGAGGCTGTCTTCGGGAGACAAAATACTGCACGCATTAATCTATATATTGCTGCTGCTGCTGGGCTTCATCACCCTGTACCCCTTCTGGAATTCCTTGGTAATTTCCTTCAATGTAGGCTCAGACACAGCGCTTGGGGGGATCACATTCTGGCCGCGCAGTCTAACGCTGGATAATTACGAGGTGGTGTTCCGGGACAGCCGGATCGGTCACGCCTTCTTGATCTCTATCCTGCGCACCATTGTGGGGACTACGCTGTCGGTGATGTTTACAGCTATTTTGGCATATGGCTTATCCCGGCAAGAGCTGATGGGACGCAAATTTTACATGGTGTTCTGCATCATTACGATGTATTTCAGCGGCGGGCTGATTCCAAGCTTTCTGCTGCTGCGCGAGCTTGGCATGCTGGATACGTTTTGGGTGCTTGTCGTTCCCGGATTAATCAGTGTGTATAACATGATCATCTTCCGGACTTTCTTTCTGGGGCTGCCGGCAGGCCTTGTTGAATCGGCGCGGATTGACGGCTGCAACCACATTGGGGTGCTGCTTCGCATCATTTTACCGATCTCCGGGCCTGTCGTGGCTACCTTGTCACTGTTTACGGCTGTCGGCCATTGGAATGATTGGTTCTCAGCCAGCATTTATATTAACAACCCCGATCTGATTCCCATCCAGACCCTGCTCAAGCAAATTCTCAACTCCAATATCGTAACGGATCAGCTACAGCAGGCGATAGGGAGCAATGCGGCGGCGCAGGACCGGCTGGCGCTGGTGCAGTCGGTGACGAGCAAATCGCTGATTATGGCAACTACAATGGTAGCAACGCTGCCGATTATTATGGTCTATCCGTTTCTGCAGAAATATTTCGTAAAAGGTGTGCTGATTGGTTCGCTCAAGGAGTAGGAGGAACCCTGAAGCAACTTATATAGGCCTGAAAGCAGGCCGCACCAAGTGAACATTAGAGAGGGGTTACTCATTTGAAGCCTACTAAGCGTTTTTCGCTGCTGACGGTTGTGTTGTGCACGGTGCTTCTGATGGCCGGTTGCGGAGGAGGAAATAATGCTGCGGCTCCAACCGCGGAACCTACCAAGGAACCTGCCGCTACGGAGACTGCTGCTGCCAGTGCAACTGCAGATGCTGCATCACCAGCTATAGGAAGCACTGTGAAGCCGGTCGCCTTCACTTATTATAGCAATTACGACTGGGATACCACGGAAGAGTGGGGCAGGGATTCCACGACCCGCTGGATCGCAGACACGCTGAAGGTTACGATGACGCCTGTTCAATCCAGTGGCGCTGCGGAGACCAAATTCAGCACGATGATTGCCTCAGGTAGTCTGCCGGATCTCATTATGATGGACCGGGGAGCCAATGTGGAGCGCCTGCGGCAGCCCGGCCTGCTGGTTCCCCTGGATGATTATCTGGACCGTTACCCCAATTTGAAAAAAAATGCCGGAGAAGCAACGCTGAACATGCTCCGCTCCGAGGACGGCAAGCTGTACCAGTTCCCGAACTGGTACACGTCAAGCCCGAACGGCAATGGGGGCTGGATTATTAACCGGAAGATTTATAAGGAGCTGGGGTCGCCGAAGCTGGAAACCTTCGATGATCTCTACGCCTACCTGAAGCTGGTGAAGGGGAAATACAGCGATGTGGTTCCGCTTGAAGTAGGGGCTAAGGGCCGGGGAATTGATACGATGTACGGCGGCTTTGCCGAGAATAAGCCTTATCTGCCCAAAGCCAATCCGGTTGGCAATACGCTGCAATCCATTTTTGAGGACCAGGTATTCATCGAGAACATGCAGTTCGCAAGCCTGCTGTTCCGCGAGAAGCTGATTACTCAGGACCTGTTCACACAGACCGGCGACCAAATCTCCGAGAAGCTCAAAACGGGCCGGGTGGCGGTCTACGTGGACGGAGATGTAGTGAACCCGGGCCGGGGGGCTGACAGTGCGCTGCGCGCAGCCGATCCCGAAGCCGGCTACGATATCATCTGGCCGATTCATAAGGCCGGCCTTGCTGCCAGCAAGATTACCCCGAACAATTACAATTCGCTGGGCTGGAATGTGCTTGTGATCACGAAAAATGCGAAGGACCCGGAAGCTATTTTCTCCTATCTGGATTGGGTGACAAGCGATGAGGGCCAGCGCATACTGAATTTCGGACGCCAGGGTCTGTACTGGGATAAGACCGATGCGGACGGCGTGCCGATCCTGAATGAACAAGGGCTGAATACTCCGCAGGGTGACAAGGACAAAGAAAGAATCGGCCGCTTTAACTGGGTTGGCAACACTACCTTCATTGACCATACCAAAGCCAAAATGGATGCGCAGCTGCCGCCAGACAAGCAAAATTGGACGACACTGGCCCAGCAAAAGGTAACCTGGAAGACCTCCAAAAACTTTACGGAGTTCGTGAATCTGGACCCGCTGCCTGACTCCGAAGAGGGAACTATTGCGACCGCAGTGAATGATATTTACCAGGAGGTCTTTGCCAAAGCACTGTATGCAAAAAGTGATGAAGAGGTCAGCAGCCTCTTAAATAAAGCCAATGAGGATGCGAAACGCGCAGGTTATGAGAAGCTGCTCAAATTCCAGACAGAAAAATGGCAAAACAACCTCAGCAAGATGAAATAAAGCTAGAGCGGGGTCTAAGTGTGGGGTATACTGTAGCCAAGTGTACCCCCATTTTACTATAAAATGTAATTTTGGTGAATGAATTCGAGCGGCTGAAGTCTGAGTTCGAAGGATGGGATAGGATGTACAAGGTGCTGCTGGTGGACGATGAGCTGCTGGATCTGGAGGGTCTGCAGCGCTTCATGGATTGGGACGGTCTTGGCATGGAGGTGTGCGCAGCCGCGAGTAGCGGCTTTGAAGCGCTGGAGGTGCTGGAATCCCAGGACGTGGATATTATTGTCACGGATATCAGAATGCCGATTATGTCAGGAATGGAGCTTGCCCGCAGAGCTCTGGAGCTAAGCCCGAAGCTGAAGATTGTTTTTGTGAGCGGGTATGAGGATTTCCAGTATGCCAAGCAGGCGATTTCCATGAACGCCTCCGGCTATGTTCTGAAGCCGATGGACGATGAGGATATGCGCCGGACGCTTGAAGAGGTGCGGGAGACCCTGGACCGGGAAGGTGAGCACTCGCATTTGCAGCGCTGCTTCTCGGAATCGGAGCCGCTTGTCAAAAGAGAGCTGTTCCTGCAGCTTCTGGACGGGATGCCGGATGAAGAAAGGGTGCTGCCGCTGCTTAAGCGGATCGGCATTACCTGGCGGACAACCCGGCTGTACACAGCGCTGCTGGAGCCCGATGATTTGTCCTGGAAGCTGAATGGCTACGGAGATGGAGCCAAGGCGGACATGGAGAACCGGCTGGAGAGAGCGGTCGAGCTTTTTTGCGCCGAGGAACGGATTCAGGCCTGCAGAACGGAGCGGTTCCATTATGCGCTGATTCTGGAGGAGAACGTGGACAGCGGACGGCTGCGCAGACTGATTGAACAGGCGGTTAGCGGACTGCCGCTTACGGTGACGATCGGGGTCGGGCCTGCTGTGACGAGTCTCAGGGAGCTGCCGGACTCTTTTCAGAAGGCGAAGCATGCGCTCGGACTGAAGCTGTTCCTGGGCAAAGGCAAGCTTATTCTCCACTCCGATGCCAGAGGGCCGATCTCAGCCAAGGCCAAGGATCTGGACAGCATACTCCAATCTTTATTTGCGGCTATGTCCTCTTACCGGCTGGTGGATGTGGACGACTGTAATGAAGAGCTGTTCGTGTGGGTAGGAAATATGGAAACCAAGCTGGAGATTTATCAGTTGTTTTTGCACATTGTCTCCAAGCTGGACGCTTATCTGCATACGATTAATGAGGATTTTTATGAGCTGCTGGGACTGGAAAAGAAGCACCTGAGCATTTTATATCATCTGGAGACGATTGAGGACATGAAATCCTGGCTCCGCCGCCGGATGTTCGAGCTTTCAGAGCGGCTTCAGCGCAAGCGGCAGGGCAAGAAACGCAAGCTTGTCGCTGAGATTGAGAAGTATATCGAAGAGCGTCTGGAGCATAATGTCATGCTGCGGGATGCGGCGAATCATTTTTCTTTTTCACCCAATCATCTGGGGCAGATCTTCTATGAGGAGACCGGGGTTTATTTCTCGGACTATGTCAGTCTACGGCGGTTGGAGCGGGTCAAGCAATTGCTTGGCGATCCTAAGCTGAAGGTCTATGAGGCCGCCAACCGTGTGGGATACAAGAACCTTTCCCATTTCAGCAAGCAGTTCAAGGAGTATTACGGCGTCAGTCCGGGCGACTACAGGAGACATTTGTAAGATGCGGCGCATACTGAACATTCCTTTCGGATACAAGCTGATTCTGCCCTACGTGCTGTGTTTGCTGGTTGCTGTACTGACGGTAGGACTGTTCGCCTATGCGCATTCCGTAAGCTCTCTCAAAGAGAAAACAAGGGAGAATATTCAAGGCACGCTGCGGCAAATGCGCGACAATATCCGTTACCGCACCGATGATATCGAACGGATTTCGAATATGCTGTATTACAATTATAGTCTGCAAAATGCATTGCGGCGCTATGATCAAGGATGGTACAGCTATGAGACGATGACGAAGACACTGATGCCGACGCTTGAAAATCTGCTCAATTATACGGCCAGCAATATTGGTCTTTCGCTGTATCTCAAGAACGATAGTTTTCCGGAAATTTTCTACAAGGAAGAGGAGCAGAATCCGCTGCTCTCGACCAAACGGTATGAAATCTATCATCTGCAGCGGATTCAAGAGGCCGACTGGTACCGCATGCTGGAAATTTCGGGAGCCCTGCCTGGTCTCAGCCGGTGGCAGCAGATTTTGCAGGATAAGGAGGATGGAAATATTTCGCTGCTGCAGAAGCTCGATGATGTCCAGCGGGGGCAGGAGATCGGACTCGTCCGGGTGACCGTTCAGATCCGTGATCTGCTGGATTCCGTGGATTACCGCAAAATCGGGGAGTACAGCACGCTCGTAGTACTCGACCAAGGCGGGAGAATTGTTCTGGCATCATCACCGGATGGAGAAGCGGGACATTCCGATACTGCCAAGCTGGCTACGGGCCGGCTGATGCTAAGTGAACCGCTGCACGGGCTTGGCTGGCAGCTGCAAGCCTATATCCCGAACAGCCTGTTCGACGAGAGCGCAAATGAGGTGCGCCGGATGACCCTGCTCGTCAGTCTGGCCAGTGCCTTCGTACTCGCTTGCCTGGGAATTGGGGTGTCCGGTTATTTCTCGCGGCGGATTCAGAAAATTGTGGGATCGCTGAATGCTTTTCACGACGGGGACTTTCACCAAAGAATCCGCTTCAAAGGCAATGATGAGCTGGCGCAAATCGCCACCGCCTTTAACCGGATGGGCAGCAACATGGAAGAATTGATTCATAAAAACTATGTCGCCGATCTCCAGAAAAAAGAAGCGGAGCTGGAATCGCTGCAAGCGCAGATCAACCCTCATTTCCTCTACAATACCCTCTCTTCCATCAACCGCCTTGCCCAATTCGGAGATACCCAGAAGCTGCACATTCTTGTGCAGGAGCTGGCCAAATTTTACCGTCTCTCCTTGAACCGGGGAGAAATCTTAACAACTGTTGGCAAAGAAATCGAACATGCCAAAGCCTATATTGCCATTCAGTGCATCAAATACAGCGACCGGCTGACTGTTTATTATGATATTGATCCCGGGGTGCTGGAGTATACGACGGTCAAGCTGATTTTGCAGCCGATGATTGAAAATGCGCTGGAGCATGCCTGGTTCGGAACCACGCTTGGCATCCGGCTTGTGGTGGAGAAGCGGGGGACGGAGATTGTGTTCAAAATCATTGATAATGGCGTAGGCATGAATGCGGACACCATCCGGCAGATTCTTGCCCCGGAGGGGCCTCGGATCGGATACGGCATCCGTAACGTCGATTCCCGGATCAAGCTGCATGGCGGCGATGGCTACGGGGTAATGATTGCCAGCCGTTCCGGTATAGGTACCTGTATACAGATCACTATTCCCTGCCGGATGTAGAAGCCTGAAACCACAGGCGAGGAGCATCCGCAGTAAAGGAGCCAAGGACTCTATTGAAGACCTTAATTACCGATTGCTGTGAACTCAGATTGGAAGGTCATACTGGCAGCTTTGAAGCTTCACTTTCTCTGGAGGATAACAATGGGGAAAACGGTGTTCACTATGTGCGCCTTGACCTGCAAGCGCCGGTTCCGGCAGTTCCCCCGAAGCTTTCACTGAGTTGGAGCTATGAGGCGGTGGATGTCCAGGGCTTGTGGCACCCGGCAGTGGAGCGCAGCCGGGGGCTGATTCCCGATTGGTGGCAAGGCTTCTCCTCCAGAGCCACTTCCGCTGCTCCGGTTGTAAGCCTGTACGGGAACCTTGGCAACAATGTGCTGACCTTTGCCTGCTCGGATGTTCTGCAGCCGCTGGAGCTGCATGCGGGTCTTAACGAGGAAACGGCCAGCTTTCATTGCTCTGTGCTGTTTTTTGCCGAGTCAAGCCCTCCCGTGGCGCATTACACGGCTGTCTTACGGCTCGATGCCCGCAAAATCCCTTACTATGAAGCGCTGGAAGGGACGAGTGAATGGTGGGCGGGTCTTGCAGGCTGTGAGCCGTCCCCGGTCCCGGAACCAGCCAGAGAGCCGATGTACTCGACCTGGTACAGCTTTCATCAGCAGCTTGAGCCGGAAGCGGTGGAGGCTGAATGCAGAATAGCGGCAGAGCTGGGCTGTAAGGCGGTGATTGTGGATGATGGCTGGCAGACCTCGGATGAGGCCAGGGGTTATGCATATTGCGGGGACTGGAGAAACAGCCCTGATAAGATACCGGATATGAAGGCTCATATTGCCAGGGTCCACGGGCTTGGGATGAAATACTTGCTGTGGTATGCCGTTCCGTTTATCGGTAAGCATAGCGAGGCCTGGCAGCGCTTTGAGGATAAATTGCTGTACTATAGCGGAGATTTTGGCGCAGGGGTTATAGATCCGCGGTTCCCCGAGGTGCGGGAGTATTTGACGGCTATTTATGAGCGGGCTTTACTGGAATGGGAGCTGGATGGCTTTAAGCTTGATTTCGTAGACAGCTTTTATGTGCCAAAGGGTTCATCTGCTCTGAATGGGGGCGGGCGGGACACGGATTCCGTGCCGGAAGCGGTGGATCTGCTACTGAGCGGAATCATCTCCCGTCTGCGGCGGCTGAAGCCGGATGTTCTGATCGAATTCCGCCAGAATTACATTGGCCCGCTGATGCGCAAATACGGCAACATGTTCCGGGCCGGCGATTGCCCGAACGATGCCCTGCAGAACCGGATCAAGACGCTGGATATCCGGCTGATCTGTGGCGCTACTGCGGCCCATTCCGACATGCTGATGTGGAATCCCGGGGAGAGTGCGGCAAGCGCCGCCCTGCAGTTCATTAACGTGCTGTTCTCCGTCCCGCAGATATCTGTCCGGTTGGGGAATCTGCCGCAGGCGCATTTTGCAATGCTATTCTTCTGGTTGTCCTTCTGGCGCGAGCACCGTGATGTACTGCTGGACGGCCGACTCGAGCCACATCACCCTGAGCTGCTGTATCCTCTGATCATCGCCCGAACGCAGCAGAAATGGGTATTAGCAGCCTATCAGGATACTGTAGTTCCCTTAACAGGAGATTTGCCCGAGCTGGTGCTTGTAGTGAACGGTACGCTGCTTACCCGCCTTGTGCTCGAGCTCGACCGTGACCCGGGAGAGCTGGAACTGCGCGTCTGCGATTGCCAGGGAGCTCTAGTTGCGGAGTATATTGTGGCGTGGAAAAGTGGAGTATACGCCCTCAATGTGCCCCCGGCAGGTGTAATTGCGATTCGACCTGTGCGGGGGAGTGGGATACGCGGGAAATAGTTGGAGAGTGAGTAGCGGTGCAGTGGAGTGGACTGAAACACAAGTCCTAGAATAAGCCTGAATGTGACTGAACTTGGAAAATGTATAATGGGTTCCCCTGTATTGTGACTGGTCCAGATGAGGTACTGTCCTTAATTCAGGCGGGAGATGCATTCTACTGCACTTTTTACAACAGATGCCCCCTATATCCATCGAAAAAGAGAATCTACTGCACTCTGTGCAGCAGAATCCAGTGGAAAAGGTGCTTTTTCTCTGAAATTCAGAAATCTATTGCGCGAAATACAGCAGAATACAATTCACCTCCGAACATTGAGCATTCTATTGCAGAAAGTGCAATCATAACCAGAAAACTCTTAAATATAAAAGTAACGGAGGGGATGTGGAGAATGTCCGCCTACGTCTTCTGCAGATCAAGCAGCTTCTGAACGAACACACTGACCGCCATTCCTGCCGGATTGTCCTTGTGCCGGATAATCAGGAATTCCCGTTCAAGGAGTCTCCGCCGTAGCCGCAGCTCATTGAGTTCACCGCTGGCCAGTTCCTTGCGCACAATCCATCTCGACACCATGCCCAGTCCCAGGCCAGCAGAGACCGCTTCCTTAACACCTTGACTGCTGTTGAACACATAGGTCCGTTTGACGGAAATACCCGACGCCTCCAAAAAATGATCACTAAAGGCACGGGTGCCTGAGCCATGCTCCCGCAGCACCCATATCTGATCCTGCAGCATACGGTTCTCGACCATGATGTTGTTCGCAAGGGGATGCCCGGCAGGAGCGATAACGATCATTTCGTCCTTCATATAGGGAATGATCGTCAGGTCCGCATCTTCGGTCTCCCCTTCAATAAAGCCAACATCCAGTACATTCGCTCTTACAGACGCAATGATTTCCTCAGTATTTCCAATCGTTACCTGAAGATTGACTTGCGGATATTGCTTGGCAAATTCAGCAAGTCTGGCAGGCAGAATGTACTCTCCGATGGTGAAGCTGGCCCCGATGTGGAGGTTTCCCGTGACTTCGTGCTGCAGCAGCCTGATCTCTCTGTCAGCCTCTTCATAATGGGAAAGGATCTGCTTGGCATGTCTATAGAGAATTGTTCCGGCTTCTGTCATGCGCACCTGTTTGGGGGAGCGGTGTAGCAGCTTCGTTCCCAGTTCATTTTCCAAATTGCGGATATGTAGACTTACCCCGGGCTGTGACAGGTTCAGCAGCTCACCGGCTTTGGAGAAATGGCTTTGCTCCACCACCGTTACAAACACCCTCAATGCATCGACAATCATAACAATACCTCATTTTTCTTCGAGTTTTCAGGCTTGTTTCCTAATGTAATTCCTACTGTAACACACGTTACCCGGTTAATCATAAGTATTTGTAATGATACAAATAGCAAAGCCATATTTCACTTCCCCTTCTGGCGCTCTTATAGTGAAGCTATAGAGAGTAGCCGCCACGTGCGGCGGATGGAGGGTGAAGTGAATGAATCACGCACACAAGCTGTATCACAGTACATTTAGACATGGAGGGTTTATCCAGGGAATCGCAATTACTCTTGTGATTGCTGTTGCGGCCAAATTTTTAGCCTTGCTGCCGTTCTTAAGCATTATGGGACAGCTGGTGCTGGCGATTCTGCTGGGTATGGCGGTGAGAGCAGTCGTTGCTGTGCCGCAGAAAGCAATGGCAGGTATCCAATTTTCAGGTAAAAGCTTGCTGCGGGCAGGAATCATTCTGCTCGGGATGCGTCTGAACCTTTATGACATAGCTGCCGCGGGGCCTAAAGTATTCGCCATTGCTGCAATCAATATTTTTTTCACCTTGTTCACTGTCTATGGATTGACGAAATGGCTGAAGATAGACAGAAGGATCAGCCTGCTGACCGCCTGCGGAACAGCAATTTGCGGTGCGGCAGCGGTAGCGGCGATTGCTCCGCAAATTAAGGCAACGGACAATGAAACGGCTGTGGGTGCAGCGACGGTGGCGAATCTAGGGACGATTTTCACGCTGATCTATACAGTGATTTATCCGATTATGGGTCTTAGCCCGTCTGGCTACGGCATCTTTGCGGGAGGTACACTTCATGAAGTGGCTCATGTGATCGCTGCTGCTGCGCCAGCCGGAAAAGATGCTGCTGACTTGGCAGTGATTGTCAAGCTGACCCGCGTGGCCCTGCTTGTTCCCGTAGCAATTCTAATAGGAAGCTGGGAAAGATACCGGGAGCGCAGACAGGAGCGCAGAAGTGCAGAGGAGGCAGTGGAAGCAAGCGGCAGGAAGGGCGGAAAGCGGATTGAGTGGAGCAAGCTTCCGGTTCCGTGGTTCATTTTGGGGTTTCTTTTGATGAGCGGCATTAACACATTGGGCATCCTCCCGGCGGGCATCACTGCGGATATGATCGTACTAGCTTATTTATTACTGGGCATGGCAATGGCGGGGATGGGGCTTGGCGTGGATATGAAAACCTTTGGCAGAATGGGGAAAAAGCCATTTCTTGCCGGGCTCATCGGCTCAGTGCTGCTGTCTTTGCTGGGATTTACGCTGGTGCATGTATTGGGATTGGCATAGTATTTCTTCAGAATAAATTCAGAATTCCCGTTACTTTTTCTACAGATAGTTCAGCTAAAATAAGTGAATGGGTTGAAGAGAAGACTGTATTGTTGCAGATTCCGTTCTTGACAATCTTTATCGTTCCCTCTATCCTGTGGTACCCTTATATCGGAAGCATGATGGGCGTAATTCAAAAAGGAGTCCTGCGGAGTGAAGAAAATTAATATCCTGGTTGTCGATGATGACAGTGAGATCAGGGATGTGCTGCATGTATATTTACGAAATGAAGGATACACTGTCATGGAAGCAGAGGATGGATTGCAGGCTCTGAAAATTCTTGAGCAGAATGAAATTCATCTGATCCTTCTCGACATTATGATGCCCAGCCTGGATGGGATTGCTGCGTGTCTTCGCATTCGTGAGCAGTTTGATATTCCGATTATTATGCTGTCTGCCAAGGAAGAAACGCTGGATAAAATTACGGGGCTGTCTGTAGGGGCAGATGATTATGTCACGAAGCCGTTTAATCCGCTGGAGCTGATGGCAAGAGTGAAGGCTCAAATCAGGAGGCAAAAGCTGCTTGCTCCTCAGGAGGACAGCAAAGCGGAAATCCGCATTGGCGAGCTGGTGATTAACAAAAGCCGGCATTTCGTTGAGGTGGGCGGTACATCGGTATCCTTAACGCCCATTGAGTTTTCCATTCTGGAACTGCTCGCCTCACACTGCGGGCAGGTGTTCAGTGTGGATATGATCTACCAGAGCGTGTGGAAGGAGAACACCGCCTTTTACTCGGAGAATACAGTTATGGTTCATATCCGCAATATCCGGGAGAAGATTGAAATCTCACCCAGAGAACCCCGGTACATCAAAACTATATGGGGAGTAGGATATAAAATTGAAAAATAAAGGGTACAGACGCATGTCCGGAACACATAACATGCGTTTCCGGCTGATCCTGTTCTTATATATCAGTATAGTGTTTGGAATTGCTGTATCCGCTGTGATCCCGCGAACCACCATATACTACCTGGATTTGATAGTTGTAATCCTATCGTTTGTTATTCCGTCCTTTTTCGTCTTTTTCCTGCTGACACGTAATATCATCCGCTATGTGTTCAAGCTGACCGCTGGACTAGCGACCATTGCGCAGGGCAACCTGCATTACCGGATTGATGAGGTACGAAAGGATGAGCTCGGGGATATTGCAAGCAACATCAACAGTATGGCTGAGAAGCTGGAGGAGCAGATCAACCGCGAACGGCGGCTGGAGCAGGCCAAGCTTGAATTAATAACAGGGGTCTCGCATGATCTGAGGACGCCTCTCACAAGCATCATCGGCTACCTGGATTTGCTGAAAGGCAAAGCTTATCTGGATCAGGAAGAGCATGACCGCTTTGTCGGCAATACCTACAACAAAGCGGTCCAATTAAAGCTGTTGATAGATGGTTTATTTGAATATACAAGGTTGACTACACAAGAGCTGAAGCTGAATACCTTTCCTGTGGATTTGGGCGGAATGCTGAAGCAGCTGCTGGTTGAAATGGAACCCATAGCCAAAGAAAATCAGGTGACGCTGCAAGCGCACTTCACAACAGATTCGTTAATTGCCGAGATTGATCCCGATATGATCAAGCGGGCGATAGATAATCTGCTGATCAATGCGCTGAAATTCTCTCTAAAGCCCGGAAGTATTCAAGTGTCATTGAGTCTTCAAAAGGATACAGCCCTCATTTCCGTTGAAAATGAAGGAAAACCGATCACCAAAGAGCAGGAAAAACAGCTCTTTGAACGTTTTTACAAAGCGGGCAACTCAGGAGGGGACGTACATAATATCCCTGCCGGTGCCGGGCTCGGATTGTCCATTGCCAGAAGTATTGCCGAGCTTCACGGAGGCGCGTTGAAATGTGTGTACTCTGATGGACATTTTACCTTTCTGATTGAGCTCCCCTTTACCTACTTGAAGTAATGCGGATATTTCTCCATTAGCATGCCCTGGTCGGCGATGGTCAGCGCCAGATGCTCCTGCATGATCTTGTCGGCCAGTCCGGCATCCCGTTCCTTAATGGCCTCATATAAATGAAGATGCTGCTGATACAGATGCTCCCAGTCATGATCAACCGCGAGTCTGAGCATCCGGCTCCGGTTCAAATGAACCTTGATCTGCTGAACAACCTCCATCGTATTGATTTTGCCACAGCCTTCAAAGATATTCCGGTGAAAATCTTCATCCAGCCGGAACATGGATTTGTAATCCTGCTCTTCAAGGCATACCCTCTGCATGGCTAAGTTCGTCTTCAGTTCCTTCAGCTTGTCCTCCGGGAAGGAGACGCAGGCTTCACGGACCACCGCCCGCTCCAGATGCTCACGCATAAATCCGGCTTCTTCTATAAGCCCGGAATCAATCAGTGAGACGATTGTTCCACGCTGGGGATAGATCTCCAGCAGTCCTTCCTGCGCCAGGCGCACGAAGCTTTCTCTGACCGGCGTCCGGCTGACATTGAATTGAAGGGAAATCTCTTTCTCCGAAATTGCGGTTCCCGGGGGCAGTTCTAGCTGAAGTATCCGGTTCTTCAGAGAAAGATATACCGCATCGCGGGAGGAACCCGATTTTGTGTTTATTGTAATGTCCAAAACAGAACCCTCCTGTAGGAAATAAAGAAGCACTACCATACTACCATACTTGTATGGTAGTATGGTAGTGCTATGTGAGTTGAACTAAAGAAAACATAAAAAGGGCCGAAGTGAAGTCCAAACATTCCCCGCAGTTACGGCTAAAGCCCAAAATGAAAATCTAAAGTTCAATTTAAATAGTTAATTTGAGAAAAGTTGGAGGAGAACCCTGTGACTACACCTTTTATACATGACAATTGGCTGTTGCTGAACAAAAGTGCGCAAACTCTGTATCACGATTACGCGAAAGCTATGCCGATTTATGATTTTCACAGCCATCTGAACCCCGGGGAAATCAGCAGCAATAAAAGCTTCCGAAATATGACCGATCTCGCGCTGTCCGGCGACCATTATAAATGGCGGGCCTTGCGCTGGCTTGGAATCGAGGAACGCCTGATTACCGGAGATGCCCCGGACAAGGACAAATTTATGGTATGGGCACGTTCGGTACCCGAAATGCTGGGCAACCCGCTCTACCACTGGACGCATCTGGAATTGCTCCGTTATTTCGGCATTGACGAATTGCTGTCCGCAGAGAATGCGGAGAGTGTCTGGGAACGCTGCAATGAGCAACTGCAAGGGGATGGACTAACCACACAGGGGATTCTTAAGCGCTTTAATGTTGAGGTGGTCTGCACCACCGATGATCCGATTGACTCGCTTGAGCATCACAGCCGCATTAAGGCAGATTCTGAAGTGAACACAGTAGTTGCTCCAACCTTCCGCCCGGACCGTGTGCTTGATATCCGCAATGAACAATTTGGTGGATATGTCAGACAACTAAGCGAGGTTAGCGGAATCGAGATCAGCAGCTATGCACAGTTCATGGAGGCTGTGGCGGCTAGAATGGATTATTTCCATAAGCACGGCTGCCGTTTATCGGATCAGGGCTTCGGCGAGCTTCCATTCGCCCATTCCACTGAGCATGAAGCTGCTTACATATTTGCCCGCGCACTCAAGAGGGAGGCACTCAGCGACGCTGAAGAGCAAAGGTTCCAAAGCTTCACCCTGCTGCAGCTTGGCCGGCTGTATCACGAACGCGGTTGGAGCATGCAGCTTCATATCGGTGCGCTCCGCAACAATAACTCACGGATGTTTGCCCAGAAGGGCAAGGACAGCGGCTACGATTCCATTCTGGACTTCAATATGGCCCGGACGCTGAACAGCCTGCTGAACGAGCTGGATCAGAGCGGACAATTGCCGCAGACCATCGTGTACACTCTGAACCCGTCACAGTATGAAATGATCGCTACAACGATTGGGAATTTCCAGGGAACAGGAGTAAAAGGCAAGGTGCAAATGGGCTCAGGCTGGTGGTTCCATGATCAGAAGGAAGGCATGCTGCAGCAGTTAAAAGCGCTCTCAAGCTTTGGCCTGATCAGCCCTTTTGTCGGAATGCTCACAGACTCCAGAAGTTTTCTTTCGTTTACGCGACATGAGTATTTCCGCCGCATTCTCTGCAATTTGTTCGGAACCTGGATTGAAGAGGGGGATTTGCCCCGCGACTACGCCTATGTAGGGCAGACGATAGAGAACATTTGCTATAACAATGCGCATGCTTATTTTGGGATTAAATAAGTTCGCTACCACACTAATATATGCCGAAACGGATACCTTCCTAACGTGGGGAGGGTATCCGTTTTTTGTTTCTACCTGGTGCTGCTGCGGTAAGCCGAAGGGGAAACTCCGGTTGTTTTTTTGAAATATTTCGAGAAATGGGCCAGCTCCATGCCTACCTGCTCGGCGATATCGGAGATGCTGAGGTCGGTGGAGGACAGCTTTTTCTTGGCTAATTCCATACGCTTGAGCTGTACGTACTGCATCGGGGGAACCCCCATAAATTTCTTGAAGTAAGGGATAAAATAGTTCGGATGCAGATGCACCAGCTCAGCCAGCTCCTCCACCTCCATAGGCTGCTTCAGCCGCTGGTCAATGTACTGCAGCACATTTGACAGCTTGCCTTGATCACTGGTATGCACCAGCTCACCTACGAAATCGGAGTATCCCCCTGCTTCCAGACACATGGCCAGCAAATTCAGCAAGGAGGCTTGAATCCGCAATGTGGCGAGAAAACCCTCGTCCTGAAACAGTGCAATCATTTCGTTGAAGATGTCCCTCACGGCATCCGGGTCGGCGGCATCGCTGATATAGAGCTTATTGGCAGAGTGGAACAGCGGCCATTCGCTGATTTGGGCGTCGAAATGGCAGAAATAACGCGCGTAGGGATTGGATGGGGAGGTTTCGGTAGTTTGTGTGGAGCCGGCAGGCATAATCATCAACTGCCCCGGCTTCGGATAATGGACAACCCCGTTAATAATCACCTTGCCTTCGCCGCTGTCAATAAAATATAACCGGTTAAAGGATGGCGTCTCGTTCGTGCGGTTCCAGCCGGGATAACGGGTGCTAAGCTGGGCATGCGTGACGGTCACGTTCAAATTCTGCAGCAGGCGTCCGGTCAAATTGCCTAAATGATCCATAGTGCAGCTCCTTTGTGGAAGTCTATTTCCAGTATACCGCTTTCATTTAACTAAAACATCTTATTTATATACAAAAACACCTTAATTACGGTCATGTTCACAATTTGATAATCAGGTTATCCTCATAACATAAGCTCGTTTTGGGAGGTATTTGAAAAATGACAAAAGTGCGTTACGGCATTATTGGGGTCGGCAATATGGGCCGGGCCCATGCCTTGAGTCTGCTGGGTAATGTAAAAGGGGCGGAGCTGACCGCAGTCTGCGATATCAGCCCTGAGCGGCTGGAGTGGGCTGCAGAGCATCTGCCGGAACAGATCAGGCGTTACAGATCAGTGGCAGAGCTGTTCGCATCACAAAGCATCGACGCTGTATTGATCTCCACCCCGCATTATGATCATCCGCCGCTGGCGATTGAAGCGTTGCAGCATGGGCTTCATGTCCTGATCGAAAAACCCGCAGGTGTCTACACGCAGGCTGTGCAGGAGATGAATGACGCCGCTGCCAAGTCGGACCGTAAATTTGGCATTATGTACAACCAGCGGACGAATCCGCTCTACCAGAAGCTGCGGGAGCTGATTCAATCGGGTGAGCTTGGCGAAATCCGCCGCACGAACTGGATCATTACGAACTGGTACAGATCGCAGAATTATTACGACTCGGGAGGCTGGCGGGCGACCTGGGCAGGAGAGGGCGGCGGAGTGCTGCTGAACCAGGACCCGCATCAGCTCGATCTCTGGCAGTGGACAACGGGAATGATGCCGAAGCGCATCCGGGCCTTTTGCCATTTTGGAAAATATCGCAAGATCGAGGTCGAGGATGATGTAACCGCGTATGTGGAATACGCAAACGGGGCAACCGGCCTGTTCGTCACAACGACTGGTGAAGCGCCGGGCACGAACCGCTTTGAAATTAACGGTGACAACGGAAAAATCGTGATTGAAGACGGAAAGCTGACCTTCTGGAGGCTACGCACACCGGAGCCGGTCTTTAACGCGGAATTTACCGGCGGCTTCGGGGCACCGGAGTGCTGGAAATGCGAGATCCCCGTAGCAGAGGGCGGTGGGGAGCAGCATGTAGGCATCCTTCGTAATTTTACGAACGCTATTCTGCATAACGAGCCTTTGCTCGCGCCTGGGGAAGAAGGCATCCTCGGCTTGACCCTCTCCAATGCCATGTATCTGTCCGCCTGGACAGACAATTGGGTGGAGCTTCCCATCGACAGCGGGCGGTTTCATGAGATGCTTATGGATAAGGTACGGCAGTCAACCTTCCGCAAGGAAGCAGCCGTGCAGACTACGCTTGATGTAACGGGCACGCACTAGGCTGTTGTTATTTTGCCATCAAAATAGATTAAGGAGTGAGCTTATTTATGCAAGCCTCAACCATTGCTGCGCAAATGTATACCTTACGGGAATTCACCCGGACGGCGGAAGATTTGAGAGCAAGCTTTCTGAAGCTGCGGGACATCGGCTATAAAGCGGTGCAAATATCAGCGATTGGCCCAATTGATCCGCATCTGGTTAAGCAATATGCCGATGAAGCCGGTCTAGTGATTTGTGCAACTCATGTCTCTTGGGACCGGCTGGTGAATGATCTGGATGCGCTGGCCGCAGAGCACAAGTTGTGGAATTGCAAATACATCGGCCTGGGCGGCTTACCCGAAGAATACCGTACCAGTCAGGAAGGCTACCGCAGCTTCGCCCGCAAAGCATCCGAAATAGCTCATGTTCTGAAGGAGCGGCATGGTCTGCAGTTTGTGTATCACAATCATGATTTTGAATTTGAGCGGCTGGACGGGATAACCGGACTTGAGCTGCTGTTGCAGGAGACCGATCCTGCCAGCTTCGGCTTCGAGCTGGATTTATACTGGGTTCAAGCCGGGGGCGGCAGTCCGGTGGATTGGATACATAAGGTGAACGGCAGAATGCAGGTGGTGCATTTCAAGGATATGGCGAATATCGCCAGACAGCCGGTGTTCGCTGAAATTGGTGAAGGGAACATGAACTACGAAGCTATTATTGCAGCCTGCCGCGAGACAGGTGTGGAGTGGTTTGTTGTGGAGCAGGATGAATGCCGGCGGGATCCTTTTGAGAGTCTGGCAATCAGCCTGAAGTATCTGCATACGCAGCTATAAGCTTTTTAATCAGATTCGGGAGGGATCGTCAGGTGAGCCGTAAAGATGGAATGAATTACGCCCCCAAGCATGAGGCCAAACCGGTAGTGGGACCGGGAGAATTCGTATTTGCCGCAATGGCGCTGGACCACGGGCATATCTATGGAATGTGCAATGGACTGGTGGAAGCGGGAGCACAACTGAAATGGGTGTATGACCCGGACATCAATAAGGTAAAAGCCTTCACAGGCGCATTTCAGGGTGTCCGGGCTGCCCGCAGTGCGGAAGAGATTCTGGAGGACCCGGCTGTCCGCCTGGTTGCTGCTGCTGCCGTTCCTTCAGAGAGAGGTGCGCTTGGCATCAAAGTGATGGCTCACGGGAAGGATTATTTCACGGATAAAGGCCCCTTTACTGCGATGGATCAGCTGCATGCGGCCCGGCTCCAGGCTGAACGGACGAAGCAAAAATATATGGTGTATTACAGCGAACGTCTGCATGTGGAGAGTGCGGTCTACGCTGGACAATTGATCAACCAGGGAGCGATTGGCCGTGTGCTTCAGGTGATAGGGATGGGACCGCATCGTCTGAATGCACCAAGCCGTCCCGATTGGTTCTTCCAGCGGGAGAAGTATGGCGGGATTCTCTGTGATATCGGCAGCCATCAGATCGAACAGTTTCTCTTTTACAGCGGCTGCCGGGACGCCAAGGTGCTGCACAGCAAGGTTGCCAATTACAATCACGCCGCCTACCCGGAGCTGGAGGATTTTGGGGATGCGACGCTGGCGGGAGATAATGGGGCAACCCAATATTTTCGCGTGGATTGGTTCACTCCAGAGGGTCTTGGCACATGGGGGGACGGCCGCACAACAATTTTGGGTACAGATGGATATATAGAGCTGCGCAAATACACTGATATTGCCCGTTCAAGCACAACGGATCATGTGTTTTGGGTAGATGGCGAGGGTGAGCATTATGAGCATGTGGCTGGAAAGGTCGGCTATCCATTTTTCGGGGAGCTTATTCTTGACTGTCTGCAGCGCACCGAGCTGGCCATGTCTCAGGCGCATGTATTCAAGGCGGCAGAGCTATGCCTGGAGGCACAGGCCCAAGCGCTCAATCTTACCCCGGATACGTTAAAATAATCGGAAGGTGAACTGAATGAGTACACTCGGAGCAGCCATCATCGGCTGTGGTTCGATTGCTCCTTTGCATGCCAAAGCGGTTGCATCAATGGAAGGAACAAAACTTGTAGCCGTTGCCGACAGCCAACCGGAGCATGCGGAGCAATTTGCCAAGGAATACGGCGGAGAAGCCGTCTATGACTATAGAGAACTTCTCGACAGAGCGGATATTGACATTGTTCATATCTGTACGCCGCATTATCAACACGGGCAGATGGCGATTGATTTCCTGCAGGCGGGTAAACAGGTGCTGACGGAGAAGCCGATGGCTGTTGACGTTCCATCCGCCATGCGAATGGCAGAAGCCGCGACGGTCAGCAAAGCTCAGCTTGGCGTAGTTTTTCAGAACCGCTATAATGACTCCTCTGTGCGGATTAGGCAGACTATTGATTCGGGCGTACTTGGCGGGCTGCGCTGCATGAAGGGAATTGTGACCTGGCAACGAAACGAAGCTTACTATAGGGACAGCCCCTGGAGAGGAAAATGGGCTACGGAAGGCGGCGGTGTGCTGATCAACCAGACGATCCATACGCTGGATTTGCTTCAGTGGTTCGGCGGCGAAATAGCTTCCGTAAAAGGGAGTGTGACCACCGATGTGCTGGATGGTGTAATCGAGGTCGAGGATACGGCGCATGCCTGCATTCAATTCACAAATAAGGTGCGCGGCCTATTCTACGGGACCAATGCGTATCTGGTGAATTCTCCTGTCGAACTGGAGCTTGTCTTCGAGCAGGGCACGCTGCTTCAGCGCAGGGACTGCCTGTATCTTTGGAAGGATGGACATGAAACGCTGCTATGTGAACCTTCCTCCGGCAAGGTTGAAGGCAAATCCTACTGGGGCACAGGCCACCAGCGGTTGATTCATGACTTCTATACCCACATTCGCGAAGGCCGGCATTTCTGGATTGACGGCACCGAGGGAATAAAAGCTCTTGAGGTGATTGCCGGGATATACCGGTGCAGCGCAAACGCCAGTTCCAAGCCCACAAATTGATTTTAATCACCACCGGAGTCTCATATTGCAAAAATATATGCCAAGCCGATGAATATGTCTACCGGCTTGGCATTTTCCTCTAAATAACCTTCTTTAGCCATTTCACACCCGCTTTTTATAAACCCTCATCGCAAAAAAATATGCTACGAGCAAAATCCCGACACACCACGCAAGAGCGGCCCATATATCATTGCCCACTGGCTGATCTGACAGCAGCGCACGAATGGCTTCCACTATCGCGGTCACCGGCTGGTTTTCGGCAAAGACGCGAACGGCTGATGGCATCGACTCGGTTGGCACAAACGCTGAGCTGATAAAGGGTAGGAAGATAATCGGGTAGGAAAAGGCGCTTGCGCCATCCACTGTTTTGGCGGACAGTCCGGCAATCGCCGCGACCCAAGTCAACGCCAGTGTGAACAGCATGAGGATGCCGGCTACTGCAAGCCATGGCAGCAGCCCCGCCGATGAACGAAAGCCAATAATGAGCGCCACGAGAATGATGACGGCAACCGAAATCGCATTGGATACCAGCGAGGTCAGCACATGTCCCCACAATGCGGCCGAACGTGCGATTGGCATGGAGCGAAACCGTTCGAAGATTCCCCGCTGCATATCCATAAACAGGCGGTAGGACGTATAGGAGATCCCGCTTGCAATCGCAATCAGCAGGATGCCGGGCAGCAGGTAATTCACATAGTTATCCGTGCTCGTACGAATCGCGCCGCCGAACACATAAACGAACAGCAGCATAAACGCAATCGGCATGATGGTGACCGTGATGATGGTGTCCATGCTGCGGGTAATATGGCGCATCGAACGTCCAAGCATAACGCCCATGTCGCTGAAAAAGTATCTCTTTGCCGCTTCCATTTATTTTTCCTCCTTCTTGCCGATGATTGCGAGGAAGATTTCCTCCAAGCTCGGCTGTTTTTCAACATACTCCACCTTTGCGGGCGGGAACAGCTTTTTCAGGTCTTCAAGCGTGCCGCCTGCGATAATTCTGCCCTCATGCAAAATGGCAATTCGATCTGCAAGCTGTTCGGCTTCCTCCAAATATTGCGAAGTCAGGAATACCGTCGTGCCATTATTAGCAAGCTCTTTGACCGTCTTCCAAACCTCGATGCGTGCTTCAGGGTCAAGCCCGGTAGTCGGCTCGTCGAGGAAAATGATCTGCGGTTTTCCCACAAGGCTCATGGCGATGTCGAGCCTGCGGCGCATACCGCCCGAATAGGTGGAGACCCTGCGGCCGGCGGCGTCGGTCAGGCCGAAGCGGTTCAGTAAAACATCCGCGATTTGACCCGGGTTTTTGAGGTGCCGCAGCTTGGCGATCATGATCAGATTTTCCCGTCCGGTCAATATCTCGTCCACGGCGGCGAATTGCCCGGTCAGGCTGATCGACTGCTGTACGCCGTCAGGCTGTGATACAACATCGAATCCGTTGACGGTGGCAGTTCCTCCATCCGGTTTCAACAGCGTGGTTAGGATTTTGACAATCGTTGTCTTGCCCGCGCCGTTTCCGCCGAGCAGGGCGAAAATACTGCCTTTTTCCACCTCGAAATCAACGCTCTTTAGGACTTGCTGCTGCTTGTAGGACTTTTGCAGCCCAATCACTTGAATCGACGACTTGTTTTGCATATTTTTCCCCTCCTTATATAACCGTAACCTTTGACAAATCGGCTTCCATGCCTTTAAGGGCAGCATAGGTCAACTTATCCATCATCGCGCCGTCAAAGCAGACGGTCTTGATGGCACGGTAATACTTCTTGGAGAGGTACGACACAGGGAAGGACACATTTTTAAGTGTTGCACCCTTAAAGGTAGCTTCATTCAGAGCGCACTTGTCAAACTTGACGCCGATGAAGGTTTGCCCGTCAAAACAGACCCCACCCAGATCGGAATATTTGAACTCCGCGCCGTCGAAGACACAGTTTTCAAAGATTGTTTTCCTTATATCGGCCATGGTCAGCTTGACGTCGGTCAGTTTTACACCTATGAATTTTGCTCCGTCTAGCCCCGATTTGCTGATGTTGGTACGTACAAGGATGGACTTATGGAAGCTTGCATTCGAAAGGTCGAGGGTGGATAAGTTGCAATCAGTCAGATTTGCATTATCAAAAATAGCTTCACGCATATCGCTGCTCGCAAATGTGCTGCCCGTCAGGTCAGCGCCCGTAAAGTCGGCGCCGAGCAACGCGCTCCCTTCAAATTTTCCCTTATGCGCGATAACGCCCGCAAAGTCGCTTTTCGCCAGGTTGCTTCCGCTAAAGTTTGTCAGTACCTGCCGTTCCAGCGAGCGGGAGAGGTTAGCCACCTCTTGTACCGTTTGCTCAATGTCGCCGATGCTGTCAATGGTCATTTCAAAAGCGGTTTCATCGTCCTTGCCCTCGGCTTTGAGCTCACGGAACCGCTCCTGCAAATCGGAAAGAAGGTCATTCTTTAATTCGGCGACGCTTTTTACCCCGTCGTATGGTGCGAAAACGCCGTTCAAATAGTTTGTCAATTTCTCATTCATAACATCAGGCCTCCTATAATAAGTTTTCAAGCACACGTTTTGCGTACTCCCAGTTACTTTTGTTGCGGGCGTAAGCGTCCTTGCCTTTTTCGGTAATTCTAAAATATTTACGCCGTCCCCCCTGAGACTCATCGCCCCAATACCACTCAATATCACCATCCGCCTCAAGCCTGCGGACGCTGGAGTACATTGTGGCTTCCTTTAATTCATACTCACCACCCGAGCGCTCGGCAATCAGCTTGACAATCTCATAGCCGTAGCGGTCAGCTTCGGACAAGAGCCGTAAAATCATCGTATCAGTATGACCGCGCAGCAGGTCGGATGTGATTTTGTTCTCGCTCATTTAATCACCTCCATATTTGCATGATACGGCATATTACTATTACTGTCAAGGTAGTGTTTTGATTATAATACTTTGTCTCGGCGAATACTGTCGTTCTATAAAGGTTCCAACTTTGAATTTTTGTTTAGAACTTCATAAATTTTTAGTTTTTATTGCTCAGTTTTATAGGCTTCTGTATACTGATTCCAATGATAGACAGAGAGAGGGATACTGATTATGGAACAGGCAATGTTTGCGGGGGGCTGCTTCTGGTGTATGGTTACGCCTTTTGAGGAGCTGCCCGGAATTCACGGGATTGTCTCTGGTTATGCAGGAGGATCAGTAGAGAATCCAACCTACGAGCAGGTCAAGACCGGAACGACAGGACACTATGAAGTTGTGCAGATCACATTTGATCCGGCACTATTCCCGTATGAGAAGCTGCTGGAGCTGTTCTGGCCGCAGATTGATCCGACCGATGACGGCGGACAGTTCCAGGATAGGGGAACACAGTACCGGACTGCGGTATTTTACTATAGTGAAGAGCAGCGCCTGGCCGCCTTGGCTTCCCGGGAGCAGGTTGCAGCCGGCGGCAGATTTGAGGGACCTGTGGTTACAGAAATTCTGCCTGCGCCGGTCTTTTACCGGGCTGAAGAATACCATCAGGACTATCACAAAAAGAATCCGAAGCACTATAAAGAGGACCGCGAGCAATCCGGACGCGACACCTTCATTGCGAAGCATTGGTAGGAGAGAATTTAGAAAAGCCTTATCTCTTGTTTTCTGGAGAGATAAGGCTTTTCTCTTTTGTAGTAATCTATATGTGGTAATTGACTAAAGGAAGGAGAAGGAAGAGCTATTTTGTGCCAGTACCGGAACGGTACGAAAAAGAAGTGATCATAAAACTAGCGGGAAAATCGCCCTCTATTCTGGACAGGAACAGGCACTTTAGGAGAATAGAGGGAAATCGTCCTCCTAAGTTTGGCTGGCAGCCCTTTCCGTGGTAGATTTGAGGATTATACAGAGAGGTATTCCCCTTAACTTGTGGATAATGGGGCTTTGATAAAAAGTAGCGGGGCTTTCTCCTCTTATTTATTTCAGTCCTACCAATGCGGGCTCAAAGTTATGCATTCTCTCTACATTCTTTCTACATATTAATCCTGTATACTTCTATTGGATTCGCGAGAGCGGAGCAATACGGCTTAATACAGGCCAAGCCGCCGGCAGTTTCCGTTGCCGGCTTGTTCCTGTTTTTCGATATAATAAAAAATATAAAATGAAATAAAGTACATTGGTTTCATTAAGGTGGGAAGTAATGGAGGGGAAGTTTGGAATTGGAGGAGCGATAGCGTCCGCCTTTATGTTTGGATTTCTACCGGCGAACAGCGGAATAAAATCAGGAAATCCAAACATAACAGCGGCCGGAAATCCAAACATTCCCCGCAGTTACGCCGATACACCGGAATGGTTACCAGTATCCTTTATTTCATTTTACACAAGCCAAGAAAAGGGTGAACCACTTGCCAAAACAACAAATTCTGATTGTAGACGACGAATGGAACATGCGCAACCTGCTGCGCATTTATTTGCTGAAGGAGGGCTTTGCCACACAGGAAGCGGCTACCGGGCATGAAGCGCTCAGTTTGGTGGAGAAGCACCCGTTTGATATGATTTTGCTGGATGTGATGATGCCGGATATGGATGGCTGGCAGGTCTGTCGTGCGGTCAGGGAGAAGGGGCAGGTTCCGATTCTCATGCTTACAGCGAGAACTGAAACGAAGGATAAGGTGCATGGGCTGGGCATCGGCGCCGATGATTATCTAACCAAACCCTTTGAACCGGAGGAGCTGCTTGCGCGGGTTCATTCACTGCTGCGCCGCTCCGCCATGAGCCGGAATGTGCAAACACCAGTGGAGCTGCTGGAGTATCCGGGGCTCAAAATCTATCCCGAAGCCCGGGAGGTGCATATCGAAGGGCAAAAGGTTGATTTTACCCTCAAGGAGTTCGATTTATTGTCCATGCTCGCCCGAAGCGCCCAACGGGTATTCACCAGAGAGGATCTGGTTGAACGCCTGTGGGGAAATGATTACGGCGGAGAAACGCGTGTCATTGATACTCACATCAAAAATATCCGCGAAAAGCTGCAAAAGGCGGGGCTGGAATACAATCCCGTGCAAACTGTATGGGGGTTAGGCTACAAATTTCAGATTCCCGGTACACCAGAATGAAAAACAACATCATCGGCTTCAAGCTCGGGCTTGTGATCATGTCGGTTTTTCTGATTGTACTGCTGTTTCTTGGTGCTGCCATAGACCGGATGTTCAGCAGCTTTTACTATAAAGAGATGAAGACGGAGACCGAAGAGCTGGCTTCCCACTTCACCGTAATGGCAGAGTCCAAAGATACCACGAAGGAACAAATGATGCGGACCTTTGCTGAGTTTTCTAATGTGAGTATTTTTAACATTTCCCGGGATGGCAGGGTAAGTATGCATTCCGGCGCTCACGATTCTGCCGACCGTTCATTTATTCAAGCTGCGGATTTAAAACGGATATTCTCCGGTTCAAGTGTAAGCATTATGTATAAAGACCCCGCCGGACACCGCTATTTTATCACTGGACAACCCATATCAAGCGGAGGCACGATCAGCTCTGCACTATATGTGATGTCATCCACGGCAAGCATGGAGCAGTCGCTGGCTTCGGTGCGGGATATTCTTTTACTCTCGGGGGTAGGAGCTTTTGTCCTGGCTCTTGGCATCACCTGGATTCTGGCCAGAGTGTTGTCGCGTCCGCTGGTGCAGATGCAGAAGGCGACGCGCAAGATTGCGGCGGGGAATCTGGAGACCAGGCTGACGATCAGCGGCAACGATGAAATCGGGTTCCTGGCCGGAGCGATCAATGATTTGGCAGTCGATCTGCAGCGCTATAGGGACACAAGACAGGAGTTCCTGGCTAACATTTCTCATGAGCTGCGGACGCCGATTACTTATCTGCAAGGCTATGCCAAGGTAGTGAAAGAGGAATTGTACCAGACTGATGAGGAAAAAAATCTGTATCTCGGCATCATCGACCAGGAAGCGCATCGCATTCAGCATTTGGTGAACGATCTGTTTGAGCTGGCGAAGATGGAGGAAGGCAGAATTCCACTGAATCTGGAGTGGGTTGAGCTGGGGCAAATCGTGGAGCAGGCCGTCCGCAAAGTGGAGTTAACCGCCAAGGAAAAAGCGCTTAAGCTTACAGTAAGTTACAGCGGACAAGCTGCTGAAATGCGCGGGGACAGCAAACGTATGGAGCAAATTGTCATGAATCTGCTGGAAAATGCGGTCCGCTATACAGAAAGCGGTGAGATCCGCGTGGAATTGAACTATACCGGCGATGCGGCTATTTTTATTGTTGAGGACACCGGAATCGGAATCCCTGAGGATGAGCTTCCGTATATTTTTGACCGCTTTTACCGGGTAGAAAAGTCCCGTTCGCGCCAGTATGGAGGAACCGGCCTGGGCCTTTCGATTGTAAACAAGCTAGTCGAGCTGCTTGGAGGAACCATCCGCATCACCAGCAAGGTTGGGTTCGGAACCCGATGTGAGGTCAAGTTCCCAATGGCTGACTAACATTCGATAATAAGGGTTTGCAGCGTACTTGATAGGCTTGCTTCAACAGTACTTCGGGTTGAAGCAAGCTCCTTACTTTCCCCCTACCTAGGAGGGGGAAATAAAAACTTTGAAAAAGTGGAAGTAACGAAGGGAATTTTGGAACTGGAGGAGCGTCAGCGTCCGCCTTTATGTTTGGATTTCTACCGCTATCGCGGTATACAATCAAGAAATCCAAACATAACAGCGGCCGGAAGTCCAAACATTCCCGCAGTTACGCCGCGCCACTTTTCAACTTTTTCTTATTTCCCCATCCCCAACATCAATGCATCATTCCACCCATTCCCCCCACTATTTCCGGATTGATCATACCGAAGATCATCGCGACATGCGCTACAACCAGGAATCCGCTGATGAGGATGAAGTGCAGCTTCAGCTTGCTTTCTTCACTGCGTTTGCGGGCGATGAGGCCGAGGTCCAGCAGCGCCAGCGGCAGCAGGAAGATCACTCCGCTCAAATAAAAGCTGACTGCCACTACATCGACCCAGGTATGCCATTCGCCATTTGCTGTGAGCGGGACAAAGGCTGTCGGGAACAGATAGAGAAACACTCCGGTAAAATACAACCCCGCCAGTATACTGCATACACGGTTAAAGGCTCTAAGCGGCCCGTTCAGATTTTTGGTGAACAGAATTACAAATTCGGTGACCGTAATGGTCTCTGCAAAAATCACGGGAATCGCCATAAAAAGAATCAGGTTCCACGGCTGATTATCCGCAAGCAGTGACATGTAGTGCGTCATGTTCATGTTAGTTCCTCCAATAGATTAATTAACGTACAGAGTGATGTTATGAAAAAAGTATGTGGAAAGTATGTAGTTTCACAGGTATGATTGAAAAAACTGCAGAAGAGGCAGACACAATTGATTTTGGAGGGAGCAAGGCGAAGGATATGGGAAGATTGCAGAATATTTTATTTGATTTGGATGGCACTTTAACGGACCCCAAAGAAGGAATTACCAAAAGCGTAGAGTACGCGCTGGGCAAGTTCGATATTGCCGTAGAGCATCTGGACCAGCTTCTGACTTACATCGGTCCGCCATTATATGATTCATTCGTGGAAATCCAAGGCTTTACCGCTGAAAATGCACAGAAGGCGGTTGAATTTTACCGTGAACGCTATAGCACCCTGGGGATGTACGAGAATGCGGTGATCCCCGGCATCCCGCAATTGCTGGAGGAGCTGCAGGACAGAGGTTTGAACCTGTACGTGGCAACTTCGAAGCCGACGGTTTTTGCCGAAGAGATTCTCCGGCATTATGGCTTGGACGGATTTTTTAAGTATGTTGGCGGGAGTAATCTGGATGGGACCCGCTCCAAGAAGAAGGAGGTTATTCAGCACGTGCTGGACGAGAACCATATTCCTGCAGCTGAATCGCTGATGATCGGGGACCGCGAGCATGATATTATCGGCGCCAAAGCCTGTGGCCTGCCGTCTATCGGGGTTATGGTCGGGTATGGCTCGGAGGAAGAGCTGCGAAGTGCCGGTGCAGATTATATCGCGAACAATGTGGAGGATATAGGTGAGATTATTTCTCGCTTAACGTAAAAAATATTAACATCACCTAAATGCTGAAATTGCACATTCTCCGTAAATATCGTCGAAGCAGGAGAATTAGCCTGTTTTTTCTGAATGGTTGACATTTGTTCAAGGGGTTCAGTATTATGTAACCAGCAACACCATATCCAAGGCGATGACCAAAGACATGATATCCTACGCGGACTGGCCAGAGACAGAAGTGAAAGGTGAGAGCTTCTTACAGAGACCGGCAGGATGTTACCCCTTTGCAGCCGTGGCACTGAACCCTCCCTGCTGTTAGGGCGGCTGTAAATGCCACCGGTTTATCCCCGATAACGGATACCAATGAGGATTCTGTGTATCGTCTTCCGCCTGAACAGCCGGGAGGCCAGATGATCGCAGATCAAATTAGGGTGGAACCACGAGCAGAACGCACTCGTCCCTTTCCGGGAGAGATGCGTTTTTTTTGCGTTCAAAATTCAAACAAACCCTAAGAATTGGAGGCCACAATCATGGAGATCAAAGCAACACTGCCAGATGGAACAATCAGGAGGTATGCACGCGGCACCACTATTGCCGAAGTTGCGGAATCAATCAGCATAAGTCTGAAGAAGCAAGCTGTAGCCGGTAAAATCGACGGCAGGCTCGTTGACTTTCATCAGCCGATTGAGCAGGACAGCCTCGTTGAAATCGTATTGGAGGGTAGTCCAGAGGGACTGTCCATCCTTAGACACAGCACTGCACATGTAATGGCTCAGGCCATCAAACGCATATACGGAGACCGCAAGGTCAAGCTGGGTATCGGTCCGGTAATCGAAGACGGCTTTTATTATGATATTGATATTGAGAAACCACTGTCTACTGAGGAGCTTGCCGCTATCGAACAGGAGATGAACAAGATTGTGGAGGCCAATCTGCCGATTGTCCGGCGGGTGGTCAGCCGCAGCGAAGCGCTTGCGCTTTTTGAAGCACGGGAGGAACCCCTGAAGCTGGAACTGATCCATGACCTGCCGGAGAGAGAAGTCATCAGCCTGTATGAGCAAGGCGAGTTCACAGACCTGTGCCGGGGGCCGCATTTGGCATCGACTGGAGGGATCAAGGCGTTCAAGCTGCTGAGTGTTGCCGGTGCTTACTGGCGCGGTGATTCCAATAACCAAATGCTGCAGCGCATTTACGGAACTGCCTTTCTGAAGAAGGATCAGCTCGAAGAGCATCTGCACCTGCTGGAAGAAGCAAGGAAACGCGACCACCGCAAGCTGGGCAAGGAGCTAGAATTGTTCATGTTCTCTGAGGAAGCGCCGGGAATGCCGTTTTATTTGCCAAAGGGCATGGTTCTTCGTACGGAGCTGGAGAATTTCTCGCGCGGACTGCTGCGGGTTCACGGTTATGAGGAAGTCCGCACGCCGCTGATGATGAACAACCGGATGTGGGAGCAGTCAGGGCACTGGGACCACTACAAGGACAACATGTATTTTACTCAGGTGGATGAAACGAAATATGCGCTCAAGCCGATGAATTGTCCGGGGCATATGCTGATCTTCAAGAACAGCCTCCGCTCCTACCGGGAGCTGCCGATCCGTCTCGCCGAGTTCGGGCAGGTGCACCGCCATGAATTTTCGGGCGCGCTGAACGGGATGATGCGGGTGCGCACATTTTGCCAGGATGATGCCCATCTGTTCGTTCTTCCAGAGCAAATCGAAATTGAAATCGGCCGCGTGCTGGAATTGATCGACTACATCTACAAGGTGTTTGGCTTCGAGTATAAGGTCGAGCTGTCCACGCGTCCCGAGGACTATATGGGGTCGGAAGAGCTATGGGATCAGGCGGAGCAGTCGCTGCAAAAGGTGCTTGAGAACAACGGTATCCCTTATCGGCTGAACGCGGGAGACGGTGCTTTTTACGGGCCGAAGATTGACTTTCACATCCAGGATGCGCTGAAAAGAAGCTGGCAATGCGGGACGATTCAGCTGGATTTTCAAATGCCGGAGAAGTTCGAGCTGAGTTATATCGGCGAAGACGGCCAGAAGCACCGTCCGGTGGTCATCCACCGTGCTGTTTACGGTTCAATTGACCGGTTCATGGGGATTGTGACTGAGCATTACAGCGGCGCTTTTCCGCTCTGGCTGTCTCCGGTGCAGGTGAAGCTGCTGCCTGTGTCCGGGAATTACGCCGATTATGCTTTTCAGGTCAAACAGTTGCTTCAGGAAGCCGGAATCCGCGCCGAGATTGATCTTCGGGAGGAGAAGCTGGGCTATAAGATCCGCGAAGCGCAATTGGAGAAAGTGCCTTATATGCTTGTGCTTGGCGAAAATGAACAAAGCTCATCTACTGTTTCGGTGAGAAAGCGGGCTGAAGGTGATCTGGGTTCAATGCCTGTGGAAGCGCTCCTGGAGCAGATTCGCCGTGAGCTTGCGGCCAGACTATAAACATCTGACTTATCTGATTTTCAGGCCACTCAGAATGATTTTCCACAGATGATCATTATCGTGAAACATATCCGGAACATTAGGAATTTGTAAAGCGCACACATTGTCGAATGGCCAGGGAGTTTCGATGATTCCGTCAACAGGAGCATGATTAATCACTAACAGATTGAAACTCCCTGGCATCATTCCGCTTAACACAGACAACAGCTCGCCAGTTTCATGAATGGTTCCTTCGGTACGAATGAACAATAGCTTGCCGGAGCCCGTAAGGGTTTCCAGGAACCGTGGAACGCGGCGGTTAACCTTCGCTCTAAGTTCAGGATAGCTGTTAAGTTCTACTGGTGTATTATGGGTCAAAGGAAAGTCATGATGTGAAAAAATATGATAGGCCGCATCCTTCACAATGTAACATTTAGCCTTCTGATTGATTCCGGTAATGCTGAGATTGGGAAACTCCATGAACTGAGAGAAGCGATTGCGGAGCAAATTGCTCACGCCTGCCAGAATCGGTGATTCCATCCAGTCGATTACGCCGCCCATTGTTCTTAACATTGCCCGGGACAACTGGTCTGCCGCCAGGCAATTGTGACCCAGACTGAATATGTTGTCGTAAGTACCGTTAATTTCATTTAGAAGCACGCTAAACCCCCCCTTAGATATTTGTTATTATTAAATGGCTAACGGAGTCAAAACGATTGGACGATAACACATTCAGAACGGCGCGTACAAAAACTTTGCGAGGAAAACCGCATACCGGGCGTTTCAAAACTCGGTTATATGTGGCTGATACTAAAGGACGCGGAAAAGCCGATTGACGGCAGAATAAAGAGGGGAAAGGAGCTACAACATGAATAGTGTTTTGATTATAGACGATGACAAAGAGCTTTGTGCTCTTATGAAAAAATGTGTAGAGCAAGAGAATTTATCTGCTATTATTGCACATGGCGGTGTGGAGGGGCTGCGTCTGGCTGACGAAAACAAAAATAGCAGCTCTCTTTCTCTTGTAATTTTGGACGTAATGATGCCGGATATAGACGGTTTTCAAGTTCTGAAAAAAATTAGGGAAGCAAGTAATTTCCCGGTGCTTATGCTCACCGCTAAAAGTGACGAGGGAGATAAAGTTTCCGGGCTTCGGCTTGGTGCAGATGATTATTTAACAAAACCGTTTAGCATTAACGAGCTGATGGCTCGTGTCAACTCCCTTATCCGACGCTATACCACCTTAAATCCTATGACTGAAACAGATTCGGAGTGTATCACGCTGAAAGGAATGGTTATTGATAAAGCAAACCGCATTGTTACTATGAATAATAATGTCGTGGAACTTACAGGAAAGGAATTTGACCTGCTTTTCTTTCTGGCGACAAATAAAGGGCGTGTATTTACCAAAAAACAGATTTATACGCAAGTGTGGGAAGAAGAATATGCTTTTGACGATAGTAACATTATGTCTTTCATCAGCAAATTGCGAAAAAAGATTGAAACAGACCCCAACTGTCCATTTTATATTTTAACGGTCCGAGGTGTAGGCTATCGTTTTAATAAGGAGGCTTGACATAAATATGAGTGTTTATCTACTTTTTGCGTTGGTTCTTACCCTACTTATTATAGCGTACCTTGGTTCTGTTTTGCGGCGTGTCCGAACACAGCTTACACTTATAAAAGACGCTTTAGAAGATATAAAAAACGGAAATCTTAATCGACGGGTTTTAGCAAGCGAAAGCGATATGACAAGGCAAATTTGTTATGATATTAACGAAATTGCAATTAACAGCCAATCACGGCTTATTCAGCAAAAACAATCAGAGCAGGCATACAAACGGCTAATGACAAGTCTTTCCCATGATGTGAAAACTCCACTTTCTTCTTTGGTTGGTTATTTGGAAGCAATCGAAAGTAAAATTGTTGTAGGAGAAGAAAAGGATGAATATATCCATGTTGCGTCTAATAAAGCCCATCACCTAAAACATTTTGTAGAAAATCTGTTTGAATGGGTTAAATTGGATTCTGGGGAACAGGTTTTTCATTTCGAGCTTTTTGATTTGAATGAGTTATCCCGTAATATTATAGCTGATTGGGTTCCTATTTTAGAAAACAGCCATTTTGAATATGAATTTGATATACCCGAAACAGAGTATTCCATGCGCATAGACGCAAACTCATATACCCGTATTCTCAATAATCTATTACAGAATATTATTACCCACAGTGAGGGTGATAAAATGGCACTGCGTATTTTTGAAAATAAGCAGAAAGCCAAAATTGTAATAACAGACAACGGTAAAGGAATATCCCCCGATAGTCTCCCGCATATTTTTGAAAGAATGTACCAATGTGACCATTCACGGGTTGCAAAAGGAAATGGTTTAGGATTGGCTATTGCTAAGGAGCTTGTAAGCGTTCACAAAGGAACTATCACTGCTGACAGCACTCCCGGTACGGAAACCATATTTACAATATTACTTCCTAAAGCCCTGTAAAGCGCAGGGCTTTCTTGCTACTAAAACAAGATAAAAGCAAGGTTACGGCAAGGTTTTGGCAAGGTTAATGTTTTATACTTTAATTGTGATTGTTTCTGCCATTATATCGGTTACCACATTGCGAAAGCACAGTTATTGAAAGTGAGGAAATTTTATATGAATGATTTTGTGATTGAAACGAAACAACTGACAAAAATTTACGGAGAGCAGACAGCAGTTAGTTCAGTCAATCTCCATGTAAAAAAAGGCCGGATCTACGGTCTGTTAGGACGCAACGGAGCCGGGAAAACCACTATTATGAAAATGATTTTAGGGTTGACTTCTATCACTTCTGGCGAGGTAGATGTATTCGGAAAGAATATCAAAGGCCGGGAAAAACGAGTATATCCCCGTATCGGTGCTATTATCGAAACACCGGGATTTTATCCAAATTTGACAGGAACGGAAAACTTGGACATTTTTGCGAAGCTGCGTGGTACAGCCGCCCCACACGCAGTTGAAACCGCGTTGAAAGTAGTAGGATTACCTTATAAAGACAAAAAGCTGTTTAGTAAGTATTCCCTCGGAATGAAGCAGCGTCTTGGTATTGCGAACGCTATTTTGCATGACCCGGAACTGCTGATTTTGGACGAGCCTACAAACGGTCTTGACCCTATTGGCATTGCAGAAGTAAGAGATTTTATTAAGAATTTAAGCGCCGCGCACGGAAAGACAATTCTTATCTCCAGTCATATTCTTTCGGAAATCTCATTATTGGCTGATGATATTGGAATCATTGACCACGGCGTTCTTTTGGAAGAAAGCAGTATGAGCGAACTGGAAAAGAAAAATAACAAGTATATCCTGCTACAAGTTTCCGATGTGCCAAAAGCTTCTCTAATTTTAGAGCAGCAATTTAAGGTCAAGGACTACTCTGTACAAGACGACCATATTCTGCGGCTCTATGATACCTCTCTGGATATGGCGGCGGTCAATAAGACGCTTGTGGTGCAAGAGGTGGCAGTTATCAGCTCTCAACTCTGCAACGACACCTTGGAAGATTATTTCAAGAAAATCACAGGAGGAGAAGGCATTGCTTAAACTTATTCAGACAGAATTCCTTAAACTGCGCCGCAGGAAACTTGTCTGGCTAATGTTGTTGGCCGCCCTCTTTATGCCTTTTTTCGCACTATTATACTTCAAATATGTGGGGGAAACAGGTGGCGATCCGGTACAGTTTTATAGATGGTCAGCGTTTGGTTATACACTTTGGTTTATCTTGCCTGTCGTTTTGGGAACACTTTGCACTATGCTTATGTACGAGGAAAATCAGCACGATATGCTCAAACAACTTTGGATTGTGCCTATCAGCAAAATAGGATACTTTTTCAGTAAATTTTTTGTAGTTTTGATTTACTCCATTTGTTTCATGCTGATTACAGCCGTTGCTTCTGTTATGTTCAGTGTACTTCCCGGATATGTCGCATTTGAATGGGGAAGCGTTTTATATTTGTTGAAAAAATGTTTAGAGATTGGAGTTATTACTTCTTTTGTAATGCTGCCGATTTTGGCAATAGCTGCGTCGCAAAAAGGATACATTCTCCCAGTTTCTATAACATTGGTCTATATCTTTCTCGGCTTTATTTTAATGACGGTAAATATGTATCTACACCCATTATCCAGTATGGCAGTTATTGTCATGCGAAATGGAGATATTCCGGGTCTTGTATTTACACAAGCAATTAACATTCCTTTAGCATTTCTTTGCATTTTCGTTTGGGATATTGTTGCAGTATTACTTGCAAATATCGCATTGGGAAGAAGAAAGTGAGGTGTGAATCATGCGAAAATTACTTTGGGCGGAACGTCAAAAGATTCGCCGTTCAAATATTGTTTGGATTACAGTTTTTGCAACAGTTATGGTAGCGGTCATTGTTTTTTTAGGAGGGCAGGATGAGTATGATGGCTCTCGGAATATAGACAATGCAGGCTGGTATATGACTATGGCTCAACCATGGGCAACTTTTTTTGTTCTTCCTGCGGTCATTGCCCTTTTGGGCAGTTATATGATTTGTCGTGAAGAACAGGAGGACACTATAAAATCTCTGCGGCTTATTCCCGTAAATGAAGCGAACTTAACCGCTGCAAAAATGATTGTTACTTTCGCGTTCAGCATACTCCTTTACTTGCTGCTCTTTGCTATAACATTTTTGGTTGAGGCCATTTTACATTTTTCTGATTTGTCAGTAGAAATGGTTTTAGGTTTTCTGAAAGCATATTTTCTAGACGGCTTAGGTATATTCCTTGCTATCTCACCCATTATTGCTTTTGTATCGCGTATGAAAAAGGGATATTGGCTTGCGTTATTATTTGCTGAAATTTATTCTTTTGCCGGACTATTTATGAGTATGTCAAATTTCCTAAAAGCCTTTTATCCCATTACGGCTGTTTTTACTATTTCTGGCTACTATGATGCATCAACAAGTCAAGTATTACTTAGTTGCATTAGCTTACTGCTTTGCGGCTGCCTTTCTGCCTTTATACTGAAAGGGCTAAAACATAGTAAAAATAACTGAAGCTACAAACTATTCATCATAATCCGGGAGGTGGTTGCATTTATGAAAAAAAGATTATATAGGGTCAGGCAAGGAAAATGGATTGCTGGCGTTTGTGGCGGCATTGCCAAATACTTTGATGTAAACCCCAAAGTGGTACGGTTACTCTGGGCGGTATTTTTTGCAGCATACGGAAGCGGACTTGTGGCCTATATTCTGTTTTCGATTTTTGTACCTTTGGCTAGTCAATATGAACACACACATCACCATGGCTAACGGGGTCAAAACGATTGGACGATAACACATTATAGGATTAAGAAAGACAGTTATACCGTACAAGAGATGGCTTAATCACATAATATGAAATGTTATCATGTTCATAATATGTATGGGGCGGTGGGAATGATGGTGAAAGTATCGGTACTCTTGCCCGTGTATAACTCTGAGCGTTATATCGAGGAGGCCGTCCATAGTATTTTACAGCAAACATACCAGGATTTCGAAATCGTCATTATTGATGACGGGTCGACTGATGGAACTTTGAAGAAGATTCAAAAAATCAAGAGCGAGAAAATCAAGCTGACCTCGCATCAGGAAAATATTGGATTAGTTCGGACTTTGAATGAGGGGCTCTCTTTATGTACCGGTAAATATATTGCCAGGATGGACGCTGACGATATCGCTCTTCCCAACCGGTTTGAACGCCAGGTGGCATATATGGAGGCCAATCCTGATGTTGGAGCTTGCGGGGGGCAGGCATTGGTGATGGGCAGTAATATAATCACGACTAAGCCTTTGAGTCACGAGGAGATTAAGTGCTGGCAATTATTTCACTGCACCTTTATACATCCTACCGTGTTTATCAGGAGGTCTGTTCTGGATGGGAATGGGATGAGATATCTCCCCTTTGCCCATGCAGAGGATTATGAGATTTGGAACCGGCTGGCAGAAGTTACTCGATTAGTCAATCTTCCGGAGGTACTCCTTCATTACAGAGTTCATACAAATCAGGTTTCGAACGTGTACCAGGATCTCCAGGAACAAAGTGCAGAGCTCATTCGGAGACGACAATTAAGTCAGCTGGGTTTATTTCCATCCCATGAGGAATATTTGGTTCATATGGATTTTAGCCGCTTTAGCATCCGGGTGCATGAGTACGACTATTATAAGAAAGCTTTGGCATGGGCGCATAAAATACTCGAGGCAAATTTACAGGTACGAAAATACGACCAAGAAACATTAAACACGGTATTGTCTAAATGTTTTCATTTATCAGAGTAGATGCTCCTTTGACAGCAAATTTCCTAACCCATATTCCCCCCTTCATGGGCAGATGTGGGTTTATTTCATTTTGCAGATAGAGAGATTTAAGTTACAAATGGACTGTTTCATTATATAGTTAATGGAGCAGTCTTTATTTTATAAAGGAGGCAAGAAGCTAGTGCAGCAGCAAACTATACAAGAGTTGAAGGGCAGCTTTATCCGTCTCGTTCCTATGGAAGAAAGTCATAGGCCAGAGCTGGTGGAGCTGCTCCAAAATCCGCAAATCTGGGAATTTACCTGGCGCAAAATATCTACAGTCGAACAAGTGAATGAGTTAATCGAAACTGCACTAGCCAATAAAGAGAATGGTTCGGAAATTCCTTTTGTCATGATTGAACGATCTTCGGGAAAAGTAATCGGTACCTCGCGGATCAAGAATCTGGACCGGACCCACCGCAATGCGGAGATTGGCGGTACTTGGATATCACCGGATTTCTGGAGAACTTCGGCCAACACGGAATCGAAGTCACTTTTGCTGCATTATTGCTTTGAAGAGCTTGGACTCATTCGGATTGATTTCACTATTGTGGGAGGTAATCTGAGATCGCAAAGAGCGATTGAGCGGATAGGCGCTGTACGTGAGGGTGTACTGCGCAAGCATAGAACTACCTCTGACGGTACAGTCCTGGATAACGTGCTGTACAGCATCATTGACGACGAATGGCCTGCTGTAAAAGCCAATTTACATTATTTGCTTCATGAGAAGTATGTATGAGGATGGGGGCAACGCTTTGAATAAAATAGTAAAGTTGAACGCGGGGATTCTTACGGCATTTCTGCTACTGCAAAATGTGCTATGGGGTCAGGACACAGCGTCCGCAGAACTATCCACTTCTATTACAGGTGTTCAGGCTGTGGGCGCGGGAGTTCAGTCAACTAAGGGTCTTATTTCCTTGAAAGGAACTGTTAACGGTAATTTGCCCATACACATGTGGATAAAAATCGCAGAGGGTGGTAAGCTGAGCGGCAGCTATTATTATGATAAGTACAAAAAAACTATTAATCTCACGGGATCTGTTAATGGCAGCTATGCAGAGTTTAGTGAAGTGGATGCCAAAGGCAGCATTACAGGAAGCTTTGAAGGCTGGTGGCTGCCGGATACCGGTTTTATAGGTGCTTGGGTCAGCCCGGACCGCGATAAGCAGCTGCCGGTTCAAGCGCTGACGTCAAGTGCAGCGGGCATCCAGGCACCTACGGCTGCAGATTGGAGCGGGAAGTGGAGCAGTGTGAAGCAGACTGCTTTCAGCGGCGCTTCCGTAGAAATCAAGAAAGTAACGAAGAACAAGCTAACTTTTACAATTGATGCTTATGATGGTGCACATACCGGCTTAGTTGAACAAAAGGAAGCATTAATACAAAATCGAATGGTTACTTATAAACCGGAAGATGGTTCGATTGTAATGCTGTATCTTGCTCCGGGCAAAAAGCTGTATGTTGTTAGTCCTTACCCGGTAACGGATGCCGGAGCGGGAGTAACTTTTACAGGCGAGTATTACAAGGGCCCAGCCAAAACTATCAAATCCACTCTTAAGGATCTGGGAGTTTTCAAATCGGCTGCTGAAGATAATGCATTTCGTAAAATAGTAGCGAATGATTATGGGCTGTTCACCTCCTGCATGCAGCTTTTATCTGCAGAGGAAGACCTGGATGGATACAATGCTGAGGTAACAAGCGGTGGAATTCGCGGACTGTTTACTCTGCGGGAAGCTATTATCATGCATGATTCTAAAGGAAACTACTGGGCGGCTGTGATCAACGATGATGAGGTCCTTTTCTATACTAACGTCCCCAAGACTACAAAGCTGCCTAAAACAATCGACGCCTGGAGGCAACGCTTTTCCGAATACAAGGTAGTTTTCAAGAGCAAATAAATGATATAATAGAAACATATATTCCCCAAAAGCTGAATTTAAACCGAGTTTCCTAACCCATATTTCACCCTTCATGGGGCAGATATGGGTTTATGTTATTTTGTGGGGCTTCCCCAGGAAGTCCTAAATTATGAAGTGATGGCGAGGTTGGCGTGAAGCATGAATTGGAGTGATTTTGGAGAACGGAATCGGCGGCTCAACCCCTTATGGACCTTGGGGGCGGGGATGAATCTCGGCGAGCTGCAGCCCTATAAGGAAATGATTGCGCTCAGCGTGTTGCTGCAGGTCTATTATCTGGAGCTGGAATCTAGCGAGCGGAGAGCCAGAGAGGATATTGTGGAACTGGCCTGGAGTTCGCTGGAACGGTTCAATATTGTAAGGCTCGGCACTGCCGAGTCCGTGGAACGGCTGGTAGACGGATTGCTGTGGAGCGGGAGCGGCGGGGATTTTGAAGCCTACTATTATGATGATAGCTCCCGGCAGATGGCCGTGCAGAAGTACAAATATTTCACCGTAGATGAAGATGCGACGCGCACAAGCTGGGAAGAGAGCGGCAGAACGGTCTACCGGCTATCGGAGTATGCGATGGAGCTGATCTTCATGAGTCATGAGATCATAGAAGAATTCCAGATCAGTATTAAGCTGCTAGAAATTCAGATGCACATCAAGCACGGGCGGGTTACACACGCGCTGCAGGATGTGGGCGAGCTGATCTCGCGGGTGCGGAAGATGACCCAGCAGCAGCAGGAATACCGCAATGCGCTGCGCCGCAATCCGAAGCATATGTTCAGCGAATACGGTGTGCTGCGGCATCAGCGGCTGGAGGATATTCATCAGCAGTTCGACGAGGAGCGCAAGCATTTCGATAATATCCACCGCTCGCTGGCCCGGCTGGCTAATGATGAGAAGGATATTATCGACTTCAATGAGCTGCGCCAGCTTTCAGAGCGGGTTGAATTGTCCAGACGGGTGCATGATGAGCTGGCCGAGGTGGTGCTGAGCATCTTTGAGGCGGAGACGAATCTGCGGCTGAATTTCCCGGAGCTGTTCTGGGGGGCCGCAGGCTTCAATTTCCGCACCAATGTCTGGGAGGAATGGGTCAAGACCGAAGGTCTGCCGGAGGCGGACAGCCTTGAGCTGCTGGTAAGCGGACTGTTCACGCCCAGCCAGGACTTTATCTATCCGCTCGCCTGGGCGTGGGAAGAACAGGATGTCGGCTTTCTGCCTGAAGATGTTATGGACGAGCCGGATGAAGCCGGAGAAGAAGAGAGCGTTTCCTATATCCCGAAGTCGATTCCCTGGCTGCGGGTTACCGAGCTTTGGCTCCCAGTGTTCACAGGACTGGCTGCGAACGGGGAATTTACATTTTCAGCGGAAGCATTTACAGAAGAGGAACAGCGGATGTGGTCACTCACGCCGGATGCTGTTGATTTGTGGGTGCAGTTTTTCCACACGGAGATTACGGTATTGGAACAGGGAGAGGATAGTCAGAGCGGAGCGGCGGACGAATGCCAGAAATTAATCCAGCGGCTGCTGGCTGAACGGCCGGAGCTTGAGGTGCTGCGGGGCAAGCTGCTGCGAACAACTATACAGAGCGGCGAAAGCGTCGTCTGGCCCGGTCTGGAAATGAGTCCTTATACCATTACTATAGTAGAGAGGTGAGATGATACAGCATGAGCTATTCACTGGAACAATTGCAGATGGCCTCGCGGCTGTTTTTTGATTTGCTTCGCCGGAAGGTTATATCGCTTGATGATCCTGCGGCTGCTGAATGCCTGCAAGACCCGGGAGCTTACGATGCTCTTCAATATATGGCCAAGGAAGGGGGCTGCCGGATTATGAATTCCGGACACCGCCTGCATCTGCTGGTCAATCCGCTTGGTTCGGGGTTTGCCACGAACTTTACGCAATTACGGAACAAATATACACGTATCGAGCGCAAAACCCATTTACATATCATCAACATCATCATTCTGGTGTTTCTGGCCGAGATGGATCAGGATGAGCACCATTTCAAGCCGGGACAGGACAGCATGTCCTATATTCAAATCTCCGACCAGGTATCCTCATTGTTCCAGGCGTGGGTTGACATGGATGGCGAGGGCGGATTCAGCAAGCAGTGGCGCCTGGATATTCAGGCGATGCACAAGGTGTGGACCAGCCTCTACATGCAGACTAAGAGCCAAGAGGAAGGCGATTCCTTGTCCAGAGGGGCCGGCTCCCGGATCGGACTGATTCATGAGGGCATGAAGCTGCTGGAGGATGAACACCTGGTATTCATTTCAGAGAATGAGAAGCGGATCTTTCCGCGGGAAGAATTATATGAAAGAATGCGTTACCTGTACCATGATGTTGACCGTTATAAGGAGCTGAAGGCACTCATCGGGCGCACCTTGACAGAGAAGGAGGGAGAAGCCAATGCCGCGTATTGAACGAATCCGGATTGCCGGACTGAAATATGAGAAGATGCTCAAAAAGTATGACGATATGGTCCTTGACCTTAGCAATGAGGAGGGGCCCGCCAACACCCTGATTACCCTGATGAACGGTGGCGGCAAAGGGGTGCTGCTGCAATCCATTTTCCAGTTGCTCATTCCCAAGGCGGCTTGGGGCAAGGATAACGAGAACCAGGTCGAGGCTTTTTTCCATAATCACAAAAAACAGCTAAAGCCCTACACCTTCCACGTAGCGATTGAATGGCGGCTCGACAACAATGAGCGTACGGAGTACATGACCACGGGCATCGCGATGACGGCTCACAGCTCGGTGGACCAACTAGAGATCAAGGTGGACTACCTGCTCTATGCGCTGCTGGAGTATGAGGAGCATGCCGAGCTTACGCTCTCGACACTTCCGCTGTATGATGCCGCTGCCGGAGGTCCGGTGAGTTTTGAGAGCATTCAGCAGTTTGTGCGCGACCGGCGGGGAGAGATAGTTTCCTTCGGAAGCCACAGCTCGGATCTGAAAAAATATTACAATTTCCTGGCGGAGCGGGATATTCATATCGGCGAGTGGCGGAACATGCGGCGGATTAACGGCGAAGAGGGCGGGATTAAGGGCTACTTTCAGAAAAATGATGCTTTCACGAACCAGAATCTGTTCGAAAAGCTCATTATCCCCGAAATCGGCTCCAGCCTGAACGAAGGCCTGCCCGAACAGGAAGGCTCGCTTCAGAAGATGTTCATGGACGCGGCAATTGTTGCCCAGAGACTGCCGATGCTGGAGCAGCGTGAAAAAGCTTTTGCCGAGTTCACTACGCTTGCTGCGCCATTATATGAGCTTGTCAAGCAGGGGACGGAGGCCGACCGGAGCTTTCAGGAAACGGAGCTTCAGGGGCGGCAAATCTATACAGTGATTCAAGACGAGCTGAAGATAGCCGAAGATGAGCGCCGCAGGAAGGCGGACGAGCTGGTCCGGCTGCATCAGGAAGCCCGGGAGCTGCGTTTTGAGGAAGATAATCTGAAATACTTGCGCAGCAAAGAGGAAATGGACCGGAAGCAGGAGGACTTCAAGCGGGTAAGCGATAATCAGGCCCGGGCCCGCCAGCGGCTGGAGGAGTCTAAGGCGAAGGAAAAGAGTCTTGAAGTCGCTCACTATCTGGCTAGACGCAAGGCACAAATCCGGCAGATTGAGCAGTGGCAGAAAGAGATCGAAGCCATCGAAGGGTCGCTTGAAATGAAGGAGCGGCAAGAGGTAATCCAAGCTGCGAAGGAGGAGCTGCGCAAGCAGTGGGAGCAGGTGTTCAAGCTGTGGCAGGGTCAACTGTCTATGTTCAGCCGGCGCCAGCAATCGTTGACCGCAGAAGAAGCGGGACTGCGCAAGGAACGGGAGAGCTTTCTGCTGGAGCTGGGCGGACTTGACAGCCGGATCAACGAGCTGACCAGCGCAATCCGTCAATATACCGAAGAGCTGGGGGCCTTCGCCTCCCGTCACGGGCAGGAAGCCGCCCATTCACCGGCTGCATCGCTGCAGCGGGCAATCCTTGCTGCCAGAGGCTTCACCGAGAATATCAGCAGCCTTCAAGAGCAGCGGAGGACTGCTGAAGAAGACAGGCTGAGCCTGCATAAGAAGCATACCCAGCTTAGCGAGAAGCTGCTGGGACAGGAGCAGCAGACAGGCGAGCTAAGAGCGAAGCTTGAATCACAAATGAGCAAGGAATCGCAGCTCTGGTCGCAGCTTGTGGTGCTGCTGGAAATGTATGAGGAGCATAACCGTCTTGGTGCAACGGCATTATTTGAAGCAAGATCTGCGGTTCAGGAGCGCTTCATACGCCGGCTGGATGAAGCGGAGGTGCAGACAAAACGGCTCCGGAGAGACTACTATAACCAATTGCTGGATGTTGAGCTGCAGCATGAGGCGTACTGGCTGCCGAACAGCGACATCCTGACGGTAAAAGACACGCTGGATTCGCTGAAGATCAGCTCCATGCTGGGCAGCGCCTTCCTGAACGATCAGCCCTACCTGATCCGTGAAGAAGAGCTGGAACGGCATCCGCTGTTGCCATACGGGCTTATTCTGACCGAACGTGAAGCTGCCAAGCTGCAGCCGGATCTTCTTAAGGAGCTGCTGCTGAAGTCAGCTGTCCCGCTTTTTGTCCGTGAACAGATGGGCCAGATGGCTGTCCAGCCGTTCCTGCTTCCCGATAGCCAAGGTCCGTTAATGGTTCTGCAGCCGGACCGTTTTCTGGAGTGGAAGCAAGGAATCGCAGCGAGACTGAAGGAGCAGGAAGCCGAGCTGCAGGATACGGAAGGCTATCTGGCGAAGCTGAAATCAGCGCGGCAGGAGTATGAGCGTTTATTTCAGGGCGAGCATACGGTTAGCCTGAAGGCCAAGCTTACAGCAATGGAGGCTCTTCAGCATGAGCTGCGCGAGAGCCTGGGCGGACTGAACGCGGAGATCAGCCGCAATGAAGAGTCTATTGCCGCCATCGCAAGAGAAATGGCTGATTGTGAAGCTGATAAGGCGGAGCATGAAGCCAGAGTACTCGCCCTGCGCGAATGGAATGAACGGACCAGGAAGCAGGAGCAGGATTATAAAGACAAGCAAACAGCCCAGGACCGCAAAAGCTATCTCAGCAAAGAGAGCGCCAGCAAGGATCAGCAGCTTGCCCAGATCAAAGCGGAGCTGGAAAGTACCGCCCGGGAGCGGGAAAAGTGGGTCGGCGACACGAAATACTCGCTTTTCCCAAGGCTCCAGACCTGGTTTCCTGAGCTTGTATTCCCTAGCGAACTACAGTCTGCAAGTGATAGCGGAACGGAACCGGCAGGAGCTGCTCTTGCAGCCGACGTTCAGGATCTGCTGCTGCAAACCTTAAGCACTGTGGAGAGCCTGCAGCAATCCCTGAGCCGCAATGAGCTTGAGATCCGTACCCGCGCCGCGCAGATCAAATCAGCCGGTGAGCAGATGGAAGAGCTTGAAGCAGCGGTGCAGCAGGTGGATTCCAATTGGCGGACTGTGCCGGAACCGGAGGATACCCCGGACTTCATCATGTCGGCCAAAGCGCGGCAGAAGAGCGATACTGCCATTCTGGATGAAGATTACCAGCATATCCGCGATTCTTTTATCCGCTGCCAGACCGAGCTGGAGCAGCTGCAGAAGCAACTGCTCAAAGCTGAGAAGTCGATTAAGGAGAAGCATGAGCGGACAGTCGAGCTGTGGCATGAACCCCTGGATCAGAAAGCGCAGGAGATTGAAGCGCGTTCCCGGGACAATGAGCATCTGCTGAATGCTTGCAAGCAAGCCATATCTGCAATGGACCAATGGCTGCAGACTCTTGCCAATCAGAGTAAAATTATGGATACCCATGTAGAAGGCCGGGTACAGCTCCGGGATGTGCCGGATGAGGTGCTGCAGCAGGTAAAAGAGGAATGCGAGCCGCTCGTCGCCGATTGGCTGCTCCGCAGCAAGGAGAGCCGCAGCGAACGGGGTGAAATTGCGCGCAAAGTCAAGGAAGAGAAGAATGCCTTAAGCGGCAAGCTGGCCAAGAGCGGCTGGAATGCCGAACTGGAAACGAAAATCCAGGACCGGCTGAACACCGTACACTGGGAGGACTTCTCCATTGCGCTTCAGGTGCTGGATTCTATGCTTCAAAGCTCGCGCGACCAGATTGAGAGCATCCGCAGCGACAAGGAAGGGATGGAGCTGTCCCGCAAGCTGTGGGTTGGCCGCGCCGCCAAACGGGTTGTGCAGATTGTAGACATCCTGAGACGCATGGAGCGCCGGATGATCATTCACAATGAGAACGGCTATGCATTTCCGCTTGTGCGGCTGAATTACAAGAACATCAGCGTGCCGAAGACCACCGACGATATCGAGCCATTGGTCAGCGAATATTTCAACCGCTGTATTTCCAGCCTGCTGGAGAAGTTCCCGAAGATTGAACAGGCTCCGGCTGCAGCGGTCAAAGATCTGATCAGTGACGGCAAAATTGTCTACGCCGCGCTGCAGAACCGCTTCCCTGTGCTTCAGGTCTACAAGCCTGTGACGGAGAACTATTTCCTCTATGCGGAACCCGAGGAATATCACTACTCCGATTGGGAAGTTATCAACCGCGGGGCGCTGGATGAAGCGGTCGGCAGCGGCGGGCAGCGCCAATCGGTTCAACTGCTGGTGGCGATGATGATCATGACGCATAAACGGGTCAACCGCGAGAACAAGGGCTGGACGGTCTTTTTATACGATAATCCATTTGGTGAAATGGTCTCCAACAACGTGCTTGATCCGGTATTCGAAATCTCCAAAGCTCTTAAGTTCCAATGGCTGATCGTAACACCGCCGGAGCTGGTGAAGAACGATGTCAGCGTACGCTTCGGCGTCTACTGGCAGCTCTATTTTGGAGGAGAAAAGGGTGAAATGCTGGAATCGACCCTTATCAAGGGCGGCCGCAAACTGATTCCGGCTTCATTATTCTAAATTCGACAATTTACCAAACTGAAACCTTTAATCTCTCAATATCGTCTATGATGGGGTATGTGGGTTAACACCCGATTCTATTAACAGGCATCATCAGGGAGGATATTTAGAAGTGAACTCTTCATCATTACCAGAACGTTCTACTGTCCGTAAGAAGAAACCTGTCCGCAAGCGCAAGAAAAAAAGCTTTTTCCGCAGACTAACCAGAGTGTTCCTGTTCTTCGTATTTCTGCTCCTGGTTGGCGCAGGCTGGCTCTATTTCGCTCCATCTGCGAAGAACACGCGTTATTTGATCGCAGATACGCTGATTACTACACAACACCGCTATTTGGCGAAATATATTATTGGCGAAGATGAACTGAAGAACCGTGTGGCCGAATACAATCAGCGGTTTGATCATATGGGCGACGAGAAGGATACCCATAAGATTGAACGGACAGCTGAGGAAGCGGCGAAACCGCTGGTTGAAATCGAGAAGGTTACCGGCACCGGTTATACCGGATTTGTCATGACCGTGAACGACCCGACCAAAGTCAGATTAGGCGTTCCGGATAAGGTTGGCTCAGGCGAGAAGGTAACCAGCATGGTGGCCCGGACAGGGGCCATTGCCGGGGTGAACGGCGGAGGATTTGCCGATCCTAACTGGAAAGGCAACGGATTTAAGCCGATTGGTCTTGTAATTTCCCAGGGGAAGCTCTTTTACAACGGCCTGGGCGGAAAGAAATCCACACAGATTGTAGGTCTGGACAAGCAGGGGAAAATGATCGCCGGCAACTACACGCTGGATGAGCTAAGCAAGCTGGGCGTTCAGGAAGCCGTGTCGTTTCAGCCGCGCATTATTGTGAACGGCAAAGGCTTGGTTAGGAATGCGGCGGATGGCTGGGGAATCGCCCCGAGAACCGCTATGGGCCAGCGTGCGGACGGTGCGCTGCTGTTCGTTGTGATCGACGGCAGACAGCCTGGCTACAGCATTGGCGCCAATCTGTACGATGTGCAGCAAATTATGCTTAAGCATGGGGCCGTAATCGCCGCCAACCTTGACGGCGGTTCATCCACTGTTCTGGTGAAGGATAATGAAATTGTCAATAAGCCCTCCTCACAATACGGTGAGCGGTATTTGCCGACTGCATTCCTGGTGTTCGAGCATCCCGAACAAGCGGATATCAAGAATATCTGGGAGGGCCTCGATCCATCCAAAATTGATGCGGGAAAGAAGCGTACTCAATAAGGTACAAGCTTAATTAAGAGGAGGAACTCGGTTTGACTTTGCAGCAGCTCCGCTACGCAATTGAGATTGCCAATAGCGGCTCTATGAACGAAGCGGCCAAAAGGCTTTTTGTATCTCAGCCGAGTCTCTCTAATGCAATCAAGGAGCTTGAGAGCGAGCTTGGAATTACGATCTTTGAACGGAATAACCGGGGCATCAGCATCTCGGCAGAGGGTGTGGAGTTTCTGGGCTATGCCCGGCAAATTATTGAGCAGACCGAGTTCATGGAGAACCGCTATACCGGCAAGAAACGCAGCCCGATTTACTTCGCGGTGTCTACCCAGCATTATGCTTTTGTCGTGGATGCTTTTGTGAAGCTGATGAAGGGAAGCAATGTGCCCGAATACAACTTCAGCCTGAGAGAGACGCAAACCTACGAAATAATTGAAGATGTGCGCACACTCCGCAGTGATCTGGGGATTCTGTATATCAATGAGAGCAATTATAAAGTGATGAACAAGCTGTTTAGCGACGGGAACCTGAAGTTCTCTCCGCTGTTCAATACCCAGCCGCATGTGTATGTGCGGGCCGGGCATATTCTTGCCGGTAAGGAACTGATTACAGCAGACGACATTCTTCCGTTCCCGTATGTTACCTTTGAGCAGGGGGATAACAACTCACTGCACTTTTCGGAGGAAATGCTTAGCTTCACGCAGATTGAGAAAAATATTAGCGTGACCGACCGGGCCACACTGACCAATCTGCTGCTTGGCAGCGATTCGTATACGGTGGGTACGGGGATTATGGACTCCGAGCTGAACGGCAACGGGCTGGTGACGATTCCCTTTGACAGTAGAGAGGTGTTCACCGTCGGCTGGATCGCTCACAAGGACCGCAGACCGGGCGAGATTATGTCTGCGTATATTGATATTCTTAATGACCTTGTTTCGCAGAATTATTTCGATCTTAAATCTTTCTTACTCTAACAGCAGGAGGGACTATGACCAGTTCAGTTATCGGCTCCACCAGAAATGCTCCGCCCTTTCGCTATGACATTGTTGGCAGCTTCCTCCGCACGGATGAGCTAAAAGCCGCACGCGCGCAGCACCTCCAAGGTGAAATTACGGCAGAGCAGCTTCATGACATCGAAAATATTGAAATTGCCAAGCTGCTGGAGCAAGAGAAGGCTGTGGGGCTGAAGGCCGTAACAGACGGTGAATTCCGCCGTTCCTGGTGGCATCTTGATTTCTTCCTCGGGATCACAGGCACGCAGAAGATCAGTCTGGATCAAGGAAAAGGTGCGAAGGATGCCGCTCAACGGGCTGAGAGCTTTCGGATTGCCGGCAAAATTGCTTTCGGGCAGCATCCGATGGTCGGCCAGTTTGTCGAGCTGCAGAAGATGGCCGGGGATACGCTTGCCAAAATGACAATCCCTTCTCCTGCGTTGTTTCATTTTGTGCAGGATTTCAACGGAAATGAAATTTACCCGGATCGGGAGACTTTGTACCGCGATATTATAAGTGTCTACCAGACCGCTATTCAGGCGTTCTACGATGCAGGCTGCCGTTATCTCCAGCTCGATGATACAACCTGGGGAACTCTCTGCAGCGGCAGACACCGGGCGCATTTGCGCAGCCGGGGCATTGATCCTGATCAATTGGCCCAGGACTATGTGCGGCTCATCAACGAGAGCATTGCCGGACGGCCAGCGGATATGACCATCGCCCTGCATGTCTGCAGGGGCAATTTCCGGTCTACCTGGTTTGCCGCCGGGGGGTATGAGCCTGTAGCGGAAGTGCTGTTCGGCCATGCTGAAGTCGATGCTTTTTTTCTCGAATATGACAATGAACGTTCTGGAGACTTCGCTCCGCTGCGCTACATCCGGGACCAGCAGGTGGTGCTGGGGCTTGTGACCACGAAGCATGGCGGGCTGGAGAGCAAGGAGCAGATCATAACCCGGATCGAGGAAGCGGCCCAGTATGTGAATATTAACCAGCTATGCCTCAGTGCCCAGTGCGGCTTTGCCTCCACCGAGGAAGGCAATATTCTGACCGAGGAAGAGCAGTGGGACAAGCTGCGCCTGATTATTGAGACCGCAAACGAAGTCTGGATTTGAAAATCGGGCGAGGTATATGCATATATTGTCCAAACACAATATAAGTTCCCGAATATATTAAAGTACAACCCTTATGGAAGGGGACAACTACTTTAATAGGGAGTGAAGAAAATGACGATTCAATTTTTGGATTCTCGGACTTCAGAATTCAGCAATACCAACACGGGTGTAGGTGTACTTCCGGCTACACCTCTACTGCTCGGGGATATTGGTTTACAAGTCGCTGCTGTGATCGGAACTCCAAATGCTGCAGACGTTCGTATTGAATTGTGGGGAACTATTGGTGTTTCAGGGACTGCCGGGAACGAGGTTACAATTACCGTGGAAAGAGGCGGTACAGGAGTTAGTGGTTCAGGTGCTTTAATATATACTGCGACTGCAGATCTGCTTACAGGAAATAACCTGCTGTCCTTTCATGCTGCTGATTTTCATCCAACGGTACCTGTCTCCGGTCAACTTCGATATACTATGTATGCTGTTAATAGTACTGGCGATGGACCTGCTATCACCATTACTGGTCCTGTTGCTTTTAGCGGAGTTGCACAAGCTGGCGCGTTTGCTTAATCCTTCCTTGCTGCTATAGAATAACGAAATTTTCGCAGACAAGCTGCGCTTCATCAAGGAATTGCCGATAAAGTCTGGCAGTGGGCATAGAACAGTATAACGAAAAGATAAGAGCCAGTTCCCGGCAAGTCAGGAGCTGGCTCTTTTTTGAGGAGGGAATGGAAGTCTATCACCAGTTAAATTTGACCGTCTTCGCGATCAAGCTCTGAAGATCACGCAGCCGGTTAGGGGTATCTGCAGTAGAGTGACTGAGCATTTCGCAGAGGGCGGTAAGATCCTCAAGCTTCGAGTACAGCCTCCAGTTATACTCAAGAATGCCTCCATGTGCTACATAGGCTGAAATGAAATGCTGCTCAAACAGCGAGCCGTCTTCCTCATAACGGAGCACGTTCCCGATATCAATATACCGGCTACAGGAGAAGGCAAATTCCCAGTCGAGAACTGCTGACACTGCGCAGCTGCCCGCATTCTGCTCCATAAGTATATTTAGACCGTTGAAATCCGAATGTACGAGAACTGGTGAACTATTTCTCTTATAAAGTTCGTTACTGCATGACTGGCAGAAGCTCCACAGCTCTTGTGTCAGCTCATCGCCCAGCCATTTCGCGCCCTGATTGTGGAAGAGACTGTTGTCAATAATCGAAAGAAAAAGCTCTCCGCTCATTTTGAACGGTTGAATAATCTCCAGATCCTTGTCCAAGAAACCCGCTTCTGGAAACGTATAGTTATGTATTTGAGCCAAGACACTGCCAACAGATGTGGCGGCGGATTCGATCTCCTGAGCGGCTCCATTTTTTAACACATCCCGTAAATGAATTCCCGGTTTCCATTCCGTAACCGCCCAAGGCTGATTGAAGCTGCTGCAGCTAGTATTCAAATAAAGAAAATCGGCAACAGGGACAGTGTCCCGTATTCGCTCCGCAATGGCCAATTCTTTTTCAGCGATTCCTTCAGTATCACTATACAAACGAAGAACCAGGGGATCAGATTTTCCGTCCAGGTGAAGCTTATAATTCGAATTATGAAGCCCAACTCCAAGCCTTTCCGCGCCTATTACCCGTGTGCCTTGAAATGCAGATCTCACAATGTCGTTAATTTGTCTGAGGTCAAGTGATACTTGCTGCTCCGTGCGTTCCCAGCCTTCTTTCACATCAATCGCCTCCATAATTTATTAATCTTCCTATTATCGTAACATATAGCGGAGCAGCAGGCTGTGATTGACAGATGAAAAATCCCGGGTTATCATTACATACAATTACTTACAGCAATATTAGCGATGAAGAGAAGAGTAATTAGGCGGCATAGTTCACAGAGAGCTTCGGAAGTGGTGGAACGGAGCAGCGGTGTGCCTGACGAAAAAAGTCTCAGAGCTTCATACGGAATTGGGCGGTATGCCCAAGGATGCTATGACGGGATCTCCCGTTACAGAGATAGGGTATAAGCGTAATGGCCGTACCCGAAGAGGCGGATATGGCAACATGTTCGCGAACAGAGGTGGTACCACGGCGCTGTTTACAGCTCTCGTCCTCAAGATAACAATCTTGCGGATGAGGGCTTTTTTGTTTTTCCCAATACATGCCTGAGGTGATTATGAAATGCATTGGTCAGAGAAAATTGCAAGCCGGTTAATCGATAGTCACCCGGAGCAGACGACATTCGTGTGCGCATCGGGGATCAGTCCGTCGGGACACATTCATATCGGAAATTTCCGGGAGATTGTGACGACTTATTTTGTAAGCAAAGCGCTTGAAAAAGCGGGTAAAAAGGTGCGGTTTATTTTTTCGTGGGATGATTTTGACCGGTTTCGCAAGGTTCCGGTTCATGTAGACCCGAGCTTCGCGCAGTATATTGGCAAGCCTTACACGCAGGTTCCCTGTCCATATGGCTGCCACAGCTCCTATGCTGAGCATTTTGAACAGGAGTTCGAAACGGCGCTTTCGGCTTTTGGCATTCGGCCGGAATTCATTTATCAGAGCAGAGAGTATCAATCACGCCGGTATGTCCCCGGGATTCTTCATGCGCTGCGCGCTAGAGGTGAAATCTATGACATCCTCATGTCCTTCAAGACAAGTGAAGCCAGCGAAGCGGAGCGAGCCGCATTTTATCCGATAAGTGTGTATTGCCGGGAATGCGGCAAGGATTCAACAACAGTTCATTCTTTCGATGACAAGGAAGAGCTCTTGACCTATAGCTGCCAATGCGGCAATCACTGCACGCTGTCTGTCCGGGAAGCGGATAACATCAAGCTGCAATGGAAAATCGACTGGCCCATGCGCTGGAATGTGGAGCAAGTGCTATTCGAGCCTGGCGGACGCGACCATTCATCGGAAACAGGCAGCTACAATGTAGCTTCCGTTATCTCCGAGAAAATTTTTGGGAATCGTCCGCCCGCCTACGAGCCGTATGAATTTATCAGAATCAAAGGAAGCTTTGCCAAAATGTCCAGCTCATCCGGGAACAACTACACTCCAGATGATCTGCTGAACGTCTATGCTCCCGGGAATATTCTGTTTCTGTTCGCCAAATATCAGCCGAGTGCTGAGTTTCATATTGGGATGGATGAAGATGTGCTGCGCAACTATACGGAATATGAGCGGTATCGGAAGGCTTATTTCGCCCAGACGCTGACGGATGATATTCGCACGGCGGTCGAGCTGTCGCTGATTGATTCAGAGAATGTGAATACACCCGGATTCAGCCAGATTGCCGGTCTGCTCCCGCTTATCCGCTTCGATCATAAGCTGCTGTCTGAGATTGTAGCCCGGAATGGGGACGAGGTCGATGAGCGAGGGCTGCTGCAAATGGCAGAGCGGGCAGAATATTGGATCAAGCAATGGATGCCGCAAAAGCTGGTCACAGTAAATACTCATCGCGATACCGCCCTGTACGAAACTTTGAAGGCTCATGAACAGCAGTGGCTTGAAGCCTTTTGCCGGCTGTTAAGAACTGGGGGTATGGATGATGAGCGGCTGATGACAGAGATCTACGCCATTTGCCATGACGAAGATAAAAAAACGATGAAAAACAATCAAAAGCTTCTATTTACAATGATCTACAGGCTGGTGCTGAATCAGGAGACAGGTCCGCGAATTCCGGTGTTGATTCAAGCTGTAGGCATGGATAAATTGCTGGATTTGCTGGATTTTCTGTAGGCTCAGGACTGCCCTTTACGGGATATATCGAACAGAGGTATAATAAATAGGACTGTTTTTAATTAATGTTGGAAAGTGAGCGGGAACAATATGGGTCGTAAATGGAATAATATTAAGGAAAAGAAGGCATCCAAGGATGCCAATACAAATAAGGTCTATGCCAAATTTGGCGTAGAGATTTATGTAGCTGCGAAGAAGGGCGAACCTGATCCGGAATCGAACCGGGCACTGAAGGTCGTTCTGGAACGCGCCAAAACGTATAATGTGCCTAAGGCGATCATTGACCGGGCACTGGATAAAGCCAAAGGCAGCGGAGACGAGACTTATGTAGAGCTGCGTTATGAAGGGTTTGGTCCAAGCGGCTCGATGATTATCATTGATGCGCTGACTAACAACGTCAACCGTACAGCCCCTCTGGTGCGCTCCGCATTCAGCAAGAACGGCGGCAACATGGGTGTCAGCGGTTCAGTAACTTATATGTTCGAGCCAACGGCTGTTATCGGGGTGGAAGGTAAAACCGCCGACGAAGTCATGGAATTGCTGATTGAAGCGGACGTAGATGTGCGCGATGTGCTGGAAGAAGATGAAGCGGTTATCGTCTATGCCGAACCTGACCAGTTCCATACCGTACAGGAAGCCTTCCGTACTGCTGGAATTACAGAATTCACCGTAGCCGAGCTGACCATGCTTCCACAGAACTATGTATCCCTTCCTGAGGATGCCGAAGCCCAGTTCGAGAAGCTGATCGACGCTTTGGAGGAGCTGGACGACGTACAGCAGGTATACCACAACGTGGATTCGGAATAATAGAATCATCATTCACTGCAACCGGACAGGCAGATGCTTCATCTGCTTATCCGGTTTTTTCTTGAAATATAAGGATTTATATGTTTCACACTATAAATTATCCTTATATTTCTCGCTGAAACGGATACCGTCCTTATAAGGACGGCGTAGCCGTTTCCACTTGGAGTATAATCTTCCCCGCAAATTGCCACAATAAGCTGAAATGACCAGACCTATTAAGGAGGCAATGCAGCGATGGATCATACCAAGCCGGACAAGAATCTGATCAACACGGTCAAGGAGCTTGACCAAAACCCGGTAACCAGCCAGGAAGCACAGCAAATGGAGCAGAAAAAGAGCGACATCCGCAAAGAATCGCTCCGGGATGAAAGAACGACGTACAAGAAAACCGAAGAGAACACCTACAAGTAAACGTCAGGCGTGAGAAGAGAAGTTCAAGATGAACAGTGGCAGGGATGAACCTGTCACTGTTTTTTTGGTTACTGTTATCTTGATTGGTAAGCAAATATGGGATACGATGCACTAAGAACAGAGACGGGGAGAGGAACCTGATTATGACTAAGAAGCTGTATTACGAATCCGCCTATCTGCAGGAGTGGGAAACAGAAATTAACAGTGTGGTTGAAAGGGAAGACGGAGTGTATTTGATGCTGGAGGAGACGGCTTTTTATCCGCATGGGGGCGGACAGCCGTGTGATACCGGAACCATTGGCGGGGTTTCGGTGCTCGACGTAATTCTCGAAGATGATGAGGTACTGCATAAGGTAGAGTCATTGCCTGACGGGAACCGGGTGAGCTGCCGGATCGACTGGGACAGAAGGTTCGACCATATGCAGCAGCATAGCGGCCAGCATTTGCTCTCGGCGGTATTCCTTGAGCTGTGCCAGGCCAAGACACTAAGCTTTCACTTGGGCAACGATTACGACACCATCGATATTGAGCTGCCTGAGCTTGCGCCGGAGCAACTGGCTATAGTAGAGAAAGAGGTCAACCGGCAGGTAGTGCTGAACCATAGCATCGTCAGCTATAACGTCACTGCGGAGGAAATGATCCGTCTGCCTCTGGTCAAGCTGCCCAAGGTGACTGAGAATATCCGCATTGTTGAAATTGAGGGTGTGGAGCATAACGCATGCGGAGGGACGCATGTCTCCTCAACAGGCAGCATCGGGATAATCAAGCTGCTGAGAGCGGAGAAGATGAAGGGCAACATTCGGATTACCTTCAAATGCGGAGGGCGCGCGCTGGAAGAATGTAATGATAATCAGCGCATACTCGGCGCACTTTCCGCCAAATTCAATACCGGCAAGGATGAGATCCTTGACCGGATTGAGAAGTGGGAAGCCGAGCAGAAGCTGCTGCAGGCGGAGCTGGCCGCACTTAAGGAGCAAAACGACGGTTATGTGGCCCAGGAGCTATTGTCCGCACAGGAGCCGGGAGCCCGTGTGATTGCCCATGTTTTTGAAGACAGATCGCTCAAGGACTTGCAGAGCTTGGCAGTCAAGCTGACCGCTTCTACTGAGCTTCCCGTGCTGCTGCTGACCGCTGCGGAGAACAAGGTGGTGCTGGCGTGCAGCGGCGGCACAGGTTTCTCCTGTGGAGCCTTCTTCAAAGCGAACCTTGGCGAGTTCCAGGGAAAAGGCGGCGGCAGCGACAAAATGGCGCAAGCCGGGTTCCCTGCTTGGGAGCGTGCGTTTGGTTTTTATGAGCTTGCTAAAAGCTCGATTTAGGGTGTATGCAGTGCAATACGGGTGTTCCTGGATTAGACCGGGAGCACCTTTTTTTAAAATATAGAAAGTATAAGTTTCACGCTATCCTTTACCCTTATATTTCCCGCTGAAACGGATACCTGAAAGCGATACGGAGTATCGCTGCTTCGGAAGCATAGGCTTCTTTTAAGGACGGCGTAGCCGTTTCCACTTGTGGGGGAATTTATCGTATCGGCCCGTATATCTTGGAGCAAGGAGGGGAGAATATCCATCAAAAATAGGAGAGATTCCCATCAAAAAGCTGTTGATCGTGCTTAGCTTGCTGCTGATACCCCTGATCCTGCCAGTAAAAATGCAAGCTGCGCCGCAAGAAAGCAAGTATCCCTGCAGCCTTATCCTCGACGCCAAACCAAATATGCCAATCAACGCAAAAGGAGTGGCCCTCGCGTACCGCGTCATAAGGGATTATGGCGGCGAGAGGACAAGCCTGAGTATTCATGCACAATACCTGCCGGCCCCGGCGTCTTTGGGTAATTACGACAGATATGAAGGCTTCGCTCAAGTCCCTGGCGAGATCAGTTGGCGATTCAATTTATACCCTACGCCGGATGAAACTCAAAACCCAACCTGGGCTGGCAGGATTGATGATATCTCTGGCGCACTTGAGCGTGCCGTATTGCAGGTTCGTCTGTCGAACTCCGGAACAAATACCTTAGGCCCGGCAGTGCTGGAGAATTCTATGAAGAAATGTAATTGAGTTCTCTCAGGCTATCAGCCTATTGTGGTTCCGGTAAAGCGGCCTGCTTCATCAAATGCGAGGAATATTTCGGCATAAGGATGGTAGAATTCCGGGCAAAGCCTGCTATCGGAGGCCTCAAGTTCACCAGTATCGGGATTCCAGATGAGCAGGCCGTTGTCCGGTCCCCACATCGCAAGCTTGCCTTTTACTGCCGCGAGCCCGCCGTGGGGATGATAAAAGACATCTTCAATTAAAGGTTTCGTACGATAAGCCGGCACCCGGGTAAACAGCTTCTTCCGCTCACCAGTCCGCACATCAAAAATAGCCAGCATATAAGTATCCTCGTCTCCGCCATACTCAAGCAGCTCGTCCTCATCGTACATACCGGATGCCAGTTGCCCCCAAATTGCGATGGTCCACGGATCTATCCAGGCAGCAGGCTGATCCCAATCCTCCATCATCTCCCCAAGCGTCAGCAAGGTAAGCCCATCCTCCGATTCCCAGCAGTTCGAGATCCAAGCAGCAAGATTCCATGAGCGTACCGAAGCAATGGGATGCCAGATCCACCCTGTATTTACGATCCATTGCCCATCAGGGGAGACATGGATTTTGCCATGGAAATAATCCAGATAATGTGCTGGCAGGTGTTCGGCATTATAAACAGGGGTCTGACGGGCTGACAGATTCTCACCAGAACGAATATCCAGCAGATCCAGACGGTTCCATTCGGTGCCGTGTATAAGCAGTGTCCGGCCCCCGGCTTCGACAAAAGCGAGGGGATAGGTGCAGGTTTCAAAGTGATAATCATCCCTTGTCAGTGGCATAACGAGCTGACACGTACGCAGATCATACAGAGCAGCATGAAGGCCGAACCTGTTGGACACTGCAGCCAAGCTCTCATCTGGAGAGATTACAATCTGGACGGGATGAAGGGGATTCAGATCAGGAATGCTAACATGCAGCAGCTTGACTGCATTCCCGGTATGCAGATCCAGTCTCCAGAGGTCACAGTTTTGATCTAGCGCAAGCAATGACACGTCATGCTCTCCGCGCCCTTTTAATGCCTGCATAGCAACAATTGTTCCCGGGCTGGGAATAAGATTTGGGAAATTAAGATTTTCAAACTGCACTTACTGCACCCCTTTAGTAGAGTATAATTTACAACAGCCTAGCCGCCGCTCTTGCGGAAGGATTTCATATGAAAATCGGTAATGCGGCGGAATAAGTTTTTTCCATCATCCGTGATGGTAAAGTCCTTACTGATCGGCAGCACCATCGCCCGGTAGGGCTCGGGTACCCAAATATATTGATGCACATAATCTGTAGCGATAAAACCGCAGTGCTCCCAGAAATGCACCCGCGCGGCATCCTCTTCCGTACCGCCGGCTTCGACCTCAATCAGAATCGCTTGAATATGATGCTCGCGCACGTACCAGTCGCGGATTTGCTCCAGGAACTGTCTTCCGAGGCCTTGTCCGCGAAGCTCCGTATCAATAGCCATATAGTCAATAATCAGCAGCCGCTCTGCGGCGGAACCGCTAAGTCCTGTGATTGCCATCGCAGCGATACGGCCATCCTGGTACCTGACGTGGAGCCGGGCTATTTTCCGGTCCAGCATCGCCTTCAGGATGTTCACCGGCTTGGCGCCATGCGGGAAGGCTTCCCGGTAGAGCGGTTCGATGGATGCCCACAGTGCATCATCCCACTGATCATAAGTCATGAACGTAAGTTTCATGTTCAATTCGCCTCCAGCAACATCATAGCAGAGCGAAGCAGGGGGAGCAAAATGGGGAAATGGCTTTATATAAAAAGCAAAGACCCGAACCCGGCATCCGCCGAAGTTCAGGTCTTTTTGGCTGCTTCCCTGCCGCAGATTCCTGCGAACTAAGCCATGAGCAGTACGGAAGAGGCCTTGATGACTGCCGTAACATTAGAGCCTTCCTTCAGTTCAAGATCATGCAGCGCTTCCACGGAGATAATGGATGTGATCCGCTGGCCCCCGGTATCAACCACTACCTTGGCGTTGACTTGTCCCTCTTCAATAGAGATCACTTTACCTTCGAACTGGTTTCTGGCGCTGATTTTCATAGACTAATCCTTCCTTTCGGTTATGATAATAACAGGCAGGTAATCTATATTGTCGTTCTTGGATGTTTTTGGCGAAAGGTGCTTAAATGTAATTCGATCATACTAGATATATATTAGGCAGACAAGAATTTCCTTTTAATCTCTGAAATCTGAAGCAGGAAGGATATACAGCACTTTATGAAAAATATTACGCTTGGTCTGCTCGCACATGTTGATGCCGGGAAAACGACCTTCGCCGAGCAGCTGCTCTATCATTCGGGGGCTATCCGCAGCCGGGGCAGGGTGGACCATAAGGATACATTTTTGGATACACATGATATTGAAAAAGCACGGGGGATTACCGTTTTTGCCGACCAGGCGGAATTTCTCTACGGAAATTCCCGTTTTTTTCTGCTAGATACCCCAGGCCATGTCGACTTCTCACCGGAGATGGAACGTGCGCTGCAAGTGCTGGATTATGCGGTGGTGATCATTAGCGCGGTTGAAGGGGTCGAAGGCCACACGGAGACCGTTTGGCAGTTGCTGCGAAAGCACCGGATTCCTACCTTCTTCTTCATTAACAAAATCGACCGGACCGGAGCTGATCCGCAGCGTGTGTTCGAAGAAATCCGCGATCAGCTTAGTGAAGATGCATTAATGCTGCCGGAAGCGGAGAAGGCAGGGCTGCCTGAAGAGATAAAAGCCTTTTTGGCCGAACGCGAAGACCGTCTGCTCGACGCTTATTTTGAAGGCTCTTTGTCTGACTCAGCCTGGCATGAAGCGATGGTCCAAATGGTCCGGTCGGGCAAGCTATTCCCCTGCATGCAAGGCTCTGCACTGCTGGATCTTGGTATAGATAGGTTTCTGAGCGAGCTGGAAGCTTTGACCACAACCGATTATGATGCTCAGCTTCCTTTTGCCGGAAGAGTGTTTAAGGTCCGGCATGACGAGAAGGGAACACGGATTACATATATCAAAGCGCTGCAGGGAGTGCTCAAAGTAAGGGAAGAGCTGACGTCTGGCGCGGTTCATGATCCGCTGTGCGAACGGATTACCGGAATCCGCAAATATAGCGGTCTTAAATATACTTCGGCTGACTGGGCAGCGGCGGGAGAATTGTTCGCGGTCACCGGATTGTCGGCTGCAAGGCCAGGGGAAGGCGTCGGGGCATTGCCGGGCAGCGTTGGCAGTGAGCTTGTTCCGACGCTGAAGTCCAAGGTGCAGTTTGAGCCGCCTGTTCACCTGAAAGAGGTACTGCATTCTTTTGCGCTGCTGGGCGCTGAAGACCCTTCTTTGAATGTAAGCTGGGACGAGGCGGTGCAGGAGCTGCACATCCATGTAATGGGTCAGATTCAACTGGAGATTCTGGAGCAAATTATGCGGGAACGCTTTGCGATTCCGGTCACTTTTGGCCCGCCGGAGATTCTTTACATGGAGACTATTTCAGCTACGGTGTATGGCTGCGGACACTTTGAGCCGCTGAAGCATTATGCCGAGGTGCTGCTGAAGCTGGAGCCGGGTGAACGCGGCAGCGGTATCGTATTTTTTAACCAGTGTCATCCCGATGATCTGGCGGCCGGCTATCAGCATCAGATTGAACAGTATTTGCTGGAGAGTGAACATCATGGTCTGCTCACCGGCTCTCCGCTTACTGATCTGCGGATTACGCTGCTGAGCGGCAGAGCCCATAACAAGCACACCCACGGCGGAGATTTCCGCGAAGCGGCGTTTCGGGCATTGCGCCAGGGGCTGGAGCAAGCAGACAATATTTTGCTGGAGCCTATATATGCTCTCAAAATCAGGATTGACACCGATGATCTGGGCAAAGTAATGACGGACATTCAGCAGGCCAGCGGCAGCTTCGCGCCTCCTGAAATTATTGGCAGCAAAGCGCTCATTACCGGCAAAGCTCCTGTCGCCACTTTCATGAATTATGCGGTACGTCTTGCTTCCATGACTCAGGGCAAAGGCGCTTTGTCGCTGAAGGTAGCGGAATATCAGCCATGCCACCAGGCGGAAGCAGTAATCCGGCTTAAAAATTATAATAAAAATGCCGATCCGGTCTACACGTCCGCCTCGATTTTTTGCGCCAAAGGACAAGGCTATTCCGTACCTTGGGATGAAGCGCAGGCGCATATGCATATCAAGTATGACCTCTTGCCAAATGACTGAGCTGCAGAGCCAAGGACATATGTCCTTCCGTATATGCGGGAAATGGATTTTAATTGTAAGAGCGTAGAGCAAGTAACGAGGAGGATTGAGCCTAGAAATGACAGAAATTATAGATAAGATTGCCTGGATAGTTGTTACAGAAGGACGGGTGCTTGGCGCGCGCTCCACAGGAAAGGATACTTATTATTTTCCCGGAGGAAAAAGAGAGCCTGGAGAGACAGATACCCAAACATTGATACGGGAAGTAAAAGAAGAGCTGTCCGTAGACATCCTGCCGGATACGGTATCACTTTTTGGAACGTTTGAAGCGGAGGCGCATGGCAAAGCGGAGGGTGTGCGGGTTAAAATGACTTGCTACACCGCCGGCTACATCGGAGACTTAACCCCGGAATCGGAAATTGAGGAAATTACCTGGCTTACTTATAAGGACCGTGAGCATATCTCGGCGGTTAGCCGGATCATTTTTGACAGACTGCACGAAATGAAGCTTTTATTGTAGACCCGCTGAGGCGGGTTTTGTTTTTTGCCTGTTTTCGTATAGATTGTAGCTTTCTTGAAAGGTTGCTATGATGCGGGTTCAAGGGGGCGTTCAAGATGTTGATCATCGAGTTGAACAAATGCTTATTTCCGCCTGTCAAAAATCAAACTGACTCACAGTGAAATGCTAAAAATCAATTAAACACATGATAAGAGGTGCTTCTTTTTGAAATATATAGAATTTGGAATAGGAAACAAGTGGCTCATTAGGACGGAAACAGAATTAAGTAACGGCACGGAATTTGAAGAAAAAGGAATAGTCCGACCTATAAAGTTCCAATCAGCATACATAAGAATTTGGATAAGGAAAACTGTACTGATTATTGATTTGAAGCAAGGATTGAAAGTCACAAAAAAGAACCGAAACAAATTTAAAATCATCTTTGGCATAGCAAGCTTTTAAGTAACCTAGACAACAATATTTACGAAATAGCCTATTTTTTACGGGATGATCCGCCAAAGTCGTTGTTTTTGGGTTCAGGACATATGTCCTACCGCAAAATCCGAATATGTCATTTAATTAGAGCAGAGATTAAGATAGAGGAGAGAGAAGTTATGAGAGGGATTATTTTTGCGTTCTTGGGCGGGGCCTGCATTACACTGCAGGGGGTGGCCAATGCGCGGATCAGTCAGGATATCGGCACATGGCAAGCGGCCACGGTTACCCAGTTTACCGGGTTCGTAATGGCTCTGCTCATTCTGCTGTTCGTTCGGGACGGGAAGAAACAGGGCTTCAAGCAGGTTAATCCGTTATACCTGATCGGCGGCGCGTTTGCCGCATTTGTTATTTTTAGTGAAGTGACGGCGATACAGGGCATCGGTGTTACGCTGACTATTTCCGCACTGCTGATTGCCCAGCTCTGCCTGACCTTTGTCATTGATATCAACGGCTGGTTCGGTGTTGCGAAGCAGAAGATGCGGCTGCCGCAATTTATCGGGATCGGCATGATGATTGCCGGAGTGGTGATTTTAAAATTTTGATCGCAGGAGCGGACCATGAAAGAAATTCAAGATACGGAGCAGGTTCAGGCCTATCTAAAGGCGTATTCCATCGAACCTGTGTTCAATGAACAGTTGATGGCACATCTGCACCTATACAGCTTCGCCCAAGGGGAGCACATCTGCTCCAAAGGAGATCCATCCGGGAATCTCTATGTCCTAGTTAAAGGGAAGCTCAAAATATTTACCACTACACCGGAAGGTAAAACGCTGATCATCTCCTTCAAATCACCGCTGGAGCTGATCGGCGATGTTGAATATATTCAGGGGACGGAAATGATCAATACGGTGGAGGCTGTATCTCCGGTGCATATGCTCTGTATTGAGTACCGCTGGCTGAAAAAATTCGGCAAGGATCATTCGCCGCTGCTGCATTTTATGCTGGAGATTATTACACAGAAGTTCTACCGGAAGTCCAATTTTCTCAGCATGAATCTGATGCATCCGGTGGAGGTGCGGCTCGCCAGCTATTTGCTGTCTATTTTCTATGATGAGTCCGATCCTAACTTTACCGGGCAACTGAATACGATCAGCCTGGTCGATACGGCAAATTTCATTGGCACGAGCTACCGGCATTTGAACCGGGTGATTCAGAAGCTAAGCCAGGAAGGCCTGATTGAACGCAGCAATGGACTCATTCTGATAAAAGACAGAGCCGGACTCAGTGAGCTGGCCAGCCGCAATATTTATGAGCCCACGTGAGTAGTAAGGTTATGCTGACAAAATTAAGCGTATCCTTTTGAAGCAAGTTTTGACGAAGACTAATCACTGTAGTAACGCTATCAAAACTTTAGGAGTGACAAATATGTTAATAGGGCTATTATTGGCGCTTATCGCTGGTTCGCTTGTCAGTCTGCAGAACATTTTTAACAGTAAGGTTAATGAGCATACTGGCTCCTGGTCTACCACCACGCTGGTGTTAGGCATGGGCTTTATCGCTTCTCTGGCGATGGGGCTGATTATGGAAGGGGGGGATATGTTTACGCTGCAGCATATGCAGCCCTGGTATTGGTTCAGCGGAATGATTGGTGTAGGCGTGGTAATCTGTCTGGTGCAAGCCACCAAGCTGCTGAGTCCCACTTATGCAATCTCCATCGTCCTAACCTCACAGCTCGGATTTGCGCTGTTATGGGATTCCCTGGGCTGGCTGGGTTTGACCAAGGTTCCGTTTACATCTAAGCAGTTGATCGGCGTGCTGGTCATCGTCGGCGGGATCCTGGTGTTCAAATTAGGCGGCGGGCGTGAACCGCAGGAATCATCCAAGCCGGCTAAGCAGCAGGTAGTGAATGTAGAGTAAGAGGCCTAATCTCCATACGAAAAGACGGATCGGAACCCTCACGACCGATCCGTCTGAATATAGAATTTAGTTACCTTTCAATTTATCGAATTGACTTCAGAAGCTGGCTGAGCAATGCAGCCGCTTCTTGCTTGAGCATGATATCTTTCGGCCTATAGTCTACCGAACCTGTTGAAGACGTCTGTACATCGGGTCCGAACAATCGCTTTCCAACGACAAACTGCAGGCCTTCAGATGCCCAAGAAGAATACGGGCCTTTCAAATCGGCTTGCACTGGGGCGGCGCTCAGGACAATTTTGACCAATCGCCAGACAAGGGTTGCCGCCTCTTCACGAGTGATCGGCTGGTCAGGATTGAACGTTCCGTTTGTATATCCATTAATAATGCCAATTTCGTATGCCGTCTGGATATATGCCTCGTATTGATTTCCTTTCGTATCTGCCCAAGAAGAGGGCTTCTGAGAAAGCGGATAAGTGGATAAATGGACGAGCATAGCTATGAATTGGCCGCGGGAGATCGGCTTGCCTGGCTCAAAACTGCCGGAGCCTCCTTGGATGGCACCCGATTGAACGAGCTCATAAATGTACTCAGCATAAGGATGGTCATCGGGTACGTCATGGAATTTGGGCATCTCGGGGGCCTTCACCGACCAACTGCCAGGCTTGTTGTAAGCAAAGTAAAGGATGTTCCCATCGGCGTCCGGTTTAAATCCCGCGGCAACTCCCTCTTCGTCATAGAAAAGCAAGTCGTCTACTTGCCGCAAAGTATGATTACCTGAAGGTGCTTTGACGATCAACGCTCCGTCCACGGCCGAAATATCATAACTCCATCCCGGACTGCGCACATCGCGGTATTTTCCCTCGAAGCGAAGCAACTGCTGCTTGGTAGGTTCCGGTTGCACGAAAGTCGGACCTTGTCCCTTTTTCGGGAAGTAACGATTCATGAATTGCTCGAAGAAAGGCTGGCGCAAATTGCCTTTGTCGCTGTTCAAAACAAGAAAAACCCCTGTCTTCTCATCTGGTAGCAGCCATAAGTTCGAATGGAAGCCGGGCAAATCGCCGCCCTTCTCTACGACATTGTATCCGTTGTAATATTTGGTATAGTTCGATTCCAAGCCGTAGCCGGCTCCTGGAACTTTAGGGTGAATCGTAACGCTATTCTGTTCCATCGCTCGTATAGAAGCCCCGGTCAGAATACGATGGTCGCTTGCCGGGTCATCGTTCAGCATAGCCAGAAGAAACTTGGACATATCGGCTCCAGTGGAGAACATACCGCCCGCCGGCTTGTTAACCGGTACATTGACGATTTGCTGGGCCTGCTTAAGCGAGCTGTCGTAGGGAGTAGCGATCGCTTTCTTGACTTTATCTGTGAAGATGAAATCACTGCTGTTCATGCCGAGAGGCGCAAACAAGTTCTTCATCATATACTCTTCAAATGGAAGACCGGATACCTTTTCAATAATATACCCTTGCAAATCATAGCCGTAGTTATTGTAGTTGTACACTTCTCCAGGCTTTGTGATGACGGCCGGTACGGTATCCTTGATATAGTCTCTTAGCGAATATGTTTTTTGGGGATCTTCTGCGGCACCTGTGTCGAACCCGCCCGTGTGAGTCATTAGATGTTTCAAGGTGAGCGGCGCCCCGGTTTTATTCGGGATTTGAACATCCGGTAAATAGGCTTGAACGTCCTTGTCCAGGTCCAGTTTTCCGCTTTCAGCCAACTGCATAATCCCAACAGCAGTAAAGAGTTTGCTTACGGATGCCACGCGGAAGACGGTTTTATCGGAGTCGAACGGTTTTTGGGAGTCGATATCCGCATAGCCATACCCTTCATTCAGCAGGACTTGCCCGTTTTTCACGACGACGAGGGCAGCGCCTGCAAGTTGGTCTTTTACTTCTTTTTGCTGGAAAAAAGTTTTCGCGAATGCTTCGATTCCGGCCTTGTCGAGGTTGACGGGGGAAGCGTTCTTTGCTGGATCTGCCACTGCAACAGCGGATGGAACCAGCAGAACAGCAGCAAGAATGAACGGGATCATTTTTTTCATTGTAACTCTCCTTTTCATGAATAATGGATTACAGTCGTATGCCAGCTCGCGGTTTAACCGGTCGGAAAGTAAGTCCGGTGACAACACGGATCAGCGTTGATTTTCCAGCTCCGTTTTGTCCAATAGCAATAGATCGGGCCTTTGTGTTTCGTTTGCAGTACATACTCGTGCATCTTCGTCTTGGCCTCCTTTCCTTGATAGACCAAGTATAGAAACGAAAACATAAGAAGAGCTTAAGCGAATTATTAATAATATCTTAAGGCCGATGGACTCTATGTAATATTCGTCGTATCCATCCTCCTGTTCCTTACGGACCGTAAAGCCTTTACTTTCCCGAAAGGGATACATTTAGCTGAGCTAACGGACCGTGAAGCGCTTATTGCCTCTTTAGCAAGTACATTTAGGGTGAATGTCCACCAATAAAGGCTCTGGAGTCCGTTAACTTGCGGAAAAATGATTTCCAGTAGAAATAAGAGCTGCTCAGTCCGTTACAAACGGGTTGTAGACTCTTCCGATCAGGAATGATTCTGTTCGTGGGGCCTGATACGCCTGCAGCGTGATCTCCACGCCCTAATCCGTCCGGCGAAGTATCGTTTGAACTCCAAAATTTAGAGTCTGACGATCTACTAATGTAACAAAAGCTCAAAAACAGCGGCAGTCTAGGACAAGATTTCCTCGTCCTTAACTGCCGCTGTTTCTATTTCTTTTACATCAAGCCGGGCCGAGAGAGGGAGCTTTACTGCCCAGCAGCGAGTTTTTCCATTTCGTGTATACGCTCCATGCCTCGCCGTTATCGAGCAGATGCTTGCAGGTATAGACGCCTTCTTCGATGGAATTCACCTTCTCGGCTAAATGCAGCCGGGCTGCGCTATTCAGGAGCACCTGATTGTAAAAGGCCATATGTCCGCCGCCTTGCAGTACGGCTTCTGCCGTCGATAGCTGCAGCCGGGGAGTCCATTCCATTTCCGGCACCGGAGTTTCCAGGCCAAGCGACTCGGGATCAATAATATCCAGGTGGGCTGTGCCACCCGAAACGGAGTATACCCGGTTAGGACGGTCAATATAGAGATCCTCGGAGCCTTCGGCCCCTTGCACAATCAGTCCTTTACGGTAGCCGAGACTCAGGATCAGCCGGGAAATGCGGTCAAAGACCGTATTATGATAGATACCGACAACAATATAGGGGGAGCAGGCGTAGTCCGCAAACTTTTCCACAGTATTAAAAATAGTTCGCATGCCAATATCCTCACGGAGATTGCGAATGGCACCAAGTGGCGGGCACCACTGCTCGGAATTGACGTACAGCACTCCGCTTTTGCCTGCAGATTCAAGCGCCTCCGCCCGGGACAACTTGGCAATTTCAATCCCGGATTCCTGAATAATATCCTGCAGTGTGATTCCCCATTTAGGGGGCAATGAAGCGGAACCATGCAGGGTGACGGGCAGGCCGACAGCGGATAAGACAAAGGAGGTCGGGAAGGTTGCGGCAAAAGATTTTTTTCTCCCATCGTAGGGACCTGCGCAATCCAGCCCCTGCTGGATAGGTTCCCGCTGGGCATACTTGCGGCACACAGCCACAAAGGCCTCCAGCTCTTCCAGGTTCTCCAGCTTAATCCGCTCTGCAATCAGAAAAGCGCCGATCTGCACAGGAGAGGCGGTAAGACTAAGGATGGACTCGGCCGCATATGCGGCTTCTTCGTAGCTCAAATCACGGGCGCCCCGTTTGCCTCGGGCGACTTCTTTTAGAATGTTAATCATATGGGATTCTCCTTAAGTTTGATCCTGCAGAAGCTGGTATACTTTGACGATAGAAGTCGCTACATCAACCATCCGTTTGCGCTCATTCATAGCCTGCTTACGCAGAAGATCATAAGCTTCGGACTCACTGATATTTTTGGCTTTGGAGAGGATGCCTTTAGCCATGTCAATCCATTTGCGCTCTTCAATCCGGGATAACAGCTGCTCCCGCTCCTTAAGCCATTGCTGGCGCTCGAAGATTTGCTTGGAGCTGAAATGCAGAATCCAATGAATCTCCGGGGCGAGCATGGAGGGGGACAATATCCCATCCGCCATAATATTCTCATCACAGGCAGCGACAGACAGTGTAGCAGTCGAAGTGGAGCACCACCATAGAACAGGAGCGATTTTGTGCTGGATCAGTAAAGCTCTCCAGGGATTGATCTCTGTAATAGGCAGATTGAGAATGAAGGCATCCGCATCCCTTAACATGGCGACGGCTTCCGGCTCCGTAGCGGCTTCCCCGACTACATATCCGCAGGCCCGCAAGAGGGTGCCGGGGCTTTTGAGTGAGCGCTCATCTGTGTCGTTCTCTGTCTTCCTATTTTGAATGATCAACAGGGAATGCATAGTTTGCCGCTCCTTTTATTAAGTAATAACCGATGTCATGAATAGCTGCAGCACAAGCGCGAATTGATTAGATGTTATATTATATAACACATAAATTCGTTACTTGTCGATAAATTTAAAAAATAAAATTTTATATGTCATAATTATTGACGTATCCGGAGCTCCTGTAGTATAGTCGGTTTAACAAAAATCTACGAATACAACGATGTATTCGCTTGAAGCGGCAATGGCGCCTGCTCTCACTTTCGGCAATCGGAAATGTATGTTTCCGTGCGGAGTGAAGCGGGCTTTTTCTGTTGTCCACATGGGGAGGAGAGAGACAGATGTCAACTATTCGCAAAAAACTAATCCTGGTCGGCAACGGAATGGCAGGGGTACGGGCTATCGAGCATTTGCTGAAATTAGCTCCGGATGCCTATGAAATTACTATATTTGGCACTGAGCCGCATCCTAACTATAACCGGATTATGCTGTCTTCTGTCCTTGCGGGCGGAGCTAAGATGGATGATATTATCATCAATGATCTGGAATGGTACCGCAGTCATGGCATTAAATTATATATGGGCCATACCATCACCGCGATAGACACCACGCAGCGCAAAGTTTACTCCGATCAAGGCATTGAACTACATTATGATGAGCTGATATTGGCGACTGGCTCCAATCCCTTTATGCTTCCACTGCCCGGAGCTGAGAAGGAGGGCGTGATTGCCTTCCGCGACATTAAGGACTGCGAAATCATGCAGGAAACCTCGAAGTCCTACCGGAAAGCGCTGGTCATCGGCGGCGGCCTGCTCGGTCTGGAAGCGGCCAGAGGCCTGCTGCATCTGGGAATGGAAGTTTCCGTGGTACACATTCATGAATATATTATGGAACGCCAATTGGACGAGGCGGCCTCCGTTATGCTGCGTAGAGAGCTGGAAGATCAGGGGATGAAGTTCCTGCTGAGCAAGCAGTCGGAAGCCATTCTCGGCAAAAAAAGAGTCAAAGGCCTGCTGTTCGCTGACGGCAGCATTGAAGGTGCTGATCTGATCGTGATGGCTGTCGGCATCAAGCCGAGCATAGAGCTGGCCCAAAAAAGCGGAGTTCAGATCGGCCGCGGCATCATTGTCAACGATTATATGGAGACGAATATTCCCGGCATCTATGCTGTAGGGGAATGCGCGGAGCACCGGGGGATTGCCTACGGACTTGTGGCCCCGCTGTATGAGCAAGGCGCTGTACTAGCCAAAAGACTGGCTGGAGTTCCCACTGAAGGTTATGCCGGCTCGGTAACATCGACCAAGCTGAAGGTCTCCGGTGTAGATGTATTCTCGGCAGGCCAGTTCACGGAACTGCCCGGCTCCAGGGCGTTGCGTTATCAGGATGAAATCGACGGGGTATATAAGAAGCTGGTCATTAAGGATGACAAGCTGATCGGCGCCGTACTATTCGGCGATACAGGTGACGGTGCGCAGTTGTTCTCGATGATCAAGAACGGCGAGAATATAAAAGGGAAAGAGAAGGAGCTGCTGCTCGGAGTCTCCTCTGACGCTCTTGCTTCTCCTAAAGGCAACCGGCTGGAAGGGATGGCCGATGATGAAATCATCTGCGGCTGCAACGGTGTCTCCAAAGGTGCAATCGCCGAAGCTATTCAACAGGGAGGCTGCACCAGTGTCGGGCAGATCAAAGCCTGCACCAAAGCTTCCGCTTCCTGCGGCGGCTGCAAGCCGCTCGTAGAAGGATTGCTGCAATTGTACGCCGGAGACAATGTGGTAACGGTAAAAGAAGGCATCTGCGGCTGTACAACGCTTAGCCGTGATGAAATCGTCGCTGAAATCCGGCGGATGGAGCTGAAGTCCATCAAGGAAGTCATGAATGTGCTGGAGTGGAGCAATGAGGAAGGCTGCGCCAAATGCCGTCCGTCCCTGAATTATTATTTGGGCATGCTGTGGCCTGAAGATTATGTGGATGAGAAGGAATCCCGTATCACGAACGAGCGTTATCACGCCAATATTCAGAAGGATGGGACATACTCTGTAGTTCCGCGAATCTATGGCGGAGTGACCTCACCGGCTGAGCTGATGAAGATTGCCGAAGTGGCGGCTAAGTTCGAAGTGCCGCTGGTGAAGTTCACCGGAGGTCAAAGACTTGATCTGCTCGGTGTCAAAAAAGAGGATTTGCCATTGATGTGGGAAGAGCTGGATATGCCGTCCGGCCATGCTTACGGGAAGACGCTGCGCACGGTTAAGACCTGTGTAGGTTCCACCTTCTGCCGGTTTGGTACCCAGGACGCTATGGGGATGGGAATTCGGCTGGAAAAAGCTTTTGAACGGCTGAACACTCCAGGCAAGGTGAAGCTGGCTGTCTCCGGCTGTCCGCGCAACTGCGCTGAAGCGACAATTAAGGACTTTGGCGTTGTAGCCATTGACGGCGGCTGGGAGCTGCATGTCGGCGGCAACGGCGGCGTGCATGTCCGGGCAACCGATCTGCTCTGTGTGGTCAAGACCGATGATGAGGTTATGGAGTGGGCGAGCGCATTCCTGCAATATTACCGGGAGAATGCCGGATGGAATGAGCGAACCGCACAGTGGGTGGAACGTGTAGGTCTGGACAGCATTAAGGAGGTTTTGGAATCGCGGGAGAACCGGCTGGCGCTGCAGGAGAGAATTCAGGCAGCACTGCGCCTGACAACTGATCCGTGGAAGCAGATTGTCAATGAGCCGGAGCTGCGTAAAAATTTCGAACAGCTCGCACAGCCTGAGACTGAGACCGTATAAGGAGGCCGCACCTATGAAGATGACCAAAATGCTTGTTGGCAAAGTGACGGATATTGACGTTAAGGGCTCACGGATCTTCCGGGCGGGGAACACTGAAATTGCACTGTTCCGGCTGTCGGATGGAGAGGTGCTGGCCGTTGAGAATAAATGCCCGCATAAAGGCGGGACGTTGTCGGAGGGCATGGTCTGCGGTTCGAAGGTCCACTGTCCGATGCACGATTGGCGTATCGACCTGCATAGCGGAGCCGTACAGGAGCCGGATACCGGACATGTAACCACCTTCGAGGTGGAAATTGACCGGAGCAGCGGTTCAATCTATGTCACTCTGGAAGATTAGCTAATCTGGAGGTGAGCCTATGGTGCAGGGGAAAGTGTCGATTATCGGAGCCGGACCGGGAGACCCGGAATTGATTACGGTCAAAGCCATGCGCCGGATTCAGACGGCGGACGTTATTCTGTATGACCGGCTGGTGAATGAAGAGCTGCTGAATTACGCGAACCCCGAGGCTCTCCGCATTTATTGCGGCAAAGCGCCGGGCAAGCATTCCATGCCCCAGGGAGCCATAGAAAAGCTGATCATAAAATATGCAGCCGCAGGCAGCCATGTCGTCCGCTTAAAAGGAGGAGATCCCTTCGTGTTTGGACGCGGCGGGGAAGAGGCACTTGCCGCCGCTGCCGCCGGGATTCCATATGAGGTGATTCCCGGCATTACCTCGGCAATCGGCGCCGCAGCGTCAGCGGGAATTCCGCTGACCCACCGCGGCCTTGCCGCCTCCTTTGCCATCGTAACCGGCTGCCGCTGCACCGGCCACACTTCACCTGTCCGCTGGGACGGGCTGGCCCATAGTGTGGATACTCTTGTCATTTACATGGGAGTAAGCACGTTAAGTGAAATCCGCGAAGAACTGCTGCGGCACGGAAAAGACCCGAATACTCCGGCAGCGCTGATTGAGAATGGAACAACAGACCACGAACGGACCGTGACAGGGACACTTGGCAACATCGACAAGCTGGCTGCGGCGCTGAAGATCAGCAATCCGGCGCTCATCATCATTGGTGAAGCGGTGAAGGTAAGAGAACAACTGCTGGCGATGGAGAGAGCAGCACGCTCCCAGATCGGTTAGGCATTGGCATATAGTTGAATGACTGTCATAATAAAAGTGATTGCAGTCACAGGGGGGTACTTCATAACCGGATTATACTTGTGCCCGTGATCCATTCGGAGAGAACCCTGCTGTAAAGGAGAGAACTATGATATGTACATTCAACTAGACACACTCGCTTCGAAACGGCTGGAAGAGCATCTGGCGGAGCAATCCGGTTATCTTAAGCTGTTCTATGATACGGAAGGCTGCGGCTGCAATGGCGTGCTTGTCATCCAAATCGTGAGCGAGCCGAACAATACTGACATTGTGATTCAGAGAGAGCCCTTCACCTTTCTCTGTGACCGCCAGCAGGAATCCTTATTTGATGAGCATATGAGGCTGGAGGCGGATGAACACTATCCTTCCTTTAAGCTTAGCAGTGACTCCAGTTTATTCAGTAGTAACGTTAGAATTCAGGATCTGCGTGCAGCAGACTGAAGCAATTGTAGCAAAGCCCGTTCCCACGAAATACAGGGGAACGGGCTTTTTCTGCTTTAGCCAAAGTTAAGATATGGCTCATTTCTAAATACTGTTGCTATATAGATTGAACTTGAAAAAATAAAAAAGAGGGGAAAAGTGACGGAGGGGAAGTTTGAAACTGGAAGAGCAGTAGCGACCGCCTTTGTCTCCGGATGTTATCCGCACAGCGGTATAATCAAGAAATTCTTACGACAACAGCGGCTGGAAGTCCAAACATTCCCCGGAGTCACGACCAAATCCCACAAAAAAATCACAAGTTCAATCTTTATAGTATAATAATCCTTATCTGACACAGGAGGCTGTACGAAAATGAAGCCGATTACGATCTTGATTGCGGATGATGAGACTGAAATCGCCGAGCTGATCGCCATGCATCTGGAAAAGGAAGGGTATCTTACGATCACTGTCGCCGACGGGAGCGCAGCCATTCAGGCCATCCAGTCCCAGCCGGTGGATTTGGCGATACTCGATGTGATGATGCCGAAGCTGGATGGCCATGAGGTCACTCGTCAAATCCGCGAGAAATACCGGATGCCGATTATTTTTTTGAGCGCAAAGGCCTCGGATCTGGATAAAATCACCGGACTGGTCATCGGGGCAGATGACTACATGACCAAACCGTTTAACCCGATGGAATTGGTTGCACGGGTCAAGGCCCAACTGCGCCGCTTCATACAGCTGAACCCGTCACCCGCAGATTCCCCGTCTATGCTGCAAATCGGCGGGTTAACCATCGACCCGGAAAAGCGCACAGTTACGATATATGATCAAACGGTAGAGCTGACGCCGAAGGAATTTGATATTTTGCATCTGCTCGCAAGTCATCCCAATAAGGTGTTCAGCGCGGAGAATATCTTTTTGCAGGTTTGGGGCGAGTCATACTACGACAGCGGGAATACAGTAATGGTCCACATCCGCACACTCCGCAAGAAGCTAGGCGAAGACCCCAAGAAATTTATAAAAACCGTATGGGGAGTAGGGTATACGTTCAATGACTAGACAAAGGCGCAGCTTTCGCACCAGTATGCTGATGCTGTTCGGACTTAGCATGCTCATCTCAGGTTTACTCACTTATTTGGTCTATAAAGTCTTGCAGCGATATTATCATGAGAAGGTCTTTGCGGAGGATGATTTGGCCCGAATGAGACTTTTCATAAACCAGGTAGGGGATTTGAATTTCTTTTTAATCCTGTTTATACCGCTTGCGATTATCTTTTTCTTCCTGCTGACCAAGCGCTACGCAGATTATTTTGAGAGGATTTCCGGGGGGATACATAAGCTGGCCAACGGCGACTTTGACTCGCGGGTGGAAATAATCTCCCATGATGAGTTCCAGCTCATTGCCGAAGACATTAACCGGGCCAGCGAACAATTGCAAAAAGCTTTGGAACGAGGCGATTTTGCTGAAAGCAGCAAGGATCAACTGGTGCTGAACCTGGCCCATGACATCCGAACCCCGTTGACCTCTGTTCTGGGATATTTGGATTTTATTCTGAAATCTGCGGATTTAACGCCTGAACAGGCCCGCCATTATACAACCATTGCCTATGCCAAATCACAGCGGCTTGAGAAGCTGATCGAGGAGCTGTTCGAGATCACCCGGATGAACTACGGGAAGCTGACCGTGCATAAGGAGCCGATTGACCTTAGTGAGCTGTTGCTCCAATTGAACGAGGAGCTGTTCCCGCTTTTTGAACAGAGCAAGCTGGTCTCCCGCCTTTACATTGATCCGCATCTGGTGGTTCCGGCAGACGGGGAGCTGCTTGCCCGTGTCCTTGAGAATCTTCTGACCAATGCTTTGAGATACGGCAAAGACGGGCAATATGTGGATATACATTGCAGGCAGGAGGCTGCTTCCGGAGCAGCGGTTGTTCAGGTGACCAATTACGGGCATTTCATCCCGCCGGAGGAGCTGCCTTACCTTTTTGATATGTTCTATACTGGTGACAGGGCACGGACCTCTAGTGAAGGCAGTACCGGCCTTGGCCTGTTCATCGCTAAAAACATCGTGGAGGGACACGGGGGGACCATATCCGCCGAGAGCAGTGTAACCAAGACGATCTTTGAAATACGCTTGCCGCTAATTTAAGAAAAACTTTATTTTTAGCCCACTTTGAACTTAAACATTTCCCATTAGTCTAGGTGAAGACACACTAAAGGGAGATGCTTATTGTGAAGAAGTGGCTTTTTTTATGCATAGTACTGCTCGTCATCGGATTTAAATTCTATCAGAAGGAAGAGGCGTCTATAAAATACCGGCCAGATACAGAGAATGTCGCTGTGCAATCAGACGCTGAGGGCAGCGAGAAGACGATACATATTAATAAAGAACAAATTTACGAGGGAAATCTGATACTGGTCAATAAAGATTATCCTATCCACAAGAAAGGTACTGCTTCAGACATCATCAAGTTATCTCAGCATGAAGAGCTGACTAACGGATTTAGCCTGCTCGATCATTCAATACGGCTGTCGCAATCTGTGACGGAGCAGTTTGCACGGTTGACGGAAGCTGCGGCAGAGGAGGGGGTTACCCATTTTCGGATCAGCAGCGGCTACAGGGATTCTGAAGAGCAGGAGGTCCTGTACCGGGAGAAAGGAGCCGATTATGCGCTGCCTGCAGGATATAGCGAGCATAACTCAGGGTTATCGCTGGATATTGGTTCTACCCTTGGTGAAATCGGGAAAGCGGCTGAAGGTGATTGGCTCAAAGCTAACGCCTGGAGATATGGATTTATTTTAAGATATCCGAAGGACAAGACAGCAATTACCGGCATTAAGTATGAAGCATGGCATTTCCGCTATGTCGGCCTGCCCCACAGCCAAATTATGAAGGACAAGAATATGGTTCTGGAAGAATATCTGGAATATCTGAAGCAGCAGAGGAGAGTGCAGATTACTGTCGATAACCGAAAATATCTGGTATTGTATGCCCCCGTTTCCAAGAATGCGAGCATTCAAGTTCCGGCTGGCCATCCTTATGAGATTTCAGGAAACAACAGCGACGGCGTTATCGTCACGGTTCTGTTGAGTACGTGGAAGTTATGAAGCGGCTGAGTCGAAGTCTCATTATCCTGCTTTATGTCGTGTATTTGTACCTGCTGACCAAAATTATCCTGTTCAAGTTTGGCTCAGGGGACATCAGAAATCTTTGGGAACAGCTGCAACTGGCGCTGGAAGATCCTAGGCGCATTCAGAACCGGTTGATGTTTGCGAATTTCATTCCGTTTGTATCCATAAGGGGCAATCTGGAAAGGCTGTCCAATCCGCATGACTTTATCAATCTGGTGGGGAATATCGCACTTTTTGTTCCTCATGGAATGTTCATACGGTTAATGGTAAAAAGAAGCTTTGTCAAAGCACTCCTCTACTCCCTGGGGTTAAGCTTAGGATTGGAATGCTCCCAGCTTATCTTTTCTATAGGGACTTTCGATGTGGATGATCTTATTCTTAACACCCTCGGAGGCTTGCTTGGATATGGAATATTCATGAAAAAATCACAAAACGTTACTATTCAAAGTAAATCGTAAGTTTGTACCCTTACTATTTAAAATCAAAACGTTATAGTATAAATCGAGCAAGATGAACTGCCAATATCTCAAAGTGGAAAGGAAGTCGACAATGAAAGCTTTTGTTAAAAAGCATCGCCTTCTTCATAGCTTTCTGCTGCTTATGTCTGCCGTACTGCTCTTTGGGGCAGCCAGCGCGAGTGCTTCAAGCGAAACACTCACAAACGATGTGTTCTGGAAGGATACCTCTAACAATCCTATCTATTCGCAGGGCGGAGGCATATTGAAGGTAGGCAGCACTTATTATTGGTATGGCGTCAAGTATAACGGGGCGGTGACCTATTACAACAATCCCGTCTCCAAGAACAATGATTCCAGCTTAAATGCAGTGACTTGCTATTCTTCTACAGATTTGGTCCATTGGAAGTTCGAAGGAAATGTGATTAACTCGGCTTCCGATGGTTCAACCTGGGACACCGATTGGGTGGGCAGGCTGGGTGTAGTCTACAACAGCAATACCAAGAAATATGTGCTCATTACCCAATATGTCGGGTCCGCCGGATCGGGGATCGCTTTTGCAACGAGCAGCAGTCCTACAGGGACCTTTGTTTTTGATCATGTGCAGACTTCCATTGCCAATGTAGTGAACAATATGTCGGGGGATCAGTCGATATTTATCGACGACGACGGCAAGCCTTACCTGGTCTTCAGCAACACCAAAGGGCGAAGCCATCTGTATGTATCGCCGCTGCGCTCCTCGGATTATCTGAATGTCGAACCGGCTACCAATGTGTTCAACAGCAGTTCGGGCGGCCGGGAAGGCAACGCCATGTTCAAGTACAATGGGGTTTATTATTTAGCTTCCTCCGATTTGCATGGCTGGAATGCTTCCCATACGTACTACATTACCGCCACCAATATTCTCGGCCCGTATTCCGCTGAAGCGGTAATGAATAATACAGATGCGGATTTCTCGCACGTCACACAGACCGGGCTATTTGTCAGCGTACAGGGAACCTCCGGTACCACCATCCTGTTCGGAGGCGACCGCTGGAGTGATTTTGCCGGAAATGGGATCGGATACAATCAATGGATGCCGATTACTTTTAACGGAAGCGTTCCAACACTCAATTCCTTGAGCGAATTCAATCTCGATGCGACGGCGGGCACGTGGAGTGTTGGAAGCGGCAACAATTATGCGCTTAACCCGAGCTATGAAGCGGACCGGGTAGCACAGACTGCTCTGGCGGGCTGGACGAATTGGACGAATGCCGCTGCGGACCCGAACAGCAATGTACTCGGCGGGCATACTGGAAGATGGTCTGCACAGCAATCGGGAACGGCAGCCTACAGCACCAGCCGGTACCAGAATCTGACCAATTTACCTAACGGCACATATACGCTAAAAGTATGGGTTCAAAGCAGCGGCGGGCAAATGGCCGCCCAGATCTTTGTGAAGAACTACGGCGGGGCGGAAAAGAATGCAGCCATCAACACAGCCATTGGCAGTTGGACACAAGTTACCATTCCCAACATCAATGTGACGAATGGCTCTGCCCAGATCGGGGTCTACAGTGTCGCAAATGCCGGCAATTGGGTTAAGGTGGATGACTGGACATTCATTAAGAATTAACCGGATTAAGTTAATCCAAGCAGAAACGGCTTCGCCGTCCTTAAAAGAAGCCTATGCTTCCGAAGCAGCGATACTCTGTATCGCTTTCAGGTATCCGTTTCAGCGAGAAATATAAGGATGATTCATGGCGTAAAACATATAAATCTTATATTTTAAAAAGCCAAAGGGTACATAGCGCCATTCAGGGCTGCTGTTGTACCCTTTTTAGTTGGCTGAAATTCACGTATAATGCTTAGAAGTAAACAGGAGGGAAGCATATGAAAATAATCGGACTGGACATTGGCACGACCTCCATTTCCGGCTTAGTGTACGATTTGGAGCAGCGCAGTGTACTGCATGTCATTACAGAAGCGAATCCGGCTAACCTGCCCGGCAGTCAAGGGGAATGGGAGCGCCTGCAAGATCCGGAGGCCATTGTGCAATCTGTGAAAAGAGTGCTTGAGCAACTGCTCACCCGGGTGCCTGACGCAGCGGGAATTGGACTTACCGGACAAATGCACGGCATTGTATATACAGATCAAACGGGCAAGCATGTGAGTCCGCTGTTTACCTGGCAGGATGGCAGAGGAGGGCTGCCGTATGACAATGACAGCTCTCATACCTATGCGCAGAAGCTAAGCGAAGCAACGGGATATACCATCGCCCCCGGTTATGGACTGGCAACGCATTTCTATAACATGCAGCACGGCCTTGTCCCTCATGAAGCGGTCAGCATGTGCACAATTGCTGATTATGCGGCGATGCGGCTCACCGGAAGGACAATTCCCCTTATGGAAGCGACTCAAGCTGCGGGATTAGGCTGTTACAGCTTCGCTGCCGGTGATTTTGACAAGCTGGCCCTTGCAAAAGCGGGGATACATCCTGACATGCTGCCCAAGGTTGTCCCGTCGGGGACCCCGGTTGGCCTCACCGATGACGGCCTTACAGTATACACATCAATTGGTGACAACCAGGCCAGCTTTCTTGGCAGTGTGCCGTTTCCTGAGGAAGCAATGCTGCTTAACATCGGAACGGGAAGCCAGCTATCCGTACTGCTTAGTGATTCAAGCAGCTATACCGAAGAGCTGGAGGCGCGGCCTTTTCCCGGTGGGGGTCATCTGCTCGTCGGCGCCGCCCTTAGCGGCGGGAAATCCTATGCGCTTCTGGAACAATTCTTCCGGCAAATAATTGAAGCCTATACCGGGGAAACCCAAGGTGAGCTATACCCGTTAATGGACACACTTTTACAGAATGAGACCTCCTCAGGCGGTCTAAAGGTGAAGCCGCAGTTTCTGGGAACACGGCTTAATTCTGAAGCGCAGGGCAGGATAGAGGGGATTACGCCGGGCAATTTCACACCCGGTATGCTGACCCATGCTTTTCTTCAAGGAATGGTCGATGAATTGTATGCTTTTTATAGAAGCCTTGGAGATGCGGAATCCGCGAAGCCTTGGACACGGTTAATCGGCTCGGGCAACGCACTGCGCGCAAATCCGGTTCTCTGCAGGAAGGTAGAAGAGAGGTTCGGACTGCCGCTGCTGCTAAGCTCAGCTATGGAGGAAGCTGCGGTCGGCGCAGCGTTATGCGCAGCGGTTGGCGCAGCGTTATGCGCAGCGGTTGGCGCGGGAATGATCGGCAGCTTCAGGGAAGCAGGGAAGTATCTTGGATGGAGGTAATGGCTGGACTGAAGCTGAACAATCAGAACATTTGCGGGAATTGATTGATGATTGCAGTGCTGATCATATCGGCCATAATCAGAGCCTCTTTTTCGATCCGGTCATAGAGCTGCACACTTAATTTGTAATCTTTATTCAGCAAGGATACAGCTTCTGCTTTGGTTAATGCCAGATGCGAATAGAACATTTTTCTGAACTGTTCTTTCGGGAAATATGGATTGATGCGGCTTAGAAATTCAACAATTTGGTCAGCATTTGCGTACCACTTTTTCTCCGCTACCGCAGCAGCTTGCTGGTCGCCTGCCTTAGCAGCTTTGACAAGGTCTACTGCAATGACTAAATGCTCTTTAATAAGATTGCTGTAGGTTTGGGCTGCAGCTTCACCATAGAAGGGCTTCAGTGCTTCCCCCATATCCGGTCCGTTTTGCAGAAGCCGGGCCACGACCACATCGGTGTCAGGCAAATCAAAAACAATGCTGAGGATTGCCATTCGGGTCCAGGCCACATGCTGCTCCCAAAGCGATCTCATGTGATTCATGTAATCAACCTGCGCTCTGCTCAGGCATTCCTGCTTTGCCGGCATATATATTGGCATCGGATGGGGATAGGCATATCGCATTCTATCTACGGTAAAACAAGGCCCCCAATAAGGTTGCATCATTGTATCCTCCTTAGGAAATATATAACCAATAATATGGTTCATTTGCCTAAGTGGTTCATCATAAACTCTCATTATTAAAAAAAGGCGCGACCCCCAGCTTCATGCCGGTGATCGCGCCTTTTAGATTAAAGTATGGACAGGGTAAAGTGGAAAGTATAAGGCCGGTTAGCCGGAAGTGTGAACTGATCATGCGTTGGTGCGCCCCAGCTATCATCTCCGCCGACACCCATTTGTTTGTAGTTGACTCTCAGCACACTCTTGGTGGAAACCGGCAGCTTATAAGGATGATCGCTTGCTTCCAGCTCTTCCGGCGTCCAAGGAAGCACGTTAACTTCCATAGGCAAGGTGCTCTCCAGATGAAATCCGCTGCCTGTTGCGCTCTCCGTAAGGGAAGCAAAACGTACATCGGTTTTGTTGCCGCATTCCTGAGGACGGAGATAATTAATGAACTGCTCACTTACCTTGCCGGTATAACGTCCCAGCTTGGCGCCAGTCTTCCGGTCCCAATAGTTCTCATGCGGCCCATTGCCATACCAGGACACGGTATCGAGCTGTTCATCCAGCAAGAACACCAGCCCGAATTCAGGAATTTCCGGCAGTCCGGCGCTTCCCGGGTTCATTTCCTGAGTGATTTCCACAGTTCCGTCCGGGGTAATTTCATAGCGCAGACGCAATGTGGAAGCAGGACTCGTAGCCAGCAGGTAGTTGACCGTCACAACGCAGAAATTGTCGCCGGTGGAGTAGGAGAAGCCCGTGAGTGTTCTGTTGTAGGAAGCTTCTTTCCAGACTGCACAGCGTTTGTCCAGGCCATTGCCCAGGTCGTTGTCCGTTACCGCTCTCCAGAAGTTAGGTCTTACAGGTGCAAGCAGACGTTCCTTCCCGGAAGATGTATAGGAGAATAAGTCTCCGGTTGCGGTGCTGAATGCCAGCGCGAATTGCTCGCCTTGAATGGTGACAGCCTGCTCTTGTTCGGTTACGCGCAGTCCATTTCCAGCGGTGTGGGAAGCGCTTCTTCCGATGTAAGGTGTCAATACAAACTGTTCCCAGGCGATCTCATGATCAGGCTGCGACCAAGAGGTTGCCTCATGCTGGATGAAGGAAAGGGTGAGGACAGCTTCTTGCTCCTCGGTAATGGAGCTCCATTCATAAGGAACAGTGATTTGGGCGGTTTCCCCAGGCTCGGCAGAGACGCGCAGAGCACCTTGTTGTTCAGCCTGACCGTTCAAGGCAATTTCCCAGTTCAGCTCGAACTCTTCAATATTCGTGAACAAGAATCCGTTACGGATCTGGAACAGTCCTTTTTGAAGATCAACAGCCGTTATTTTCACATTCTGATAGCATTTCTTAACCTCAAGCAGCTTAGGTGTTACAGCACGGTCGGCGAACAGCAAGCCGTTGCCGCTGAAGTTGCCGTCATGCGGGGTTTCGCCAAAATCGCCGCCGTAAGCCAAGTACTCGATACCCTTAGCAGTTTTGGTGCGGATCGCCTGATCGACCCAGTCCCAGATGAAGCCGCCCTGGAGGATATCATATTTGTCAAACAGGTCCGTGTACAAATGCAGACCGCCGCAGGAGTTGCCCATCGCATGGCTGTATTCGCAGAGGATATATGGCTTCTTCGGCTCATTCAGCGCATATTTTTCAACGTCAACCGGCTTCACATACATCGTGGATTCGATATCGCTTGCCGCTTCCGATGGACGGTAGTGGAAAATACCTTCATAATGAATAACCCGGCTCGGGTCAGCTTCCTGCAGCATATCATGCATCGCGATAAAGTTGTCGCCGCCGAAGGACTCATTGCCGAGTGACCAGATGATGACGGACGGGTGGTTCTTGTCTCTTTGCATCATGGAGTTGCAGCGGTCGAGCACATTGGCGCGCCATTCCGGCTTGCTTGCAGGAACGTTGAATTCATTCAGTTCCTTTTGCCCATATTTCCAGGAGCCATGTGTCTCCAGGTTGGTTTCGTCAATAACATACAGTCCATACTGGTCGCACAGCTCATACCAAATGGATTGGTTCGGGTAATGGGAGGTACGCACCGCATTGATGTTATGGGCTTTCATCAGCTCGATGTCGCGGATCATATCCTCTTTGCCAAGCGCACGACCGGTCTCACAGGAGAATTCATGGCGGTTCGTGCCCTTGAAGAGAATTCTTTTTCCGTTAATCTTCATCAGACCGTCCTTGATTTCAAATGTGCGGAAGCCCACCTTGCTGCTGACCGCTTCCAGTAAATGCCCCTGTTCATCCAGCAATGAAATGACAAGCGTATATAAATTAGGCTTCTCAGCGCTCCATTTAAGCGGGTCCGCAACAGGCGCCCCCAGCTTGAGCTTCAGGACATCGTTTTCATTAAAAGATACTTCACCGGACACCGGTGCTGTCCAGACCGTCTTGCCGCTGGCGTCATAGAGCTGCATTTGAAGCGTGTACGGACTCAATTTCGCGTTAAAATAATTCTCGACCTTCAGGTCCACATTCAGCTCCGCATCAACATACTGCTCATCCAGATCGGTATGAACGAAGAAATCGGCAATGTGCACAGAAGGGGCTGTATACAGATAGACATCACGGAAAATACCGCTGAGCCGCCAGAAATCCTGATCCTCCAGCCAGCTTGCATCACACCAGCGGTAGACTTCAACCGCCAGCTTATTTTCACCTTCCTGAATGTATGGAGTAATGTCGTATTCAGATGGGGTAAAGGTGTCTTCGCCATAGCCGACCAATTCTCCATTCACCCATACATAAAAGGCGGATTCTACGCCCTGGAAGCTGAGGTAGACCGGCTGGCCTGTCCAGGCTTCCGGCACTGTAAAGGTACGTACATAGGAGCCTACCGGATTATAGACTGTTGGTGCAAAAGGCGGCTTCAAATCCGGCTCGGATACTGCCCACGGATAACGCACATTCGTATATTGAGGGTAGTCATGGCCATGGAATTGCCAGTGGGACGGCACAGGAATTTCAGCCCAGCTGCTGCTGTCATAGTCTGCTGTATAGAAGTCCTTGATCCGCTGCTCCGGAGTTTCGGCGAAGGCGAATTTCCATGTGCCGTTCAGCGAGCGGTAATTAGGGGAAGCGGTTTTGTCTCCGTGCAAGGCTTCACTAATGCTGGTGTAAGAAATCATGGAAGCATGCGCTTCCAAACGGTTCAGTTGAAAAATTTCGGGGTTATTGTTCCATTCCGGGTAGCCATTGGCTGGCGGCTGATAGATAAACTTCTTGCGCACATTAACATCTCCTCATGTTATGATATTCATATTATAAATTGGAGACATTGCAAGGGATATAGTAAAATATTCGCACGCATATCAAAATATGAAACTGGAGAGCGGACATGGAGAGCAAACTGATATTTTGTGAGACGGAGGACATCTCGTTACTCCCGCTGTATGTGACAACCGTCGGATTCTGGGAGCATCAGCCCGAAATGGAGCGGCCTACAGGCTTTCCGGATTATCAGCTGCATCAGGTGCTGGAAGGCAAAGGGGAACTGATTCTGGGGGATAAGCGTTACATTGTGGAGCCGGGGGATGTGTTCTTTCTGTTCCCGAATATTAAGCATGCCTATGCTCCCATCAGCCAGCAGTGGAAGCTGTCATGGGTCTCATTCAGCGGAAGGGAGGCGGGAGGGATGCTGCTGTATGCCGGAATCCGGGAATCCGGTCTGGGAAGGCTCAGCGATCACCAATTAATGAAGCCACTGGAGAAGATGCTGCTGATGCCAAACGGCAACGACCTGGAGGAGAATCTGGAACGCTCCAAGCTGCTCTATGCACTGCTGCTCGACCTCAAACACCTGTTGTCGGCGCCTGCGAATGAGAAGGATGAAATGGAACGCATCAAGCCGGTGCTCCAGCATATTGAGCTTAATCTGCACCGGCCGCTGGCGCTGAAGGAATTAGCCGACGTGGCTTCCGTGTCACCGCAATATTTATGCCGCTTGTTCAGGCGGACGATGCATGAGCGGCCTGTAACCTATATCAACAAACAGCGGATTAACCGGAGCAAGCAACTGATGTTCAGCGGCAGAGAGAAAAAAATTTATGAAATCGCGGAGCAGGCCGGATTCGAGAACACGAGCTATTTTTGTGCGGTGTTCAAACGGGTGACCGGAATGAAGCCGGAGGAGTTCAAGCAGCTTCATGGCCTGGCTTAAGGTGAGGCCTGTGGTTGACAAAGGGCTGGCTCACAGTAGATTTATCTACGAATGAGCCAGCCCTTTTTATTCGAAGCAGGGAGCATATATAAGTTAAACTTTAAAGGAATCATAAAAAGGTAGGAGTGCGGAGGGGGAAGTTTGGAACTGGAGGAGCGGTAGCGTCCGCCTTTGTCTCCGGATGTTATCCGCTATTAGCGGTACAATCCAAAACATCTGGAGACAACAGCGGCCGGAAGTCCAAACATTCCCCGTAGTTACGACCAGACCCTAATATGAAAATCTAAAGTTCCACTTATACAGTTGTCAGGAAATCTTGCCGGATTTGCGGAAGGTAAGCACTAGCGGCAGCATACAGACCAGCATGAAGGCTACCAGCATGAACACCTGCTGCACACCGAAGACTACGGCTTCAGAGCTGCTAACTGCTGCCGGCCCGTCTGAAGTGTACACCTCCGTTCGCCAGGTGTAGAAGGCAGTGAAAATTGCAATAGACAGCGAACCCATGCATTGGCGGAACCAACTGGTCATTGAGGTGGCGTACCCGATCAGGTTATCGGGCAGGCCGGACAGACCTGCATTCATCAGCGGCATTGACGAGAAGGCGATGCCGACATTGCGGGTAACCGTCCACAGAATCACTTCGCTATTAGCTGTATCCACTGTCATGCGTGAGAGCATCCAGGTGCCAAGCACCATCAGGGAAATCCCCGCAGCCGCCAGCTTCATCGGCCCCAGCCGGGAATACAATTTGCCTACCAATGGGAGCAGCAGCACCATCACAACAGAAGAAGGCAGCATTACAAGCCCGGTGCTGGCAGCGGGGACCCCTTTGGCCGTCTGCAGAAAATAGGGCACGAAGTAGACCGCCGCGAACAATGCGGCATTAATTAGTCCGAGCAGCAGCACGCTTATCGCGTAAGCGCGGTTCTGAAATACGCGGAATTCGAGTAGCGGAGTATCCGCTCTGAGCTGCCGTCTAACGAAGAGAATCAGCAGTAGGATTCCAGCCGCGAGCAGCAGTAAGGTCCTGGTGTCCAGGAGGCCCCAGGCGGAGGCCTTGCTGAAGGCGAACAGCACAGTGAAGCTGCCGATACTGGATAATACAGCACTGAGCTTGTCCAGCCGCATGCTTGAATCTCCCGGACTTGCGGGTACATAACGGAGGACAAGGAGAATGGACAGCAGGAGCAGCGGTAAGTTCAACAGGAACAGCCACCGCCAGCTTAAGAACTGCAGACAAAGGCCGGAAACGGCAGGGCCAAGTGCCGGACCAAGCCAGCCTGCTGCTTCCCAGAGACTGACTGCCATCGGCTGCTGCTTGCGTTCAACCGTCCGGTAGAGCAGGGTAAGTGTGACGGGCAGCATCAGTCCGGCACTGCCCCCTTGAATCACCCGTGCGGCAATCAGGAAGAGGGGATTCCAGGCCAAGGAGCAGAGAAGAGAGGCGAAGGAGAAGCCGATTAGCGTAGTGGCGTACACCTTCTTCGTGCCGAATCTGGAAATCAGGAAGCCGGCGAGCGGTGAGCCGATGCCTATAGCCATCATATATCCCGTAAGCGCCCACTGGATGACCGGCATTTCGGTATGAAACACCTTCATCAGCGTCGGTACGGCAAGATTGACTGTGCTTGTATTCAGATTCGAGATAAATACACTGCAGAAGACAGCAATCATAATAGGCGCCAGCGGGACGGAGGCGGCCTGCTTGGGTGTGGATTTCAATGCGTTACATCTCCTTGCAGATTTCAATCATAGTAGAGCGGTGCCAGCTTGGCGGTCTGGATAAAATTCGGATCATGCAGCGGGAACAGAATGCTGCCGGGTTCTTCGGCAAGCTGCTTCAGCCGCAGGATGGAAGCCAGAGCTTGTGCGTCATCACTTGCAGTGCCGGGAAGCAGCTCCTGCTCGAAATTCTGCAGGAAGTCTCCGGCATCGAAGGTGAGCACAAGACGGCTCCCGCCAGGTAAAGAGATAAGTGCGGACTGATGCCCGGGCGTATGTCCGGGTGTGGCGATGAGCTGTATGCCCGGCATCAGCTCGCAGTCTCCTTCAATGAGCTGCCAGTCCAGATCGGGAAGATTGTAATCCTCTATGATATTTCCCAGCTCAGGCGGTGTGTGCAGAGCATAATGATGTTCTGCCCGCTGGGCGATAATTTTCGCGTGGCGGAACAGCTTCAGATAGCCTGTATGATCGGCGTGCAGATGGGACAGCACGACCTGTTGAATGTCTTCCGGGCGCACTCCAATTTCCTTGAGTTGACCGGTCAGAGAATGGGCAGGCTGCACAACAGGAAGCGTGGTCCAGCCCCGGTCGGTATAATAGGTCTTGGCGAGAACCGGATCATGGATACGTGAAGCGTCGATGCCTGTATCGAACAGGACCCAGCCTGTATCGGTTTCTGCAAGATAAGCGCAGATTGGCTCTGCAACAATAATGCGGTTATCGCTGCCCCGGATGGAAACTCCCAGCGGGAGCACCTCGAAACCGCACAGCAGGACGTATAATTTTTTGACTGCAGTAGCTGTCATAATGCCTCCTATCCGCACAGGGCTGCTGGCCCGGATTCGCTTATGATATTATTCCTTGGAATGCAGCAGATCAACGATTTCCTTCTTGAGCGCGATAAATGGCTCCGAATCCTTAAGTTCCTTGTTCTGGCGCATATCGGCGGGGATTTCAATCTCCCGGACAATGCGGCCGGGCCGGCTTTTCATCACATACAGTCTTTCCGACAGGAAGATCGCTTCCTCAATATCGTGGGTGATGAAGAGGATGGTCGCTTTCTCATGCTTTTGAATATTCAGCAGCAGCTCCTGCATGTCTCCCCGCGTCTGTGCGTCCAGTGCGGCAAAGGGCTCGTCCATTAGCAGCATCTCCGGGGAATTGGCCAGCGCTCTGGCAATCGCCACCCGCTGCTTCATACCGCCGGACAACTGCTTGGGATAGGTATCCCCGAAATTCACAAGGTTCACCAGCTCCAGATATTTATCGGAGACTTCTCTGCGCTGCTTGCGCGGAACGTTCTTTAGCGCCAGGCCGAACTCGATGTTGTCGCGGACAGTCAGCCAGGGGAAGAGCGTATAGGATTGAAAAACAACACCACGGTCTGCACCCGGACCCTCAATCGTTCTGCCGGAGATGGAGGCTGCTCCCGAGGAAGCATCTTCAAGACCTGCCAGGATCCGCAGCATGGTAGATTTCCCGCAGCCGGAAGGGCCGACAAGGGTAACGAACTCATTTTCATAAATATGCGCGTCTACATGATCCAGGGCCAGAAAAGTGTCCTTTTTAGTTTCATAGCTTTTGGATAAGGAATTAACTACGATTTTGCGTTTTCTGGATTGGTTTGTGCTCATTTTATCGTCCTCCTTCAGCCCAAGGGAACAGCTTCTTATTGAGCAGTGCGAACAGCCGGTCAATAATCAGCCCCAGCAGCCCGATGATAAGAATTGCCATGAAAATAGTCTCAGTCTGCATATAACGCTGTGCGCGAATAATCATGAATCCAAGCCCCGAGCTTGCAGCGAACAGCTCGGCCGCCACCAGGTAGGACCAGGCCCAGCCCATGATCAGGCGCATGGAGTTCATCAAATCTGGAAGCAACGCTGGCAGAAGCACCTTGCGGAGCACCTGGATTTTGCTTGCACCGAGTGTATAGGATGCCTGCAGCAGTTCACCGGACACGGATTTGGCATTGTCGGCAACCATCAGTACCATCTGGAAGAAGCAGCCGACGAAGATCACCGATATTTTGGCGGATTCACCCAGCCCGATCCATACAATAATTAAAGGAATGAAGGCCGTAGCCGGCATATAGCGGATAAATTCAGTTACAGGCACGATGATAGCCTCGAAAATCTTGAACGTACCGGCAAGAATGCCGAGCGGAATAGCGAGCAGACAGGTCAGCAGATAGCCCATCAGTACACGGTAGGCGCTGATCCCGACATAACCCCAGAAATCCGCATCTTGCAGATTCGTTGTGAAGGACTGCCATACTTTTCCCGGTGACGGCAAAAAGGTTGCGCTGACCAAATTCCCATAGCTGAGCAGGCTCCAAATCGCGAGTATAGCGGCAAATGTAGCAAATACAGTGATCAAATATACCTTGCGGCTGATGTCACCGCGGATTTTGAACAACTGCCTGTTATTCTTTTTCTTCATCTAAAAGCTCTCCCTCCGTTAAGCAGCCTTGCGGATTACTTATGGTTGACAAGCACCCGTATTAAACGGATGCTCGCTTTTCCTTGCCCCAAGCTTCAATTAATGGAACCATTTCATCGGAATTTGTGCGGGATGCATGCTGCAGATAAGTCATGGCCTTGAGAGACGCTTCGTGTGCTTCATCACTGGAGCCACGGCAGGCGTCATGAAGGACACGGATATAATAATCATGCTGATGGGCATCCACAGCGGTGTAATGTACGCAGACATCTGTGTAATAGCCGCCCATGATCAGCGTTTGAATGTTCAGCCCGCGCAGCAGAATGTCCAGGTCTGTACCGAAAAAGCAGCTATACCGGCGTTTCATATTGGTAAACTCTCCATCAATAGGCTGCAGACGCTCAATTATATCAATATACTCCGAGCCCTCCAGGCAATGGATGTTCTCGGTTCCGTCCAGCTCCCGGCCATAATCGACCATTTCCTTGCGGTGAATTTCCTGGAAGAAAATGACCGGCATGCCGGCCTCCCTGGCAGCTTTCAGCACACGCTCCAGTGCTACAACGGACGCTTCCACATCCTTGGCGGGAGATTTGTAGATTCCTTTTTGCGGGTCAACCAGCAGGAGGGCGGGATTGCCAACGATTTTACGCGATTCTTTTTCCATTATTCATTCTCCTTTTATTGGTATAGGAACGTATTGATAATGCCTGCAGGATCGACTGGCGACGTGATGATCTTCTGGTCCATGAAGAATGCGGAGAATCCCTTCATCGTAGTTTCCCATTCTGCCTTGTTATCAACCAGCATCGTTTTGGAGGCATCGGAGGTCGTCAGATCCAATGTGGCAATAGTACTGTCTACAGCAGCAACATCCATGCCCAGCGCATCGGCAACGATTTTTTTGCCTTCATCGGTGGTGCTGAACAGCTTCAGTCCTTCATCAAAAGAAGCAACCATTGCTTTCAGCGCTTCCGGGTGCTCATCAATCATGCTCTTCTTGACAACCAGCGCATCAACGATCAAATTCGGCGCATCCTTAGTGGAGTAGAGCAGGTGTCCGCCCTTGGCGGCAGCTTCGGACAGGTATGGCTCCCAGGTTACTGCTGCATCGACTTTACCCGCCATGAAGGTGGAGCCGGCCAGGTTGTTATTCATATTGACAATATTTACATCGCTTTCCTTCATATTCACTGTCTGAAGTGCATTCAGCAGCAGGAAGTGGGCGACTGAACCGATGGATACGGCAACATCCTTGCCTTTGAGATCCTGCAGAGTGGCGACATCCTTGCTTGCAATAATTCCATCCGCACCTTTGGAACGGTCAATAACAGCAATAACCTGAACCGGGTCCTTCGGATCTTCAGTGGCTTTCATTTGTACAACGGCGTCAAGGGATTGCACAACCGCATCCAGCTTGCCGGACATAAACGCATCCTTCGTATTGCCTTCCATTTGCACAAATTCTACATTTACACCTTTATCGGCAAAAATTTTCTTCTCGTTGGCAACAATCGCACCGGCTGAACCGAGCCACGGGCTGTAGCCAAACCGGATGTTCACATCATCTGCTGCCGGAGCGGCTGAGCTTGAGGCTTCGGTTGTTGGCGCTGTGGTTGCTGCGGCGTTGGCGGCATCATTACTTTTATTGCTCGCATTGCCGGCTCCACAGCCGGCGATAAACAGCAGAGTGGACATGGCGAGTGCAAAAAATCCTTTTTGGTGCTTTTTCATTTAGGTACCCTCCGTTTAATGTGTTATTTACTGTCCTACCCGTTAAATCCAACTGCTGCCTCCTTATGTTATTTTAGGTAAAATGAAAAACCCGGAAGATTATTTGGTAATAATCTCCCGGGTTTTTATCCCTCCGTGTCACATGCCGCATCCAAAAGCAGCAAGTGGTTTACTCTCGGACCTGACCCCGTTAAGGCGGAACCCTAGTAAACTGTTTTGTTTTTAATTTATGTTACGTATACTAACATATGCATTTTTCTTTTGACAAGCTTTTCTTTAAAAAAACATAAAATTCACTGTAAACGTGCCGAAAAATGCTGAAAAATGTCATTTCCCGAATTATTGTTTGACATAAAAATGAATCTAATGTTATATTAACTGACGTAATAGCTAGTGCGATTCTAATTGAATAACTAATAGTCTACTAGGGTTCCGCCGGCATCGCAGCCGGGGCTGGTCCGAGAGTAGACAGCTTGCCGCCGAGCGGCCAGCGGACACGGAAGGATAAAAACCTGGGAGATATCATCGAGACGCCAAGTCTTGTGATGTCTCCCTTTTATTTTTCCATAATACAGACATTAGAGGAGATGAGCGGGATGAAATCGCAGCAGCATTGGAGTGAAACTATGACTCCGGGAGGCAAATGGTCAGGCAGAATCGGGAAGGGGAAGCTGGTCCGCTTTACGGCTTTGGAGCAGGGGGCCAATGTTTCACTTCTTCTGTACAACATGCAGGACTTAACGGAGCGCTATAACATGCCGGATACCCTGAAGGCACAGCACACTGCCCACCTGACTCAAGGCCATGTGCTGATGAGCGACAACGGACGCGCTATGGCCAGCATTGTTCAGGACTCTCTGGGCTGGCATGATCCGCTTGGCGGTTATACCTTGCGTTCGGCGACGGAAGCCAAATATGGAATCAGCCGCTACCAGGAGGTGCGCAATGAACGTTACCGCAGCGGCCAGGACAATTTCTCTGTAGAGCTGGTGCGTAATGGTCTCGCGGTCAGGGATTTGTCACCTGCCATCAATCTGTTCTCCAAAATTTTCTGCGATGAGGAAGGAAATATGCATTTTGCAGACGGACATTGCATTGAGGGGTCCACTGTAACATTGCGTACGGAAATGGACATTCTGCTGCTGGTTTCCAATACTCCTAATCCGCTTGATCCAAGCAGCGTCTATCCTTCGGTTCCGGTCAAAATCGAAATTCTGGGCGCTGAGCCGCTGAAAGCGGACGATGAATGTGTGAACGCCCGGCCGGAGAACCGGCGCGCCTTCGAAAATACATGGAAGTATTACGCGCTTCAAGGCTGAAGCTACATCAATAAGTAACAGGGAGGATACAAAAATGAACGGATTTCATCGGGTGGAAAGCAGCCGTAAGGCTGATGAAGCAATATATAGCATGATCATCCCCGCGGGTGAAGGCTGGATGCAGGAGCTGAAGCCGGGTCAGGTGCTGCGGATTGTTGATCTGGAGGGCAACCAGGCTGCTGATACATTGCTCTATGATGCAGAGCATCCCGAAGATCACTATAGCGCGGTGCAATCTATCGCTGCCCAGAAGAATATCTATCTGACCACCGGCTCTGTGCTGATGACCGAATCGGGTCAGCCGCTTGCCACCATAGTAGCTGATACCTGCGGACGCCATGACACGCTTGGGGGAGCCTGCTCTTCACAGAGCAATACCGTGCGGTATGCCCATGAGAAGGGACATATGCATAACTGCCGGGATACCTTCATGCTCGAGCTGTCACGCCATCCCGAGAGCCATAAATACAGCAAACGCGATTTGTCACCGAACATAAATTTCTTCATGAATGTGCCCGTAACCCCTGCAGGCGGTTTGACCTTCGAGGATGGGGTATCCTCTCCCGGTGCTTATGTGGAGATGCAGGCGCAGCGCCGGACCACGGTGCTGATCAGCAATTGTCCGCAGCTTAACAACCCCTGCAATGCCTATAATCCGACACCGGTGCAGGTACTAATCTGGGATAAATAAGATCAAATCTTCAGGGAGGAGGGCAACTATGTTTACAAAAGTGCTAATCGCAAACAGAGGCGCAATCGCCGTCCGCATTGAACGTACGCTCCGGGCCATGGGGATTGCTTCTGTAGCTGTCTATACCAAAGCAGATCAAGCCAGCCTTCACGTTGCCGGAGCGGATGAAGCAGTACTGATCGGGGAAGGCGCTCCGCAGTTCAGCTATCTGAACGCTGAACTGATCCTGCAGATTGCCAAGCAGACCGGCGCGCAGGCGATTCATCCCGGTTATGGCTTTCTGAGCGAGAATGCCGGATTTGCCCGTGCCTGCCGGGAGCAGGGGATTGTGTTCATTGGTCCATCGCCTGAGCAAATGGAGATGTTCGGCCTTAAGCACTCGGCCCGGGAAATCGCCGAAGCCGCCGGGGTCCCGCTGCTTCCGGGAACCCCGCTGCTGACCGAACTTGAGGACGCGCTGCAGGAAGCCGAAGCCATCGGCTATCCGGTTATGCTCAAAAGCACAGCCGGGGGCGGTGGGATCGGGATGCGTATCTGCGGTGCGGCGTCAGAGCTGCGGGAAGCCTTCGCTGCCGTAACCCATCTGGCAGCGTCCAACTTCAATAACGGCGGTGTCTTCTTAGAGAAATACATCGCCAAAGCCCGGCATATCGAAGTGCAAATTTTCGGCAACCGGGCGGGTGAAATCGCCGTTCTGGGTGAGCGGGACTGCTCGATTCAGCGGCGCAACCAGAAGGTGGTTGAAGAGACTCCGGCTCCGCTGCTGCCGCAGCGGATAAGGGCCGACCTGCTGGAGTCCGCCCGCAAGCTGGCGGCAGCGGCCGGCTACCGCAGTGCCGGAACGGTCGAATTTCTCTATGATCCGAATGCTGAGGCCTTTTACTTCCTTGAGGTGAACACCCGGCTGCAGGTGGAGCATGGGGTCACCGAAGAAGTGCTTGGCGTCGATCTCGTGGAATGGATGGTTCGTGAAGCTGCTGATGAGCTGCACGGACTGCAGGCGCTTGTGCCTGAACCGAAAGGGCACAGCATCCAGGCCCGCATTTATGCCGAGGACTGCCTGCGTGATTTCCGCCCCAGTGCGGGACGGCTGGATCAAGTCATACTCTCGGGAGGCTCCCGCAATGAAACCTGGGTGACAGATGGTGTAGAGGTGACTACACTCTATGACCCGATGCTTGCGAAGATTATTGTTCACGGCAAGAGCCGTGAGGAGGCCATTCATCAGCTTGCTGATGCGCTGGCAGAGAGCCGCTTCTATGGTTTGACCACGAATTTGTCCTATATTACCGAACTGCTTCGAGAGCAGGAGTTCACTGCCGGACGTGTCTATACCCGGCTGCTGGACGGATTCGCGCCATCCGAGCATGCCTTGGAGGTACTGGATGGTGGAGTACAGGCTACTGTGCAGGATTATCCCGGACGGACTGGCTATTGGGATGTGGGAGTTCCCCCCTGCGGACCGATGGACCCGCTCGCCTTCCGAATCGGCAACAAGCTTCTGGGCAATCCCGATACTGTTCCCGGACTTGAGCTGACCTTGCGCGGCGGAACTTACCGCTTCCGCGGCGCCATGTGGTTCTGTCTGACTGGAGCAGATATGAAGCCAGTGCTGGACGGTCTTCCTGTTCCAATGTTCCGCCCGGTCCTGGCTGAAGCGGGCCAGACGCTGGCGTTCGGCGAGGCACAGGGCGGAATGCGCACTTACCTGCTGCTTGGCGGCGGCCTGGATATGCCCCGGGTGCTGGGCAGCGCCTCCACCTTCACGCTTGGCGGCTTCGGCGGACATGGCGGGCGCGCAGTGCGGACAGGGGATGTGCTGGGTGTCAAGCCCGCGGCGGCCCTGCCCTCCGCTGTGGAGCTGCTTCCCGGGAACCGTCCGGCACTGGTCCGGCACTGGTCAATCGGCGTAGTTCCGGGACCTCACTGCACCGAAGAGTTCCTGAATCCGTCCTATTTGGACCAGCTTACCGGCACCGAATGGGAGGTGCATTTCAACAGCTCCCGGACCGGAGTCCGTCTGATGGGACCGGCACCGCTCTGGGCACGTGAGGATGGAGGCGACGCCGGACTGCATCCCTCTAACATCCATGACAACGCCTATTCAATAGGCGCTCTTGATCTAACCGGCGATATGCCCATTCTGCTTGGTCCGGACGGACCGTCGCTTGGCGGCTTTGTCTGCCCTGTCACTACCGCTTCGGCGGAATTCTGGAAGATTGGCCAGCTTCGTCCGGGAGACAAGATCAGCTTCCGGCTGCTGACTCTGGAAGAAGCGGAGAGGCTACGTGAAGCGCAGGAGCAGTTCCTGCTTGAGCTTGGCACAGGCCAGAACAGGGCTAATCTGCCTGCGCTGCAAGGTGCCGGCACCCTGGTGGCACCGGATTACCCAATTCTTCATCACGAAGAAGCGGGCCGCCAGTTTGCGGTTACGATCCGCGCCAGTGGAGATGCCAACCTTCTGGTGGAATACGGGGATATGGAACTGAATCTCCTGCTCCGCTTCCAGGTTCATGCGCTGATGCAGGCAGTTCAGGAGCATGGAGAAATTCCAGTGATGGACCTGACTCCGGGCATCCGCTCCCTGCAGGTTCATCTGGATGCATCACGGATGACGGTCAAGGAAGCGGCGCTCCTCATTGCTGAAATCGACCGCTCGCTGCCGCCGCTGGAATCCATCCGCGTCCCTTCGCGGATTGTGCATCTTCCGTTATCCTGGGATGATCCCGCCACCCGCATCGCGATTGAGCGTTACCAGCAAACCGTCCGGCCGGATGCCCCCTGGTGTCCGAGCAATATTGACTTTATCCGCCGGATTAACGGACTGGACAGCATTGAAGACGTCAAGAAAATCATTTTCGAAGCCAATTATCTTGTGCTTGGCCTTGGAGATGTCTATCTGGGCGCCCCAGTGGCAACACCGACTGATCCGCGCCACCGGCTGGTCACGACCAAATACAACCCGGCCCGCACCTGGACTCCGGAAAATGCAGTCGGCATCGGCGGAGCTTACCTGTGTGTGTACGGCATGGAGGGGCCGGGCGGCTATCAATTTGTCGGACGCACCATCCAGATGTGGAATCGCCTCAGATCTACAGACAGTTTCCAGCCAGGCAAGCCGTGGCTGCTGCGCTTCTTCGATCAAATCCGGTTCTATCCGGTAAGTGCGGAGGAGCTGTTGACGCTTCGCGAAGATTTCCTGCTTGGCCGATTTGAAGCAAGAATTGAAGAAACTAGCTTCGATCTCGGAGAATATCTGGATTTCCTTGAGTCAATTGAAGAGAGCACCGCTGAGTTCCGTGCCTGCCAGCAAAGTGCGTTCCAAGCGGAACGCGAGAACTGGAAAAAGCTCGGGCTCGCCGAATACATGTCCGAGCAGGACCACGCACAGCCGGAAGCTGAGCATGAGCTGCCGCCCGGCACAGTCGGAGTGCGCAGCGACATGCCGGGCAGTGTGTGGAAGATTATGGTCGCCCCAGGCCAGCACATCAATGAAGGCGACACGCTGGTCATTCAGGAGAGCATGAAGATGGAATTCAATCAGAAGGCAACCTCCTCAGGGACGGTTGAGGCGATCTATGTTGCTCAGGGTGAAACCGTGCAGGCGGGCCAGCTTCTGGTCAGTATTGTCACTTAGGAGAGGAGAGGCAAGCTAATGAACAATAAGGACATCCCGCATAAACTGACGATAACCGGATTGCGGACTGCTTATCTAAGCGGGGACACCACTCCATACGAAATCATTCATGAAATTATTCTGCGCGCAGACAGAGACAAGAGGATGAATATTTGGATCACAGCCCCGGACCTGGAGTTCATACAGCCTTACCTGGACCGCTTGTCTGCGCGGAATCCGCTGGATTACCCGCTTTGGGGGATTCCCTTTGCCATCAAGGACAATATTGACCTTGGCGGGGTGCCAACCACGGCGGGGTGCCCTGAATATTCCTACATGCCTGAACGGCATTCCGGTGTGGTTGAACGTCTGATCGCCGCTGGAGCCATTCCGGTCGGCAAAAGCAACCTGGACCAATTCGCCACCGGTCTCGTCGGTACCCGCAGTCCCTACGGCGAAGCGCATAACGCGCTGCGCCCGGAGCTGATCAGCGGCGGCTCCAGCTCCGGCTCCGCGGTGGCCGTTGCCCGGGGGCAGGCCGCTTTCGCGCTCGGAACCGACACCGCCGGCTCGGGGCGCGTGCCTGCCGCGCTGCACGGCCTGGTCGGCTGGAAGCCCAGTCTGGGCTCCTGGCCGACGGTTGGCGTCGTTCCGGCCTGTGCCAGCCTGGACTGCGTTACCGTTATGGCTCATACGCTCGCGGATGCGCTTGAGGTAGACCGCACGGCAAGCGGCTTCCACGAAGATGATCCGTGGTCGCGCCCCCTGCCGCAGCCCGAAGAGAATCTGCCGCTACGCATAGCGGTTCCGGCAGAGACGCCAATGTTCTATGGGCCATTCGCGGACAGCTACAGACAAGCCTGGGAATCCGCACTCGTGAGTGTGCAGGAGCTTGGGATTCCGCTAGTTGTCGTCGACACGGCGATGTTCTCGGAAGCCGCCGCAATTCTGTACGGCGGTCCGTGGGTAGCCGAGCGCTGGGCGGATCTCGGCAGCTTCATAGAAGCGAATCCCGGAACGGCCTTCCCGGTGACGGAGACCGTTCTGCGCTCCGGAGCGGCAGCAGAATATACTGCCGCCTCCGTCTTCCTGGCCATGCACAAGCTGCAGGCCTTCAAGCTTGAAGCGCGGAAGCTGCTGAAGGACGCAGTGCTTGTGCTGCCGACAGCAGGCGGAACCTGGACGCGGGATCAGGTGCGGAAAGATCCGGTCTTTACGAACAGCCAGATGGGGCTGTATACCAATCATTGCAATCTGCTGGATCTTTGTGCGGTGGCGCTGCCTGCGGGTGAAGCGGAAGATAGCCTTCCGTTCGGCATCAGCTTGTTCACACCGGCTGAAGATGAGGGACGGCTGCGCGCTTTTGCCAAGCTGTATTCGAAGAATGGAGGGAGGGAGCAATGATGGAACAGCAGACGATTACGGTTGCGGTATGCGGCCTGCACATGCGCGGATTGCCGCTTGAGCAGCAAATGAACAGCAGCGGCGCGCAATTTCTGCGAGAAGTAGTAACGGCAGCGAAATATAAGCTTTACAAGCTCCCGACGGTGCCGGCCAAACCGGGTCTAATTAAACAGACAAAAGGTGGAGCTTCCATCCGACTGGAGCTGTGGGAGTTGCCGCTTGCTTCATTCGGCGCATTTACCGCATCCATTCCTGCGCCGCTTGGCATCGGCAAGGTGGAACTGGAGAACGGCGAAGAAGTCAGCGGCTTCATCTGCGAAGGCTATGCGGCGGACACCGCCGAAGACATTACCTCATTCAGCGGCTGGCGCAGCTACATCTCCAAGACTTAACCGATCCCATTGTAACCGAAAAAACCTTGCCCGGCGCTCATTCTGCCAGCAAGGTTTTTTCGGCTCTGTCATAAATGAATTCTTCCACTTCTGCGGCGGCAGCCTGAACATCCGGGTTCGAATTGTCAATGTGCCGAATGTTCCCGGCCGGAAGCGGCCAGGCCACCGTGCGGCTTCCCAGCGCAGAACGAAATTCGTTCCAGTGATTGAATTTCCAGTCATCCAGCAGCGAGTGTCTGCCCTCAATCCGCTTCCGGTACAGCTCCTCACTCCCCAGCTCCACCAGCAATACCTTGACCTGGGTATCCTGAAGGGAGCGTCCTATCCGGGCCAGCTCGCTACTGATCCACTCCGCATCTGCAGCTTCCTTGGTAAAAGGCCCCACTACAAATACATCACAATCCAGCCCCATATTGTCGAGCGCGGCATCCATTGTAATCCGGTAGCCCAGGTCGCGGCAGAGCCGTTTATATTCAGCGGAATCCCGGTCCGCCGGGTCTAGTCCGTGCATCGTCATGATGGCATCGGCGGCAGGACGCAGCAGGATATCCATATCCAGAACAGCGGCTTTGCGCCGGGACGCTACGGCTTTGGCCAGTGTGGTTTTGCCCGCGCCCGCTGGTCCCAGAAAAAATACAAGCTGATTCATCGTGGGTCTCTCCTTAGCTCACAGGTTCATCTGTACTATCTTATCATTTTTTGCCAATAAAATCGCTGGTAGAAGCATGTCTGATCACTGACAGCCTTCACTGGAAATGCTACCTTGGTCATATAGCTAAGCAAGAGGTGATCTTCATGAGTGAAAACTTTATAGAAACGTTAACCTACTCTTTAAGTGATAGCAGCGGAGGGACTGAAACTTATTATGCGGATGTTGCTGCTTTTACCGATGAGGTGCTGGCAAAATTGCATACAGAACAAGCTGTAGGCAAATTCAGCCGTTATCTTGCACTCCGCAAGCTGGAACCGTTCGCTCCAGACGTGTGTGCCCTTGAATATTTGATGATTGGTGTATTATGGAAGGTCTATGGAGATAGAGCGGTTGCGGGCAGTGTGTTTACCGGACGGCTGCTGTCATCAATTTACGGACAAAAAGGATGGAGCGCGGGTGCGCGCAGAGCGGTGGATCGGCTGAAAGGGTTTGCCGGAACCGCCATATTAGCACGGCATAGACAGCCCAAGGAGCGGATTCGTTTGCAAGAGTTCGCCAGGCTTGTTGGCTGGCTGCAGGCGAGCGGAGAGTTCGAGCAGGAGTGTAAACGCCTCACGCTCTGGCTGGATTTTATGAAGGGGTTGCCGGCTGGGGAAAGCGACAGTATGTTGGTAAAAGCAGTAAAGAAAGCCGTCTGGTTCGAACACGAAAGTGTCGAGCGTCTGGGCAGCTACACAACGAGTGTAGATTCATATATTGAACGCAACCAGCAGCGCCTGAAATGGCAGGAAAACCGCATCTTCTGCAGCCGCGCTCGTGTGGAGTATCATCTGAATATGGTGGGCGCTGAGATCATGAACAGGGTCTTTCACGACGGCTTCCTGGCAGCCAAAGAAAAAATGGTCTTTCTCCCCGTGTGCATGCGCAATAAATCGGCTGACGCTTGCCGGGCTGTACAGGAGGGGACTGGCTATGTCTGCAAGGGTTGTTCCGTGAACTGCCGGGTAAATGCAGCTACCAAAATGGCCGCAGCCTACGGCTGCAAGGTGCTGATGATCCCGCATGCCTCAACTGCGTTCGGCCGTGAGCACATTCAGAAGGGAGAGATTGGTATCGTCGGGGTGGCCTGCGTGCTGAATCTGATTTCCGGCGGATATAAAGCGAAAGAAATGGGATACGAACCGCAATGTGTACTGCTCCATCAATCAGGCTGTGTGCAGCATTGGCACCCGGAAGGCATCGAGACCTGCATAGATATGGAGCGGCTGGAGCGGGTTTTGCGTGAGGGAGGCAAACTAAATTGAATCGCCGTAAACTTCAACTTTTACTACTTATAGCAGCCTTGCCGCTGCAGATTGTCGGATGTGATGCTGAGCAAGCCGCACAGCCGGAGAAATCTCCGGAAGTACATATAACGGAAAATGTTCCAAGCAAAAGCAAGGATTCGGAAGCTTTTCAAGGCAGAGATTATATATTCCAAGACAGCAGCACAACGTTGTTAACGGAAGCCAATCTCAGCAACATCGACAGCAGAATGCTGGAGCTGGCCCGAAATGAGATATTTGCCCGGCATGGATTGGTGTTTAAGCGGGCGGACCTGAATGACTACTTTGCAAGCAAACGCTGGTACAAGCCTGATGCCCATTACAAAGACGGTCTGTCGGAGATAGAGAACAAGAATATCAAGCTGATTCAAAAACACGAAAAGCTGCTCGCGGCGAACAAGCTGACAAGGGAGTGGGACGTAGATTATCATGTGCTGGGTTATCCGCAGGAGGAGGGTTCAAAGAGGCTTCAGAATGCCTATGTGGACTTAAACGGTGACGGAACAGTTGACCATATCCAAATGACCTTAAGCAAACACAATGAAGAAGATGACGAATGGGTGCTTAAGGTGAATGATACTTCAGTGAAATTTTTTCTGTCCAATTTTGTGCCGAGACCCTATTTCAAAATCGTAGATGCCGATATTCAAGACCCGTATTTTGAGCTCGCCTTGGAGGATGTCAATGTAAGCGCGCAGCGTTCCACGAATTACTATTACTACAACGGGAAAAAGCTGATCAGCATGGGGACTCTGGACGGGTATACCGGAAACGCACAAGCGATGGATGGGCGGGGAACCGCCATTTCTTCCAGACAGGCCTATGACTTTCAATGCTGGTTCTATCTTGAAAAATATAAGCTGGACAGCAACCACTTGTGGAAAGAAGCTCCTGCTGATTTTTATCCAATGGAGCCGCCGACTCCCTGGGTCGCCAAAGTGCGGTTTCCGGTTTACAAAACCTCCGGGAGTCAGGATATCCTCAAATGGATAGAACCGGGGGAGACGGTTTATTTTCTGGGCGGAGATACCAAGAAGTATGGAAAGATTAAGACGAAGGGTGGTGCAACCGGCTGGATTTGGCTTGAAAATGATAAGCTTTCCGGGACGGATATAGATATCAACGATTGCTTTGATGGAAGACTGTTATACGGGTAACTAATTTGACAACTAAACCGTCCAGACGGTATAGTCATTTCAGGACGGTGATGAATATGGATTCGCAAGCTCAACAGAAGGAGAAAATCCCCAAACGGAAGCTAATCTTGATTGCTGCCACATCTGTGATGAAGGAGCTGGGCGGAGAGCAATTGACTCTGGATTTGGTTGCCAAGAAGGCAGGCGTCAGCAAAGGCGGTCTGTTGTACCATTTTCCCAGTAAAGAAGCGCTGGTGCTCGGTGTGGTGGAAGAGATGACGGCAACCTTTGAGGCCGATGTGGCTAAAAGAATTGTGCGGGACAAAGAGGAACGGGGGAGGTGGAGCAGGGCTTATATCGAGTCTACCTTTGATGATGCAGGTGTCGGTAATGAAATGGGTCCGGTGCTGTCTTCAGCGCTCTTTTTCAATCCCGAATCGTTAAATAGCATGCGTTCTGCGTATGAGAAGTGGCAGCACAATATTGAGAATGATGGACTTGATCCTGTGCAATCGACCATTGCCAGACTTGCGGCTGACGGTCTTTGGTTTGCGGAAATGTTCGGCCTTGCGCCTCCTGATAAGGAATTGAAGCAGCAGATCCGAAACGAATTGCTGCGCTCGGCGAAGGAGGTGAAATGATGGCTTACTTATTATTGGCCTTATCCATTTCCAGTGAGCTGCTCGGAACCTCGATGCTGAAGGCTTCTCAGGGATTTACCAGACTGTACCCGTCTATCGTGACGGTTATTGCTTTCGTCTGCTCGTTCTACTTCTTGTCGATATCACTGAAGACCATCCCGCTGAATGCGGCTTATGCGATCTGGTCAGGGCTTGGCACAGTTGCAACAGTGATTATTTCGGTAATCATATGGAAGGAAAAGATTAATACGGCAAGCGTTGTTGGCATCGCCCTCATCATCATCGGGGTAGTTATCCTCAATCTGCTTGGCCCGGGCCATGCTTCCTCAGAAGCTGCAGCCTCTTCGGACGGTCAAATTCATACAGTGCAAGAGCAAAGCGGAATCCAGTAAGCAGCATAGAAGTCCAAACATTCCCCGCAGTTACGACCAGACCTAATATGAAAATCTATAGTTCAACTAATATAGAACACTCAAAAAAGCCACTTCAGATTTTGAAGTGGCTTTTGGAGCAGTTCTTTTTTATTTGGAACGCAATGGTTTCAAAGCGCCGCTCCAGGCAAGCACTTGATCAAGCATTGCATTTACGTTGGCAGTGTGGAGTTCTGCTGGTTTGAAGACAGATCCGTTCTCGAAGTCAGTGAACAGGGACAGAAGCGGATGTACCCGAACGTCGGCGACCATCAATTCGCCAAGGATTCCGCGCAGATGCTCTGCTGCACGAACGCCGCCGGCAGAGCCGTAGCTGACGATACCCGCTGCTTTGTTGTTCCATTCCTCACGGGCGGAATCCAGCGCATTCTTCAAAGCGCCTGTAACGCTGTGGTTATATTCCTGGGCAATGAATACGAAGCCGTCCAGAGTAGCCAGCTTAGCCGCCCAAGCCTGTGCCGGAGCATAGTCATCCGATTCTCCAAGGAGAGGCAATTTGTAGTCGGCAATATCTACGATCTCATAGTTCGCATCCCCGCGCGCATCCGCAATACCTTTTACCCATTCGCCTACCTGTGGGCTAACACGTCCTTGACGGGTGCTGCCCAGAATAATTCCGATGTTTAGTGTTGTCATTTGAAATTCCTCCTAAATAGTTGATTTTACTTGCCTAATCTGATTTATTTCTTAACATGTTTTTATTATAGCACATTACTTTTATATAGCAAGTTTTATTTTGAAAGCATAAAATTTTATTAATCCAGCTCAATTCTGAACACAACCGGCAGCACACTTGCAACTGTGGAAGTTGTAATTATAAGAGCTTCTCCCGTTCTCTTCCAGGCTGGGACTTCATCGAAGCCAAGAATGCTGATATTCTTGATGATCCCTTGGAAATGAGGGGAATTCACCTTAAGTGACTGAATATGCACCGAACCCTTCTTAGGATACACAAGGACGGTGGCATATAGAACAGAACCTTTGACCGTAAAACGGATATCCTCGCTTGTGAACAGCTTGGTCTGGCCATCAGTAAATTGGCCTTCCTGAATTTCTGTCGGTCCTTCACCGAACGTTCGCCAGTAAGCCGTATCATAGATAGCTTCGCCGTTAGCTTTTAGCCATCCCCCAATCTCCAGAAGAATATTCTTGTCCTCCTCGGGAATAGTGCCATCCGCCTTAGGGCCAATGTTCAGCAGCAGGTTGCCGTTTTTGCTGACGATATCGACCAGATCTCTGATAATCTCCGCAGCGGATTTGTAATTGTTGTTTTCGGTATAACACCAGGAGTTTTTGGCCACAGCTGTATCAGTCTGCCAGAAATAAGGCTTAAGCCCGGCAAATTGGCCTCTCTCCACATCGGGAACGGCAGCGCCGAACATAAAGGCATCATGCTTATAATTAATCGCCACAGGGAAACCCCATTCTTCACCTCTGTTGTAGTAATATGCGGCGAATTTCTTGAGATAAGGCTTAAAGGCGGCGTTCTGAATCCACCAGTCAAAATAAAACACCTTAGGCTGATACTGATCGACCAGCTCGCAGCAGCGAACCAGCCAGTCCTCCAGAAATTCATCAGTTGGGGGAGAACCATATAAGTCATGATGATCCGGTTCAGGCATTGACGGCCAGTAGAAATCTCCGGGAGCTAACGGCTCATGAACATCGGATTCGAATTCTTTGCCATGCGACATGAAGAACCAGTGCTCCGCACGGTGTGAAGACACGCACAGCTCCAGCTCCTGCTCGGCGAAGGCAGCCTTCATTTCCCCCAGAAGATCACGTTTTGGCCCCATTTCGTACGTGTTATAATGTGAGTATGCGCTTTTATACATTTGAAAACCGTCATGATGCTCTGCAACCGGCATAACGTATTTTGCCCCGGACTGCTTGAAAAGCTCTGCCCATTCGGTCGCATTAAAGTACTCCGCCTTGAACAACGGGATGAAATCCTTATAGCCGAAATCTGTATGCTTACCGTATACAGCCAGGTGATGCTCATATTCCGGGGAGCCCTGAATGTACATATTGCGGGAATACCATTCGCTCCCAAAAGCAGGAATCGAGTAAAGGCCCCAATGAATGAAGATGCCGAATTTCGCTTGCTTGTACCACGCAGGAGCCTTGAACTCACTTAACGAGTCCCAGGTATCCTTGAATCTGCCACACTCAATCGTATCCTTAATCAATTGTAAATATCCGGCTTTGTCCATTATTATTCCCATCCTCTCGTAATTCTTGTACCGCTCTCATTGTAGCGGGGGATGGAACGAATAGGTATGTAGATCATTAACTTGTTGATGTACAAAAATAACTCACTGAGGCGGTCTCTTTATGGATAACCACATGCTGCTCACCAGCTACATTTCCAACCTGAAGCTTGATTTAATTATGGCTGACTATAATCTGTGCAGCACGGAGTGGAAGGATTTGGACTATACACCTGACTATAGCAAGTTCTATTTCATATGCGAAGGCGAAGGGTGGCTGAAGATCGGGGATCAGGAATATTATCCTCAGCCTGGTGAGCTTTTTTTGATGCCGGAGGGAGTGCAGCAATCTTATTCCTGTATCAGCAATCAGCCTTTTCTCAAATATTGGTGTCACTTCAGCGTGAAGTCTGGAGATATTAATCTGTTCAAAATATTGGAGCTGAGCCACACATGCAGCGCCGTGGACCGCGAGGTTGTCAAGGAAATGTTCAGCAATATCGTACTCCACGTCAAATCGGGTGAGATCTACGCCCAGTTGCTCGCCAAGAGCAAGCTGATGGAGCTTTTTTCCTATTACCTCAGCAAGCTGGACCCAAATGAAATCACTCTGAAAAATCTGTCCTCTGTCGAAAAGCTAACCAAAATCCTGAACCACATTGAAACGAATATTGAGCAAAATATTACGGTGCATGAGCTTGCCGAGATTGCCCACATGCATCCCAATTACTTCATCCGCTTGTTCAAGAAGCAGCTCGGCGTGCCGCCCATACAGTACATAACGCGAAAAAAGATCGACAAAGCCAAGGAGCTGCTCACATCTACAACCAGCACCATTAGCGAAATCGCCGTACAGCTCGGGTTCAGCGACATGTTCTATTTCTCCAAGCAGTTCAAGAAGAATGCAGGCCTTGCGCCTACAGACTTCAGAAAGCAGATGCAGCTCCTGCCGGAGAAATAGCGATTATTTCACGGGGACGATTCGAAGCGGATAGCCGGCACTCTTGTACACATCCGCTTCATCCTCATCGAGTCCGTCTTCGGTAATGATCTCGTCGAACGCATCCAGACTGGAGAAAATCGCAAGCGAGCTGTAGCTGAATTTGGTCGAATCCACCAGCAGAATATTTTTGTCCGCCGCATTCATAGCCGTTTGCCTGGCGCCTACGAGTACAGGTGACCACGCCATAGCCCCTTTGGCATGTGAAATAGCTTCACATGTAAGGAAAGCTACATCCACTGTTAACGAAGCCAGCATCTTCTCCGCATAAATTCCGTCCAGACTGTATGCCCACTTGCTAAGCCGGCCCCCTGTGCAGTAAACATCGAAACTGCCGAATCGCTCTTCGTTAGAGAGGAGCAGGGCTGTGTGCAAATCACGGGTAATGATTTTCAGACCTTTGAATTTCTCCAATTCGTCCACCATAGCCGCGACCGTTGTTCCCGCATCCAGAATAATGCTCATCCCGTCCTGAATATGGTTCACTGCTTCCCTCGCGATCGCCATTTTCTCCGCCTTGTTTTCATTGGCCCGCTGGTCGTAATCAGCGCCCATGAATCGTTTAACCTTGACAGCTCCTCCATGGGACCGTTTTATTCTGCCTTCGGACTGCAATTGGTCCAGATCGCGGCGGATCGTCATATGTGAGACTTTGAATGTCTCAGCGAGCTCCATGATCGTGATTTGCTGCCTGAGCTCCAGCAGCTTCAGGATTTCATGTTGTCTTGTTCCCATGAGCATAGATGAATCCTCCCTGGAAAATCTCTTTCTTGACAATTATAGCCTGCTAAAGTTCTGTTGTCAGCAAAGAAATGTTAACTAATGTTCGTTTGATGTGAATTTATACTATGCAAACTTTCGTTTATGTGATATATATGATGTACGAATGTTAGTTTAGTTAACTTGATTCTCAAAAAACAACCTAATTGTCTATGCTGAGTATAAAAAGGAGGAGGAAATTGCATCGTTATGTCATTTTACATCACATATTTAAAATTTGAAATGATAGGAGAGTGGTTCGATGTTCAGATATACCGGAAATGCCTTTAATCGCCGATTTCTGCCAAGACTAACAACACAGGAGATCAGGGAGCTGCCGAAGGAGGAGGTGCTGATTGTCCTTCCCGTGGGTGCCATCGAGCAGCATGGGGCGCATATGCCTGTCTACACTGACACTTTGCTTGGAGAGGCGTTATTGGCCGAAGCCTTTGAGCATTTGCCTGATGACGCCCAGATTTGGCTAATCCCCTCTTTCAGCTACGGAAAAAGCACCGAACACACCGAATACCCCGGGACCCTTACATTGTCAGCCCAGACGATGATGATGCTCCTTCAGGACATTGGCGCTTCCCTCGCCAGAAGCGGATTTACAAAGCTGCTGCTGTTCAATACTCATGGAGGCAATGCTGATCTTCTCGGTATGATGGCTAGGGAAATCCGAATCTCAACCGGACTCGCTGTATACCGCCTTGATCCGGGTGCGGTCCGTTACAGCGAATCATTCACCGATGATGATGAGAAGAAGAGCGGCATTCACGCTGGAGATGTTGAGACTTCTCTGCTAATGGCAGTCTGTCCGGAATGGGTTCACCCCGAGCTGGCAGTAAGAGAAATGCCTAAGTTTCCTCAATCGGTATCGTTCAACTTCCGTTCCAGGTCGTTTGCATGGGTTATGAAAGACATCTCCCGCAGTGGAATTGCCGGCGACGCGACCAAAGCAACACCTGAGCGGGGCGAGGCGATGCTTAAGAAGGCGGGACCGCTTCTGGCGGAAGCTCTTATGGAAATTGCTGCATTTGATATGGAATCCATGAAGGATTAAGGGGAGGAGCTGAAACAGCATATGGAAGTGACAGCGGCCAGAAAAGAAAGAGTGGCAATGGAGCAAGTGTCCAAAGTGTATCCGAATGGCACCATCGCCGTTCAGGACGTGAATCTCTCTATCAGTGAGGGTGAATTTCTTTGTTTCGTCGGCCCTTCCGGCTGCGGCAAGTCAACAATCTTCAAAATGATCACCGGTCTATCCGGACCGACGGGCGGGGTGCTTGAGGTGATGGGAGTTTCACCCAAGCAGGCCCGCAAACAAAGTGATACCGCCTTCGTCTTCCAGGACCATACGCTGTTGCCCTGGAGCTCCGTTATTGACAACGTGACCCTCCCGTTGGCTATTCGCGGCGTCCCCCGCAAGCAGCGTCAGCTAGAAGCAGAGCATGTGCTTGAGCTGGTGGGTCTGAAGGATTATACGAAGGCCATGCCCAGACAACTGTCCGGGGGGATGAAGATGAGAGCTTCGATTGCCAGGGCGCTCATCTCCAAACCGAAGCTGCTGCTGATGGATGAACCGTTCGGCGCACTGGACGAGATTACGAGACAGACGCTTCAGCTTGAGCTGCTGGACCTCTGGAGCCAGGACAAGGAAATGACTGTACTCTTCGTCACCCACAATGTTTTCGAAGCTGTATTTTTGTCCACCAGGGTAGCTGTCATGACTCCAAGACCCGGGAAGGTAGCCGCTGTAATTGACGTGCCGGTTCCTTTTCCCCGCACTGAAGCTTTTCGTACCACACCGGAATTTGGACAGCTTGTCCGTTCCGTATCGGATGCTCTGCAGCACTGACTCACAGAACTTGACGATAGGGAGGCTATATGATGACGGTTGTTTGGACTAAGGAAATGACGGAGATTGTCGGGGAAGATAGGCTGCTGCTCAGTTTAGAGCAAGTTGACAAGCTTTCGAAGGATTATTACTGGTATTCCCCCGTACTGGAGCCGCTGCTTCGGGACAAGAAAGCCGATGCAATCGTCATCCCTCAGACGGAGGAGCAGGTTACAGAGGTGCTTTCCTTCGCTTATCGCAACGGAATTCCAATCACTACCCGCGGAGCGGGAACTGGAAATTACGGTCAGGCAGTACCGCTCGAAGGTGGGGTTGTCCTCGACCTCAGCGGACTAAGCGCCGTGCATGAGATAACTAATGAATACGTCCGGGTTCAGGCCGGTGTCCGCTTGGGGGTACTGGAGAAGCAGCTTCGTGAACAAGACAAGGAACTGCGGATTTATCCGAGTACTTTCGTGAAAGCTACGGTAGGCGGCTTCGTCTGCGGCGGTTCTGGAGGCATAGGCTCCATCACCTGGGGAAATTTGTGGGATGGAAACGTGCTGGAAGCGGTCGTATATACAATGGAAGAAACTCCCCGGAGGCTTATCGTGAATGGCCCCGAACTGGCTGCTTACATTCATAACTACGGAACCACTGGCGTCGTAACGGAGCTGAAGATACCCGTCGCAACAAAGGTAACCTGGCGGCAGACGGTCGTGCAATTTGATGATTTTGAAGCAGCGTACCGTTTCGCTCATGCTGTGGCTCTGGATGACTCCATTCGCAAGCGATTGGTCACTCCCATCGAATGGCCAATTCCATCGTTCTTCAAGCCGATCGTAAAACGGTTAGAGCAGGGGGCGAGTGTGTGTTTTCTGGAGACGGAGGAAGGCACCCAGACTGCGCTAGAGTCCCATGCCGCCATATTTGGCGGACGCACCGGCTATGTGATCCCCTCAGATCAGTACCACCTGACTATCGGGCTATCCGATTTCACCTGGAACCACACCACCTTATGGGCGCTCAAGACAGATCCTTCACTTACTTATCTTCAGGCAGGCTTTGACCCTGTAGATTTCCCCCGGCAAATCGGTCAAATCAAGGCAGAGTTCGGAGACGAAGTTCTGTTGCACCTTGAATTCATTCGTTCTGCCGGTGTCGTCGTCCCCGCCGCACTGCCTATCGTCCGCTATACCTCTCATGAACGATTATATGAGATCATTGAATTTTTCCGTTCGATTGGCGTGGGAATCAATGATCCCCACACATGGCTGCTTGATATGGGCGGACGCGGGCAAATGGAGGCGATGCGTGCAGCCAAACATGCGAACGACCCGCGATCCCTGCTTAACCCGGGCAAGCTGAAGAATCCTACTCCACTGGAAACGACAAGGAGTGATGACCAATGAGTGAAGAGATCGTTATGAAGGCCGCAGACTCCAGTCTTCATTCTCTTACAAAGACAACCCCGAGAGTGGTGCCGGAGCGGAAATTAAGCCTGTTCAAGCAGTCATGGTGGAAAACGGTGCTCCCGCCCGTCGTAGCGTTTGTGATTGTCATTGGCGGTTGGGAAATTTTCTGCCGGCTGGCCGATATTAAGCCTTATTTGCTGCCAAAGCCTTCCGATATCGTTCTGGCTGCGTCGGAGAACGCCGCAAATCTGTGGGTATCGGTGTATACGACGATTATTGAAGCCGTGCTTGGGTTTCTCCTCAGTGTTGTACTCGGGATTGGATTCGCGATTGTTCTGGCGAGCTCCAAGCTTGTCGAGCGAAGCATCTACCCTTACGCCATTATTATGCAGACCATTCCGATTGTCGCCATCGCGCCGATCATCGTAATTTGGTTCGGGGCCGGAATCAACGCCATAGTGATCATTGCATTCCTGATCGGCTTTTTCCCGATGCTGTCCAATACGCTGATCGGACTCAACTCCACCGAACACAACATGAAGAACCTATTTTACCTCTATAACGCTACTCCTCTGCAATCCATGTTTCGCCTGCGTCTGCCGTCTGCACTGCCTTACATCGTCGCCGGCCTGAAAATTTCCTGCACCCTTTCCGTCATCGGAGCCATCGTGGGCGAATACATCGCCGGCATCGGAGGAGGGCAAGGAGGCTTAGGATATGCCATCACCGTGGCGGCGTCCCGTCTTCAAACTGCTTATCTATTCGCCTGCGGCCTTTCGGCGTCTCTGCTCGGAATCATTTTCTTCCTGCTGGTTAATGCCTTCTCCAAGTGGATGCTCAGCTCCTGGCATGAGTCCGAGATGAGTTCGTCGGAAGGGTAGCGTACGTTAGACTTGAAAGGATGGTATCAGCATGCCAACTGATCTGGAAGCTGTCAACGCAAGGTTGCCCCTTGCCGCGAGCGGCGGATTGTTCATGCTAAGGATCAAGAACGGGAAGTGGGTATCCATTCAGGCCCAAGAGGGCCCCGTTGTTTCAGAAGAGCACCTGCCGATCACTGAACTAAACGCTCAGGAGCTTCGGACAGCCGGAGCTATTGATTTGCAGGGGCGGGTGGTGCTGCCCGGATTTGTAGACGTTCATATGCATCTGGACAAAGCCTACACGATTGCTCATGTGCGCAATCGTTCAGGAACGCTTCTTGAAGCCATCGAGAATTATCGTTCCGTTGCCCCGACCTTCAGCAAGGAGTCGATTAAGGAGCGGATCGTCCAGGCTGCGCTTCGAGCAGCCTCCTTCGGCAGCCTGTCGCTGCGCAGCCACCTTGATGTCCCTTATCATCTTGGCCGTGAGGTTGCCCTTCGTACGGTTGAGGCAGCTTTGGAGGCCAGAGAGATTGTGAAGGATGTTCTTGACATCCAATACTTTCCAATGTTTTTCTACGATCCAGCCCACAAGCGGGAGCTTACCGAGTTCGCCGAGGAGACGCTGCGGATGGGTATCGACGGTGTCGGCGGAGCGCCGCACCTCACGCCTGATCCGAATGAGGGCATTCGTTGGGCGATTCAGCTTGCCACAGCGTTTGACCGACCGATTGACCTGCACTGCGATGAATCTGATCATCCTGAAGTAAAGACGATAGATTTCTATTGCGACCAAGTCCTCTTGCACGGCTATGCAGGAAGAGCGACAGCAGGCCATCTGTGTTCGCTATCGGCGATGACTCAGCAGGAGGCAGATCGGCTAATCACTAAGATAGCAGAAGCGGGAATCGGAGCAGTCACTCTTCCTGCAGTCAATCTGTACCTGCAGGGCCGCGGCGATCAAGGCAACATAAGACGCGGCATAACGCGTGTCAAGGAGCTGTTGAACGCGGGAGTTCCCCTTGCGGCAGCCTCCGACAACATTCAGGACCCGTTTCACCCTTTTGGCCGGGGAGACATGCTGCAAATGGGTCTTATGACGGCCTATGCAGCACATCTGGCCCGTGAGGAGGATATTGTTACGGTGCTGCGGATGCTGACCCATCAACCTGCAGCTATATCCGGGATTCCTGAATATGGCGTTACTGCTGGTAATCCGGCAAGCTTCGTTGTCCTGGATGCAGGTTCAGGAGAAGAACTGTTACAAGAAATACCTGCCTCACGTTGGGTATATAACAAGAACCGCTGGATCTATACGTCCCGGTTGAAGCAGCAGTGGACGGAACCGTTAGGCAGCGCTGCCACCGCAAGTCTCTGATATTTGCAATGACGCGTTTTTCACCCCAGACCACCGTAGTTCCCTGATTATTTAGAGACTTGACCCAGACAGGCTGATTTCCTCGGGTGTTTATCTGCGCAACATGCGGATGCACATATAGATATTCATTAGGATAAGGGAGGAAGAAACATGCGCGCAAACAGTACGAGAGACAAGAAAATCAGGTTAGCCCTGTTATCTCTAATCGTTTCGGCCGTCATGGCGTTGTCGGCCTGCGGGTCCGATAAGAATGGAGAGGCTGCTCAGAGCAGCGAGACATCTAGTAACAAGCCCGCTGAGGTCAAGCTGACGAAAGTCACACAGGTGACGAACTGGTTTGCGCAGCCGGAGCATGGCGGACAGTATGCAGCACTCTCCAAAGGCTTTTATAAGGATGCAGGTCTTGACATGACGATTCAATCCGGCGGACCTGGTGTCTCAGCATCGCAGATTGTTGCTTCCGGCAAGGCCGAATTTGGAATGGGGCAGGCAGATGAGATTTTGCAGGCGCGGCAAAACGGGATTCCTCTCGTAGCAATTGCAGCGATCTTCCAAAAGAACCCGCAGGGCATTATGTATCATAAAGGAAAATACAAGGATATTTCTGAGCTGAACGGTCATAAGGTTTACGTTGGCAGTGGCGTATCGTTCTGGGATTATCTCAAGAAGGCTTATAAGCTTGACAAGGTAGAAGAGATGAAGTATACAGGCTCGCTCGCTAATTTCGTTGCCGATCCGGACTCCGCCACGCAGATTTATGTTACCTCTGAGCCATTTTCTATGCAGGCGCAGGGGGTGGATGTTGATTATATCCTCAACTATGATCTAGGATACAAGCAGTATGGCAACATACTGTTCACCACGGAAGACTACATGAAGGACCACCCGGATATCGTTAAAGCGTATGTCGAGGCCTCGGTCAAGGGCTGGGATTACTACAAGGACAATTCCGAAGAAATCAACAAGAGCATGCAGGAAAAGAACCCGGATCTGAAGCTGGAAGCAATGGCATTCGGCACGAAGGCTCAAGAACCACTTATCTACGGCGGGGACGCGGAGAAGAACGGTGTCGGCTATATGAACAAGGACATCTGGGAAGGGTTGCAAAAGCAGTTGGTCGACATCGGCATTCTGAAGGAAGCTGAGCCGATTGACAATGTGTTCACCAATCAATTTCTTCCTGGAAAGTAAGGAGTAATTCCGAATAGGTGCCAAAGGCATTAAGTGAATGGCGGGGATGAGATGACGAACCCTTATGATTTGATTGTGAAGAATGTCCATCTGGCGGGAGACGGTGCAGGTGTTGATATTGGTATACGGGATGGACGGGTTGCGGGCATAGGTCGTCTGACAGAAGCGACTGCTGTAGAAACAATTAACGCGGAAGGCAGACTGCTGGTGCCTCCGTTTGTTGAACCTCATGTTCATCTGGATACGGTTCTGACCGCTGGAAATCCTGTTTGGAACGAGAGTGGCACACTTACAGAAGGGATCGAAATCTGGTCTTCAAGAAAGCTCAAGCTCACGAAGGAGGATGTCATCACAAGAGCAGAGCGCATGATTCGCCACTATCTCAGCTACGGTGTGCTCCATCTGCGCTCGATGGTTGATATTGGAGATCCGAAGCTGACCGCGCTGGAAGCGGTCATGGAACTCAAAGAACGGTACCGCGAGCAGATAGACATCCAGATTACCGCTTTTCCCCAGGACGGAATCATAGGCTGTCCGTCCAATGAGGAGCGGATGAAGGAAGCACTGCGGATGGGCGCAGACGGAGTGTCCGCAGTCCCCCATTTGGAACATACCCGGGAAGAGGGAGTACTGTCCTTGCGCAAAGTGTTTGATCTTGCAGAGCGCAGTGGCGCTTATGTTCATGTTTTCTGTGATGAGACAGATGACATGAACTCCAAGTTTTTGGAGGTCTGCGCATCGCTGGCGCTATCCACAGGGATGGGCTCTCGGGTGACAGCGGCACATGCAAACGCCTCAGCTTATTATAATGAACCGTATTTTCAGAAATTAATGGAGCTTGTCAAGCAGTCTGGTCTTTCGATCGTTGCTTGTCCGCTGATTAACAGTGTGATGCAAGGCCGCTATGACAGCTTTCCCAAGGGCAGAGGAATTGCGCGCATTAAAGAATTTCATGGCGCAGGCATCAATGTCGCGTTATCCCACGACGATACTCGTTCTCCGTTCTATCCGCTGGGTACGGGAAATCCGCTAGACGCCGCCCATATGGCCGCACATCTGGCCCATATGAGCGGACGCTCCGAAATGCGAAGCCTGATTGGGATGATAACGGAAAGCGGAGCTGCGGCGATGGAATTGGAGGATTACAGTTTTCATGGAGGTAGCCTCAAGGTAGGAGCCCCGGCCTCGTTTCTGTTATTCGATGCGAAGACCGCTGACGATTTAATCCGCCAGCGCCTGTCCCCAAGGTACGTATTCCGAAACGGCGTTGTGCTCGCAGAGACATTGCCCCCGGTGACAATTCTGAGAGGCGTGTATGAAGAGAAGGATCGAACAGGTCCGGTAGAGGAACCCAAGCTTACGATACAATTGGGGGCGTCACCCAATCAGTAGTATTCATGTGGGGAGAGCGTGACTTGTCGCCGAATTCATCAAGTCGCTTTTGTACGACAGAGACGTGCACTGAAAGCCATGATCCGAAGTGGAGCACCGCTTACAGTACACGTCTCTTTTTCATGCTTGTTTCTCTTTTGGGGGACTCAGCAGTGAGCAGCTCCATCGTTCACTTATGCTGAACAATAGAAACGGATACCTGCCGCTTCTTCTCTTTGACTCCCCGTCCTGAACTTATTCTTCTAATCACCATGCAGGCAACTGCGAGTGCAGTCAGCATGTACAGGACCTGTATCCAGGCCGTGCTGCTGTCAGTGCCAAGCATGATCCCATGAAGCAGGGCCATAACATACGTTGGCAGGGCAAGAAAGTGGATCGCACGCCACAGCTTTTTACTTATTTTACGCATCAGATCAGAGCTGGCCATGATCGCAAGCAGCATATAAAAAGAGAGGCTGCCGAGTCCGGTCCAGAGGGGTTCATTTTTCGCGGCAAAAGGAATAACAATGTCGAAGAACGAGTATCCCACATATTTGTCAAAGGTGAGCACCAGTCCGTGAACGATGCCGAACAGCAGCCCAAACCAGCCGCTCCATTGATGAATCAGCAGAAGCTGGGCCCGCCGGGTTCCTTTTGCCCATGCCTCGCCCTGCAGCAGTCCTGCAATTATAGCGACAAATAACAGCAGATATGAAGTGAATCCCGCTGCTCTTACTGTAGTCCAGACCGATAAGCTATCTGAGAGATTACTTAACCAAGCTTGCATGTGCACCGCCTCCTTGCCGTTCTAAAATGCAGCATTCTGCCTGGCCTGTCTTCATGACCACGCCGTCCGCCCGGACGGCAACAGCACTGCAGTCGGGATGGTTGCGCTCAAGCCAGGGCAGTCCTTGCTCCGATCCCAGAATTAGAATGCATTTCGCATAAACCTCTGCCTGCGTAAGCGTTGGACAGATCGCCGTCACCTGCACCAGATCCGAGGCACTGGGTCTTAGGGTGTGTGGATCCAGGATATGATGCCGCTCACTGCCATCCGCTGCGGTCCATCTGCGCTTCATTCGGCTGCTGGTGGCGATGCCCGCCCCTGAATTCAAACGGATGGCTGCAATATTACGGTCAGGCATGAAGGGATCGGCAATATCAATCAGCCGCGCGGTTTCCCCCCATAGCATAATATCGCCACCGGCATCCAGGGCCCCCTGGTGTATTCCTTCCCGGATAAGCTTTCCCGCAAATTGCTCCGCGCTCCACCCTTTGGCAATGCCGCCAAGGTCAACAGCATAGCCTGGAGAGAGGGTAACGGAGCTACGAGCAGTATCCAAGCTGAGGACTGTTGAGGAATCAGGCAGAGGGTGTGATGCAGACTGCGCGTGTGACTCCGCGCCTCCCGTTCCTATCAGCTCGAAGCTGTCTTGATACCCGGCTGCAGCCAGAACATTGCCCAGATAAGGGTTGAACAAGCCTCCCGTTTCTATATAAAACTTATCCGCCTTGAGCAGCACCTCGAACAAAAGAGGAGAGACAACCACCGGAGCGCCAGCCATACGGTTCAGCTTCGTCAGCCCGCTGTCCTGCTTGAACCGGCTTAGCTCATCTTCTACAGCTCGGAACCATTGTTCAGCTTGTTCATGAGCAGCGTCCGGCAGACCATAAGTATAGCAATCTGTATTCATCGTCCGAAAATGCTTCATTATCCTCGTCCTCCCTTAAGATGCGCGGGTGCGGATTCTTCCATCACTCTGGCTGTCCCCTGAATCCGAATTGCCTGAGAAGGCGGATTGATTCCGGTCAAACCCTGAACCGAAATCTCCCCGGCGCTCCCTTGGCTGTTGCATTGTTGAGGTACTATCATTGTCTTGATTCTGTTCGTAATTGGACGAAGCCGTAAGGGAACTATTATCACTATGTGCTGAACCGGAATTGTCGATATATCCAACGAATCCTGTAAATAGCAAGGCTCCAGTGACTCCGGTCAGCCATTTAATCCATGTTTGCTTTTTCACTGTGATCTACCTCATTTCGTTTTGTTGTTATTTGGAGATTACTTCAGCTTGGTGAAAATATGGTGAAAGCGGGAACCCGCTGCTTTTCATGTAAATTTCATCATCCGATGCTATCCTTAAATCATTACTTCACTTAGCTAAAGGGGATAGAACCATGAGAATACTGCTGGCTGAAGATGATTCGCGTCTTGGTGAACTGATTGCCCACATGCTGAAGAAAAAAGCCGAATGCGACGTGGATTGGGTGATTACCGGTGAAGATGCCTATCTTTATGCTTCCGGATCTGTCTATGACCTGCTGATTCTGGATTGGATGATGCCGGCAGGGGATGGGGTAAGCATATGCCGGAGGCTGAGAAGCGAAGGATATATGGGGGCCGTGCTGATGCTGACCGCCAAGGATAGTCTTTCGGATAAAATCACTGGCCTTGACGCCGGAGCCGACGATTATTTAATCAAGCCCTTTGAAATAGACGAGCTGCTCGCCCGTATTCGGGCCTTGCAACGCCGGAATTTTGCGCCGATTCTGGAACAGGAAATCCGGGTTGGCGACATCTTCCTCAACCGTACCGCCCAATGGGTTAAATCCGGCAACGGCGAGGTACAGCTCACTCCCCGCGAATTCCAGCTCCTTGATCTTTTGGTGCAAAATATCGGGATTGTGCTATCACGGGAGGTTATTCTGGACCGGATCTGGGGTCTCGAAACGGATGTCGGGCCTAAGACAATTGATGCCACAATCAAGCTGCTGCGCAAAAAGCTGGCCGGGATAACCGGGGAAGGCTGGATTCAGAGCATACGGGGGGTCGGCTACAAAATTGACAAATAAGCTGCGCAAGAAATGGAAATCCGTATTTGGCAAAACCAGAGGTACTGACCTGCTCAGACGCACCCAGCGGAAGCTCACCATCCAGTACAGCGCCGTTCTGATCACATTTCTGATCTTGTTCGTTTCCACGGTCTATGGACTGCTGCATTATTTGCTGATTAACGAGCAGAAGCAGCAGCTCGAAACCTGGCTTGTGCAGAAGGCGGGTTCGATGCGGGGAGATGGAGAGTATGGGGGAGACAAGAACCGGCTTCCAGGTCCTCCAAAAGAAGGGGCAAGTGATGATACTTCGGCCAGGGCAGGAGGAATCAGCGGGATCTTTGTAGATCGTGACGGAGAGCTGCTGACTCCAGATTTGCCTTTCTCCCTGTCGGTCAACCAGATCAGCGCATTCCTGAAGGGATTAGAGCCAGCAGGTGAAGAGACCGTATACCGGACAGTGCGGTACAGTGAATCGGATAACAGCAATACAGGACAGAAGGATCTCTCCGGCCAACTCCTCATCGCCGGCAAAACGTTGTTTCACGATGGGCAGGCCATAGGAATCCTGTATGCTGTCAAAGATGCGTCAGCACTGTTCCGTTTGCTTCAGTGGCTGCTTGTAATCCTGATCGTCATCGCGCTGCTTTTTTTCGGGCTGGCAATCTTCCTGAGCTACAAGATGTCATCGAAAGCAATGGTTCCGGTCAGGCGCTCGTTCACCAGACAACAGGAATTTGTTGGCGACGCTTCTCATGAGCTGAGAACTCCTTTAAGCGTGCTGTTGTCGTCAATCGACACGCTGGAAATGGAGGGGGTAACGGATAATCATCCGTTTGCCCGCAAGGTGCTGGACAATATGAAGGATGAGGCCAGAAGAATGATCCGTTTGTCAGATGGCCTGCTTACACTTGCGCGCTCGGATTCCGATGCGGCTACACTACAGATGGCTCCTTTTAATCTGGTGGAGACTGCTAGTAGGCTTGTCCGTTCACTTCAGCCGATAGCGGCCGCCAAGCAAATCCCGCTTCACGTTCATGCCGCTGAGACGCTGATGATGAACGGCGATGAAGCAAGAGTGTCGCAACTGCTTGTGATCCTGCTCGACAACGCGATCAAATACACGCCGGAAGGCGGCAATGTGAACCTCACGATATCCCGGAGCGAAGGACGGTCCCGCAAGCTGATCATTGAGGTGAAGGACAGCGGGATTGGCATTGCCCCTGAGGATCTGCCCCGCATATTTGAGCGCTTCTACCGTGTAGACAAATCGAGGGCACGGGAGCTTGGAGGTTACGGCATCGGCCTTTCCATTGCCAAATGGATTGCAGAGGCGCATGAAGGAAGAATTACCGCGGCTAGCGTGGTTGGCGAAGGCAGCATTTTCACAGTTGAAATTCCAAGTGCAATAGAATTCTGAATATGTACACACTATAAAGAAGAGGAGGGGGTTAAAAATGGACATAAACACATGGCTTGAGCATTATGGATACGGATTGATTTTTATCGCCGTATTTCTTGAAATGCTCGCCTTGCCTCTTCCGGGTGAAATGCTGCTCAGCTATACGGGCCTGTTTGTTTTTGAAGGAAAGCTGAATTTCATGTTCAGCATTATAGCAGCTAGTGCCGGCGTAACCTCCGGCATTACACTTTCTTACTGGATTGGCTACCTGCTGGGTCAGCCATTCCTGCATAAGCATGGGCACCGCGTTCATTTGGGGGAAGAGCAACTATTGAGAATGAACGTGTGGTTCGAGAAATACGGCAACAAGCTGTTATTTGTTGCTTATTTCATTCCCGGGGTCAGACATATTACCGGATACTTCAGTGGAGCAACCCGCATGCCCTTCCGAAAGTACGCGATATATGCCTATTCCGGTGCGATTTTCTGGGTCAGCCTGTTTATCTCTCTTGGCAAAGTCCTGGGACCCAAATGGGAAGTCTATCATCAAAGTGTAAACCGTTATATGCTCCTCTTCGCGGTTGCGTCTGCTGTGCTTACCCTGATGATTTATCTTCTGAAGAAGTACAGACAGCGTCTGCTGGCAGTCTTTACCCATTTGCTTGCCAAAGGAATAGAACACTTTCATTCGCTGGACAAAGTCAGATTTCTGATACTAACTTCATTTGCAGCCTTTGTATTGTTTGTTTCCTTGATGCTGGGACTGATTCAGGATTTCCTCGCGAAAGAGTTCACTCAATTTGATGAGGTTACAAGCTACATCGTCCATTCTTTTTTTGGACCTGAGTGGCAGGGCTTCATGAACCGGCTCACCGAACTCGGCTCGATTTATTTCTACGGTCCTGTAATCGCCATAGCCGTTCTTGGGATCGCCATTTACGCCCGTGAAAAGCTGCTGGAGCTTCTGTTCCTGTTCTGGGTGGTCATTGGAGGCGAGGGGCTTGACGAAGGCCTGCGTCTATTGTTTCATCGTTCGGGACCGGTTGCTGCCGGGTTCCAATGGTTTAATACCTTTCCAAGTGAGGAGACATTAACTTCAATCACGGTCTGCGGTTTTTGCGCTTTTTTGATTCTTCGTCATAATAGCAACAGACTCATTCGGATTTCGGTTACTTTAGCGGTGATATTGGTATGTCTGTTAATTGGAGTAAGCCGGATCTATTTGAATGTACAATTCCCAAGTGATGTAGCTGCGGGCTATGTGTTCGGCGGAGTCTGGATCAGCCTGAATGTACTGCTTCTGGAGATTTTCCGAATACTTCAAGCGGATACAGGCAGCCCTGTCTGACATAACACTTCATCTCAAACAAAAGACTCCTGCCAGTGAACAACTCTCTGGCAGGAGTCTTTGTTATGGGCATATTCCCGCGAGTTTATGGATGGAATTACCTTAGGTGAGTTTTATTAACTGTGACTAAAGAAAACTGTTATTTGGCACACTTTAGGTTATAGCCTACCACCTGCGAAAGGATGATCAGGATGTGGTCAACTATTGTTTCTTATATTCCTGATTGGAAAACATTTATGCAGGCCGCAATAACGCTAGTGTGTCCGATAGCAATTTATTTTATCTACAACTCGCTGTACTCCGTTATCGGGAGCGGAAGGGCCGCTAAAGCAGGGAAAGCCCCGGCTCACCCTTCAACTTCGAATAAGACTGCACCAGCTAGTAAACAGCTTAGCGGGGACTATAATGCTGACCTAATGTCCATTAGACAAGCCATTGGCGAGAACAGTGATGTGCATTTTCGTGAATTTACGGTGAAGGCGCATAACCTTCGGGCAGTGCTTATCTTTGTAGAAGGCATGCAGAATGAAGCAATGATTAACAAGCAAGTGCTGCAGGTGTTGATGCTAGACAACCAAGCTGACAATGAAGTCATGACCCTATCCCTGTTAAAAGAAAACATGCTTCCACTGACTGAGCTTAGTGAAATCAATGAAATGGACAGCCTGCAGGAGATGGTTCTGTATGGCTATACAGCATTAATCGTAGAAGGAATGTCTACAGCGCTGCTGGTGGGAACGCGGGACGGGAGCAAACGCGCGATTACAGAACCAACCTCGGAAGCCTTGCTTCGCGGGCCGCGGATCGCATTTTCAGAGGTGCTGAGCGAGAATACATCCATGCTTCGCCGCCAAGGCCTGAGTACAAACTTGGAAATGAAGCTTTACGAGGTTGGAAGCCGCATGAAGAGAAAGCTGGTTATTGCCTATATTAAGGATATCGTTAACCAGGAGCTGCTTCAGGAGGTTAAGGATAGAATTTCCAAAATAGATATGGACTTTCTCGCTGAATCCGGGTACGTAGAGCAACTGATTGAAGACAATTATTTGAGCCCCTTTCAGCAGACTCAGAATACAGAGCGGCCTGACCGGGTGATTAACTCGTTACTTGAAGGAAGAGTAGCCATCCTACTGGACGGCACCCCGTTTGCCCTCATCGTCCCTGTGACCTTTAGCATGCTGCTGCAATCTCCAGAGGATTATTATGAGCGGTGGCTTCCGGGAACTATGCTGCGGTTGCTGCGGTTTTTTGCAGCCTTTCTGGCATTGATGGCTCCGTCTTTGTATATTTCGTTTATCTCGTTCCATCCCGGCCTAATCCCCACGCAATTGGCGATTACCATCATTGGGACCCGGCAAGGCGTACCGTTTCCATCTCTTATTGAAGTTATGATTCTTGAGGTATCCATTGAGATCCTGCGTGAAGCGGGGATTCGGCTGCCTAAACCGATTGGACCGGCAATGGGCATCGTAGGGGGCTTGATTATTGGGGATGCTGCTGTTAATGCCGGGATTGTCAGCCCATTTCTGGTGATTGTCGTTGCGGTTACTGCGATCTCTTCCTTCTCCATACCGATGTACAGTGCCGGCATAACACTCCGCATTTTGCGTTTTGTGGGTATGTTATTTGCCTCCGTACTAGGGATGTTCGGTACGATATTGTTTTTTCTGATGATCATCGTTCACCTCTCCAAATTAAAGAGCTTTGGAGTGCCTTATGTTACCCCCTTCACACCAATGCGTTTTAGTGACTGGAAGGACCTCTACATTCGTGCTCCGATCCCGGTTATGAAACGAAGACCGGAGATGATGAAGCCGCAAAAGAAAAAACGCAGATCCTAGGAAGTTAGAGGAAGGGGGAGAAGAAGTGTTTGTACGCTCTGATGATAAAATCACATCGAGACAGGCAGCGTTATTCTTGACGAATACGGTACTGGGTGCGGGAATCCTGACTTTGCCGAGGAGTGTGACAGAGGCTGTTAAGACCCCTGATTCATGGATGTCTGTACTGCTGGGCGGAGCCATTGTAATGCTGGTGATTTGGGTAATGGTGAAATTAAGTCAACAATTCCCCGGCAAGACCATTTATCAATACTCCAAGCGCATCGTCGGAACATACCTTGGAGGATTTTTGTGCACGCTGTTAATCATTTACTTCATGACCATAGCCGGCTTTGAGATACGCGTATTAGTTGAAATTACGTTGTTTTTTCTGCTGGAGGGCACACCCGACTGGGCCATCGTCATTCCGTTCATCTGGGTGGGGGCGTATCTGGTGTTTGGAGGAATCAATTCCATTGCCAGAGCCTATGGAATAATTTTCCCTATCAGTTTCCTCGTCTTGTTCTTATGTTACATCTTTAGCATCAGAGTATTTGACATTAACCATCTGCGTCCTGTGCTGAGCGAAGGTTTTATGCCGGTAATTAAAGGATTAAAGTCTACTATCCTTGTTTATACGGGCTGTGAAGTGGTGATGACGATTACAGCCTTCATGCAGCATCCTCAGCAAGCGGTTAAGGCTATGTTAATTGGAATTGGCGTACCTATGGGCCTATACTTGCTGACAGTAATTCTGGTTGTAGGAGGATTGACCATAGACTCTGTGGTTACGAGCACGTGGCCTACCATTGATCTAGTCCGCAGCTTTGAGATTTCAGGATACTTTTTTGAACGCTTCGAGTTCCCGTTGCTGGTGATCTGGATGATGCAGATGTTTTGCAACTTTTGCAGTTTCTTCTTCAATGCGTCCCTGGGGATTTCCCAGGTCTTCAAGCTCAAGCTTGTCCCTGTGATCTTTGGAATGATGCCGCTGATATTTATCTCAACCATGATTCCCAAACGTATTAATGATGTATTTGCCCTTGGGGATGCTATCGGAATAATGGGGGTGATTTTGTTTTTTTTGGTGCCTGTATTGTTGTCGGTAGTGCTGATCATTCGAAAGAAGGGATTGAAGCAGGATGTGTAAACGTCAGCCACTTCTTGTATTGCTCGTTGCTACGCTCCTAATCACACAATCCGGCTGCTGGAGCAGTAAGGAAATTGAAGATCTAAGTCTCTACACCGGGCTTGCTCTTGACAAAGGGGAGCTTACTTCCACAGAGCAGGCCTTAGAGAATGAGGGAGGAAGCTATTATAAGAACAACAAGATTACGGCTACAATTCAAATTGTTCCCAAAAAAATGTCTGGAAGCGGCGGCGGCGGCAGCGGCAGTTCATCCAAGTCATCCGATACCGAAAAAACGCCTAGTTATATCAATGTCTCGGAAACGGGCGACTCTTTGCTAGAGATTTTCCGCCAATACTCGATTCGTCTGGACCGCCCGATCATTGGTCACCACCTGAAAGTAATCGTAATTTCTTCGCAACTGCTGCAGCAGCAGAGGATACAGCAATTGATGGATTTTGTGCTGCGTGACAACGATATCCGTCCAAGCTTGTTTGTCTTCTTGAATGAGGGGCGGGCAGCAGATGCTTTTGTTATGAAAGATAAGGATGAAATTCCTTCCTTCCATATCAGTGAAATGATCCGCAACCGTTTTCGTACCAGCAAAATTATGAAGGACGTGAAACTGTCCACTCTGGATGCGCTGATGCATTCCAAACGAAGCTTTGTGCTGCAAAATATTGTCGAAGCGAACGGAGAGCTAGAGTTTTCTGGAGGCGGAATAATCAAAGGGGACACCGGCAAGTGGATCGGGTCATTGGAGCAGGACGACCTGAAGAGTATTGCCTGGATCAATGGAGAGGTCAAAGGCGGGACGATCAAGACGTACAATGAGCATCATGAACCGATAACCTATGAAATCAAGTCCGCAAAAAGTAAAATAACATCTAAAATTATGGAAGACAACAAGGTCTCATTTCACGTAAGTATCGAATCGGAAGGACGCTTAATTGAAAATTGGGACCCGGAACAGCGTTCAACAGAGGTACCCGCGCTTAAAGAGAGGGAGCAGTTCTTCAAAAAACGGTTGACCGGCATGCTTGAACAACTAATGCAAAAGATGCAGTCGACCTACAAAGTGGAGGTTGCCGGATTTGGGGACCGGTTAAGCATTGGACATCCCAAGGTATGGAAAAATCTGAAGGATCATTGGGATGATGTCTTTAGCCAAACCCCTGTTACCTTTGATATTAAGCTCTCGATTACGGATTATGGGGCATTTAATAAATGACCATGCAGGTCATACAGGAAACCGCCAAACAGCAGTTTCCTGTTTTTTGTATATATGCGCTGCTAAGCCGTTCTATTTCTTGGCATCCTTCTTGCGGGCCTTGATCAATCCGTTAACGCGCTTGAGCTTGATTACTCTGCGGAACATCGCTTTTTCTTTCAGTTGATTGAAGATGTATGCATCCGGATAGGTGTTAACCTCAATAATCCACGGTTTCATTTCCTTATCTATTCCAATATCAAGGCCCAGCTCCTTAAAGCCCGGGTGTTTTTTCTGAAAAGCATCCGCAACCTCATAGCCCAGGCTCACCAGCTTACGGATATACTCTTTTTTCTTATCACCCTTGAGATAAGGGCTGAGCAGCGTTTCCAAGGGGAGAGGTTTTCCGCTGTTATGAAAGTTGGTTACGACCTTTTTCGGGTGCGCAAGCCGCCCGATATAACCGCTGACCTCCCATTTCTTAACCTCATTCTTCTGGATCATAATACGGATATCAAAGATCCGTTCCTGATACTTCAGCAAATGTATCCCTTGTTGAATCAGGTACGGGCGGTTTAGTTTTCTTTTACCCAGCGCGGCGTAGAGGCCTGAAAATGTTGAAAAGCTGCGCGGGGTGGTGCCGGAATGGTAAGCATATTTGTTCTCACTGTGTTTAATGACCTTGATAACGCCATTGCCGCAGGAGCCGTTAACCGGCTTGACATAGACCATCTTGTGTTTATTTAACATCGTATTAAGGCTTTCCTGTGAATACATGACTGTTGTCGGAATCAACTGACTCAAACGCGGATGCTTCAGCAGAATCTTTGTTTTTAACCATTTGCTAACCAGTGTGCTTTGTATTTTCGGTTTTATCTTTTCCTTTGTAGTCATCGGACAGATCCTCTCATTCGGATTTCTGAAGGGAACAGATATAACAGAATATGAATAACCGTTGCAAACAACCACGGGCATACGCACAGACGATTGGCGGAATATTTCATTAGACAACAAGCTGCTGAATACATATAATTGATACTGATTATCATTATCTACAATGAACAGAGGGAGGCTGTCCAAGCGAAAACATATGAAACTAACTCGGAGAATCAGCACATGCCTATGGTTTATCGCTGCCGCAGCGGGATTATTCCTGACTATTTTCCTGTCCATTTCATACGGGGCCAAGGAATTGACACTGCGGACGGTCTGGGCGGCAGTCTTTCAATATGATCCCTCATTAACCTCTCATCAAATTGTGCATGAGCTTAGACTTCCCCGTGTGCTTGGAGCGGCGGTGACAGGAATGGCTTTTGCGGTGGCGGGTGCGATCATGCAGGGGGTTACACGCAATCCGCTGGCGGACAGCGGAATACTTGGGGTAAATGCAGGCTCTGCTTTTGCAGTTGCTGTGTGTTTCGCCATTGTGCCGGGAATGGCCTACTCGGAGCTGATCCTGTTTTCTTTTATCGGGGCGGCGTTGACCACAATGTTTATTGTCCTGCTGGGCTCTGCAGCGAAGGGGGGCTTAACCTCAATCCGGCTGACGATTGCTGGAGCGGTGGTAGCGGCTATTCTTCACTCGCTCAGCACTGGAGTAGCCATCTATTTTGAGCTGAGCCAGGATCTGGCCTTCTGGTATGCCGGGGGTGTTGCTGGAGTAACCTGGGAGCATCTGCGGCTGCTTACACCAATAGTCCTGATCACAATTGTATGGGCCATCATGCTGGGGAAACCGATCACCCTGATGGGAATGGGCGATGAGACAGCCGTCAATCTGGGAATACATACGAATCGCATTCGCATTCTTGGGCTTCTTGCTGCTGTAATCCTTGCCGGTTCTTCGGTGGCGGTGGCAGGGTCCATTGGTTTTGTAGGTCTGGTAGTGCCGCATGTCGCCCGCCGGCTGCTGGGCGTGGATTACCGGGTGTTGATCCCTTTTTCTGCACTGCTTGGAGCCATTCTGCTTGTCTGGGCCGACTTCGCCTCACGTATGGTGAATCCTCCTCAGGAATTTGCAATAGGCGCTATGGTCGCTATGGTAGGCGTTCCTTTTTTCCTCTACTTGGCGCGCCGGGAGGGAAGGGAGCTATAGAATGAAACAGAATATCAATGTGCACGAAAGAAAAAGAGGGCAGAAGGCACTCTTTGTCAGCCTTATACTGCTGCTGCTTGCAATGGCCGTCATAACGGTCAGCCTGAATACCGGGACGATTTCCTTATCGCCAGGAACAGTATGGAAGACGCTGCTCGGCTATGGATCAGCCGAAGATTCAATGATTTTGTTCGAATATCGTATGCCGCGGATCATCGTAACGATGCTGGCGGGGATCGGGCTTGGAATATCCGGGGCCGTATTTCAGGGAACTACCCGGAATACCCTTGCAGACCCCGGCATACTCGGAATCAATACCGGAGCAGCACTCGGGCTGATTATTTTTGTCTCCTTTTTCCGTACAATGGAAGGTCCGATGGCGCTCTTGATTCCGTTGTTCACCTTTATCGGGGGGACCTTAGCCGCGCTGATGATCTTCATCTTCGCTTATGACCGCCACAGAGGGATTGTGCCGATTCGATTAATCCTGGTCGGCATTGCGGTTGCTGCCGGTATTAGTGCGGTTACGCTGCTGCTCTCCCTGAAGCTGGACGAGGATACCTACGCATTCACAGCACGCTGGCTGGCCGGAAGTGTCTGGGGTAGGGATTGGATTCATGTGCTGGCTCTGCTGCCATGGATTATTGTGCTGGTGCCGCTGATCTACAGCCGTTCCAAAGCGCTGGATCTCTTCGTATTGGGCGACGAGATTGCCTATAGCGTGGGCAGCCATGTCACCCGTGAACGGCTGCGGCTGCTGGGTATGGCCGTAGCTCTCTCCTGTGCCAGTGTATCCGTTGCGGGCGGAATAGGTTTTATCGGCCTGATCGCCCCGCATATTTCAAGAAGGCTCACGGGTCCGCAGCACCGCTATTCCCTGCCGGTGGCCGCACTGATCGGCCTGGTCATTTTGGTCACAGCCGATACCATCGGCAGATCTATTTTTCGGCCAAATGCCATTCCCGCGGGCGTAGTTGTTGCGGCAATCGGCGGCCCGTACTTTTTATATCTGCTGTTCACAAGTAGAGACGGCTAGGCCGTCCAAAAAAAGACTGATCTTACAACCTGGAGGAATCTGCTCATATGAAAAAACTAACCTTAACACTTGTCTCCATACTGCTGCTTGCCGTGTTGTCCGCCTGCGGGCAATCCAAGGAATCGGCGGCAAATTCTACAGCAACACAACCTGCCGCGTCTGCGTCTGCTTCTGCCGAGCCTGCAGCGGATTCGATAACCCATGATCCCAATGCAAGAATCGCTTCAATGTCGATTCATATTACCAATAACCTGCTTGCCCTGGGCATTACACCTGTTGGCTCAGTTGTCGGCGGTGATGTGAAAGACTTTTTGCCGCATGTGGCGGATCGGCTGCAGGGAGTGACCAAGCTTGGGGTGGTTACGGACCCGGATATGGAAGCAGTACTCGGGCTTAAGCCGGATGTCATCTATATTGATGAAGAATATTCGGGAGAGGATCTGGCCAAATTCCAAAAAATCGCCCCAACGATCTCCATTGACATGAATAGCGGAACCTGGAAAGATCATCTGAAACGAATTGCCGCAAATGTAGGGCGCGAGAAGGAAGCAGATGCTTTTATTCAGGATTATGAAGCTAAGGCTGAACAAACGAGCAGCCTGATCACAGCAAAGCTCGGTGCAGATGCCAAAGTGATGGCCATTCGCATGACGGCGAAGGAGCTGCGTGTGATGGGAACCAAGAAACCGCTGGGGCCGATTATGTTCAAGGATTTGAAGCTCAAGATGGCCGACGGAGTAGAGAAGATTCCGGCTGACGAGCCGTACCAGGTCATTTCCAAGGAGGTGCTGCCTGACTTTAATGCCGATGCCATCTTCGTAATTATCAGCAAGGGCAAGGAAGCGAAGGGGAACTTCGAAGAGCTGGAGAAGAATCCGGTATGGCAAAATCTGAAGGCTGTCAAAAACAATCACGTCTATCTCCTGGATGGACAAAAATGGCTCGACTACTCCTCGATAGGCCAAAGCATGGCGCTTGATGATGCCGAGCAGTTGTTCAGCAAATAAGCAAGTTTACAAAAGATACTCCACCAGGCATGATGTCTGCCGGAGTATCTTTTTGTTTATTTTACACAACCAAACTTTCAAGCTCTTGCAGCATCTGCTCTTCTATGTTAATCATTTCATGCATTTTTTTATGGATTTTACTTCGCTGATCCAGCTTATTGCCTGAGCACATGACCTTTATTATGAATTGATTGATCGCATGCCATTGCTCTCCGACATATTGATAGCTAGCCGCGATCCGTTTGAGAACTGCCGAATTGGAATCTCCAGCAATGTAATTCAAGAAGAGGCTGTATCTCACCCGGCTGATAGGGATGCTATTCGCTGCCATCAAGAAGTAAGAGCTGTACTCTGCGGGGGATTCTGCCGAAATTCCCGTTTCCAGATAGGAGTCGGCGTAGACTCTGAGATGATCCGCCACTTCGGCAGGCGGCAGATCATTTGCCGGATTGAGAAGGGTATGCTGAAGAACGCTGTGCCAATTGGCAGGAGAGCGCGTCTCCTCACACTCTGTAAATATCGCGTAGAAATGACAGGCTTGTTCGAACTCGTCAAAATCAACGATTTCATGAGGTCTTCCATAATACGCATCCAATAATTCAATCCTGCGGTGCAAGCGGTCAAGCCCAATGGCAAGACAGGCATGGCTGGTATGCAGCCTGCGGTAGGCGACACACCATGGGCAATCGTACGAATCAAACCCAACCAACACTGGCATACCTGAAGCTAATTGGCTTTCCAGCATATCGAGCATGAAGTGGCTATCCATGAATGAATCATCCCGTGCGATATAGCTGAACTGGATTCCATGATACTCAGCGAGATATTCCCGGCTGATATGTGGAATATGTACCCGCTCAATCAGTTGTTGATCTGGAGACTGCTGATCTTCATACGATAATTGCCAGGCGTTGCCGTACATGCACTTGTTGCCTTTGCTGAGCCCTTCGGCTACAGACTGGATACTGTCATCTATGCAACTGCGAATCGTGGGGTAGGGGGTGCTTTTAACGGGCAGTATGTTCAACATAGCTCATCATCTCCTTAACTGATGAAAAATGGCTATGCAGCCAATTGCGGTAACTGGCTGGAGTCATTCCACTGTATTCGCGGAACAAACGGTAGAAATATTTCATATCCCCGATCCCGACCTCCAAGGCAATCTTCTGAATACCAAGGTCCGAGAAGAGAAGCAGAATGCAGGTGTACTTCATACGGATTTCCTGAAGCATCTGGATAAAGGATTTACCGGTCTTTAGCTTGAATAATCTCTGAAATTGCCGGGAGCTCATAGAAATATAGCGGCTGATCTCCTTCAGCGAAATTTTTTGCCGAAAATTAGTAATCATGAACAGGATCACATCGTGGAGCGGATCATTGTTTTTCCGCGAACTATCTTTGAACGGAATACAGGCAGACGGACCGATCAGGCCGAGAAGCTCAAACAGCAATGAATACATTCTTAGCTTGTTCATGGGGAAATCATCGTTACTTAATTCTTGCATACGGCTGAACAAATCTGCCAATTCCGTGTTTTGCTCCCTGTATCCGGACCAGCACTTCTGCTCCCGTAAATGAGTTATTCCGGCAAGGTCATTTTGGGAGAAGTGTTCAGACAATTCCGCAGGGACCTCGAACACTTCGGATCTCAGCATACAGTTCAGAATACGAAGCGGCTCGGAGCCGGTTAGATCCTGCGGATGGAATACATGGGACACTCCGGGTGGAATCACAAATAAATCGCCTTTTGCAACTTGTATTTTATTCTCGGCAACAAGGTGTATTCCCTCCCCCTGATAGACATAGGCAATTTCCATAAAATCATGCTGATGACGTACTGATGTGAGTGTTTCCTCAGTCAGGAGCAATTGAACCGGTGAATGGGTATCAAATAGATATTCTCCAGTAACTACCGGATAAATTTCCATAGACAAACCTCCGTTTCCTACTTCCTTATAAGAAAAATTGCGATAAGTACTTGAAACCACCCTAGTATAACTGAATATTTTGGCGCATTCAACCATATATTTACATGTTATATTTTGATATATTCATAACATTATTTCCTAACACTTGCAGAAAGGGGTACACATATGCAGCAAAAAATAATTAAAATCATCGCCGAAATCAAGGAGGAGCCTCGGCTGCTGCACACGCTGAACGGAGCTTCCGATCTGACAATGGATGCCGCACTGGATTCGCTGCAAATTATTAATTTTATTCTGAGAATCGAAGATGAGTTTGATATTGAGGTTGATTTCGACACCTTTGATCTGGAGCATTTGAAATCGGTTGACCGGTTTACTGAGTATGTTGCCGGACTTGCCGTACGATGAAGACCACAGTGCATTGCGGCAGCTTTGAATCGGAGCGGTTTTGGCGGGAGGAGGATCTGGCCGTATTGCCTGCAATACCCGATGCCAGCGCTATATCCATTGTACAGGCTATGGATGAGATGCTGTTTGTTTTCTGTGGCAGTGACGATGTTCTGCTGACACGCCACGGCATGGAGAAGGCACAGTTCGATTATCTGCGTTCTCTCGGACACTCATTCAACACTAATTTGTATCCGCTGATAGGAGGTAGTGATACTTCCGGAACGCTGGACAAGCTGAATGTGTTTGAACTGCTTGACAGGCTGGAGCCGGAAGGGACTGTAGGGTCGCTAATCCCCGAAGGAGCGGTGCTTGAACCCTTTGCCGTACTTCCCGGGACACAGCATGCCGCCCGGCGCTACCAAATGTCATCCAATCTTCCTGATGAACAGACGGTTCGCAAGGTGAATACCAAAACCTACTCGATTGCGATGCGCGATAGATTAGCTCTGCCCAACGTAGGCGTTGCAGTTTCCAGCATAACAGAGATGCTGAAGACTGGGCAGCAGCTACTTACGCAGGGGCCGTTCCTGATCAAGGATGAGTACGGCGTATCCGGTAAAGGAAACCAGCTTGTGGATAATGAACGAACCTTGCGGAGAATCACCGGTTACCTTGATTCCAGCAGGAACAAGGATAAAAGAATACGCTTTGTGCTGGAGCCTTTACTTGATCGCGAATCGGATTTCTCCTGTCAATTCTATATTGATCCGGCAGGTGTGATCTCCATTCTGTCTGTGCAGCAGCTAGTGAACAATGGCTTTGCTTTTGGTGAATCCCATTCTCCGGCTCCGGGGCTGCTCGAGAAGCTGGAGCGGGAGAGCTACTGGGAACTCATGCACAAGATCGGAAAGGAACTGTATGCGGATGGCTATCATGGCGATGTCTGCGTGGATTCGATGCTGCTTCTTGATGGAACACTCGCACCTTTGGTAGAAATCAACGCCAGAAAGTCGATGAGCCTGATCAAACATCAAGTAGACCGTCTTATTAATCAAGAAGAGTTGCATTCCTGTCTTATACAAGTCCCGCTAATCCCCCAGAGCGGCGCTCTTTACGGGGATCTTCTGCAGCGATTGGAGCAGGAAGGCATTCTGTTCACCCTTGGGAGCGGGGAAGGTGTCATACCTTTATCGTCGGGAACCCTTCGTCCTGCGGGTTCCGGCAAGGGTAAGCTGTATGCTGCACTTGTCTATCCTGGCAGCGAACATAAAAATAGACTTTCGCTTAAGCTGAACGAAGTGCTGCAAGGATCAGGATATACCACTTTGCGATAATGAAAGGAAGCAGCAGATGAAGGATACAGTGACAATTCTATGCTCTGGTTTTGGGCTTGGCTTCTATGTCCCCGGATTGCTGATTGAACGTAAACTCAAGACACTCGGTCTCCAGGCTGAGGCTGAGGTCTTTGAAACGCTTATGACTGACGGTAAAAAGAAACAGACGGATGACAGCCGCAAAGCTTATAGGGAGAGCTTTGATGTGGCGCTGACTTCACAAAAAATACCGGGAGACATTAGAAACAGCCTTGATATGACCGCTGTCGAAACCTTATTTGCGCGCTGGCGTTCAGAGGGAAGACGGCATTTCATTGTGCTGTCCGGGCACTGGGTTCATGTTATGGATATGTACCGGAAAGCTGCCAATAGGCCAATATCTGTTGATCTGCTATATATCGACGCTGATCTTTCACCCTCCTGGAAAAATTTGCGCAAGCTGAACCCAGGCTATGCCGATGGCTACCATGAAGTTAGCCTGTATGACCGCGAGAAGCGGGAGGTGCTGTGCAGCATTTCTACGGGCCCCCTGGAACCGCTGTCTGCTCATGCAAGAAACGGCCGGTTGGTCGTTCATGGCGGGGGCTGGGGAATCGGAACGTTCCGCCAAAAGTTCAATGAACTGGAGTCGGCGGGGTACCAGCTCGATATTGCCGCTTACAGCGCCGAGGAGATCGGTGATGATATCGCCGGGAGACAGTACTATATGAACGATCCCGAGTGGCGGACTTGGCTCCGTGACGAGGACGGGAAATACACCCTTCCTCCTTTTTCCAGAGTGAGCAAAAGTGAAACCAACAGCTTTCCGCTTTGTCATCACTATCACGAGGGAATGTTCGGAGTTATCCGGCAGGCTGCGGCCGTCATCAGCAAGCCCGGGGGAGGCGCTTTGATTGATTCACTGGCTTCGGGAACCCCGTTAGTGCTGCTGGAGCCGTTTGGCCCTCATGAGAAGATTAACAGCGACCTCTGGGAAGCTCTCGGCTACGGCATCCGTTTTGAGCGGTGGCAGCAAACCGGCTTCGACAGTGAAGAGCTGCGGCGGTTGTCGGACAACATTATGACTGCCAGGGAACGTTATCCTGATTATGCTGCGAGTTATGTGGAACGTCTCTATACAGCAGAAGGGAGAAGAAGCTAATGCAACCCACCAGCAAAGTAACCCTGGATACCCAATCGTTCGAGGCGCTTAAACGCACGATCAAGAATGTCGTCGTACCTCATAGACAGCGGAAGCAAGATCCCGGATTCAAGACGGTCATGCCTGAAATTATGTCATTGAAGCTGACCAATCGCTGTAATCTCCGCTGCAAGCATTGCTATCAATGGAACGAGTCCGGCTATCATCATGATATGGACAAGGCGGAGCAGAATCTGGATATGGATGTGGAAATGATCCGTGAACTTCTGGAGGAAACGGATGAGGTGCAGTCCCGCTTGTATTTATGGGGAGGGGAGCCGTTGTTTCACCGGGAGGCCAAACAAATTCTGGAGCTCTTGCAGAAGCATCCCCGGGATACAACCATTTGCACCAACGCCTACATGATTGATAAATACGAAGAGGAGCTGTGTGCGATCTCGGACAATCTGGAGCTGCTGATCCCGATCGAGGGTTTTGAGCAGGAGCATGATTGGCTGCGCGGCAAGGGCTCCTTTCAGAAAGTGCTTCAGAATGTGGACAGACTGCTGGCCTTGCGGGAGCAGGGGAAGTTCAAGGGCAGAATTTCGGTGCATAATGTGATCAACGACAATATGATCGGCAGGCTGTATGAGCTGGTAGAATTTTTTGAACAAAAGGGAGTCGATCTGGTGCTGCTCTGCTTCCCCTGGTATATCTCCCCGGAGACGAGCCTGGCTATGGACCAGTACTACAATGATCACTTTCAGTGGCTTGCCGAGCTGGATCCGAACCACCGCAGCAGTTGGCATGCTTTCAAGTATCATATCAAGCCTGACAATGTCGTCAGGCTGACCGAAGACCTGAAACAAATCAATGCCCATACCTGGCATAATACCCGTATCCGTTACCAGCCTGGACTGGATTTTGATGAAATTGAGGATTTCGTGGCCGGCAAGCCTATGGCCTCACGGAGCTCGTCGAAATGCCTGGCGCTCAGCACCAGAGTGGATATTGCCCCAAATGGACAAGTGAGCGCCTGCAAGTTTTTTTCAGAGCTGTCTATCGGCAATGTGAACGAGCAGTCCTTAACGGAAATATGGAACTCACACCGCTACGACCGGCTGCGGCGGATTCTGGATGAAGGCTTGTCCCCGGCCTGCTCCAAATGCAATGTGCTGTATCTGAACACTTATTCGGCTCTGACACACATATGAATACCGGAAGCGATAAACGTATCTACCGGCTGGGCCTTCTCGGTTCCTCGAATATTGCCGTGCCCGCCTTGCTCGAACCGGCCCGGTATGTTGATTCAATAACCGTATCCGCAATTGCCAACCGGACACAAGTGAAAGCTGTGAAGATGGCCGAGGCCTACCAGATCCCCTGCATTGCAGGCAGTTTCGACGAGCTCCTGGCGATGAAAGAGCTGGATGCCATATATATTGCCCTTAGCAATGAGCTGCACACGGAGTGGGCCTTAAAGGCGCTCGAGGCCGGTAAGCATGTTCTGGTCGAGAAGCCGATTGCCTTAACTTCTGAAGAGGCGGAGCGCTTGAAAGCTGCTGCGGAGCGCACACCAGACCTTAGACTCGTTGAAGGGCTGATGGTGGCGCATCATCCCTGGCAGCAAGTGTTGAAGTCTATTGTAGACTCCGGGGAATACGGTCAGTTGCGCAAAATCAGGACACGCATCTCCGTGCCCGCTAGTGACAGGCACTCCGGGAATTACCGCAGCAGCAAGCACAAAGGCGGGGGAACTTTTGCTGATCTGGGCTGCTACTGGCTGCAGTTCCTGCAAGTGCTTGTTGGTCTTCAGAACACGGAGGTCTCCGCTCAGTCCGAGTTTGCCGGACCGGATGGCTGTGATTGGACCTTCCAGGCAGCGCTCCGTTATAGTAGCGGTTTGGAGGCAGAGTGTCTTACTTCTTTTGAGCTGCCTTATCGCGCTTCGCATACGCTGTATTTTGATCGGACGGCGCTGACGGTTCCGGATTTTTTCCGGGCGATCAAAGGGTTCTACAAAATCAAAATCCGCCATGACCTGCCTGAGAACCGCAGCACTCTCCATGAGTTTGCGCCAATGAATTATTATGTGAACCAGCTTGAAGCCTTTGCTGGAATGTTGGATGGACGCCGGGCGGGGGAACTTGAGCCTTCTCTGGAACGGGTAAAGCTCCAATCCAGAATTATGTCTGCGGCTGAACAAGGCTGGGTCCATCGGTGAACAAGCAGCAGCCTGCATCCAGTACCAGAACCAATGGTACTTCATGCAGGCTGTTTTTCTGTGCAAATTAACGATCCTGTAAAGGAGGAGGCTGCTCCATCCAGTTCCGCTCATTGTTCTTTACATAAATCCCTAATGCCTGATCAAAGGAAAGGCCCGGGTTATAGAATACGAGTATCATTGTGGCGAACCGCACACTTTTGTCAGCGCTTGGGTTCTGCAGCAGCTCACTGGCCAGCTTCCTGAAATTTTTCGGCTTGTGCTCCACAGTCTCCACCGTATCAAGCAAAGCCTTGTGACTCGGGAACAGTACCCGGTTATACGCCAAAATAATCCGGCCGCTGAACAAGACCAGATTGCTCACCGCATGAACGAGCAGGTAGGGGTCATTCTTCTTCGCAGCTTCCCTGGCGAAATAAAATGCATGCAAATAAATCTGGGCCGTGAAATCCTGCAAATTCCGTTCACGGTTCTCCTCGGGGTAGACTGGGATTCGGGCCACCAGTTCATCCACACCGGGGATTCTGGAGAACAGCACCTCTGACCCGGTAAAAGCATACCGTGTTGGTTCATTGCCCTGTGTCGCGGCAAGCTCCAAAAAACGGAGGTTGATGACCTTCACATCTGCGTAGCCGCCTTCATAGGTGCTGACCTCACGATCCACAAAGGACAGGGTATTGCTGTTGTAATATTCTTCATACGCTTCATCGGCTACCAACAGGTGGACATCCACATCGGAGGTGGCCCCTGCTTGTCCCTGAGCGACCGAACCGCTGGTGATGACAGCCAGGCAAGCAGGGTTCTTTTCCAGCTTCTGCACCAGCCTCTCCAGGGTTTGTTTGTGATGCTCTAACATCAGTTTCATCCTTTCTTAACTATCTTTCATAGCTTAAGGGTATCGTTTGAATCGCTCATCGGCTATGGTCTATTCAGACAAGAACAGATTGAAGACACCTTAGGACTGTGCTACAATATGAATGAATATTTTATTATTCATTCATATTGAATAGGATTAATAAAAGCGCTCTGAAGGGAGGACTTAAATGAAAAAAGTTACAGTATTTCTCGGCACTCCGCGAAAGCAGGCAACGTATAGGGCGGTATGTGAATTTGAGAGTTATCTGAGAAAACATGCGGAAATTGAATTTGAGTATATCTTTTTAAAAGATTACCGGCTGGACTATTGTCTCGGCTGTAAGGTTTGTTTTGACAAGGGTGAGGAATATTGCCCCTTAAAGGATGATCGTGATTTGCTGCTGGAGAAGATGCAGGCTTCCGACGGCGTTATTTTTGCGACTCCGGTGTATGCCTTTCAGGTATCTGCACCCATGAAGAATTTGCTGGACCGTCTCGCGTTTGTATTCCATAGGCCGCAGTTTTTTGGCAAGACCTTTACGTCAATCGTCTCTCAAGGAATACTCGGCGGGGAGAAAATTGTGAAATACCTTGACAGCATGGGAGAATACTACGGCTTTCAAGTCGCCAAGGGCCTAGTCTTGAAGACACTGGAGCCAACAACCGAAGCTGTGCAACTAAGAAACTCCCGCGAACTGGGGAAAGCTGCAGCCAGATTTCACAAGGAGCTCATGCGTACTTCCATTCCTGTTCCTTCATTGCTCAGACTGATGTTGTTTCGTATGGCCCGGACAAACATCAAAAGTATGCTGAATCCCAAGTACCGCGATTACAGGCATTACGAGGAGAAGGGCTGGTTCGAGTCCGGCTATTATTACTCTGTATCTCTAGGGCCCTTCAAAAGAATATTCGGCCGCCTGTTTGACTTCTTGGGGACACGAATGTTTAACCGTCCTTAGCGGACAGATAGAAGAAAGGAGCACTCATGCATGAAAAAACTATTATTAAAGGCATTTCTGGGGATCGTTGTTCTGCTGATTATAGGTGGCGCTGTTTCCTGGACTGTGCTGTCCAAAGAGCACCGTGAAGCGAAGAACCTTTCTCTTGATTCGAGTTACTTTCAGCATCTCCAAGACGGCACTTATGTCGGGAAATACGAAGGTGGGATGTACAAATGGAGAGCGAATGCGGTTCGGGTAACAGTCTCCTCCGGTAAAGTTACAGCCATTGAGCTGCTGCAGAACAAAGAGAATCAACCGCTGGAATTCACGAATACACTATACGGCAGGGTAATGGCTTCACAGTCATTGCAGGTGGACACGATGAGCGGCGCAACCCTCACTTCCAAGGCCTATCTCAAGTCGGTGGAGAGCGCACTGGCCAAAGCCCAGAAACCATAAATGAAGCGGTTTAAGTTGAGTTTATAAATGAGAACGGCAAGATCGTGATTCAGCGAACGAGAAGAGATAGAGATATTGAAAATTGCAGTTTACTTTGAGAAATCTAAAGGGATAACATCCTTTTGGATTTTTTTGCTGTACAAACACTATTGACAAATCGATCGTCAACCCATATATTTAATGTATCGAAACGATATATATCGAATGAATATATATAACTTAGCTATATGTAAATAGAGATAAGTTCACTTTGATTTCAGAAGGATAATTCACTATACCAGGAAAGAAGGGATAGATTTTATGTTGATTTATGTAATACTTGGGTTCCTCTGCGAAAAGGATATGACGGGATATGAAATCAAGCAGAAGATGACGTTAAGTACTTCCAACTTTATTGATGCCAGCTTCGGAAGCATATATCCTATGCTGAAAAAAATGGAAAAGGGAGAGCTAATCAAGTATGAGGAAGTGGTAGAGGAAGGCAGATTCAAAAAAACATATGGTATCACGGAAAAAGGGAAGAGTGAATTTATAGAATGGTTAAAAACACCATGTACTTTTTCTCCTTTTAATTATGAGTTTTTGAGTAAGCTTTTCTTCTATAAATATCTTGACGATCTTGAGGTTGTTCGATTGATTGCCAGCTTTCAAACCACTGTCGCCAGTGAACATAACAAGCTTGCTTTGATAGAAGATAATCACGTTCATGAGATGGGCGTATATGAGCACGCGACGTTGATGTTTGGCAAAGAATATTATGAAATGATTATGAATTGGCACGATCGACTCACAAGAAAAATTACAGGAAAGAAGGATAATGAATATGAGAATGACAAAGAAATTTAAATTGCAGATTGCAGCTAACAATGTGGATTTGTACAAATGGGTAACTGAGATGACTCCATCTGAATATGAATCATTTTCAAAAGGTCACAAGGCAATGGGCAGTCATTTTGAAGATGGTGAATTCTATATGGTTAATGTGGAAAATATGGGGAATGAGATGATAGTTCAGCACTATCAATTAAAAGAGCACACCAAGGATCATTTGCGTTTCTACTCTGACAGGACAAAAGCATATATATGGCGATGGATACCAGCCATTGTTGGAGTTCCATGGGAAATGAAGGTCACGCCAATTGATAACTACTCTTGCGAATTAAGTTGTACGATTGGAGCGGACTTTCCATCTCGGCTACTGGCTTTTGCAGCATGGATAAATGGTTTTGGCGGATTCTTTATGAGAAAACATTTAGCCGATGAGGGCGGGGAATTTGCTAAAGATATAGAAAAGAAATTTAATAACGGCAGGTATGTATAATTCATGAACGTACTGATCAGAAATCTAGGCCAGTCCCATTTCAAAGCACTGGGTAAAGCGGAGATCCAGTGCTGGAGTTGACTTTTAATCAGGGCGGATAGTTTTTTGCCGACTTCATCACATAGCAAATAAACAGTCCGCCCGTCACGTGATTCTTGAACCGAGCCAGAAGTTCCACGGCTTAGCTCCGGTCTCGTTTCAGGGGTTTAATGGATCTTCGACAATCTCACTTTACGAAATGAACCCCCGGCATGAGACCGACTCCATTTTGACTCTGTGAAAGTTGAGTAAATAAATCCATACCGGCTTCTAAGGCTCTATCCCATAAATCAGCTTTCCCTTATGGTAGACCGTGATCCGATCGTTCGCTGTGTAGCTGGTAAGGGATGGCTTAAAGGAATAATCATCGGCCTGATTGTAGTTCGCCCAATTATTTTTGTGAATGCGGAACTGGATGTCACCAGTTGTGCCGGAAGCGGCGAGAGAGCCTGCGTTTGAAGTGAAGCTGATTTCCGCATAGGTGTCAGCACCGGTGGCCGGCTGGGCCATAGATACAACAGACGTCAGCAATTTTTCTTTTCCAATCGCCGCATAATCAAATTCCACAGTCTGTGCTGTACTTCCCTCACTGGTATACCAATAGCGGACAGTTAGTTCACTCAAGGGGATGGGGGCACCCGACTCGTTCTTCAACTGCAGGCTGGCCCTGATCGAGTTGACAGCAGTTCCCGTCTCGCCAACGCGATAAAGAGGAGTCACTTTGGGATTCCCGGGGTCCGGCCCACCACCAGGCTCGCCAATGGGCGTAAAAGTTACCGGTTTCATAATAGTGTCCAGCATCGCCTGCTTCGGTTCATTCCAGGAGGTCCAGTCATCCAGCAGCAGACCGCCCGTATCTCCGCTGTTCGGGTTAAGGCTCCAATAGGTCCAATATAGATTGTTCTGACCAATATATTTCACCAACGCATTTTGCCATTTTCCTTCCACCGAAAGGTTATCCACACTGCGTCCGCCAAATTCACCTACAAGAATCGGCGCAATTTGTTCTTTGCTGATATAACCCCACATACTATCCCAGAGCTCAGGCATATTGTTCGGGAAATTGGCAGCGCTGAACCAGGGCTGTGAAGCGACGCCGGGACCGTAATCATGCGGGGAATAGACCACGCGATTCGGTACCGAAAGTTCAACCGGATAGTTCCGTACCCCCGTCAGATTGCCTCCCCACCAATAACCGCTGGAGTTTCCTTGCACATTTTTTTCGATGCCTTCCACAATGATCAGCCAGTTCGGGTTCACGGCCAGAATCGCATTACCCGCCCGCTGGCTGGCAAGCCGCCAATCTGTGTTCAGATCACCGGTGCCCCAGCTTGCTGAGCCGTGCGGCTCATTATGGAGATCTGCTCCGATGACGACCGGATTATTCACATAACGTCCGGCGAGCATCACCCAATCGCTGATCCACCGGGATTCAGGGTAGGCTGCGGTGTACCACAACGTCGATTGTCCGCCCGAATCCGGCCGGTGCCGGTCGAGGAATATCCGAATCCCGCGGGCTCCGGCTTTTTCAATCAGTTTATCCATGATTTGAATTGGCTTCAGGCCAACCAGGTCCGGGTTCTTGGCATAATCAATACTGTTGGCCTGCGAGCCTGCATCAAACATTTGGTTACAGTAGGGCAAGCGGATCAGGTTGTAGCCTTCTGCTTTGATTTGGTCCAGCACATCATCCATTGAACGTGACCATAAGCCGTGCGGGGAGTAATTAGAGGTTTCGAAACCAAACCAATTGAGGCCGTTAAAAACTGCCGGGTTGCCTGCAGCATCCACAATCCGGTTGCCAGAGGTGTGATAATAGCCTTCCGTGCCGGCAGCCTTAGCCGGTTGACCGGGATAGGCGTAAGCACCCGCAAGTAGCACCAAAGCAAGTAAAACCAACCCAAGCTTCCTGAAACCAAAGATCATTCATTTTCCTCCTCTTTCTGATTTGAGAACATGAGGTCAGACTTTATAGTCTACGAACGAAAAGTAAACGTATTCATGGCAGCCAAGCTGTAATTATGGCGAAACTGAAAAATAAATTTACCCGGGTAATATTGATTTTTGTTTTTACCCGGGTATAATTAGTGAGGTATTCAGAGGAGGAGGTCAGCATGAGAAATGAACTAACGAGCTTTTACTACACGGCATTTTTGGGTGTGGGAGTCGTCGCCCGTGGTTCGTTACAGCACGTTGTTTCTACAGTGAAGGATACTCTGGATGAGAGAGACCTCACACAGCTGCTTATTTTTGACGATTCCACGGGGAAGCCAATAGATGTTGATTTTCGTGGGAAGACAGATGATGTGCTCGAACGATTAGGAGAACAGTTTGGTGACTTTCCCGCTACGGAAGTGAATGACCAGCCTACACGGCGGGTAGGTCGACCTAAGCTGGGGGTTGTATCCGGTGAGGTTACGTTGTTGCCGCGACATTGGGAATGGCTCAAGAGTCAACCTGGAGGAGCGTCGGTAACATTACGAAAACTCATTGATGAGGCTCGCCGTGCTGGAGAAAAACAGAGCAGTATCCGAGAATCACAAGAAGCAACATATAACTTTATGACAGCTACGGCCGGGAACTTCCCTCAATACGAAGAAGCTTTGCGGGCACTGTATGCAGGTGATTTGGAGCGTTTTTACCACTTCATCGATGATTGGGCACCTGATATCAGAAACCATGTCAAAAGATTAGCCGCAAATGCATTCCCTGAAGAGGGCTTATAAAAGAAAGCGAAGATTCACAAATTAATTGAAGGAGAACATGATCATGAATATTCTGAAAGTCAACGGTGTTGAGTTGGCCTATGATAGTTTCGGTAACGAAAATGACGAGGCTATTATCCTAATCGCCGGGCTTGGAACCCAGATGATCCGGTGGACGGTTCCGTTTTGCGAAATATTGGCAGCGCGTGGCTTTCGGGTGATCCGCTTTGACAATCGCGATGTAGGTTGCTCGACACACTTTAGCCATTATCGGACGCTGGATTTTGACGCACTAGCGACTGCTCTCATGTCGGGACAGCGACCGGACATCCCTTACACTCTTGATGACATGGCAGGCGACGCTATCGGACTGCTCGACGCCCTTTCCATTGACCGGGCACATTTCGTAGGCAGATCAATGGGCGGAATGATCGCCCAGATTGCAGCCAGTGAGTACCCTAAGCGGGTGTTATCCCTCACCTCCATTATGTCTAGTTCCGGTAATCCCGCCCTTCCGCAAGCTTCCCAGGAAGTCATGGCGATGATGACTAAACCGGCGCCGAATCCCTTTGAGGATGAAGCCGGATTTTTGGCGCACAGCCTCACTTTTGCCAAACGCATCGCTGGCACCGGCTTTCCGTTTGAAGAAGACGCTTATCGTGCGCTCATTCTGGAAGAAGTTCAGAGAGCCTACGATCCAGGCACTGTAGGACGACAAATTGCTGCGATTGCTGTCTCCGGTGACCGTCGTCCGCGGCTGGGGACCATAAAAGTACCAGTTCTTGTCATTCATGGAGTGGACGATCCCCTGTTCGTCCCGGCGTGTGGCGAGGACACGGCTTCTGCCATCCCGGGCGCCGAGCTAATGTTGGTTGAGGGCATGGGACACGACCAGCCGCATCAACTGTACAAAGTAATCGCTGATGGCATAGAGCGAACGGCTCGCCGCAATTGACACGCGCTTCCTGAATAGACAGCCAGCCGGAGTCCCGTGGTGCTAGAGATTCCATTTGAACGTATATGTGGAGATGCTCGAAAAAAAATGCCCCAGAGCCATATTGCCGGCTTTGGGGCACCTATATTTTAGATAAATAAATTATGGCCGGAATGTTCAGCTTGACCGAGATAATAACCTACGCCTCCGAGACCAACACCATCAATAAGCTCTTCATGGCTGATGCCCATGAGATCCATGGACATTTGGCAGGCGACAATCTCAACACCTTGGTCGATAGCTGATTGAATTAATGCCTCTAATGATAAAACGTTCTTGCTCTTCATCAGTGAACGGATCATCTGCGAGCCCATGCCCAGCATGTGCATATTGGACAGCTTCAGCTTCCGGCTGCCCCGGGGCATCATCGCGCCGAACATTTTACCCATGAGGTTCTTGTCCACGGCTACCTTCTCATGCTTGCGGATAATATTCAGTCCCCAGAAGGTGAAGAACATCGTTACTTTCTTGCCGCTGGAGGCTGCTCCGTTAGCAATTATGAATGAGGCAATCGCCTTATCCAGGTCCCCGCTGAAAACAACCATCGTACTGCTACTATGAGCTTGAGACTCTAGGGAGTTTGCCGGTTTATCCTCCTCCGGGATGCCTTTGCATAAGTAAGCTTCGATCATACCATTAGGCAGCTTGGTCAGCTTCATCAGCCGATTGCCGGACATTTGCGCCCAAGCCTTAATATCTTCAAAGAAACCGGGATCGGAGGCGGTTACCTTCAAGATCTGTCCGTCCTGCAAACGGTCCATGCTCTGTCTTACCTGAATGAGCGGTCCCGGGCAGCACAATCCGCAAGCGTCCAGAACATCATCGGGTGTTAATTCTGATTGAGAACCGGAAGTTTCTTTAGCTGTTTCAGATGGCGTAGGCGGGGCGGTCAGATTATCTTTTTTGGCGAGAACAGGATTACTCATCAGATAAGTTTTGTAGCCGCCGGTCAGGTTCTTCACCCGCAAGCCATGCTGCTGCAGTATCCGGGATGCCGTATAACCCCGCAAGCCAACCTGGCAGTACACCCAGATCTCTTTGCTTGGATCAAGCTCGGCCAGACGTTCACGCAGATCGTCCACGGGAATGTTGATGGAGCCTTCAATGTGGCCATTCGCATGCTCCAGCTCCGAGCGCACATCCACCAGGAGGGTGTTGCTCTTGTCACGCTGCTTGAGATCTGACGGAACAAAAACCTCGGTCAACCCTGACAATACGTTCTCCGCAGTATAACCCGCCATATTGACAGGGTCCTTCGCGGATGAGTAGGGTGGGGCGTAAGACAGCTCAAGTTCGGTCAAATCTGTAACTGTGCCTCTGAAGCGGATCACCGTCGCAATATCATCAATTCGTTTATCCACTCCGTCATAGCCGACAGCCTGGGCCCCGAGCACCGTTCCTTGTTTATCGAAGAGCAGTTTCAGGGACAAGGGAGTAGCGCCCGGATAATAAGAGGCATGAGAATTAGGGTGAACATGGATAACATGATAGGGAATATTCAGACGCTGCAGCGTTTTTTCGTTGTTGCCGGTAGCAGCTCCTGTCAGGCCGAACACTTTAATGATGGATGTTCCTTGTGAGCCTTTGTAGGTTGTTCCCAGTCCGCATACATTGTCCGCAGCAATCCGGCCTTGTTTGTTCGCCGGACCGGCCAGTGGGATAGCGGTTTTGCTGCCATTAACGAAATCTACGACTTCCACCGCGTCACCAACCGCAAACACATTCTCCAGATTGGTCTCCATGCGTTCATTGACTAAGAGATGCCCACGGGGACCAAACTCCAATCCGCTGTCCTTCAGGAAGGAGGTGTCCGGCGACACCCCGATAGCCATCAAAACCATATCACTCTGAACCGTAGCGCCGCTCGACAGACTAACCTCAATTTGGGTTCCTTTGTCTGCGAATCCTTGCACCAGATCAGAGAGAATAAGGTTCACCCCGTGATCCTCAAGCTCCTTGGCCAGCACTGAAGCCATCTCAGCATCAAAGGGAGCCATGATCTGCGGACCTGCTTCGATCAGCGTTACTTCAAGACCCGCATCCCTGAGATTCTCCGCCATTTCCACCCCGATAAAGCCGCCCCCGATGACAACAACCGAGCGTGTAGCTTCTTCAGTAATCTTGGCTTTGATCCGGTCCGTGTCAGGTATATTCCGCAGCGTGTGAATTTTGGAACTTTCAATACCCGGCAGAGCAGGGCGGATAGGCTTAGCACCCGGGGATAAAATAAGCGCATCATAGCTCTCCTCGTACACGCCTTTGTCCTTGCTCTGAACACGGACCGTCTTGTTCTCAGCATCAATCGAGAGGACTTCACTCTGAATCCGCACATCAATGTTAAAGCGTCTATTCATCGCCTCAGGAGTCTGAACGAGCAGCTTGGAACGGTCCTGGATGGAACCCCCGATATAGTAGGGCAGACCACAGTTGGCAAAAGAAATATAAGGATCACGCTCAAACATCACAATATGTGCCTCTTCGTCCAATCTACGCAGCCGGGCTGCGGCGGAAGCGCCTCCCGCAACTCCGCCGACAATCAGTACTTTTTTACTCATAATCATCTGTTCCTCCCAAAAATAATTGAACTAGCTGTTTGACTTTCTCATTCTTGACCGAATAATTCACCTCAAGGCCGTTTCGCTCAGTCTCAACGATGCCTGCAGCTCTGAGCTTCTGAAGATGCTGGGAAACCGTTGATTGCGGAAGCTCCAGGCATTCTTGCATAAAACTAACGTTGCAGCTCCCTTTTTTCAGCAGGCCTTTAACGATGCATAATCGAACGGGATGAGCCAGAACTTTTAAGATATCAGCCGTTTCGTTATAGGTTTTAAAATTATTGTCCATAGAGCGTAACACCTCATTTCGCCTTTATTGAATCCTAATATCGCAATATTACGATATAAGGATATTAAAATCAAGCTCCTGCACTTAAATCATGATCTCTTGACAGCGGATTTCAAACTGGCTACGATCATATTATACCCATAGGGGTATGTGTAATCAACATTTTTTTGATTTGAATATGAAAGGAGGGCTCTACGTGTTAATTGTTATAATGCTGCTTGTAATATGTGCCTTATGGTTCATACGTTATCTTTGGCCTGTAAATGGTCTGGCCTTCATTGATATGGAGGCAATGGCTAGAAGCGGAGAGGCTTATGGCGCTATGAAAATTCTCGATATAAGGGATGCGGTGGACTACCAGAGCTGCCATATGCCAAGCGCAATTAATATATCCATTGGCCGCTTGCCTTTTGTCTGGAATAAGGAAATTTCACCTATAGAACCTGTTCTTATCATGTCCGATAGCCTGTATAAAAGCAAAAAGGCTGCGCGGCTACTGAAGAAACGTGGCTTTAACCGGCTTTATGCGCTTCGTGGACTGCCCTGTTCATAATTTTCTCCTAAATAAAATCCAAAATGTGTCGATAATAATTATAAATATTCACATTTAGGAGATGCCTTATGGATAATTTGACTGCACTAGTATTGGCCGCGCCTTTTTTTAAACAGATTCATTCACAGGATATTATGGTTGGAATTACGGATAAGGAGATCTTTCATTATTACGCGCCCAGCAAGGTGCTCGACTTCGGGCTGACCAAAGGAAGCCCCATTCCGCCGGATGATCCGTCGCTTGGGAATGCCCTTGCAGGGCGCGCGACGACAAATCGTCTGTCACCTGAATTATATGGGTCCACTGTGATTTCCTCCGCAGTGCCGATTCTCGATGGGGAAGGGGAAGTCATCGGCGCATTTGCGATTGCCTATACCTTGGAGAACGAAGACAAGATGGAGCATCTGACCGAGAGCATCAACCTGATCAGCGGCCAATTGGTCGATATGGTCCAGAACGTGGCTGCCCAGTCCGAAGAGCTGTCGGCTACCACGGCACAAATCCTGGAGAATTCACGAAAGACAGTAGAAGAGTCCACACAGGTAAGCAAAGTGGCCGGCTTCATCCGTGAGATTTCCGAGCAGACGAACTTGCTTGGCCTGAATGCGGCTATTGAAGCGGCCCGCGTCGGTGAGCAGGGGGCAGGCTTCGGTGTAGTGGCAGCAGAGGTCCGCAAGCTGTCGGTCAATACGAAGGAAGCGACCAAGTCCATTGAAGAATCGCTAAGCCTCGTTCAGCGTTCCATTCAACTGATGGAGAAAGAGATCGAAGCCATTGCCGCTTCCTCTCATGAACAGGCCGAGCTTGTCACCGAGTTCAGCGATGTTATTGAACGTCTGAATGAGACCAGCAGCGAGATGACGCGTTTCATTTCATCCATTATTCAATAGAGATTCCATAACGTACCTATAAGCCAACCCCCGGGATGATTTCTTTCCGGGGGTTGGCTTATAATGAGTAGAGCGACTTACGTATTGGGAGGAGATCAAATGAGAAATGGGCTGCAAGAAAAAAGAAATCGCTGGGACCCGGTGCCGCACTGCACTCATGTTCATCTCGTATACGGCGACTCCTTTGCAGGCAGCCTGAAACAGGCACTTCTTGGTCTTGGCTGGGAAGAGACACATAAGCTGATAGTTTTCAGAGAAAACTATTCCATCGGCCCGCTCCTGGAGCTGGACTCTCCTGAAGGCAGACAAGCACGGAGTACCTGGTTCCGTGATAATATCGCCGGTGCTGTGGAAGCTTACTCTGAATTTGAAGAAGATTATAATGAGCTTCAAGGCAGGATAGAGTGCATACCGCAGCAGGCGGAGGTTGTGCTCTGGATAAGCAATAATGCCTGTGAGCAGACGGCCATGCGGCACATGCTCCATCTGCTGCATGGCACAAGCAATGTGCTTGCAGTATATGATGCTTGTGCTGTAGCCCAGGAGCTGTACAATCGGCCGGATGCCTATATAGAGTATCGGCACTCAGGGGAGATTCCGGCAGACAAGCTCTGCGATGCGCTTTTACATATGGATGGGAGCGGGAGACTGGATAATGCCCTAGTCCAGCAATTGCAGCGGGAGTGGCAAGCCATCACCGGGCAGGCCGGAGTACTGCGAATCTGGCGTGACGGTGCTGTGGCCCAGGTGCCTGCCGATTATTTTGACAATTATTTGCTGGACAAGCTGGATAAGCTTAAGCCACCCGCCGGCGATAACGGCTTTCTCAAATCAGCCCGGCTGATCGGAGAGGCCATTGCCTACTGTGAGCAATATATCGGTGATGCTTACTTTGAATACCGGCTTAGACAGATGATCTATGACGGAATCCTCGAAATAAAGGGCGTGCCGGCGGCTATGAGATTTTACAGTGTCAGACGCAGAAGGGATTTGGCGAAATAATTCCTTTCTTAATACGATCTTAATGTGATCTTAATGCTACGGCCAAAGTTGTAACACTATGCTGATTTTTCCCGTGATATACTAGCGCTAAAACTCAGAAAGGGGGGGATATTCCTGCTTCATCGGACTTCAGACATACCTGCGGAGAAAAAAAGCGGACGGCTTAAAATATTTTTCGGCTATGCGGCGGGTGCCGGCAAAACCTGCGCCATGCTGAATGCCGCACAGGAGGAGCAAAAGAACGGGAGCGATGTGGTCGCAGGTTTTATAGAGTCCCATGAAAGGCCGGAAACGGCAGTTCTTACAGAGGGGCTGGAGCTGATTCCGCCACTGGAAATCCCCCTTAACGGTGCTGTTATCCAAGAATTTGATCTGGATCGTGCGATTCGCCGGAGACCGGAGCTGATCTTGTTGGATGATCTCGCCCATTCCAATGCTGCCGGCTGCCGGCACAAAAAAAGATATCAGGATATTGAGGAGCTTCTCCGGGCGGGAATTCACGTATATACCACCATTAATGTTCAGCATATTGAAAGCTTGAATGATGTTATCGCCGCTATTACCGGCAGCTCTGTGCATGAACGTATTCCTGACAGCGTATTCGAAAGCGCCGAGCAGATTGAACTGGTCGATATTGAACCTGATGATCTGATAGAGCGCTTGAACAAAGGGAAGATTTATCAGGATGAACCGGCTCAGAACGGGCATGCCCATTTGTTCAGCAAAGAAAAACTGATCGCCCTGCGTGAGATCGCGCTGCGTTACACGGCGAAGCAGTTGAACCGGATCGCGCTGCAAATTAGTGCAGAGGAGCAAAATAACGAGTACTATACGAAAGACCATATCTTAGTGTGCCTGTCTTCGGCTGCAACCAACAAAAAGGTTATTCGCACTGCTGCGAGAATGGCCGATGCGTTCCACGGGAATTTCACAGCACTCTACGTGGAAACACCGGAGAACAAGCATCTGACCCAAAAAAACAAGACAGAGCTGAGGGCGAACCTTAGGCTGGCCGAGCAGCTCGGGGCACAGCTTGCAACGGTTTATGGGGAGGATATCCCGGGGCAGATAGCCGAATACGCCAGAACCAGCCGGGTTTCGAAAATCGTCATGGGACGTTCCCATAACAACAAAAAAAGATGGTTTGCCAAACCAAATGTAGTGGATCGGCTGACTGCCTCTTCGCCGAATATTGATTTTTATATCATCCCTGACACTCAGCCATCTTTCTACAAATGGTTCCCCCAGTATAGAAAATCCCCAAATTTCTCATTGGTGGACACAGTCAACACCGTGGGAATATTGGCTGGCTGCACCTTAATCGGACTCTGGTTCCAATTTCTGGGTTTTCGGGAAGCGAACATTATCACGGTGTATATTCTGGGTGTTCTGCTGAGTGCTATTATTACCAAGGGCAGGATATATAGCGCGATAACTTCGGTATTAAGCGTGCTTGTCTTCAATTATTTTTTTACTGAGCCTTACTATTCACTGACCGCCTATGATCCGGGTTATCCGGTTACCTTTTTGGTTATGCTGTCAGCTTCCTTCATTTCAAGTACTCTAACCATGCGTGTAAAAGAACAGGCCCGCCAATCCGCGCAAAAGGCCTACCGCACAGAGGTACTATTAGAAACAAGCCGTAAGCTGCAGCAGGCGAAAGACACACCCGCAATCATTAACGAAACGGCGCATCAAATGGTGAAGCTGCTGGACAGAACGGTTATTTTTTATCCGGTAGGGGAGAATTCCTTGGCTGAGCCAGTGATTTTTGCAAAAGAAGAATCGGCTGTTGATCCGCAGATTTACACGGAAGATAATGAACGTGCGGTTGCTGACTGGGTATACAAGAACAACAAGCGCGCCGGAGCGACAACGGACACCTTCTCAGCCGCCAGTTGCTTGTACCATGCGGTACGGGGAGGCGATTCTGTTTTTGCGGTAGCGGCCATTGTTATGGAGCAGGAAGACCCTCTGGGGATTTTTGAGAAAAGCCTCATGTTTGCCATGCTGGGAGAATGTGCGTTGGCGCTGGAGAAGGAGCACCTGAACGAGAAGCAAAAAGAAATATCCATGCAGATTCAACAGGAGCAGCTTCGCGCTAACCTGCTTCGGGGCATTTCCCATGATTTACGTACCCCGCTGACCAGCATCTCCGGGAATGCGGGAATTCTCATCGGAAACTCCAAAGTGCTGAGTGAGGAGCAGAAGCAAGGACTATACACGGATATTTATGACGAATCCATGTGGCTCAATAATCTGGTTGAGAACCTGCTGTCGATAACCCGTATTGATAACGGCACATTAAATCTGAATTTACAGCCGGAGCTGCTCGAGGAGGTCATTGCGGAAGCGCTGCTTCACATCAACCGCGACAGTAAGGACCATCATATCAAATCTGTGGTGAATGACGAGCTGATCATGGCAAAAATGGACTCCCGGCTCATCGTTCAGGTGCTCATCAACATTGTGGACAATGCAATAAAATATACGCAATATGGCTCGCATATCACGGTCTCGGCGCGGCGTGAAGAGGATCTAGTGGTAGTGCTTGTGGCCGATGACGGACCCGGTGTCTCTGATGAGGCCAAGGCGAAACTGTTCGACATGTTCTATACGGCTGACAATATCCGTGGGGATGGCCGGAGGGGCTTGGGTCTTGGGCTTGCTTTGTGCAAATCCATTATTATTGCCCACGGCGGCACTATTGAGGTACATGATAATTTCCCGCAAGGTACAGTATTCCGCTTTACCCTGCAGGCTGAGGAGGTGAGTGTGCATGAATAAGCCTTTGATCCTTGTTGTAGAGGATGACAAACCGATCCGCAAGCTGATTACTACCACTCTGGAGACACAGGGCTATAAATATCACACGGCTGAAACGGGGGCTGCTTCGATTCTGGAGGCAGCCTCCAGACAGCCGGACATTATGATTCTGGATTTGGGGCTTCCCGATATGGACGGCGTGGATATCATTACCAAAGTCCGGTCTTGGTCGAATATCCCAATTATTGTAGTCAGCGCACGCAGTGAGGACCGGGATAAAATTGATGCGCTGGATGCAGGTGCGGACGATTATCTGACCAAGCCCTTTAGCGTGGAAGAGCTGCTGGCCAGGCTAAGGGTGAGCTTGCGGCGCATCCGTAATGACACGGATAAGCTGCAGAAGGATGCCTCCATATTTACCAATGACAGCCTGAAAATTGATTATGCAGCAGGCTGCGTATGGCTGGATGCGGAAGAGATTCATCTGACTCCCATTGAGTATAAGCTGTTATGCCTGCTTGCAAAGAATGTGGGCAAGGTGCTGACGCATAATTATATCCTGCATGAAATCTGGGGCACGCATACCTATGACATTCCAGCGCTGCGCGTTTTTATGGCAACCTTGAGAAAAAAAATTGAAAAAACACCTTCGCAGCCAAAGTACATCCAGACGCATATTGGCGTGGGTTATCGGATGCTTCAGGTGTAGGAATATGGGGGAGCTTGTATGACAATAGGATCACAAGACGATATTGATGGCCTGAAGGAAATTGGCAGAATCGTTGCAATGACGATAAATGAAATGAAAAGTCACGCGCGCGCCGGAATTACGACCAAGGAATTAGATGAAATTGGAGGACAGTTTTTGAAAAGGCACGGGGCTGTGCCTGCACCTAAAGCAACCTACAATTTTCCCGGCAACACCTGTATTAGTGTTAATCATGAAATTGCCCACGGAATACCGGGAAACCGGATCATTCAACCGGGCGATTTAGTAAATATTGATGTTTCGGCTGAATTGGGCGGCTATTATGCAGACTCGGGACATTCTTTTCCGATAGCTCCATACGAGCCGTCATTAATGCGTCTGTGCCAATACACACACGACACGATGATGAAAGTAATCTCATCGCTTAAAGCTGGAGTAAAATTGAACGAAGTCGGAAGGATCATTGAAAGCGAGGCTGAAAAAGGCGGCTATACTGTCATTGAGAATCTATGCAGCCACGGTGTCGGGAGGTCACTGCATGAATCCCCAAGCGAGATTTTGCCGGTATATAACAAGCACGATAAACGTAGATTGAAAGAGGGGATGGTCATTACAATCGAGCCCTTTTTATCTACAGGTGCAAGGTATGCCGATGAGCAAGGGGACGGATGGACGTTATGTGTACCGGACAACAGCTTTGTGGCACAGCATGAGCACACCATTATCATTACAAAGGATCAGCCGATTATCTTGACTGCAGTATAGATCATCAAATGAAGAATTCGTGTTAACGAAGCGCGCAGGTTCAATAAAAATAAAACAGCGGCAGTCCAGGACTTTTTTTCTCGTCCTTGGCTGTCGCTGTTTAAATTTCCAGGTCTTTATGCAATCTTTATCCGCTCATAGAAACCCTAACCCTGAACTAATGGCGGGAGTGATACGCTATATCCGTAACCAAGAATAAGGGAGAAGGAGTCTTTTTTATGAATGAAATTTTGAAAAATACCGGTCTTGTATCGCTCATGCTGGTGCTGCTGTATAGCATTAAAAAAATATTCGACTATTGCGATTTGCGTAGCACTGACAGCTATGAGGATGAGAACGTCAATAAAGCGGCTGAAGAATTTGTCCGGGAAATCTCCCGCAAGGGCAAGTAGAAACGGCTAGCCGTCCATAAAAGGACGGTATCCGTTTCAGCGAGAAATATAAGGATAATTTATAGTGTGAAACATATAAATTCTTATATTTTGAGAAGGCTGATCTATGACAATGTTTCTGGCGTATCTTAATGCAATCTTTATCCGCTCATGAAAACTCTAACCCTGAACTAATGGGAGAAATGTTACGCTAAACCGGAAGAATAAAAGAGTTGGAAAGCAGAAAAAGGTAGAGAGAGGGGAGTGGCAAAGGCGATGCTGGATGTGTATATGGTGGCGGCTTTGGCCGGGTTATTCGTTTTATTTTACACATTTGTACTGTGGTGTGGGAAGGTTGTTGATGATAAAGGAGGAACCGGGCAATGACGGTGGTCATTATAGCAACCTTGTTATTGTTTCTGTATTTGATTTATGCCTTGGTTAATCCCGAGAAATTCTAAGTCAGCTTTTACATTTAAGGAGGAGCATCCGTGGGTATAGTGCAAATCATTGCTGTCATTGCCATACTGCTGCTGCTGGTTAAGCCAGTAGGAACTTATTTATATCATGTATTCTCAAATGAACCGAACCGGACAGACCGGATCTTCGGTGGTTTTGAACGGGGGATATTCAAGCTAAGCGGTCTGAACAACCGCAAGGGAATGTCCTGGAAGAGGTATGCCATCAGCTTTCTGGCAACCAACATCGTACTGGTCGCCTTCAGCTATTTGTTCCTTCGCCTGCAAGGCGCATTGCCGCTTAATCCGAATGGAACCGGCAAGATGGAACAGACGCTTTCGTTCAATACAGTAATCAGCTTCATGACCAACACTAACTTGCAGCATTACAGCGGTGAGACCGGCCTATCGTATTTCTCGCAAATGGCGGTCATCACCATGATGATGTTCACTTCGGCAGCGAGCGGATTTTCTGTAGCCGTGGCCTTCGTGAGAGGCATTACCGGCAGGGACAGCGTGGGGAACTTCTTCGAAGACTTCGTGAAGGCGATCACCCGTGTATTCCTCCCGCTTGCGCTGCTGATTACACTAGTGCTTGTGGCGCTGCAGGTTCCGCAGACACTAAAGCCTACTCTTCAGGTAACAACGCTGGAAGGAGCTTCACAGCAGATCGCAATCGGACCTGTAGCCTCACTCGAATCAATCAAGCATCTGGGAACGAACGGCGGCGGATTTTTCGGGGCGAACTCTGCGCATCCTTTTGAGAACCCGTCGCCGCTGACCAACATCATTGAAATCCTGTCGATGTGGACGCTGCCCGCAGCGTTGCCTTATATGTACGGATTATTCGCCAAAAACAAACGCCAGGGCTGGATGATCTTCAGCGCCATGATAACCTTGTTCGTGCTACTGCTGGGGCTGAACTATTATGCCGAAACCCAGGGGAATCCGGCGATTAATGCGATGGGCATCAATGCTTCGCAGGGCAGTATGGAAGGCAAGGAGGTTCGCTTCGGCATCCCGCAGAGTGCCTTGTTCACCACTGTGACAACTGCGGCGACAACCGGTTCCGTTAACAATATGCATGACACCCTCACACCGCTCGGCGGCATTACTCCGCTGGCCCTGATGATGCTGAACAACGTGTTCGGAGGCAAGGGCGTCGGTCTGGTCAACATGCTGATGTATGCCATTCTGGGGGTCTTCCTCTGCGGGCTTATGGTTGGCAGAACGCCGGAATTCCTGGGACGGAAGATTGAAGCAAGGGAAATGAAGCTGATTGCGATCGCCATTCTGATTCATCCCTTGATTATTCTGGCACCGACTGCCGGAGCCTTCCTGACCGAGCTGGGTAAAGGCGCTATTACTAATCCGGGCTTTCACGGGTTGACACAGGTGTTATATGAATATACCTCCTCTGCCGCTAATAACGGCTCGGGTTTTGAAGGGCTGGCGGACAACACTTCGTTCTGGAATATTACCACCGGGATCGTAATGCTGTTGGGACGGTATGTCTCCATTATTGCGATGCTCGCGGTTGCCGGCTCCATGATCCGCAAGAAGCCGGTTCCTGAAACGATAGGCACCTTCCGCACAGACAACGGCTTGTTTACCGGTATTCTGATCGGTACGGTGCTGATCATCGGCGCGCTGACCTTTCTGCCGGTCGTTGTCCTCGGTCCGATTGCCGAATATTTGACCTTACGTTAGGAAGAGGGAGAACACAATGAGTACTGTACCAAGAAAAAAGCTGCTGACAGGTCCTATCATACAAAGTGCGGTCAAGGACAGCTTCTTGAAGCTGAACCCGATGACCTTAATGAAGAACCCGGTCATGTTCGTTGTTGAGATCGGAACCTTTATTGTTCTGCTAATGGTTCTCGCTCCCGGTTATTTCAATGCCGAGGATTCCATAGGCTTCAATATTACGGTGTTCTTCATCCTGCTGGTTACCGTCCTATTCGCCAACTTCGCGGAAGCGCTGGCTGAAGGCCGGGGGAAAGCGCAGGCCGATACGCTCAAGAAAACGAAACAGGATATTTCCGCGAATAAGCTGGTAGGCGGGGCCATCAAAACTGTTGCCTCTTCTGAGCTGCGCAAGGGCGATATCGTTGTCGTCAGCCAGGGTGAACTGATTCCCGGCGACGGCGAGGTCATTGAAGGACTGGCTTCCGTAGATGAATCAGCGATTACCGGGGAATCAGCTCCCGTTATTAAAGAGGCTGGCGGAGATTTCAACTCGGTCACAGGCGGCACAAGGGTTGTCAGTGATGAGATTAAAGTGCGGATTACAAGTGATCCAGGTGAATCCTTCCTCGACCGGATGATCTCACTCGTCGAAGGAGCCAAACGGCAGAAGACGCCGAATGAAATTGCGCTGAGCACACTTTTAATCAGCTTGACGATTATCTTTCTGATTGTGGTTGTCACTCTGCGTCCGATTGCATCTTATCTGAATGTTGACCTGGAAATCCCGGTTCTGATCGCGCTGCTGGTCTGTCTGATCCCAACGACCATCGGCGGTCTGCTGTCAGCCATCGGTATTGCAGGCATGGACAGGGTGACTCAGTTCAACGTGCTTGCCATGTCAGGAAAAGCGGTTGAGGCCGCTGGTGACATCAATACGATGATCCTCGATAAAACAGGCACAATCACCTACGGCAACCGTATGGCGAGCGAATTTGTTCCTGTGGGCAAGGAAAGTGCAGAAGAACTGGCTGTATGGGCGGCAATCAGCTCCCTGAAGGATGAGACGCCTGAAGGCCGTTCCGTCATTGAACTTGTTAAAAAGCAAGGACACAGCTACGATTCCTCACTGGAAGGACAGTTCATTGAATTCCGCGCCGAAACGCGGATGAGCGGACTGGACTTGAAGGACGGCCGCATGGTGCGTAAAGGAGCTGTAGACTCCATTAAACGTTGGGTATCTTCGCAAGGAGGGCTGATCCCGGACAACCTGGATAAATGCTCTAACGAGATCGCCGGTAAAGGGGGGACCCCGCTTGCCGTGGCAGTAGATAACCGGATTTACGGGCTTATTTATTTGAAGGACACGGTTAAGCCGGGGATGAAGGAACGGTTCGACGAGCTGCGCAAAATGGGTATCAAGACCATTATGTGTACCGGTGACAACCCGCTTACTGCCGCGACAATAGCCGCCGAAGCCGGGGTGGACGGATTTATTGCCGAAAGCACGCCGGAGAATAAAATCGAGGTTATCCGCCGTGAACAGGCCGAGGGCAAGCTGGTAGCTATGACAGGCGACGGCACGAACGATGCGCCCGCACTGGCACAGGCGGATGTGGGTCTTGCGATGAACAGTGGCACATCGGCCGCCAAGGAAGCTGCTAATATGGTCGATCTGGACTCTGACCCGTCCAAGATTATTGAGGTTGTGGCTATCGGTAAGCAGCTCTTGATGACCCGTGGCGCCCTGACGACCTTCAGTATTGCGAATGATATTGCCAAATATTTTGCCATCATTCCCGCGATGTTCACGCTCGCTATTCCGGAGATGAATGTGCTGAACGTAATGGGGCTGGGGTCGCCAAGCTCTGCGATTATCTCGGCGCTGATCTTTAACGCCATTATCATCCCGCTGCTTATTCCGCTGGCGATGAAAGGTGTATCCTATAAGCCAATGAGCTCTACCAAGCTGCTGCGCCGGAATATTTTCATCTATGGGCTGGGAGGAATTCTGGTTCCGTTTGTGGGCATTAAGCTGATTGATCTGCTGGTCAGTATTTGGATTTGACGGATAGACATAAGGGTGAGAGAGAGGATGAAGTTAAGAATGGGAACTATCAATTCAGAACCAGTTGAACAGGAACAGGTGTCAAAAGGTTCTTATTGGATAAGTATAGTTAGGCTAAGCGTAGTGTTCATTGTACTCTGCGGAATTGTATATCCGCTGGCTTCCACAGCCATTGCCCAGGTGCTCATGCCTTCCCAGGCGAACGGCAGCCTGCTGAAGAACAGCGAGGGCCAGGTGGTTGGCTCTGGACTAATTGGACAGAACTTTACGAATCCGGCGTTGTTCCACGGGCGCGTATCCAGCATTGATTACAAGGCAGAGGCTTCGGGGTCGAACAACTATGGACCATCGAATCCTGATATGCTGCAGCGCACACGCGATTCAATCGCCCAGTGGAAGCAGGATAACCCTGATGTTCCTGTGAATCAACTGCCGGTTGATCTGGTGACGAATTCAGGCTCGGGTCTGGACCCGGATATCTCCCCGGCCTCCGCCACTGTACAGATTCCCAGAATCAGCAAGCTGACAGGAATTTCGGCGGATAAACTGGAAGCATTAGTGAAGAAATATACCACAGGCCGCGATCTCGGATTATTTGGCGAGGAACGGGTCAATGTGCTGAAGCTGAATATGGCTTTAATGGAAATGTCGGCGAAATAGCCGGCTGTACCCTGTCCGAAGCGGACAGGGTAGTTTTCATTAGAGATTTCAAGCATGAGCGGCGAGAACGCAGGGTAATCGCTTACGGAATGAACCGCGAGATTGGATGAAGTGGAAAAAGGAAACCTAATTTGTGAATTTCACTAACTTTTTGGTGAATAGATGGAAAAAGTCAGACTGTTGGTAAAGTCCATTTTAAGCCGCAAAAATCATGTTGAAATCCAAACGGCGGTCGAAGTAGCGAAAGTTAACGTTTTTCATACACAAATAAAGAGCACGGGTCTCCTTCTGTGCTAAATGTCGGGCTATTTTCTTCAGATTCTGTGCAATAGCCGTCATTAACGCCTGTTCCTGCATCTTGGCTTTGCCGCGCATTCGGCATCGACGGTACCCATGCAGATTTTTGGCATCAGCAAAGCTACGCTCAATGGTTTGAGCGCGGTAATTGTATATCTTTTCGCCTTCCGGACTTTTCTTGTTTTGCTGTACTCTTTCTTTGAAGTCCTCCCATACATGCCGCTGAATCATACGCTGGTGCTTGGGATTTTCGGTGCATTGAGTCACTTTCGGACAAATCGCGCAGTGTGCCTTGGGCGAAATATACTCGTCATAGCCTTGTCGGTTCGTCGTTCGGTACGTGAGCTGTTGTCTTAATGGACATACATATACATCCTTTTCCGCATCATAGGTGAATTCTTCTTTCGCAAGAAATCCGGGCTTACTCGGTGGTTTTCGCTCGGCAATCACACTCATCCAAGGCATCGTTTCCTTGCAAATATGAGGTACCATGTATCCAGAATCCAGGGCTATGGCTTCAAGGGTGTCTCGAAAACCAAAGGTCTCCAGCTGCCGGTTTAAGCGCTCCATGTACACGGTGGAGTCATTAACATTGCCTGGCGTCACGTACACATCGGTAATCATATTGTATTTGTGGTCAACGGTCCGGTGGTCTAAGTAAAAGAACCCTTCCGGTTTATTCTTACGACTCATGTAGCCGCTCTCCGGATCGGTCAGGCTCACTTTCAGTTTTTTCGTTTCCGCCTCCTCTTTCGACAGAGGAGGTAGCGGCTTTTTTCCGTGAGAGACACGGCTGTCGGTGACGGCTTGCTCCAACTCTTGAAGATAGGCTTGGGGTGTCTCATTC
>NZ_JBTLRW010000009.1:0-263041 GCF_054483875.1 Paenibacillus sp. BAC0078
CAGAAGGAGACCCGTGCTCTTTATTTGTGTATGAAAAACGTTAACTTTCGCTACTTCGACCGCCGTTTGGATTTCAACATGATTTTTGCGGCTTAAAATGGACTTTACCAACAGTCTGAATTAGTAGAACTAATCTGCTGGATTTGTCTACGCAGCAGGCCTAAGTTGGATTTTCTCCACTTATTTCAGGGGATTTTTGCCTGTATCAGCCCATTCGAGCGAATTAGGTTCCTTTTTTCCAGCTATTGTCCTTGGCGGGAACAAATTACACGAATTAGTTGTCCTTTTTCCACAATAGGTTGGCAGCCCCGGGCAGCAGATAGCAGCCCGGCATCCCGCACCGCTACCAATCCCTGGATATGGGAAGGCAGCGGACAGTCTACTTGAGGTCGGCACAGGGGAGCGGGACCGGATTAAATCCGCAGCCTGAAGACGGTTGTAGATACCGATGAGCAGGATCCGGTGTTTACAGGCTGATCTCTTACAAGTTCAGCTGGATTTTGCGGGTGCTGAGGACACCTTCAAGACCGGTAGGGTCTGTGCTTACTTTGCGGGAGACGAATTGTTCGGCCTGCTCTGAAGTGCGGATACGGAGCGGCTTGGTCTCCATATGCACCAGGTCCCACATCACTTCGGCAACAGAATCCGCCGTCTGGGGCTCTGTATTGCGCTGCAGGAACGTGGCTCTGTAGGCATCGAGGACCGGTTTATATTCGTCTTCCAGAATTCCGCCGGTATCGGCTATGTGCCCAAGCACAGTTTTGTTGAATTCAGTGGCGATAGCGCCAGGTTCAAGCAAGGAGATGTCGATATTGAACTGCGGCTTGTAATAGGTAGCCATACTTTCCAGCAGGCCCTCCAGTGCGAATTTGCTGGCGCAGTAGATTTCGTTCATAGGCTGGCCAACCAGTCCGCCTACGCTGGAGGTGGCCACAATATGCCCGTAGCCTGTCTTGCGCAGCAGTGGCAGTGCGGCCCGGATCGTATGCATGACCCCATAGACATTGGTGTCGAAGACACGGTGAATGTCCTCCATCGGGGCTTGTCCCAGTGCTCTGAGGTAGCCGAAGCCGGCGTTGCAGAACAGTACATCGAGCGTTCCCTGCTCCTGTTCAATCTGATCTATAACCCGCCCGATGCTCTCCGGCTTCGTAACTTCCAGCTCGACAAACTTAAGATTGTCCACTTCGCGGTATAGCTCCTGATCGCGGTCCAGGTTGCGGGTTCCGGCATAGACGGTCCAGCCTTCCTTGGCGAATTTCAGGGCCGTTGACAGGCCGATTCCGGTTGAAGCGCCGGTGATGCAGATGATTTTGCCCATACAGGTGAACCTCCAGTTTTTTTAAAAATTTATTAGAAAGCGTATACTCCTTTTAAGGACGGCGTATCCCTTTTCACCTGCACATTATAGCACAACGGCAGCATGACCCGGCAAACCTCCGGTATTTCGACAATAAATTTGTATTTTCGCGTATTTAGCGGGGCACTCAGTTGCTATATGTGTTTTCGTTACTGTAGACTATACACTATATACAAAAGTCCTAATCGCAAGCGAATGGAGAGGAACGGAAGAACAATGGATGTAATTAAACGTTATTATGCGAATTTAACAGTCCGGCGCTTTTTGATTCTGGGGCTGATTGCACTGTTGCTGTACAGCATTAGGGATATGCTGAATCTGGTGCTGCTCACGTTTCTGATGGCTTATGTGATGAACAGCTTTCAGGTGCTGCTGTCCAAGCAGATCGGCAAATTTGTCAAGGTGAACAGCAAGGTGATCATCATCCTCCTATACGTCGCTCTAATCACCATGATTGTAATGGCGCTCGTCAAGTATCTGCCCAGGGTATTTATTCAGGTTAAGCAATTGGCCGATTTCTTGACGCATTTAACTCCTGATGATATCCCGCAAAACCAGATTGCACAGTATATATTCGAAAAACTCAAGGATTTGAACTATCAGTCCTATATGACCCATGGTATTGAATATGTGCTGAGGATCAGCGATTGGGGCACAACCTTCGTATTATCAACCATTCTAAGCTTGGTCTTCATCCTGGAAAAAAACCGGATTGTCAGCTTTACCTCCCGCCTGAGAGAGAGCAAGATTTCCTGGTTTTACGTGGAGCTGGAGTACTTCGGTAAAAAATTCATCGCCTCCTTCGGCAAAGTCATTGAAGCACAAATTCTTATTGCGCTGTTCAATACGTTGTTTACGGTGTGCGGCTTGTGGATACTTGGCATGTTTTTTTCGCCTTTCCCTTACCTTTTCGCGTTATCCATCATGATTTTCCTGCTCAGTCTAATTCCGGTTGTGGGCTTTGTGATCTCACTTATTCCCCTGTGCATCATAGGGTACAACATTGGCGGGCTGACGATGATCATTTACGTACTGGCGCTGATTGCCGTGCTGCATGTGATGGAAGGGTACTTCCTCAATCCGAAGCTGATGTCCTCCAAAATGAATCTGCCGATGTTCTACACCTTTATCGTGCTGCTGTTCTCTGAGCATTATATTGGCATATGGGGACTCATTCTCGGCATTCCGATCTTTGTCTTTTTCCTCGATATTTTGGAGATTAAGCGGGATAAAGCGGGATCTTAGTGCGGTGCTGTGACACCCAACATTTGGTATACTATAAAAGTGACATTCCTGCTGAACGCAGCTTGAATGCCACTTTTTTTATTTTGATAACAAATGGAGCCACCGCTCCACGCAAAAAAACAGGCCATCTCAAGCAGATTTCCTGCGGATGAGATGGCCTGTTTGCAGACCGTTAACACGGCCTGCGGCTGGTTGAGTACTATGTACTCCTTGGTTAGCCGAATGAAGTCAGGACGCTCTGCGCCACGATCTCTTTCAATTCAGCTTTTTGGGCGGTATACTGCTGCTGGGTGATGCTGCCGCTGGCGAGCCTTGCATCGAGCTGCTGTGTAAGCTGGGCGACTTGCAAATTGATGACGCTGTCAATGCTTCCGCCATTATCTGCAGCGATGTCCTTCAGAGATTTGCCGTCATAAAGCGCATCGTACAGCTCTTCATCAGAGGACTGGTTCAATGCTTCCAATAAGTCATCCTTTTCAGCTACACTGGTAGCAGACCATTTAGCGACCGGGCTGGCACTTGCCAGGGGCTTGCCCCAGGCGGTTCCTCCGAAGGAGATGGCTACAATCATCGACCCCACAATCATTACTCGTTTTATATTCATAAGTTATCCTCTTTTCATGTGTTCTTATATCGGTGCATAGTCATTGGTTACGTTAGCTAGGTTCTTCAACTAATATCATTGTACCCGGCAAAGCTGAGATTAAGCTTAACTCTTCTTTAAGATAACCTAAAGAATGAGCCTCTTCCGGATACTACGTTTGGATGGCGGTTTGGGTGCATTTCTTTTTTACCTATGGGGAACCTTTCGGGTTTAAGCCCGTCTGGAAGTATACCGGAAGAGTAATTGTAGAAGTCAGAGGAGAAAATAAATGCAAGCGAAAGAGGTGAAACGCAGGGTGGCGAAAAAAGTGCTGGTAGTGGATGATGAACCGGGCATTGTAAGTGCGATTGCCTACGCGCTGCGGCGTGAAGGTTATGAGGTGGATACCGCCGGTGACGGTGAAGAGGCGCTCGGCAAGGCGCTTGTGTTCCGTCCGAACGTGATGGTGCTTGATGTGATGATGCCGAAGCTGAGCGGATATGATGTATGCCGCAAGCTGGAGGACAGGGATGATATCGGAATTATTCTTTTAACCGTCAAAAATGATATCGTCGATAAAATAGTCGGTCTGGAGCTGGGTGCGGACGATTATATGACCAAGCCGTTCGAAATCCGCGAGCTGCTGGCGAGGGTGAAGGCGCTGCTCCGCAGGCTGGAGAAGAACACCGCCGAGGCCAAAAGCGAGGTCATTGAGTACGGCGCTTTGCAGGTCCATGCGGACCGGCGTTCGGTCCTGCTGGGCAGCGAGTCGCTGGAACTGACGCCGAAGGAATTCGATCTTCTGCTCCTGCTGCTGTCCCATCCGCAGCGTGTCTATATGCGCGAAGAGCTGCTGGAGCAGGTCTGGGAGATGGACTACGCCGGCGGCACACGCACGGTGGATATCCATATCCAGCGGCTGCGCAAAAAGCTGGGCGAGCCATACCAGAATATTCTGCAGACCGTCTATGGCGTCGGCTATAAGGCTGTCCCGGCAGGGAGCTTCGCATGAAAATCAGCATCAAGCTGAAGTTCAGCCTGTTCCTGGCCGTACTGCTTATTCTGGCGATAAGCATTCTGAGCTTTTTCGTGCTGCGCGGAGTGGGGCTGAATCAGCAGGCACAGATGGAGAGCACTCTGGCCCAGCATGCCAAAACGGTGAATCTGCGGGTCAAGCAGACCTACTATACCGGTGCGCGGCTGGAGCCGCAGGCATTCATGCAGCAGCGGGGCAAGGCGCTGGCCGCTGAGCTGGCCGGATTTACCGGCCTTGCGGTTACGCTCTATGATGCGCAGGGCCAGCAGGTCGGCAGCTCCCGGCAAGGGGAAGCTGCATCAGCGGGACCGAAGCCTGCAAATGCGCTGGCCTATGCGCTACAGAACAAAATCGCCTACCAGAGCGCAGGCGATACCCTGCTCTATCTGGCACCTTTGCAGGGTCCAGACAGCCAGATGGGGGCCATGCAATTGGAGTATTCGCTGGCAAGCCCCCAGAGCTTTCAGCGGACGCTGCTCAACCTGTTCCTAACCACAGGGGGCGCGGTTCTGCTACTCAGCTTCATTGGAGGTTACCTCTATTTTAACCGGGCTGCGGTGGCCATCGGGCGATTGAAGAAGGCGGCGGAGTCCATACAGCGGGCCGACTATATCACCGCACCGCCGGTGAAGCGCAAGGATGAGCTGGGCGAGCTGGCCGAGGGCATTTATTTTATGAGCCGGGAGATTGAGAGCAGCATTGCCGCGAAGGATGCAGAGCAGCATAAGCTGCAACTCGCCGTCCAGAAGCTGCAGGCGCTGGAGCAGCAGCAGAAGCAGTATATCGGCAACATCAGCCATGAGTTCAAGACACCGCTGACCTCGATCAAGGCTTATGTGGATCTGCTGAACATGTACGAGGATGATCCCAAGCTGCTGCATGACGCCAAGCTCAACATCGCCAAAGAAACACAGCGGCTGTACGAAATGGTAGAGAAGGTGCTGCAACTGACGGCGCTTGAGAAATATGATTTCGAGTCCCAGGCCGAGCGGCTGGAGGTAGCTGAGGAACTGCGCGATATCTGCGGGCGCATGAACGGCAAGGCGGAGCGGTATGGCCTGACGATTACGCTGGATGTCCAGCCAGCCCATATTTGGATCGACCGGGAGAGCTTCATGCATATCTTCATCAACCTCCTCGACAATGCGATCAAATACAATGTTCCTCAAGGAATGATCCACCTTCACAGCGAGGTCAGGGACAACCGGGTCTGGATTACGGTGAAGGATTCCGGGATCGGCATTCCGGATGGGTCCAGGGACAAAATTTTCGAGCCCTTTTACACGGTCAACCGCGACCGCTCCAGACAGTCCGGGGGTACGGGGCTTGGCCTCTCCCTCGTTCGAAATCTGGTGGAGAAGCAGAACGGGACCATTACTTTGCTGGATACAGGCGGAGCCGGATCAGCGTTTGAGCTTTCTTTTCCGGCGGTGGATTAAGGGCTGAAGTTTTACAACTTGGAAACATTTTGCGATGCTTTGGAAATATGCCTTCAGTATGCTTGGAGCAACACAACCTCTAGGGGGATACATTTATGAACATTACAATGAGCGGCAGAGCGGGCAAGGTGGCGCTGATTCTCATGAGCACAACAGTTCTGCTCTGGGTCACAGCCTGCAGTACAGGAAATACGGAGACACGGCAGGTCGTGGAAAAAGGCGGGCAAAAAATCACCGTCCTCGACAACACCAGCGAATCGGTCTACACCAAGCTGAAGCTTGCGGGCATCGACAAGGTGGAGGGTGTGCGCGGGCTGGATTTTGCCAGTGAGGATACGATTGTGGTGGACAAAGAGAACCGCAGCCTTCCCCCGCAGACAATCGAGGGCCAGGAACGGTATCCGCATAATCTCTATCTCCGCACGCTCTCCTCGGGGAATGACACGCCGCTTCAGGAGGGAGACAAAAATTATGGCGCGGCGCAATTGTCCCCGGACAAGAAACAGCTCTTTTACAAAGAACTGTATGACGCGACCGGGATCGGCTATATCATGAACCTGGCTGCCGGGACTTCGGTGAAAGTAAGCGATGCGGAATTTAGAAATGAGGAAGGAAAATGGGCGGATAATGAGCATGTTATTTTCCCGGATATGGAAGGAAACATCATTTCAGCCGATATAAACGGCAAGCAAGACACAGTACTCAAGACCGGAATCCCTTATGTGCATGAGGTTGTTCAGTCCGGCAGCAGGGTGTTCTATGTGACCGGGGAAGGCAGCCAGCTTACCGCCTATGATACCGCAACGAAGCAGTCCAAGGCGCTGAAAAAAAATGTAATGTGGGTCGTTCCCTCACCGGATGGAAGCAGGCTGGCGATTGTGGAGCGGAAGGGGCCAGGAGAAATGGTGCTGCTGCTCTGCGACAGCGAAGGCAACGAGCAATCCCGGGTGGCATCGGGCCAGCAGATTTTCGGCACAAGCTGGTCGCCGGACGGCAGCAAGCTAGCCTATGTGACGACTGCCGCAAGCGCCGCCGATAACCAGGACGGTCTGTTCATTACAGAGGTGGAGACAGGGGAACAGACGCCCGTGCTGAACGATATTGAGGTTGCTGACCAACTGCGCTGGAGCCCTTCCGGCAAAAAGCTGCTGGCTTCCGTCTCGGCTCTGAAGGATAATGTGTACCAGTTCATAACGTATGTTGTCAGGTTATCTTGATTTGTATGGTGATGCGAGGATGGTTCGGAATGAATAGTATAGAAGTAAAGATGAGCCGCAGAAAACACCCGATTCCAAATTGATACGGAATCGGGTGAATGGCAAGGATATTTATTTGAACGGCTTGATCATAATATTACTAAAAACTGCTGTGCCGCCGTCCGAAAACAGGGTAATTCCCTGATCGTCTAATTCGGGGAAAACGACATTGGAAAAAACAATGGCCCCCTCATCTATAAAGACCTCCACGCTCGTCTTATCGACAAAAACTCTCAGGTGAACCTTCTTGTTGCTTACATCGAAGAGGGCCCTGCTCTCCAGATATTTGCCGCTCTTGTCAGGGCTCCCTGTGTAAGCCCGATTGACATAGCTGTACCCGCCCTCTACAGAAACTCCGATGTCCACATGATGGCTTGCATCGGCTGATTCCCGAAGCCTGAGCCCAACATTCCTGAGCGCTGACCAAGTGATATCGGCGGTAAGCTCGTATGCATTACCTGTGAAAGGCAGCGTTTCAGAACCATTCACATCGATTGGCCCATAGGCGGCTGCTGCATCTGATGCTTGACTTAAGGCCTCCAGGGGTTCCGAAACAAGTTGATAGCTGCCCTCGCCTGCCTGTTTCAGCTCAATTCGGCGAACAATCGAGTCCATTCCGTTGAACCCTTCCCGCAGCGTGGGTGTATTATGGGGATACTCCCAATTATTCATCCAGGCTAAAGCATAACGGTGATGTGATTTGTCGCTGCTTGTACCATCTTCAAAGGTTACAGCGCCGTACCAGTCAAAACCGTAATCCAGCCACTGCGGTTCCTTCTGATCGGAGAAAAATGTCTTGCCGTCAAAGTCTCCTGTCCAGTAAGCATAGGTGTTAGGTTTACCGGATGAGGTGCCATTGGCGCTAACGCCAAGCACCCATTTATAGGTCCCGTCGTCCGCCTGCATCAGGTAAAGATCAGGACATTCTACAATTCCGAGGTTCTCCGTTGCGAAGCCGCTGACATAGTGCCAGGTTTTTAAGTCCCAAGACTCATAAAAGCCTACTTTTGTGCCTTCAGCCAAGACCATGACCCATTTGCCGGATAAGTTATCCCGGATGATTTTGGGATCTCTAAAATCGGTTGTCCCCGGGTTCTGCAGAACGGGAGCATTACCGTAAGCACTAAATGTGTATCCATGGTCGGTACTGTACCATAAATATTGCTCCTGCCGCCCGCCATCGGCGGAGGGCTCCGTTACAATCGCGATCAGAGCTCCTTTTCCAAACCCGGCCGTATCTGCCTCATCTACAACGACCGACCCTGACCAGGGATCGCCATTTGGATTGGTATACTTGGGGATCGCGATCCCCTCGTCTTTCCAGTGCACCAGATCTGTGGAGGTCGCATGCCGCCATTCGGTACCGTTCCCGGTGGGATAGTCTCGATTATACAGATAATAGTAGTGGTACACTCCATCGAGATAAACCGGCCTTTGCGGATCATTTTTCCATTTGTCGGGTGTTGTGAAATGATAATTGGCCCGATAGGTCTGATGTGGTTGGGTAGCAGGGGATTCCTCCGGTGTCGTGTTCCGTCCGGAATAATAAACCGCTATTCCAATAGTGAGTATAAAGGCCAAGCAAATGTGACAGATCAGAGAGTGGCGCTTAAAAGCACGCTTATCTTTGTTCAAGGGATCAGTTCGCCGTCAATTGTCCTTGTTCAAGAATGCTGTCTTGGATAACCGAGGTTTTCGAGCCTTTAATGTTCACGAGGAAGCTTGGCGCGAAGGTGGAATGCTGGCCAGCGAACAAGCCCCGGTTAGTCATATAACTAGTGATGACCACATTGTCTCCTTTCGCTTGCGGGATTGCGAAGTGAGAGTAAGTCCAGGTAAGATCATTCGGATCAAGATCCATGTGCAGAACAAGTCCGCTGCCGTTCAGTGGTTTGTAAGGACCGGTCAATGAATTTGATACATAACCCAGCATGTATACATCATTGGCGCCAATTCCATCAATAGTCATTTTGGAGCCCCGGGAATCCGTGAACAAATACCATTTGCCATTCATTTCAAAGACGTTCGCGCGTTCGATTTCATCTGTTACGGTATTGGAGGCGATGAGCGGCTTCATAACGGTTTTCAGCGTGTAGTCATCATTCAACTCGATAATACCCAGTGATCCGTTCGCTAATGTCGCCAGAGATTTCTTGGGACCAAACAACAATTTATTTTTTTCAGCTTCGAAGAAGGGTTTGTTTCCTTCGTAGTAAGCTCTGTTATTTAGCGATTCTTCTCCCTGGTAACCCGTTTCCGTTCCGGTATTGGATTCGAAAACAAGGTATTTATGACCGTTGTCTTCAACGTAGTGAGGATCTCTTAATGTATGGTTATCCGCATAATCGCCTCCACCGAAGGCTTGATCCACATTCTGATAGGTCTTTCCGTCTCCGTCAAAGATTGATTTGAGATCTTCCACACCATCCACCTTCAGTGTATCCGCATCCGGCTTCGATACATTCACCTGAGCGGTCGTCAAGGTTTGCTTGCCAAAAAATCCGTTCGCCGGATCCCAGCCTTGGCGGTTGGTATAGAACAAGCGGACTTTGCCATCCTTCGTCAAGGTTGCAGAACCGGACCATTCTTCTGCTTGATTATTAAGAATCGGATCGTTTGAAACGTATTTATCACTATCCTTAAATACTCTTCCGGCATTTTTCCAGCTATCCAGCGAGGTGTCGCCCACCTTTTGATAGAACATGTAAATGAATGTGTCCCATCCTCTTTTCGGATCTCCCGCCAAAGCAAAAACGATATGGTACCCGTTGTACTCAGCAACCGTTCCATCCGCGTTTTGGAGCGGCCAGCTGTCCCAGACATCAAGGTCGATGGGGTTACCCCACTGGTCTGCACCCTGTGCAGAAGAGATATTTTTGATTGTGGAAGCATTGAATGGGGGCACTTGGAATTGCTCGCTCATTTGTTGCTCTGGTATTTTTAGCATGTCAGAACGGGTGATGTGGGAAAAGCCGTAGCTTTCTTTGAAGTCTTTACTGTCTCCACCTTTTGCAAAAGCTGAAGCCCCGCCACCTGCAAGTAATGCTGTTGCAAAGGTTACTGCTGCTGTTTGTCTTACAATCTTTTTGATCTTCATATTCCCTGTCTCCTTTTCTGTTTCGGCTATGTCCTCTTAAAACAGAAAAAAGACCTAAAAATACCATTGGGGGATACTTAAAAAAGTATCGATTCCCAAATGGATTTTTAGGTCTTGCCTGCTTAACAGTAACAATCCCGACAATATTTTGCTGTCACGTTAATTCTATTATTTAATGACGGATAATCGCTATAGACTGAAATTCCTGTTTTTTTTAGGATGAAAGAGGTGTTTTCCGTTAGTTCATAGCATTATCAAGGGTCTATGGACCCGGAATGTCCAGTTACAATATATTACCATCCTTCGACCGGATGCTGATCCGGTTGATTTCCATGGCGATAAATACCAGCTGGCTGTCGATGAGCACATAGTCATAATCTTCTTCTACCTGCTCCCCAACCTCTTTGGCTTGGGCGTATTCCTGGGAATAGCGCTCCTTTGCAATTCGTACAATTTCCGGGTTCAGTTCGCTAAGCAGCTTGCCGGTTTCGTCGGACTGCAGAATATTATCAAGCTGGGTCACCAGACGCTCATAGTTAGCAGAACCTCGTTCCAGAATAATGTCGGCGGCCTGCTCCACGGCTTCGGCAATATCCCGCAGCATTGCCGCCATTTCGGCGGCAATCCCGCGAGCACCAGCGTTTTTCCAGGCGGTATGGATATGCATGGCGATGTATCCCACCTCATCTTCAGGGATATCAGCCTGCAATGCTTCGCGAATGATGCTCTTGGCATGAAGTCCAATCTTGAACTCTCTCGGATATAAAATGCGGATTTCATCCAGCAGCGTGTTCTGGATCATCGTCCCCTTGCGGATTCGATCCAAAGCAAAGGAGAGATGATCCGTCAGTGCAATATGCACGCGTTCATTAAACGTCACTTCCAGCTCATGCTCCGCGTATGAAATAATTAGCTCTGATGCTGCAATCTCCTCTTCAGGTAATGTCCGCAGCATTTCCTGCAAATGGCCGTATTGCTCCGGGTCGTCCATAATGAACACTTTCTCGATCAGGGATGGATCAATAATATCGTTTTTCCGTTTTTGAAAAGCAATCCCGGAGCCCATGACAATCTTTTCCTCTCCGAGGTCGTTCACCACAACCGCGTTGTTGTTCAGAATTTTTTTGATTTTCATGTTGTTCTCCTATGCTCTTTCGTTCCTTAAGCCAGACGGCTCGTCAACACTAAGAATCCAGGTAACCATAAAAGCTGTTACTGCTGCCAGCAGAAATCCGATCATGTAATGGATAAGATTCATCTGTCCAAGCTGGACGACAAACGCGATCATTGGAATCCCGGTCAAACCGAATGAATCAGCTGCCACCTGATGAAAAGCTACATAAGCGCCTCCTGCAGCGCCTCCTGCCGCAGCGCCCAAGAAAGGGCGGCCAAGCTTCAGGTTAACTCCAAAGGTAACCGGTTCGGTGATCCCGAAAAAGGCAGTGATCGAGGCGGGCAGCGCTATTTTCCTCAATGCCTTGTCCCGGGTTCTGGCGTACACGGCCAGTCCGGCTGCACCTTGTGCGATATTGGCCATAGACCAGATAGGGAGCAGGAAATTGACGCTGATATCCGGATTGGTAATCAGTCCGATTTCAACAGCCTGAATCCCATGGTGCAGCCCGCTTACGACGATTGCGCTGTAGATTCCGCCAAGCAGCAGCCCGAAAACGGTACCGCCTTGTCTGAACGCAATTTCCAGCATGCTGCTTAGAGCGCCGCCAAGCTGAGAAGTGAGCGGTCCAATGACCAGGATAGCAAAGGTGCCTCCAGTGGCAAGGCTTAGGAAGGGAATTAGCATCATTGAAGTCGACGACGGGAGAATCCGGCGAAGCCCCTTCTCGATTAGAGTCATCAGCAATACGGCAAGAATAGTAGGAATCACTACACCTTGATACCCGAACTGTGGTGCGAGCAATAGATCAGCCGAGCTTACCTGTATTCCTCCGAATCCGGTAACCCGCACCAGATCGGGTTGGGTCATGATAATGCCGATTGCAGCACCGAGCGGTGGGGTCCCTCCAAACCGCTTGGCGGTGTGGTAGCCAAACATCACGGCCATTAGCTGAAATGCCGATCGGGTCAATAGTGACAAGGTCCTGAACCAGATACTATCGTGCGCTGCCCACCCAAAGACCTCTATCATACCGAGCAAACCGAGCAGGAGGCCGACCCCGACAAAAAGCGGAATCATGGGCACCACAATATCGGAGAAGAAGCTGACCGTATTGACGGCCTTTCTCAACAAAGAAAAAGGTGTCCTAACGGAACCGGCAGTGTACTTTTGGTTTGGTTGTTCCAATGACGGCATCGGCGGGAGCTCCGCTTCCTGCTGCTGGACAGGCCTACCGTCTTGAAGGATACGGACAACCTGCCGGTGTACCTTGAAGACGTAGGCCGGTCCGAGTATGATTTGCAGCTGTTCGGACTGGAAGAATATATCCTGAACCTCCGGCAAGCCAGACAGGCTGGCTTCATCCACTAGGGAGATGTCCCGGAGTCTAAGGCGAAGCCGGGTTGTGCAGTGAGTAGCTTCTGATATATTGCTGGCGCCACCCGCCAGCACAATCAGACGTACAGCCGATGCTTTTGCTGACCCGCGGTCCTCCCTTTCGGTCTGTTCATTCTGTTTCGGGGCAATATTTTCCCGGGGCATTGCAGCTCCTCCCAACCGTGGTGCATGTAGCGGCTATCATTTCGCGCGGGAAATAGACCTTTATAGAATCAAGCATCGTCCCTTCAATTCAAGAATGGGCCGAACATGACTCTTCTCAGGTCTTTGCCTGCCTCAAAAAGTAACAACTCCGTAATATCTGGCTGTTTATCCTATTGTGACAATGATCGTTTCCAAAATCAATGGTCAGGAATTACCACATTGTCGCGACATAAAGCAGGTATTCGGACTTAGTTATCAAAAGTTCACGCCAGCATTATGTAATAGAGCAGCCGTTCATCAATTGGTCGAAGGGCAAGGAAATTGTATCAATCGTCACCAGTGTTCGCCGCGTGAAATTGGCACAAGCCTTTATTGAGGACTAGGATCGCGAACATTGATTCTTCTATGGATACTTTACCAACGATGTGATGAGGTTGAACCGTACCATTAAATCACTGATGGGCGGTAAACAAGAAGTCAATCAGGGTGCATCTCGAGAGAGATGCACCCTGATTACAGCAAGATGTGGAAAGCCGAGCAAAACCCGTTATGTTATTTTATTTGCAGAGAAGGAATGATCAAAGTCAAGCAAAGAAAGGAGCAGACAGAATGACAGGCGAGCCGCGATATTACAAGTCAGAATCGGCAGGGAGTTTTTTGATAGGTGCATAGATATGGTAGGTTGAATCCAGATGGTGGACGTCATCAAAAGCTTGAATGAGTTCAATATCGGTTTCTGCCGTTTCCTGCCTGGAGATCTTTAAAAATCGGGCATAGTCGCTTTTCAGTACATCCCCAATGTCAAGTAGTTCACCGCAATAGTTGAACCTGGCACAAAAAATTTGCGGCACATCTACCGTGAAATAATAAGGTTTATCGATTTCAATGCTGCTTGGGATCCCAAACAGAACCTTAAACCGAGTTGAATCGGGTTGACAGTTTGAATAAATGACATAACAGGGACCATTTATAGTTTCATCAATGTGACTCAACAGCATTTCTGAATGTGCGCGAATCTTCTCCTTGTAATCATTATTGGCTAAATTCACTTCAAAGGCGATCCCGCTGATTCGGGTCTCCTTGAATTCGGTCAGGGTGAAATCCGTGACGATATCACCGTTAATGTTTTTTATGGGTCTTTTCACTACTGTAGGTATGGGGACCGGAGGGATAGTTGTGACTCCTGTTCTTAAAGAACTTGGAGCTACACCGTATTGTCGTTTGAAAGCACGAGTGAAAGAGGCTTGCGTACCGAAGTTGAGCTGATAAGCAATATCGGTTAGCGACCTGTTCTTGTCCTGAATAAAGGTTAAAGATGCATTCAATCTTCTGGATAGGATGTATTGGTTTAACGAACAGCCCATCATAGCAGAAAACAGCCGATGAAAATAGTATTTAGACATGTTGAAGGTATTGGCAACGGATTCCACGGTTAAGGATTGTTGCAAATGGCCCTCGATATGGATCAAAGCGCGTTCGATGACTTCGTTATGGTCCATAATAACTCCTTATATCAAGTTTTTGTAGGCAAGTATACCATACGTCCATCAGCAAATAAATTTATTGTCTTAGGAGGCAAAAAAGATGACGCGAGACCGAAGGAATGCAAGGATACTGGGGATTTTTTATATCCTTGCTGCAGTGACGTCAATCATAGCGGTTGTTTTTTATGGGCCGGTTTTGTCAGAACAATGGCAGATGGCCGTGGCAAATGGATCGGAAACGAAGGTGTTAATCGGTGTATTGAATGACCTCTTGCTTGTGGTAACGGCTGTTGGTACGGCAGTCATGCTGTTTCCCTACGTTCGGCATTGGAATGAGCATCTTGCATTAGGGTATCTTTGTTTTCGATTTATGGAAGCTGTTTTTATTGCGATAGGTCTCGTAAGCATATTGGGTTTGTTACAACTTAGTTCGTATTATGATACAACTAACTTAGCAAGTAATACCAATTTTGATCCTATAGGGCTGCTGCTGCAGGCGATTTATGGCTGGACGGCGATGTTGGGTCCAAATTTCATGTTGGGCCTAAATACTAGTCTGTATAGTTATTTGCTTTATCGAACAGGCTATGTGCCTAAACCGTTAGCGATTTTCGGAATGATTACAGCGGTTATGGTATTTTTGGCTGGTTTGCTGCAAATGTTTGGGATCATCGGACCCTATTCGGCGGTAAAAGGATTGATGGCGCTTCCTGTGGGCGTTTACGAGATGAGCTTTGCAGCCTGGTTAATTGTGAAGGGATTTCATGGGGAGAACCTTGCTAAATTGAGAGCAAAAACAGCTTCTTCGTCTTTAGTAAAATAATCGAAAGTTCTTTGATCGGGAGACAAAATTGCCGTAATAGGGGATTTGGTGCTCTCAAAACATCACCCGATTTTGACTTATGCAAATCCTCAGGAATGGCTGAATATTTTGGAGCAGGTCGAAATTAACGAAGAGTATTCATAGCAGGGCTTGCCGAAAATCAAAAAGCCCCTACAGCGTTTTTGCTGTGAAAGGGGCTGGTTCAAAAACGGCCGGACGTCGAGTCATACTTAAGTTTTATTTGCTCATTTTGTTTGCTATCTCAGCCGGATAGCGATCACCGGATATCTTGATTTTTGACAGCGCGATGTCCAATTGGCTTAGCTCTTCAGGGTTAAGCTTAACTTCGGCCGCTCCAAGATTCTCTTCCAGCCGCTCCGATTTACTTGTGCCGGGAATCGGAACAATCCATGGTTTCTGAGCAAGCACCCAAGCCAAGCGACTTGAGCGGGCGTTGCCTCTTTCTCCGCGGCAAGGATTTGGCGGAAGGGGCCAGTTCAATTAACGTTCAACTTATCTGCTTCAAAAAATGCGGTCATGGCGTCGGGGCATTACAAGACGCTGCAGGCCCTTTTTTTGTTCTTTCCGCCAGCTTCGTAATCGACTCAATGTCCAGATCGGTTAATTGATCCAGAAAATGTGTACGTATGGCCATGGAGACGATGGGACGGGCATCATCTAATGCTGATTTTCCAATGGGAGTGATGCTGACTTGAACACCGCGATCTGCGTCTATTGGCTTCCTCATCACAAGCCTGCGTTTTTCCATCCGCGTCAGATGATGTGACAATCGGCTCTTATCCCAGTCCATGGATTCGGCCAGCTCCTGTTGGCGAAGGCTGCCGTCCCCCAGAAGGTCTAACCGATCCAATACCCCATAATCGCCCTCGGATAGTCCGGTGTGCTCGGACATCTCTTTAATTACGCGACCGAAGATGCTGTGAAAGGAGCCTTTCCACTTATACCATAATTGAATTTCTTCTTCGTTCAGTTTGCTCTTATCCATGGGAATATAATAGCATGGTTGACGTGTCAACTTCAATATGCTAGATTTGCTTTATGTTGACGTGTCAACCTAAGCTGATATTGAGAAGATCAAGAAAGGAACATCTATTATGAAAATGAACGTAAGTACGCCTACTCCAGTCATCTCGGTAAAGCCGGAAAGGATGGCCCTAAAACTTGCCGTTACAGACAGCGCGTGAACCGTATCATAAGTAGCGGCAAGTTTCCGTCTTCTGTTTGAAGCAATAAGCATTATGCTACAAAATGATGATTACCTTTAAGGGACTTTTGCCGGTCTCCGGTGGGTCTTTCGTATGGTCGAAAAAGCGGCCGGCTGAGACTATACGACGATTATTGCGAATATGCGGCCTGGAATGTTGTCATGGCGGGGACTGCCGGGTAATAGAGATGATTAGAACTTTCGATTGGCTGGATTCGGCTTGGGAGCCAAGGAAACGGAGGGACAAATCATGGCGGCACAGACAGTATCAGGAATCAGCCCAGTACAAGCCACTGCAGCTTACGGCGGCACAGAGAGCGATGTCAGTTCCCTGGAGGAGCAGCGAAACCGGCTGATGATTGAGCTGGACAAGGTGAATGCGGCGCAGGGTAGCGAGATGCAGACTCCTTATCTCCGGGAGCAGCTGCAGCGGAAAATCCGGCTGCTGGAGACCCAATTGGTGCAGAAAAGCGGGAGCAGCACCCCAGTCAATTTTGTACCGGCTTCTCCGCTTCAAGACCATCTCCCGCTCTGGCGGACTGAAGGAAAGGGAGGCCTTAAAGGCATCGGTCTTACCGATCCCCGGACGGCGACGGTGAACTCGGAGGGCCATTTCGACGCGTTGATTTAGAACAGACAGCGAAGGTACGGAAAACCCGGTAATGAACCGGCTTTTCCGTACCTTTTTGCTTTTAGAGGCGGCGGTGTATCAATTCTACTGTACTAAACTATCCAGAATGTAGCTGCCCATTTCAATTAATTGCGGTTCTTTCATATGAATGAGCGCCGGGTGTTTTTCCATCTCAGCCAATTTTCCCTGAAACGCAAAAAGAATTCCATTGATCTTCCACCAAAGTCCGTATTAATAGCGTCTGGTTCAATTAGCTTTACTTTGATTTATATATCGAGTCAATAGTTGAATGATACAATTTTGGATTTCGGTCTTTGAATTTTTTTGTATTGAATAATATGAGCGTTGAAGGATTTTTCTGTGATTTATTGAAAGATATAGTACCTGAAATCAATGTACAGCGCCATTGCGAATGGGAGTAGTGTACATACGGCTGCGGTGTTCCAGGCATCAGTTCCCCTGTTCAGTTCGACGGCCCTTTCGTTGTCTACGCGGATGCTCATCCGTTCGGGAAATCATTTGGGAAAAGAGGGAATTGAGCTGATGTCAACGCTTCGGTTAGGCAGTACCCGATTAACAGGAGCAGATGGCGTTCGTGCTATTGCTTGCCTGTCCGTCATCCTGCATCATTTGTCACAACGGCTGGCGATGCCCGCACAAAAGCCTTGGCTTCAAGAAGTGCAGTCGGTTTTCTTGCTTGGGAACAGCGGGGTGAGCTTGTTTTTCGTGTTAAGCGGATTTTTGTTGTCGTTTCCCTTTTGGAGCGCTTACTTGGAAAATGAGCCGTATCCAAGTATCCGAACGTATGCAGTGCGTCGTGCTGCGAGAATTATGCCTGGCTTCTATGTTTCATTCCTGGTTTGTCTATTGCTCGTATGGAGGCTGGACATTCCTACGCAGTTCTTGTGGCGGCGAATCCTAACGGGTTTCACGTTTACGGCGGGCTTCCACTATACAACGTTTTTTCCGTCCGACTTGAATGGGCCATTCTGGTCGATTAGCTTCGAGGTGTTTTGCTACATGCTTATGCCTTTGTTTATGGCTTTATTGTTTATGCTCAGCAAGCGGCGTTCGTTCGGAAAAGCGATCTTGTTCTGGGTTGTAGCGTTTGGATTGGTGCTTGTCGCCAACTCGCTCGTACATCAGTGGTTTACGCCTAGCGAGACGGGCCGGGGTTGGAGATTTGGTCAGCTTGGCGGTGCAAAATACTGGATGCCGAATTACAATCCGGTCGGGTTCTTCGGCCACTTCACCATCGGCATCCTGGCGGCGGGCGTAACGACAGCAATCATGCGGTGCGGCACAGCGATCGAGCGGTTGCGCAAATTTGGGTTGTTCGATGCAATCGGGGCAGTCGCTTTGGGGCTTGCCGGCTTGCTGCTCTGGCGAATGCGCCACCGGGGCGAATTTGACTTCAGCTTTCAGCAGCAACCGTACTACTTCCCGGCTTATGCCATTTTGTTCGGAGTCGTGTTGTTGTCGGCACCGTTCAGCGTGATATTAGGGCGCTGGCTTGATAACCGCTTTTTCCGGTTTACCGCAAAAATTTCGTTCGGCCTGTATATTTGGCACTATTTGTTCATTACGTTAATCGAAAAGTACGGCATAAAGGATTATCACCAATCCGGGATTGATGACGTGTGGCGATGGCTCGGCATCAGTGTATCCGTCGTCGTAATCTCGTATGCGGCGGCGGTGATCTCTTATTATGTCATAGAGCAGCCGTTCATCAATTGGTCGAAAGGCAAGCCGTTCTTTCGGCGCAAGCGGAGGGATACACACTCGGTTAAAGCCGCATAGGTTAGATTTCATTTAGCAGTCTACAAAGAAAATACTCAAGTAGTCGCTACCGGGTCTATTTCCGGGATCGAATCCTGATATTTGTCGATATACAGCGTCCCGTCCAATTGGAGCTCTGCGTAAAATACTTGATCTATAGAATGAATGTTGGCTTTCTTTAATTGCTGGTTGAGCCAGACCACGGAGACATCTATTTTTCTGAGGTTTTTTTCTACGATTTTACCATCAACAATAAGCTCAGTCGGGATTCTGCGAATAGGCGAAATGGTTGCTTTTATATCTTTTTTTGTTGCAGGCAGCAGCTCTTCTTTTTTCAACACGCTGAGCTGACCGTCAGGCTCCAGAATTGCAATTTCAACTTCTTCGGGTGAGAAGACATCCTTGTTCCGAAGCAGCATGCTTAAATCGTCGATGTTGAGGTGCTGCTTAGCCAATGCCTTTTCCAGAATCTTTCCTTGTTTGACGAGAATCGTAGGCTGGCCGTCGAGAATCTCACGCGCTTTGACGGAGCGCAATCCGATGAGTGCAATAATGAACGCCAAGAGCGACCATAAGACCAGGCTAGATATTCCTTGCAGCAGCGTGATGTGTCTGTTGACGATAATCTCGGCAGTCGTGGAGCCGAAGGTGATCCCTGTAACATAATTGAAAAACGTTAGATGTCCGACTTGTTTTTTACCGAGCAGACGCGTCAAAACGAGTAGAGCAACGAAAGACGTTGCCGTACGAAATAGAATTTCTCCATACGTCATGTGCCGAGGCTCCTTGCATAACAGATAGCTTTATATTGGCCTTTGTTTCCATCGCTTATACCTGTTTAGTGAAAGCATGTACACCACCAAAAAAGCGATCAAGGCAACAGGGAATACCTGGGGCTACGATCGCTTTTTTGTTCTCTCCGACAGTTTAGTAATCGACTCAATGTCTTGATCGGTTAATAGATCTAGAAAATGCTTGCGTATTGACTTTGAGACTATGGGAAGGGCCTCATCCAAGGCTGACTTTCCGGCCGAAGTAATGATGACTTGAACACCGCGATCTGTGTCTAGTGGTTTCCTCAGAACGAGACCGCGTTTTTCCATCCGCGTTAGATGGTGTGATAGCCGGCTCTTATCCCAGTCCATTGAGTCAGCTAATTCATGTTGGCGGAGCTTACCATTCCCAAATTGGACTAAACGGTCTAGTACTCCAAAATCACCCTCTGATAGTCCCGTGTGGTCAGACATCTCCTTTACAACACGACCGAAGATTCGTTTAAAGGAGCCTTTCCACATATTCCATATGTGCATTTCGTCTTCGTTTAGTTCGCTCATATTCATGCAAATATAATACCGCGGTTGACATATCAACCACAAGGTGCTAAAGTGCATACAGGTTGATGTGTCAACCGGAGCGAGATCTGATAAATACAAGGTTGATATGTCAACCTAATATTTGAGGTACATGATCGACCATCAAGTACACAAGAAAGGAGTTCATGCCTATGCATGATAAACCCGTTGCCTTGGTCACCGGAGTCAATCAAGGAATTGTTCTTCAAATTTTCGCAGGATCTCGCTACGGACTGACGGGCACGTTTTCAAATGCGAGACTTCAGTTCCGTTGTTGAAGCAGCTTCGAACACGGGATCGGTGTCGAGATATAAGACAACCTGAAGGCGTGGAAACCTTCCAAATATACTTAAGGAGCGTGTTATCAAATGAAGTATGTAAAACTTGGACGCAGCGGATTAGAGGTTTCAAAGTTAAGCCTTGGAACCATGAGCTTTGGAGTACCTGAACGCGGCAATACCCCATGGTCGCTGGATGAGGAGAAAAGCAGACCCATTATTAAAAAGGCACTCGAATTGGGCATCAACTTTTTCAGTAGTGCTAATATGTATTCTGACGGAACGAGTGAAGAAATTCTCGGGCGTGCTTTAAAGGATTTTGCTCGTCGTGACGAAGTCGTCATCAGTACAAAGGTATTTGTTCCAATGCGCAAAGGCACAAATGCAACGGGGCTTTCCCGCAAAGCCATCATGACCGAAATTGATAATAGCCTAAAACGGCTTGGGACAGACTATGTTGATCTGTACCAGATCCATCGTTGGGATCCTAATACGCCTATTGAGGAGACAATGGAGGCTCTTCACGATTTAGTTAAGGGGGGCAAGGTCAGATATATCGGAGCATCCTCCATGTTGGCATGGCAATTTGCGAAAGCTCAGCATGTCGCAGAGCGCAACGACTGGACACGATTTGTTTCTATGGAAAATAGACTTAACTTGCTCTATCGGGAAGAAGAAAGAGAAATGATCCCCCTTTGTAAAGATGAGGGTGTTGGCATCACTCCTTACCTTCCTTTGGCTGCAGGACGGTTAACCCGGGATTGGAATGAGCAGACCTCGCGATCCGAGAATGACCAAGTAGCAAAGGCGTTGTTTATTAAAACGGAAGAGGCTGATCGCATAGTCGCGAAAAGAGCTGCTGAGGTTGCCGCTAACCGAGGAATTCCGCGCGCACAAATTGCACTTGCATGGCTGCTGCAAAAGGAGGAGGTCACGGCACCGATTATCGGTTCGACCAAAATCAGCCATCTCGAAGATGCAATTTCGGCGTTATCGGTTAAATTGACGTCTGAAGAAATTACCAGTTTAGAAGAGCTGTATATACCACATCCACTCGTATAAATTTGACGCAGATAGGACGTGAATGGGCATCGATATTATTCTGAGTCGACATCTTCACCAATGATCGATTCTGTATTCGAAGTTCTATGGATTGAATGTGAAATCTCCACGTAATTTTCTATACGGAACTTCGCCTTAACCGCTTGCGATCCCGGGAGCAGCAAGCGGTTATTTGGCATTCCCGCGAAGGCCGTCGCATAGAATCGACACGGCGCGGTCCGGGAAAGTTTCGCCGTCTCCGGCTGCCTGCAAGATGCCGGTAAGCAGGATTTTGATATCCTCAATGCTCGCATCAGCCCGGACGGAGCCGCTTTGTTGGGCGCGGCCGAGAAGATTGTCAATTCCCCGCCAAAAGTCCCTCGCAACCTCCGAACGCCCACCGTTATTCAGTCTGCTAACAAGGGCATCGGTTATCACCTTGTTTGCAATCCCCTCACGTATAATTTTTGCAAAATAATGAAAGAACGCCTCACCCGGATCGTCGTGGTACAGCAATTGATTTGCTTCTTCGATAAGACGCGATTTGTGGCTGACAATGACGGCTCCGAACAAATCCTCCTTGGTCGGGAAATGCCGGTAAACAGTACCTACGCCTACACCGGCACGCCGGGCGATTTCATCCATCGAAACGGAGACGCCTTCGGTCGTAAACACCTTATGGGCAACCTGGAGAAGCTTATCTCGATTTCTTATGGCATCTGCACGCAATGCCTTCACGGGAGGCGTGACGACGGATTCTGTAGTGTCACTGCTTCCAACTGAAATTTTCTTTTTGGACATCTTGGGATAACACCTCATTGTAAATAGTACATCACCAGCGGTTGATTGACAAACGGAGAGGATTCTCCGTATAATTTTAAACGGAGGTATACCTCCGTTTATGATGAGATTGAAATTTGCAATTGATTCAAGTGATTCAAGCGTGTCCACTTCGAGGAAAAGGAGTTAAATAACACATGCACAATTCGCCGGGCAAAAGCGCACTATTGATCATGGATATGCAAAACAGCGTCGTATCGCGGTTCGTAGACAATGAGAAGGCATTGCTTCCGTTCCAAAAGGCTATTGAAGCTGCACGCAGTCACGCTATTGCCGTGATTTATGTACGGGTCGCGTTCCGTGCCGGTTATCCTGAGATTAGCTCCAGAAACAAAATGTTCGCGGAAATTGCCAGCCGGGCGGGAACAGCGGCGGCCCCGGAAGCGGCGATGCAAATAAGCGAATCCGTTCAGCCCCGGCCGGACGAACCCATTGTGACCAAGGTTCGGGTGAGCGCGTTCGCCGGAAGTGATCTTGAGGTGATCCTCCGGTCCCGCCAGATCGACACGCTCATTCTTAGCGGCATCTCCACAAGCGGGGTCGTTCTATCGACCTTGCGTGAAGCGGCAGATAAAGATTTTGCCCTTACGGTGCTTTCCGATGCCTGTATTGATGCCGACCCCGAGGTTCATCGCGTTCTAACCGAGAAAGTGTTCCCCCGTCAGGCAGAGGTGGTAACTGTCGATGCGTGGGCAGATTCTTTATCTAATTAACGGGAAAGCCCCTGCAGCAGCCGAAGCTCTGCAGGGGCTTTCTCCCTATCTCGCTTTCACAGTCTCCCCTTCAACCAAAACAGGTTGATAATAGGTGCTGTTTCGTAAATCCTTCTTTCCCTGCAGTTTCTTAATGACCCAATCGGCGGCGTCGCGTCCCATTTGCTCCTGGGGGTGGGTCAAGGTCGTTAGCTTGATGTTCGCATTTTTGGCAATATAAGAATTATCCTGACCAATAATAGATAAGTCTTCTGGAACGGATAGCTCAAGTTGTCTGCACACATTTACGACCTCAAGCCCTACCTCGTCGTTATAGCAGACAATTCCGGTTAACGTGTCTCTATTTTCGGTCAGAAATTTCTTTAGGTTGGTGGACAGGTCCTGCTTCGTCTCGGTATCGAAGGAGAGCACCTGCTCGGGATGAAACCGTAATTTGGCTTCTCCAAGAGCTTTGATATACCCCTTCATTCGATATTTCCCTTGTAAATCATCCATTTTGGCAATAATCCCAATTTGGGTATGTCCTTTCGAAATCAATTCTTTGGTCGCCAGATAGCTGGACTGTACATCATCCAGACAAAAGAAAGGAACCTCCAACTCTTCATAATAAGCATTGATCATGATGAAAGGGACCTCCTGCTCCTTGAATGACAGGTAGTAAGCGATATTCGGATTATATAGATTGCTTTTCGTAGGTTCAATAATTAGACCATCCACGCCAAAGGACAGCATCATTTCCAAGGCTTTCTTTTCTTGCGCAACATCATTATTGGTGCTGGCTAATAGCAACGAATAGTTATCCTCATTCAATCGGCCTTCAATCCCGCGGATAATGGAGGGAAAGATGTAATCCGAAATGTAGGTCGTGATCACACCGATGGTCCGATTATTGGGATTCCCGCCGGATTTGGATCGGAACTGGTTGCTGACATAAGTGCCTGATCCTTTTTCACTTCTTAGAAAGCCCTCGTTCGACAGCTCTAAAATGGCCTTCCGCACTGTCTGCCGGCTTACTTGATACATCTCCTGCAAAGCGGATTCTGTAGGGATTTGTTCACCTACGCTATACGTTCCTGAAAGAATATTGCTTTTTATATCTTCAAGGATAACCTGATATTTTGGTTTCATTGTACTCACTTCCTCCAAAGTTGTTCTAATACTAATTGACTCACCCACAATATTTGTATGTACATATCATAACATGCTTATGAACTTATTATAATCCTTTGTTTTCTATGTAAATTGAACCATAGATTTTCATATGGGGGTCTGGTCGTAACTGCGGGGAATGTTTGGACTTCCGGCCGCTGCCCGCCTGCAGATTTCTTGATTTATACCGCTCTTCGCGGTGGAAATCCGCAGACAAAGGCGGACGCGTTCGCTCCTCCAGTTCCAAACTTCCCCTCCGTCACTTCTGCCCTTTTTATGTTTTCTTTAGTTCAACTTATATATGTATAAACAGTATAAGGAAAGCATAGAATTGTCTATTGTAAAATTTGTAGGCATATCTGCTATTCTGTATTGACAAATGTACGAACAAAAAATATACTAAGGCTGTCAATAAGGGAAAGCGCCTTCTTTCGATTATAGGTGTTAAAACAGTTGTCATAGAGGGGAGTAACGTGATTATGGATCAGAACATTAAGCAAGCGATTACTAAGGGAGAAACCTCACTTGGTATCGAATTTGGATCCACACGTATCAAGGCAGTACTGATTGATCAGCGTTTTGAGACGATCGCATCTGGAAGCTATGAGTGGGAAAATCTTTTGGTAGACGGGTATTGGACGTACAACTTAGCGGAGATTATCAAGGGTCTGCAAGAGGCCTATAGTGAAATGAAGCAAGAGGTTGAACGGAAATATGGAGTCACCATCCGAACCATTGGTTCGATCGGATTTTCTGCAATGATGCACGGGTATATGGCGTTTGACAGCACGGGCGAGCTGCTTGTTCCGTTTCGGACGTGGCGTAATGCAACAACCGGCGCTGCCGCTAAAGAATTAACGGATAAATTCCAATTCAACATCCCTGAACGGTGGAGTATTGCCCATCTGTATCAAGCCATACTAAACAAAGAGCAGCATGTGCCTCGTATTGAATTTGTTACGACTTTAGCCGGTTTCATTCACTGGCTGCTGACTGGCAATAAGGCCATCGGTGTCGGAGATGCTTCGGGTATGTTCCCGATAGATGAAGCCACACAAGATTACAATGAAGCGATGGTTAAGCAGTTTGAGGAACTCATTGCGGCTAAAGGCTACTCCTTGAAGCTGAAGGATATTCTCCCTAAGGTCTATACCGCCGGCGAGCAGGCAGGGGTATTAACCGCAACCGGAGCAAAAATTCTGGATCAATCTGAAAACCTGCAGCCAGGCATTCCGCTTTGTCCTCCGGAAGGCGATGCCGGAACAGGGATGGTTGCCACGAATAGCGTGAGAAAACGGACCGGCAATATCTCCGTAGGAACTTCGGTTTTTGCCATGATTGTATTAGAGAACGAACTTTCAACCGTATATCCTGAAATCGACATGGTAACCACTCCAAACGGCAGCCCGGTCGGCATGGTTCATGCCAACAACTGCTCAAGCGATATCAACGCCTGGCTGGGCTTGTTCCGTGAATTTTCTGAAGCAGCGGGACAAAAGGTGGATACGGCTCATTTATACAGTGTTATGTTCAACAAGGCTTTGGAAGCAGACCCGGATGGCGGCGGCTTGCTTAGCTACGGGTATTTCTCAGGCGAAAATATCACCGGAATCGAAAAAGGCCGGCCGCTGTTTGTCCGCTCACCTGAGAGTAACTTCAATTTGGCCAATTTCATGCGGACTCATCTTTTCACGGCTTTTGCTGCTTTGAAAATCGGAATGGATATTTTGACAAAGAAAGAAAACGTCGCAATTGACAGCATTCTGGCTCACGGCGGTTTGTTTAAAACCCCTATCGTTGGACAAAAAATTGTTGCAGCAGCGCTCAATGTCCCTGTTTCCGTTATGGCAACAGCCGGAGAAGGCGGGGCATGGGGAATGGCTATTCTCGCTTCTTACATGATGAACAAAGATGGACAGGAACGTCTGGACGACTTCCTCGACGCCAAAGTTTTCAGCAATGTTGAGGGCCAAGAAATATACCCGGATGGTTCTGACGTTAAAGGCTTTGAAACCTTTATGGAACGGTACACCAAAGGTTTGGCGATTGAGCAGGCTGCTGTAGATAATCTAGTGGAGAACTGGAGGGATTAATGTGTTAGAGCGGTTGAAAGAAGAAGTATACCAGGCCAATCTGGACCTGCCAAAGCATGGACTCGTCAAATATACATGGGGCAATGTGAGCGCGGTTGACCGTGAGAGCAGCTTGTTCGTAATCAAGCCTAGCGGCGTGGATTATGAGAAGATGAAGCCGAGCGACATGGTAGTTGTCGATTTTGACGGCAATGTGGTTGAGGGAGAAATGAGACCTTCCTCCGATACACCGACCCATGCTGTGCTATACAAGCATTATTCCCAGATCGGCGGCATCGTGCACACGCATTCGACTTGGGCGACTGTCTGGGCTCAGGCCGGACTTGATGTTCCTGTAATGGGGACTACTCATGCCGACACCTTCTATGGCTCTGTACCATGTGCCCGGTTCTTGACCCAGGAGGAGATTGACCGCGGTTATGAAGCAGAGACCGGACGTGTCATCATCGAAACTTTTGAGCAGCGGGGCTTGGATGTTATGGCAGTTCCCGGTGTCCTGCTCAAGGGTCATGCTCCATTCACCTGGGGCAAAGATGCCAAATCTGCAGTAATGAACAGCGTCGTGTTGGAAGAAGTTTCGAAAATGAATTTGTTCGCACGGGAATTAAATCATTTTGCCGAAGAATTGCCGCAGCGGATCTTGGATAAACACTATTTGCGGAAACATGGGAAAGACGCCTACTACGGGCAGAAATAATACAAACTATCAAAAGAGAAGAGGATGAGCATCATGTCAACAGTAAGTGCCAAACAATTCTGGTTTGTCGTAGGATCGCAGCATCTTTATGGAGAAGAAGCACTGGGAGAAGTTAAGGCCCATGCTCAGGCTATGACCGATGCACTCAATAATAGCGGTGTTCTGCCTTACCCGCTTGTACTGCAGGACTTGGCTGTCAGCGCAGATAAAATCACCTCCATCATGAAAGAAGTTAACTATCGTGACGAGGTTGCCGGTGTCATCACCTGGATGCATACCTTCTCCCCGGCAAAAATGTGGATTCGCGGAACGAAATTATTGCAGAAGCCTTTGCTGCATCTGGCAACCCAATACAATGAGAGCATCCCTTGGGCAACGATTGATATGGACTTCATGAACCTTAACCAGGCAGCTCATGGCGACCGGGAATATGGTTTCATCAATGCCCGTCTGCAGAAACAAAATAAAGTGGTAGTAGGCTACTGGGAACGTGCTGAAGTACAGAAGCAAATTGCGGATTGGATGGACGTAGCAGTTGCTTATAACGAAAGCTTTAACATTAAGGTTGCCCGCTTCGGCGACAACATGCGCAACGTCGGCGTTACTGAAGGGGATAAGGTTGAAGCCCAAATTCAATTCGGCTGGACCGTTGACTATTTCGGCATTGGAGACCTTGTTCAGTACGTGAACGCGGTTACGGAAGAAGAAATTAATGCTTTGTTTGCGGAATATGCAAAGCTTTATGAATTTGACTACGGCACTTACAGCAAGGAAGCTTGGGAAGCTAGCGTCAAGGTTCAGGCAAGTTATGAAATCGCCCTGAAACGCTTCCTGGATAACGGCGGCTACAATGCCTTCACTTCAAACTTTGAGGACCTGCACGGCATGAAGCAGCTTCCGGGCCTTGCGGTGCAACGTTTGATGGCACAGGGATATGGCTTCGCCGGTGAAGGCGACTGGAAGACCGCTGCACTCGACCGCTTGATGAAAGTGATGAGCCATAACCTGAATACAGGCTTCATGGAAGACTACACTTATGAAATGGCTGCAGGTCAGGAAGCCATTCTGCAATCCCATATGCTTGAGGTAGATCCAAGCCTTGCAAGCAACAAACCAAAAGTCATCGTATCTCCGCTGGGTATTGGCGACCGTGAAGATCCGGCCCGCCTGGTGTTTGACGGCAAAGCAGGAGAAGGCGTAGTTGTATCCATGGCTGACTTCGGCACTCATTACAAGCTGCTGATCAACGAAGTTACGGCATTTGAACCTACGGTTCCAGCTCCTAAGCTTCCAGTGGCCCGCGTATTGTGGAAAGTTAAGCCTAACTTCCAGGATGGAGTTAAGGCCTGGATCGAGAACGGCGGCGGCCATCATACCGTTGTTTCCTTGAACTTGACGACAGACCAAATTGTTACCTATGCCAAGCTGGTTAATCTGGAATACGTTATTATCAAGTAATCAGAATACAATCATAAAAAAACAGCCTTTGGAATGATTCCAAAGGCTGTTTTGTATGGCTATTTTTTTCAAGACCTTATTCAACATCATAACAGAGACCGAAGAAACAGTCTATATTTTTGCCTGGGATTATAATACAGTGAGGTAGCCGGCAATAAAAGAAGAAATGGAGTGTTATTCCTTGGAATCTTGTTGTCACCTCGATCCTGCCAGTCTGCAGGAGTATATAGTTAAGGTGTTTGGTGCGGGCTACTCAATCGCAAATGTTGTGAAAATGCATGGTGGTGCACAAAAGGTGGTCTACAAGATAGACTGCACTAATGGATTTTCCTGCGTTATGTATGTGTGGGATCTTACGATGAATTATTTTCAAGAGGAAATAGCTAATAATCATATAAATGCCCAATCCTTCGGTAGTGAATTATTTGAGATAAACAACAGGTATTTAATTGAACATTCCATTCAAACCCCTGTTCTTTATGATTTGAATAAGGAAAGAAATCGCTACACTTTCGACTACGCTCTTGTTGAGTATGTAGCGGGCCAGAAGGCTGAAGATTATTTCCACCATTCCGATCTGCGGGTTAAAGATGAGGTTTTTCAGCAGTTGGGGGATATGATTGCCGGCATGCACGCGGGCGAAAGAAGTACTTACGGGAAGGCCAATCATAGCGGGAACAACACGGGGCAATGCCATCTTGCCCAATTGGAAAATGCAAAATTGCAGTTATTCTATGCTTCCCGGCATATTGACAGCATCAGAGAAAATCATAGCAAGCTGCTTGATAAACTGCACGAGCTTGAATCGGGAATTGAGCCTAGAAGCCGTTATGGATTTATACATGGGGAGCTGGGTCCTGATCATGTTTTGGTCACAGATCATTTGGAGCCCATCTTAATTGATATAGACGGAGCCGAGTTCTTTGATATTGAGCATGAACACAGCTTTCTGGAGTTTCGCTTTGGGGATTTCTACCGGTATTTGAAGCAGGATAACCTCGATCCGAACAGGATGTTATTTTATAAATTCCATCACCATCTTTCCTTGATTTCAGGCGGTTTGAAGCTGATTCATCGCGGGTATCCGGATCAACAGCTTGCCAAGGATATCGCTGACTATAACTGTAAATGTGCTCTGGAATTTATCAAACCGGCATTTATCTAAAAAATTTAACCCGATCAACGTATGAAAGTGTTGATTGGGTTTTTGTTGTTGTTTGCCTAATTTCCTGTAAATATATGGTATGCCGGTGAAAATTACAAATCATTAACATTCATCGACAACATTCACCTTACTTCGACTTATGCGGTGTGGTATATTCTGGGTGAATATTAAGCACTTTTTCTCGAATCTATAAAAAAATAGAAGGGAAGAACGTATGTGGAAGCACTGGTGTGGACATCCAACCACCGGCTGGAGCTGTGCGAATGTGAAGAGCCGCTGATTACAGCTCCAGATGAGGTCAAGATTCGGATTGAGATGACAGGGGTTTGCGGAACGGATCTGGCGGTCATAACCGGTAAAGAGGAGGGAGTTCCAGGGATCATTCGCGGTCATGAGGCTGTAGGGACTGTAATCGAAATCGGCAGTAAGGTTGACCGCCTTAAGGTGGGGGACCGCGTAGTTATTGATCCGAATCTAAGCTGCGGCGAATGTTATTTTTGCCTGAAGAAACAGCCGCACCTGTGTACGGGTACCGACGGCAAGGGGATGCCTATTGCGGGTTTGAACCGAAATGGGACGTTCACTTTTTTTTACTCTACTGCACAAACGTTTGCACACCTTCTCCCGGATCATATGAGCTGGGAAGCAGGGGTTTTGATTGAGCCGCTAGCCTGTGTGCTGCACAATTTCAAAGAAGCTAACGTATCAGCAGATGATAAGGTACTCGTTATCGGGTCGGGTCCGATGGGACTGCTCAGTCAAATTGTTAGCAAATCAAAAGCGGCGCTCACCGTTGCGACGGAAATCAATCCATATCGGCTGGCCTTTGCCAGAGGATTTTCAGATTATGCACTAACACCGTCCCAATTAGATCAAGCTGTCGTAGACGAGATCTGCTCAGGTCATAAGTTTGATCTGATTATCGACACGGTGGGTACTCAGCTCGAAGTGGCAGAGAGATGGATTGAGCGTGGGGGCCGCATCATTCCTTTTGGAATTAATGCGAAGTACCAGTATACCTTTTCTCCTACCAAATTCGTACAGAATGCCATCAAAATTATCGGAGCAGGCGAATACCGCTACATGTTCGAGGAGGCTTTGCGGTTTGCCGCTGAGACCCCGGAGCTGGAGAAGCTGGTAACCAGAAAAGTTAAGCTCAATCAATATGAAACAGCAATTAACGAGCTAATCGGCTATGAATTGAACTCTTTGAAGGTGGTTAGGAGTGAAACCGTCAAGACGGTTTTTGTTCAAATATAAGAATTTATATGTTTCACACTATAAATTATCCTTATATTTCTCGCTGAAACGGATACCGTCCTTTTAAGGACGGCGTAGCCGTTTCCACTTGCCTAAACATAGAACTACAATCAACGAGAGGTGGCACCTGCCAATGAGTAAAGACAGCAATTTTAGACTTGTTCAGGATTACCTGTCTGCACACAAAGATAAGGATATAGAGCCGATCTGGATACCTGCTGTGTGGAACGAGTGCCAATATGAGCGTGTTCTTTCCGAAAAAGACGGTGAGATTTGTGTACATCCGTATGATTTTATGACGGAGCACTTCAATTACTTGGACAAGCTTTCATGGAGGTATTCGCTCAAGGAACGTACGGATCTGGACGACAGCGCGATCTATTCCACGCTAATTCGCTATTCGACTGCTTGGGACTATAACCATGACGGAACAATCGAATCAGGTACTTTTTTAAGGTTCTGCATTCTTCTGCCGCTGCTGAAAAAGATGGGGATCAATATTCTGTACATGCTTCCGGTTAACCAGTACAGCAAATTGAACCTGAAGGGGGATATCGGATCACCTTACGCGGTGCAATCGTTATTCCACTTAGACCAGAACCTGCACGACAGCCTATTGGACGGCATGAAGCAGTTCACGATTCACGATGAGCTCAGCGCCTTGGTCGAAGCCTGCCATTTGCTTGATATAAAGACAGTCCTTGATTTCATTCCCCGGGTAACGGCGAAAAACAGTGAGTTCATTACCGAACACCCGGATTGGGTGTACTGGATCAAAACTGAGGCATTGGAGGGCTTTGCGCCGCCTCCGGTTCCTGAGCTTGGATTTTTTGAGGAGTGTACGCCTGACAAGCTGGAGACGGTCTACCGCAGCCAAGAAACCGCAGCGTTCCTTCGGAAGTTTTCACTGCCGCCAAATGAACTTCATCCGGTCCTTTGGCAGCAATTAAAGGAAAAGGCTGCTAAAACCGGGGAGGAACTATTAACCTTGGTGGAGCAAGAAATGGGGATAACGACTGCTCCGGCGCATTCGGATTGGATTAATGATGTGCAGCCGGTTTGGACAGATATTACGTTCTTGCGCCTCTACAAGGATGTTTCTCCTCAAGTGAGACATCTTATAAGTCCAGATCAAGCGCCCTATGTCCTTTTTGATACGATCAAATGTAACTATTATCCGGGAGATGAGCCGAATCTTGAGCTGTGGGACGTTCTGGAGCAGGTTGTACGGTTCAATCTCGAAAGGTACGGGATTGACGGCTTCCGCATCGACATCGGACATGTGCTGCCTACGCCGCTCTTGACCCGAATTTTTGACACGATTAAAGAGATCAATCCGAATGCGATCTTGATCAGCGAAGACTTGTTCAACCGCAACCACAAGAAGGCGGCGAGCACCGGCTATAACATTATGCTTGGCAGCGGATGGAACGTCATGACGCAAATTACGAAGGAGAATCTCGTTTCATTCCTAGAGGAGCTGCCTGAGCTGTGTATTCATGTGTTTGCCTGCGCAGAAACGGCCGATACTCCCCGGATCACGAGCCGAGGCGGTGTCGAGGTTGCCCGTATGATCGCGGTATTTAATCAATTTCTTCCGAACGCGATTCCATACGTGACAACCGGCTATGAAATGAATGAGGAGCAGCCCCTCAACTGCGGTCTTGGAGACAATACGAACGGAGAGGATATCGCGCGCGCTTTTTTTAATGTCATGCAAATTAATTGGACCAATCCTGCACCAATGCTGCCGCTGCTGGCTGAGTTAAGTGAATTCAAGAAGGATTGGCCCCAGCTGGTCAAGCCGGAAAACTTCTTTGTGGCTCAATCCCCGGAAGGTACTGTGCTATATGGGTATCTGCATGGAGATCAGACGCTGCTGTGCTGCTTTAACTTGAGTTCTGATGCTTGCCACGTCGATTTGAGAGCTGCCGTACCCGGACGATGCCCAATGACCGTGACACTGGATAGTTCCTTAACGGGCGGCAGTGTGGGGCAGACCCTCGACAGCCTGCTGCTTGCGCCGAATCAAGCTCTAGTGCTCGTAAATGATATTAGACAAGCCATATAAGTTGAACGAAAGAAAATATAAAAAGGGCCGAAGTGACGGAGGGGAAGTTTGGAACTGGAGGAGCGGTAATAATCAAGAAATCTGCAGACAACAGCGGCCGGAAGTCCAAACATTCCCCGCAGTTACGACCAGTACCTAATATGAACATCTAAAGTTCAACTTATCAGTTAAGGGAGAGAAGCTGCGATGGAAAAGAACAAAAAAGAAATCGTGTTATGGCATGAGTTTGACGGTCCGGGAGATACCTCTATTGAAGTGCTGGAGGGAATTTGCAAGCTGTATACGGAACGATTTGGCGTACAAATTACACCACAAGTGATGAACATTTCGGAGCTGACTGCGGGGTTGAACCGAATTAAGGATACCCATAAAGGTCCCCACCTGGCGATGGTTCCCGCCGATATGTCCTCCTACGTCCAGAATGGCCTTTACTCCGAAGTGCCGGTAGGGTTGTTAGACGATGTGCTGAGTGAAGGCGCCCTTTCAACGATGCAAATGGATGGCGTTCAGTATGGTACCCCGGTACTTCGGGGCAACCATCTGGTTGTGTATTACAATCAGGAGATTTATGCCAGTGCGCCGACGACCTGGGATATGTTCGAGGAGGCAGCAGAGAAGCTGTCCGCTCAAGGCATTGTGCCTCTCGGGGCAGATTTGCAGCAGGGCTATTGGTTTATTCCGTTCCTCACGGCTTTCGGCGGTTGGCCTGTAAAGAACGGAAAGCCGGATATCATCACCCCTGAAATGAAGGAGGCGCTTCAGTTCATCCGCGACAAGATGGATCAAGGCGTGCTCGTCAGTCTCGACGGCTCCACAGATTTGCTAGAGCAGTTCATTGACGGTAAGATCGGCGCCATTATTTGCGGCGAGTGGATTTATAACCACCTGGACAAGCATATGGGTAACAAGCTTGCCGTTTGCCAGCTTCCGGTCATAGAAGGCCGGCAATCGCTGTCGATGTCATCTTCCATCGGCCTGATTTACCCGAACCATTCGTTAACGTCCGGGGAGCGGGAGGATATCCTGTCGTTCACGCGTTTTATGCTGAGTGATGAATGCCAAACCATGTGGACGCTCGATGTGCAGCGGATTCCGGCTCAGGAAGAGGTGCTGAACCGTCTGGCTGTCTCTGCTGCGCCTAACAAAAAAACGATTTTGTCGCTTTTAGATCATGCACGCCCAATGCCAACTAATCCTTTCATGATCCATGTATGGGAAGCGATGAATGCGGGCCTGACTGAGCTGCCCTTGAGTAATCCTGAACAAGCGTTAACAAAAATGGAACAGACCATCCATGAAGCTTCACGCGCATTTCAAAGCTAATAAGAGACGGAGGAAGAGAAATGAAAACAACGATATTCAGCCAAATTTCGATTGACGGAAAGCTAACTATGGGGGCCGGTAATTCGAGTAAAGAGCTTTTTTCTTTGTTTTCCAGTGAAGATATCGAGTTCATCCATCTATTCCGGGGAAATGTGCAGGGCATTATGGTTGGTAAAAATACGATCCTGACAGACAATCCGTTTCTTACTAACCGGTATGAGGAGAACAAAAATCCAATCCGCATCATTCCGACGACGACCCTTGACATTCCGCTGGATAGCAATGTGCTCTCGGATGAGGGGAAGACGATTATCGTCACGACCGAGAAAGGGCGGGACGAGGGCAAAATCAAGCAGATCCGGGAAAGAGGGAAGGAGTGCCTTATCTGCGGCGAGGATAAAGTAGATTTCGTGGAGCTTGAGCGGCAATTGGAGGACAACTATGGGATTACCAGCATCATGGTAGAAGGCGGCGGCTTTTTGAACTGGCATATTTTTAATCAGGATATCGTTGATGAAATTATTCTGATGCAGCTCCCAATCATCATCGGAGGCGCTTCGAACATTACTTTAGTGGATGGAGACGGGTATCAGCAATTGTGCTTTACCAAAAAGTTCAAGGTTGTAGAGATCCAGCCCAAGGATAACTACACACTCATGCGCTATAAAAAAGTGATATGACATTCATTGTGAAATCAAGAATATGGGGGTTATGAAAAATTCATGCTTGAGAAGGATAATTTCTATAAAAGTGTGTATAAAATCGCTGTACCGGTTACGCTTCAAAGCTTGCTGATGGCACTCCTCAATTTGACGGATCAAATGATGGTCGGACAGCTTGGAGACGTGGCGATTGCCTCGGTCGGGATGTCTACGAAAATATACGGGATCATCGCAGTTGTGCTGGCCGGTCTATCAACGGGGGTATCCATTTATGCTGCCCAGTTTTGGGGGAACAAGGATACCAAAAGTGTATCCCAGGTGCTGGGTCTCGGCCTGCTCGTCGGCTTTGTGTTTTCGTTCCTGTTCTCAGCGGCTGTCTTCATCGACTCACCGCTTTTTCTGAGTATGTTCACCACAGATGCGAATGTAATAGACGATGGGCATATTTTCTTGAGATTCATGTCACTTGGCTTCGTGCCTGTCATGTTTACGATGATGTATTCCGCGATTTTACGCAGTACCGGACATGCCAAATGGCCGATGTATGTAAGCTTAATTACAGTTGGTTTGAATATTATCCTGAACTACGTGCTTATTTTCGGCCACTTCGGCTCTCCTGAGCTTGGTCTGAAGGGCTCGGCCATAGCTACTCTTATTTCCAGGGTTTTTGAATGTTTGTTGATCATCGGCGCTGTGTACCGGTATCGTTTACCGGGGGCTGTCGGGCTAAAGAACTTGTTTATTATTCCTAAACCGCTCATCCGCAAGTTTTTTGGAACGACCTATCCGCTGCTGTTGACTGAATTGATCTGGGTACTCGGCGAAACAGCATATGCGATCATCTACAGCCGCATGGGAACGATGGAGATGACTGCGATGACCATTACATTCCCGCTGCAAGGGCTGTGCATCGGTTTGTTGTCAGGTTTGTCCAGTGCAGCCGGAGTACTGGTTGGCAACCGTTTAGGCGCGAACGAAACCGACATCGCACTCGATCACGCGAAGAAATTCATCCGCCTTGGCATCGTGATCTCTCTGATCGTCGGGGGCATTATTGCGGCAGGCTCGAAGCTGTATGTCTCTGCATTCAACATCTCCGAGGATGCGAAACAAATGGGTGTCTATATTGTGATCGTGTTCGCTGGATTTCTGTGGGTCAAAGTATCCAATATGATTATAGCCGGCGGCATTCTGAACAGCGGGGGAGACAGCAAGTTCGTGTTCGTTATGGAATCGACCGCAACATGGCTGATAGGTGTCCCATCCGGACTGCTGCTGTCGTACGTTTGGAAGCAGCCTGTGTACCTTGTATATCTCGTCATATCGCTTGAGGAGGTTGTCCGCTTTGGCTTCGGCTACGCCCGGATTTATTCCCGCAAGTGGATGCGAAATTTAGTTAGCGATTTGACGGAAAAAGCGATGTGAGAAGTGAGTGAGGCTGTTCCTGAGCGAAAATGCTGAGGGACGGCCTCTAAATTATAAATACTTACTTGACAGGTAGGAATAAAAGGATATATGATTACTGCAATCCTTCACTGCTAATTAAATGAACAGTGAAATAATAACCGTGAAAATAATGACTGAGCTGATTGGACCGCCAAAGGCTCCCGTGTATATCCCGCATAAGGGGATGTTCCGGGGGTCTTTTTGTGGTTCAAAGGTGTTACGCCTTGTTGTATAGAGTATCTGATTACTGGAAAGCAGGGGAAACGAATGGATGATAAGCAGTGGGAGCGATTGGAGGAAGCGGATGATCTGTTCCGCAGAATGGTGCGGAGATTCGTGAAGGAGCGTGACCGGGTAAGCGTGGAGGGTATTGCTCTACCGGGCATGCTGATTCTGCAAAAAATTATCCGTGACGGGGAACAGCGTCTCGGCGATCTCGCGGAGCAGCTGGATTTCACCTCAGGCGCCATAACAGCGCTGAGCGATAAGCTGGAGTCGGGTGGATACACGGTGCGCAGACGCAAGGAGAATGACCGGCGCACGGTGCTGCTCGATATTACGGCGAAAGGACGGGAGATGGTTGCGCGCAACGGCAACATCGGGGCCCGATGTATTACGCTTCTGTTCGAGGGATTTACGGCAGAGGAACTGGAGCAGCAGGCTCGCTTCTATGAGCGGATTATCGGCAATCTGGAAGGATTCTCGGAGACGCTGCTCAAGCTGGCGGAGCAAAATGCCGAGCCGCCCCTTCTGCAGACCCTTGAACAGAAGCCACGCGCAAGTGTGAAGAAGAACTATCTCAGCTACTGAAATGGAAGCCTATGCTTACAAAACTTATGCGTAGCTTCCGAAGCGAGTTTTGTACGAAGTGAAATCAAGGAAGCCTATGCTTACAAAACTTTGAGGAGGATGAATCATGGGACATTCAACCGTATATCCAACAGGAGCAACGGTATACAATCCCGGCAAAGCGTGGAGCGGCTACACCGTATTCCAGGCGGGCGACGAGGGGGTTGTGCTGATTGATATGAGCGGCAAGGAGGTGCATTTGTGGCAGGGGCTGATCGGGTTTCCGGCCAAAATCCTTCCTGGCGGCTATGTGCTCGGTAGCACGGGACGAAGAGATCCGAAGTTTGGGATTCAGGATAATGTCGATCTGGTGCAGGTTGATTGGGAAGGCAATGTGGTCTGGAAATATAACAGCTACGAGCATATCGAGGACCCCGGCTATGAACCGCTATGGTATGCGCGCCAGCATCATGATTACCAGCGGGAGGGCAATCCGGTCGGTTACTATGCTCCCGGCCTTGAACCTTCAGCTAACAGTGGTAAAACATTGATTCTAGCCCATAAGAATTTGCATAATCACCAGATTTCCGACAAGCAACTGCTGGATGACACGATCATTGAAGTGGACTGGGAGGGCAACATTGTCTGGGAGTGGGCGGCCAGTGACCATTTTGATGAGCTGGGTTTTGACGAGGCGGCGCGCAATGTCCTGTTCCGCGATCCGAACACCCGCTCCTTCGGTGATCTGGGCGGCGGCGTAGGCGACTGGCTGCATATTAATTCGGCTTCGTATGTGGGACCGAACAAATTCTATGATAACGGAGATGAGCGTTTCCATCCCGACAACATTATCTGGGACGCCCGGGAGGCGAATATTATCGCCATCACTGACAAGCAGACCGGGGCTATTGTCTGGCGGCTGGGACCGGACTACTCGCTGCCTGAAGTGAAGCATATCGACTGGATTATCGGCCAGCATCACGCGCACATTATTCCGAAGGGGCTGCCGGGCGAAGGCAATCTGCTGGTGTTCGACAACGGCGGCTGGGGCGGGTATGGCCTGCCGAATCCTTCTTCACCTTTTGGGCAAAAGAATGCGTTGCGCGACCACTCCCGGGTGCTGGAAATCAATCCGGTAACGCTGGATATTGAATGGCAGTATACCTCGGCAGAGGCGGGGTTCTCTGTTCCGACCGATTCCTATAAATTCTACAGTCCATATATCAGTTCAGCCCAGCGGCTTCCGAACGGCAATACGCTGATTACCGAAGGCTCGAATGGCCGCTTGTTCGAAGTGACGGCAGAGCATGAGCTGGTGTGGGAGTATATCTCCCCTTACACCGACCGCAGAAATACGAATATGGTCTACCGTTCCTACCGCGTGCCTTATGCCTGGGTACCGCAACTGGCGAAGCCGCAGGAAAATGCCATTGAGCCGATAGAAGTATCCACCTTCAGAGTGCCGGGAGCCGCGCCGAAAGGCTCAGATTCTGTGGTTAATGTAGCAACAACGCTGCCGTTCATGGAGGGAGCTGCTTGTGTGGCTACTGCGGATGAGGGCGGCGGCCGGAGAAACAGCTAGCGAAATTCATAAACGAAGAGGTGCATAATTTTGAAAAAATCATGGTATCACTCAGCAGTTCTGCTCTTATCTTTGTCTATAGTGCTGGTGCTGTCCGGTTGCAGCTCCAAGGGGGATGCGGCGGCATCCACCTTGAAGATTAAAATTGCCGACATCAATACGAACCCGACCTTCCGGGTGGCCGTGGATAAAGGAATCTTTGCCAAACACGGCATTGAGGCGGAAATCGTCAACTTCGGGACTCCGGCGGAGGGTGTGAATGCGCTCTTCATCAAGCAGGTGGACGTAGCTTTCGGCGCCGACTTCCCGGTGCTTAATGCCGTTGCCAAAGGGGAGTATTCGATTATTGCTTCCGCCGGTCAGGCCACAGATCAGGCTGCGGCGGTATGGAAGCTGTTCGTAAAGGATGATATCAAGTCGGCGGCTGATTTGAAGGGTAAAAAACTAAGCTTCATGCGCGGCACTTTTCTGCCGTACCTGTGGGATGAATATTTGAAGGAACAGGGCCTCGCGTTAAGTGATGTGACGTTGACGGGACAAGGCGCTTTTGACGAAGCCTTCATTGCACTGAAGCAAGGTGATGTAGATGCCGCCTGGTTCAGCGGCTCAGCGCTGACCGACAAGCTTGCCGTGCTTGAAGGCGTGCATGAGCTGACCGACATGTCCAAGACCCCGGTTCGGCTGGGGATGGGGCTGGTAGCCGGGAATGCGTTCGTGCAGGCCAATCCGGGTGGAATCGGGGAATTCCTGGCAGCGGTGGATGAAGCTTCGGCCTATGCCCAGGAGCATCCTGAAGAAGTGGCTGACCTGATGTTCAAGGATGTGAAGCAGCCGAAGGAAGCTACGCTGAAGGACCTGCCGAAGAGCCCTTGGAAGGTTGGATTTACACAGGCTGCGTATGACAGTCTCACGGGACAAAAGAAATATATGGTCGATACGGGTATCATTAAGCAGGACTTTGACCTGAACAGCAAGCTGAATCTGGAGCCGCTTAAAAAGGCGCTGCCGGATAAGGTGACATATTCGAAATAACTAAATTTTCAGGAGGTGCCCCATGTCCTTATCTGCCAAACAGCATGCCATTTATATCGAGCAGCTCCGCAAAAGCTACAGTGAGCCTGCCGCCGGTGACGTGCATTACATTATCAAAGATGTGAATCTGGTGATCAAAGGCGGTGAATTCTTCGTGCTGCTTGGGCCGAGCGGCTGCGGGAAATCGACACTCCTGAATATGATTGCCGGGTTTGTCTCCAAATCCGGCGGCAATCTGAGAGTGGACAATATAGAGGTGAATAAGCCGGGTAGAGACCGGGCGGTTGTGTTCCAGCAGGCGGACTCGTCCCTGTTCCCTTGGTTGACCGTCCGGGAGAATGTGGAATTCGGACTGCGGATGAAGAAGATGCCCAAATTGGAGCGCCGGTCCATCTCTGACCGCTATATCGGGCTAGTTGGGCTGAACGGGCATGAGGAGAAGTTTCCGAAGGAGCTGTCAGGCGGCATGAAGCAGCGGGTGCAGCTCGCCCGGGTGCTGGCAAATGATCCGGCCATTCTGCTGATGGATGAACCCTTTGGCGCGCTTGATGCGATGACCCGGCGGACGATGCAGAAGGAACTGGTCCACATCTGGCGCGAGACGCATAAAACCGTTATTTTTGTGACGCATGATATTCAGGAGGCCCTGCTGCTGGGCGAGCGGATCGGTATTATGTCTGTTGGTCCCTCTTCTAATATCACCGACATTTACGATAATTCGCTGCCCTTCCCGCGGGATGTGGCTTCGCCGGAATTCTACTCGCTGTACCATCAAATTCAGAGCCACTTCGAAGAATAGGATAGGGTGTGATACATGATGAAATGGGTGGAGAAAAAATGGGTGTCCGTCTCCCTGCTGTGGATTGCGGCACTGTGCATCTGGCAGTTGGGCGCTTGGGTGTATGGTCCTGATGTGATCCCCGGTCCCTGGAGCACCCTTAAGGGTGGGCAGGAGCTGATTGCAGACGGTACCTTGCTGCAGTATATCGGCATCAGCTTTTACCGGGTGCTGGTTGGCTGGGTGCTCGGCAGTTTGCTGGCTATTCCTGTGGGGCTGATTATTGGAAAAGTAAATATCATCCGCATTTTTGCCGAGCCGTTCCTGAATTTCATCCGCTTTATTCCGCCGATTGCCTTCATCACGCTGTTCCTGGTCTGGTTCGGCATCGGGGAGCAGTCGAAGATTGCGCTGATTATGTATGCGACCTTTTTCATTGTGGTGCTGAATACCTTAACGGGTGTAATGTCAGTGGAGGAGGATAAAATCCGTTCCGCCCGCAGCATGGGGGCAAGCGAGTGGCAGATTCTGCTGCATGTCATTGTACCGGCTACGATTCCGTATATCTTCACGGGGGTGCGGCTGGCGATGGGAACCTCCTACATGGCCATCATCGGTGCAGAAATGATTGCCTCAAACGAAGGGGTTGGCTATCTCATCTGGAATTCGCGGTTGTTCTTCCGCACGGACTGGATTTTTGTCGGGCTATTCTGCCTGGGGTTCATGGGCTTTGCCACGGACCGGCTGTTCGGCTGGTTTGGCCGCAAAGTGCTCTTCCGCTACGGCGTGGTCAGTGTGGCGGCGCGGAGAAGATAAAGCTGGTAGTAGGAAGAGCTTCTTACAGTATGCCGGCAAAAGCCCTTGACAACACAAGTTGTTGGAACTACTATAGTTATAACAACTTGTTGGGGCAGGTGGAACTTTGGATAGCGGCTACGATTATACAGAACTGCTTGGATATCAGATTATCAAGGGCGAGGTGCTGATCAAGCGCAAGATGCTGAGTGTTTTTATGGAGAGGGGCTATGATCTTACCTTTGAGCAATGGACTGTGCTGAATGTGCTTTATGCGGAGCCTGGAATCAATCAGAGCGAGATTGCCGTCAGAACCTTCAAGGACAAGACGAATGTTACGCGTATTCTGGATGTGCTCGCTAAGAAGGGCTACGTGGCCCGCGAAGCGCATGGCAAGGACCGCCGGAGCTATCAGATTTATCTGACGGCAGTGGGAGAGAAAATGTTCGCTGATCTTATTCCACATGTGAAGCGGTTAAATGAACAATTTAAGAAGGATGTCCCGGATGAGGAATTGGCGCAATTCATTCATACTTTAGAGAAAATTTGCCGGAACGCACAATAAATTTTTTTACCCATATAGTTGCTATAGCTATTATATATATAACTACTATTAGTGAAGGAGATGGCAATCATGATAGAGTTAACGGTGAAGGAGCGTTTTGCATTCCGGTTTGTTTTTAATGAAAAGAGAGTGTATCAGCGCTGGTATGGCCGGTTTTTAATGTTCGGGCTGGATTATGGAAGACTCCGGAGAGTGGTGGCGAGAGTTGGTGATTGGCGTCAGTGGTGTCAGGTCTGGACCAAGGAGGGCGATGAGGTGTACCGCAAAGCGGAGCGGGCGCTGGCTGAAGGCAGCCTGGGCACAGCCAAGGCCTTATTCCATCAAGCTGTGGCCTGCTACCATGCGGGACAGCATATCTTTTTTATCGACAGCGGGCAGAAGGAGGCTACACAGGACAAGGCAAGAAAAAGCTATGTCCGGGCGCTCTCCTTATACAGCGAAGCAGAGAAGCCTGTAAGAGTGGATATCCCGTATCGTGGGGTCAACATCCCGGGCTATTTAAGGAAAGCGGACACTGAAGGCAGACCTCTGATAATTTTTGTGAATGGCATGGACAATATTAAGGAGGCGGAGGGACATCATTTCAGCGAGGTGTTTAACCGGCAGGGCTTTAATTTCTTCACATTTGACGGACCGGGCCAGGGCGAGATGTGGCGTACAATGAAATTTGATGCCCATGATTACCATTCAGCAGTTTCAGCAGTGATAGACTGGTTTGAACAGCAGCCGCCCTGCGGGATTGATCTGGAGAGAATCGGCCTCGTCGGCTTCAGCCTGGGCGGTTATTTGGCGCCTGAGGCCGCAGCCCGTGATCCCCGGGTGAAATGTACGGCCGGCAATAGCGGGCTGGTCTATATCGGTGGAATTCAGGGGCTGGGGAAATTGAATCCGATCTGGCAGCGCGGGGTTACGTATATGACGGGAGTTAAGACGCTGGAGGAGGCACTTTCCCGGTTCAATTATGATATTGCTGATGCACCCGCTCTGCGCTCACCGCTGCTTTTTTTCCATGCGGGCCGTGATGAGGTGATGCCTGCGCCCAAGACCCATGCAGATAAAATGGTGAACTGGGCCAAAGGGGAAACCACGCTGAGATACATGGAGGATGCCGAGCACTGCACGATGAATTATCTGGATGAAGTCTTCCCGGAAATTCTGGACTGGTTCAAGAAGCAGCTGCGCATGTAGCTCTGCCCCGAGCCATACCATATAGACAAGGTAAAGAGCTGGCTGGATAACCGGGCAGTTCTTTATTCTTATATAGCGAAAGGATATTATATATATTTTTCAATGCAGGTATCCTAAAATAAGCTCAAATCCTAAGAGGAGGCAGAGCGATGGATCAGCAGTTCAATACGAATATCAATGAGTTAGTCAAGGCTGAATTTCATGCAGCATTAGGTTCAATCAAGGACATCGGAGGCGGATTTTACGGCAGGGTGTTTTTGGTTGAGATGGATGCGCCGCCATACCGGCTGGTTATAAAAGTATACAACCGGACTGGACTTAACACCCGTGAGCAAGCCCAATTAACCACACTTGGTGAGTATTCGACGCTCCCTATGCCCCGGGTGTATTTTGTGCATCACAAGAGTGATAAAGTCCCTCTCGATGTCTTGGGTATGGAATACATAGAAGGCATCAATGCGGGTGAGATTTATGATATGCCTGAGGAAAATAGAAAAAGAATTGCTGATCAAATTATCGACAACCTCATTGCCTATCACAGTGTGATCCATCCGGAGGGCTTCGGTGAATTGAATTCGGGCACCTACACGAAAGATTGGAACGAGTACTACAAGCCAAAGGTTGACCTCATATTTGAAAAAGCAACGAAAATGCATAAGAATAAGCAGTTGGATAATGAGGTCTATGAGACTGTAAAATCCGCCTATGAGAATTATGGGAAAATCTTTGGGGAGAAGGTAGAGCATGCGCGGTTGATCCACGGTGATTATAATATGTGGAATGTTATGCTCGAACAAGACCGGTCAGCCGCCGCAGCGGTCATTGATCCGTTTAACTGCTGCTGGGCGGATGCGGAATTGGACCTGTACCAGCTCAGTAATGCCAACGGCAAATATTTCGGGCTGCTGGACAATTACCGGTCGAAGATTCCGCTGAGCAGAAATTTTGAAATCAAAAATAGCTTTTATGAGCTGTTTACTGAAATTATGCACTTTTACGATGCCAATGTGGATGTCTCCCACTCCAATATTAAAGAGGAAGCGAAACAATTAAGAATGCAGATGAAGAAGCTCTTGGAATAAGCTTCGAAGCAAGGCTCCGCTATGCGGGGCTTTTTTTTGTTTACAAATGCTGTCATTTCACTTAATGCCAGGCGAATAATGACCCCCTATACTTCAGTTGGGCAGCGTACAGCTTGGATCAGAGAGAACGCCCGCAAATCAGAAATAGGAGTGATAGGGAAATCATGAAAAAAAGATTTACGCAAATCATGTCCATGGGTCTGCTGTTGTCCTTGCTCGTCCTGTTGCTTGCCGGTTGTGCCAACTCGGAAGCCAAAGCTGATGAAGGAAATGGAAATGCCGGAGTGAAAGAGCTGAGCCTGTCCGAAATTGAAGCAGAAGCTACCAAAGAAGGCTCTGTGGTTAGTGTGGGTATGCCGGATACCTGGGCGAACTGGAAGGATACCTGGAATGATATTACCAGCAAGTATGAAATTAAGCATACAGATACCGATATGTCGAGCGCGGAGGAAATCGCCAAGTTCGAAGCGGAGAAGGATAAGCCGACGGCAGATATTGGCGACGTGGGCATCGCTTTCGGTCCGGTTGCGGTAGATAAGGGTGTAACTCAGCCCTATAAAACCTCTTATTGGGATGAGATCCCGGATTGGGCCAAGGATAAGGACGGCAACTGGATTGTAGGCTATCAGGGCAGTATCTCCTTCCTGACCAATACGAAGCTTGTGGCTAACCCGCCAAAAAGCTGGGAGGATCTGAAGAACGGCAACTATAAAATCATCGTTGGCGATGTCACTAAGGCGGCGCAGGCGCAGATGGCAGTGCTGGCTGCAGCGATTGCCTTTGGCGGAGATGAGTCGAATATTGAGCCGGGGATTGCATTCTTTGAGGATCTTGCGAAAAAGGGCCGTCTCTCCAATGCCGAGGCTTCGCTCGCGAACATTGAGAAGGGCGAAGTGGAAGTCACGCTGCTGTGGGATTTCAACGCGTTGAACTATAAAGATCAGATCGACAAGAGCGGCTTCGATGTGGCGATTCCGAAGGAAGGCAGTGTGGTGAGCGGTTATGCGACGGTCATCAACAAATGGGCTCCGCACCCGAATGCTGCCAAGCTGACGCGTGAGTATATTCTCAGCGACGAAGGCCAGATTAATCTGGCAAAAGGCTATGCCCGTCCGATCCGCGACAGCGTGAAGCTGCCGGAGGATGTGGCTGCCAAGCTGCTTCCGAAAGAGGAATATGTCAATGCTAAGCCGGTCGGCGACTATAAAGTATGGGAAGAGACTGCAAAGGGCCTTCCGCAGCTATGGCAGGAACGTGTGCTTGTGCACTTGAACTAGTCGGGCCCATGCGGGCCGGCTTCATATAAGAGAGTAAGGGCGCCTTTGCTGTATGCCTGAGGCGCCCGCTTTGTATTCTATCAGAGAGGAGCACCCGAGATGAAACATAGGAAGCGCGGTGTGATTCTGGCCCTGGCTCCGTTTGTGCTGATGGTGCTGGCGTTTCAGGTGGTGCCCGTAGTGTCGATGCTGTCGGGCAGCTTCCGGGACGCGGACGGAAAAGGCTTCACCCTGGGCAACTATCAGCATGCGCTGACCAGCGCCTATTATATGCAGGCGATCAAGAACAGCCTGCTGATCTCAGTCTTCTCCAGCCTGCTTGGGCTGGGTGTGGGACTTGTATGCGCGTATTGTATCACGCGTTTTGCACCAGCCGTACGCGACCGGCTGCTGATGTTGTCCAACATGACCTCGAATTTCGCCGGGGTCCCGCTGGCCTTTGCCTACATTATTCTGCTGGGGAACAATGGGGTGTTCACACTGCTGTTCAAGCAGTGGGGCTGGAGCGTGTTCGACGGCTTCAACCTGTACAGTTGGTCCGGCCTGATTCTGGTCTATGTGTATTTCCAGATTCCGCTGGCCTTATTGCTGCTGTATCCGGCGTTCTACGGCATCAGGGAGCAGTGGAGAGAGGCGGCGGCTCTGCTTGGGGCAGGGCCTTGGCAGTTCTGGAAGACCGTCGGTCTGCCGGTGCTGTCCCCGGCGATCTTCGGCACACTTGGCATTCTCTTCGCCAATGCGATGGGGGCGTATGCCACTGCCTATGCGCTGGTTGGCGGGAACTACAATCTGCTCGCCGTCCGCATCGGCTCGCTGGTCGCCGGCGATGTGGTGACTCAGCCGCAAATGGGCAGCACCTTAGCGGTTCTGCTCGCGCTTAGCACACTGCTTGCGGTATTTCTCAATCAGCGGATGGTGCGCCGCATGGAGGGCTTCAGCAGCAAGAGGTCAGCTACACGGGAGCAGAGCAGCGGCCTGTTCAGACGCCGCTGGGCAGCCGTGCGGGAGGAGGCAGGCCAATGAATATACGCAAGGCGGGCTTTGCCCCGCGCACTTTTATGCTCCTGCTCATGGTATATCTGCTGCTGCCGCTGCTGGCTACGGGGCTGTATGCTTTTGCCCAGGATTGGCAGAATACACTGCTGCCCCGCACCTGGACATTGAGCTGGTTCAGTGACATGTTCAAGGATTTACGCTTTTTGAATGCGCTGTGGACCTCACTGTATCTGTGTGTGATCAGCGTTCTGCTCAGTCTTGCCGTGATGCTGCCGGCTGTGTTTGTCATTACGGTCTATTTTCCGCGCTGGGAGAGCTTTATGAAAGGGATCGTTGTTCTGCCTTACGCTGTGCCGGGTGTGGTCGCCGCCGTCGGCTTGCTCCGCGCCTATTCCTCTGGCCCGTTCGACATTTCGGGGACCGCTTATTTGCTGGTCGGGGCTTATTTTGTGGTCATCCTGCCTTATATGTACCAGGGCATCCGCAACAGTCTGCTCAGCGTATCTGCCGTGGAGCTGCTGAATGCCGCCGAGCTGCTTGGGGCACGAAGACGGACCGCTTTTGTAAACGTCATTCTGCCGAATATTTGGCCTGGGGTGATTGTCTCCGCGCTGCTGTCGTTCTCCGTGCTGTTCGGGGAATTCGTGCTGACGAACATGCTCGTTGGAGGGCATATCCAGACGATTCAGGTCTATTTGTATCAGCGGGTCGGCGAAAGCGGGCATTTGGCCAGTGCGATTGCGATCTCTTATTTTGTGTTTATCCTGCTGCTGTCGGCGGTGCTGATGAAGCTGGGCAAAAAGATTGGCGGCCAAGTGAAGTAATGACTGGGAGGGACACGGAATGAAGAAGGATTATTTGAGGCTGCAGGGGGTCCGCAAAGTTTTTGATGATGCCCCTGTGCTGGCCGGAGTGGATCTGAGCATCGCCGAAGGGGAGCTTGTCACCCTGCTGGGTCCGTCGGGATGCGGCAAAAGCACGCTCCTGCGCTGCATCGCAGGGCTCACCGAGCTGGACAGCGGCAGCATCCTGCTTGCGGACAAGGAGCTGACAAAGCTGCCGCCGCGCAGCAGGGATGTGGGCATGGTGTTCCAATCCTATGCGCTGTTCCCCAATCTGACCGTAAGCCAGAATGTGGAATACGGGATGCGCATGCGCGGGATTGCCCCGGCAGCGCGGCGCAGCCGCTGCGGGGAGCTGCTCGCGATGGTCGATCTTGAGGACAAGCGCGATGTCTACCCGCAGTCGCTGTCCGGCGGACAGCAGCAGCGGGTGGCGCTGGCCCGCTCGCTGGCCGTCCAGCCCAAGCTGCTGCTGCTGGACGAACCGCTCAGCGCGCTAGACGCCAAAATCCGCAAGAATCTGCGCGCGGAAATCCGCGACATTCAGCGGCGGCTGGGCATGACGACGCTGTTCGTCACCCACGACCAGGAGGAAGCACTGATTCTGTCGGACCGGATCTGCATCATGAACAAGGGGCGGATTGTTCAGGAAGGCTCCCCGGAGCAGCTCTACACCGCGCCGCGTACAGAATTTGCTGCCCGGTTCATGGGCAGCTACAATGTTTTGAGCCGCAGCGAGGCGCTGGCGCTGTTCCGCAGAATTGACAGCAGGGCTGACAGCTTCGCCATCCGCCCCGAAGCGGTGACACTGCTGGCAGAAGGTGAAATCATCCAGGATGATGCGGACGGTATGATGGATGTGAGGGGAAGGGTCCAATCCGTATCTGTGCTGGGCAATATTATCCGTACGGTTGTTTTGGCGGAAGGAATCCAGCTTACGGTAGATCTGCTCAACGACGGCCGCTGGCTGCGGGTAAGGGAAGGCGATAACGTCACTCTGCTGCTTGATCCCTCCCAACTGCTGCATCTGGAGCAGGAAGGGGCATAAGGAGCGCGGCTTGTGCGGCAGGAGAGGTCAAGAGGGGAGAATAATCTGATCTGTAGATTCAACCATGCCTGTTCTTGTGCAGGAGTACATTGCGCTGGCTGGTTGTTCATGGGAGGCGGGAGACTTATGACGGAATCTTCTAACAAGCTTATCGTGGTTGTGCTCGACGGACTGCGGTATGATGCGGCCCGCAAGTATATGGGCTATATGGAGCATCTGGTGGAGCAGGGGCAGTTGTCGTGCTACAAGGTACAGTCGGAGCTGCCCAGCCTGTCGCGTCCGCTGTATGAGGTGCTTCTGACAGGCACACCGGTATCGAGGAACGGAATTACCGCAAATCATATCGTCCGGCTGAGCCGTGAGATGAGTGTGTTCCATCTGGCCGTCGCCGCTAACCTGCGTACAGCCGCAGCTGCGTACCACTGGGTCAGCGCCTTTTGATCCTGTGTCGGACCGGCACCAGCATAATGTCCTGAAGCCGATTCAGCACGGGAGCTTCTACTTCGAGGATCATTACCCGGACAGCCATGTATTCGCAGACGCCGAATATTTGCGGGTGGCCTATGACCCGCATTTTCTGTATATTCATACGATGAATATTGATGATGCCGGACACCGCTTCGGCGGCGAAAGCAAGGAATACGAGCTTGCGGTCCGCAGAGTGGACGGATTGCTCGCTACCGTGCTGCCGCATTGGATGGAGCAAGGCTACAGGGTGCTGGTTACAGCCGACCACGGAATGAACGCGAACGGCTGTCATGGCGGGGTCACTCCGGCGGAGCGGTATGTGCCGCTTTATACCTTTGGAGAAGAGGTGTTATCCCCGGAAAAAGAGGTCCAGGCGCTCCCACAGCTACGGCTCGCTCCGCTTATGTGCCACTGCCTCGGAGTTCAGCCATCTGCGGCGATGACCACAGAAGGGCTACCGCCTTTCTTGCCGGCGGAACCGCAGCAAGAAGAAGGGGAGGCTGCGGAAATTATAAAATTAAATAGTTTGGAATAACTGCTATTTTTAATAGGAGAATACAAGAAAATGCATATCTATTTACAGGATGATTTTGTATAATTTTTAGTACATTAACGTATAGGAGGGCTTGTTTGTGAGTAGTTCGAGAGCTTTGAAATGGATTACGGGTTCGTTTGAAATTATTTTGGCAATTCCGCTTCTTGGTGCTGCGATTGTAATCGGAAGCGGGTACACTGTACTCGGGTTAACCTTCATTCTTCACATCATAACGCTGGTGTTATCATCGAAGAATAGGGAACCGTTCTACGGTTCAGTGCTCGGAATCATAACCTCGGTGCTCGCATGGATTCCATTTTTGGGCTGGGTCCTGCATCTGATCACAGGCGTTCTGCTTATGGTAACTGCAGCACAGAAGCCACGCCAGACAGACCATTTTAATACATACCAAGGTTAAGGAGCGGTAATAGCCCGGACCTGCTCAACTTATAACCCGATTCGGTTGTTTCCCGAATCGGGTTATATTCATGTTATAATGGGAAGGCATTTTAGAAGATTTTGCTGGAAGGAGCAGTACCCGGATGGAAGCAACTGCACAAGAGGTAGCGGAGTGGATGGTCAAGGAAATCCGCTTTACGGGAACCCTGTACCAGACCGCTGCGATTGAATACGTGAAGGCCAACTTCGGCGAGCAATTTGTATTTGTGAATGAGAACGGGAATGCCTCTTTGTCCAAGGATGTGAAAAAGGCTTTCCGCAAGCTGCACGCGGGAAGAATAGCCTGGGACCGCGACGGCTTCCTGTGGGCCTGGACCTGAGATTCCCCTGCGCTGCTTGGGCTCCTGGGTCAGCCCAGGTGACTATTAGTGACTCCGAATGCATAAATGTGCTTATTAAAAGTGACCGCTGCTGTGATAGCTGGCGGTCACTTTTTTTGTTGTTTAGAAAATTATGATTCCTCTTTCTTGTGGGTAACATGTGTATAAAATTAGGGATAAATAGATGTGAATTTAGCAAATTCACACAAATGAGAGGAAATCATTCGGATTCGATCTCCTTTTTCCAACTAGCGCTGGTGAAGAAGCAGGTGAGCAGTGCTATGTAGATTGAACTTGAAATCTGTAATCTTCATGTTGGATAACCATAGTGGATTTTTTGCATGACTGCACTTCTTGCAATAGAGTACTTATTATTTTACGTCGAATCGCCTTCTGCTGTATTTCGTGCAATAGACTTTCGGAATACAGAGCTACCTACTTTCTTAAGTTCAAGTTAAATAGTTGGAAAAAGGGAACTTATTTCTCTCTAAAATCAACCATTGTGAGTTTTAAGTGGAAAAAGGAAACTTAATTGGGTTATATTGCTTTGCCAAGAGCGAAATGAGCTGAATTAGTTAACCTTTTTCCACTTCACCTGCGGAGAATAGGGTGCTCGAGCAAATTAGTGATCCTTTTTCCACTTGGAATTGCCAAAGGATTTATAAAGGGTCCTCCAGGCAACGCAAAACTGAAATCTAAAGCGGCTACGTTGTCCATGAAGGTCGGCGTAGCCGTTTTGTTCTTGCTAGGGCGTGCCGTTGCTGGAGCCGCCGCAGGGTGCTGGTCCCCGAGCAGTCGATCCGTTTCTCAATACCCCAACTAGCAGCCGTGTAGTTCCTGTTACACCGGAATTACACGGCTGCTTTTTTCCATAGGGGAGCTGCAGAGCGGGCAGGGCTTGGAGGACAAATGATCCTCCAAGCCGCCAGCCTTCATCCGCGTCCAGCCCGGACAGCTGCTGCCGGTGCAATTCCAGACGGGGACAGTGTGTGTCCTTCCTCCTGCCGCTGCGCCGGAGGATTGGAATCTTGCCGCCGGTGTTCTGCTTATGGCGGCTGAGGCCGGGGCCGGAGAAGCGGAGACGGCAGAGCGGAAGGCGGACAGCATGAAGCGGGAGACCTCAGCTTTCTTGCCCCGGTGTTTTGCGGGCGAGCTGATGAACAGCTCCTCGCGGGCTCTGGTCACGGCCACATAGGCCAGTCTCCGCTCCTCTTCAAGCGCGGCATGACCGGCTGCATTGCCTACGATTACCGTGCTGCTTCCGCTGCTAGGTGTCCTGGCTGTCTTCCGGTCCTTCAGGCGGTCGCCCTCCAGGGCGGAGCTGTGGGGAAGAATGCCCTCCGATGCGCCGATCAGGAAAACCACCGGGAATTCCAGCCCCTTCGACTTGTGGATGGTCATCAGCGCAATCCGGTTGCCCTGCTCCTTAAGACCGGGCTGGCGGCTCTGCTCATTGCGCTCGGCAACATTATCAATGAACTCAAGAAACACCGGGACACTGTCGAACCGTTCCGCCGAGGCTTCAAGCTCATCGAGCATTTCTTTCAGCATCTCTCTGTGCAGAGTGGCCTGATGCCGTTCGTTGGCTTCAATGAAGTAGTCATAGAAGACCGTACGGATCTGACGGATGGCCTGGACGGGGGTCAACTGAATGAGGCCGCGGATCAGCTCCAGCCGTTCCCGCAGCTTAACGGCCTTGAAATCCTCCATGCCCGGCAGCGACAAGAGATGAATCAGCGGCCCCTGCTTCGGCTGAATGGCTTCCAGTCGGCGGATATGGTTCATACCCTTTTCCCGGTTCAAATAGAGGGTTGGCAGGATATTCTCCATCGCGGCGAAATTGCGCCGGTTGACCGATAGACGCAGATGGTCCAGCACCGGAGAGATCAGCCAATGCTCATAGAGCAGCTGGCCTTCACCGTAATCAACGTAGGGAATATCCCGCAGGAGCAGCAGCTCCAGCAAAGCCCGGTTGCTGCTTGAAGCGCGGTACAGCAAGGCGAAATCGCTGTATTCCCTTGCCCCGCTCCCGACCTCGCTCACAATATGGTCCACGATTTGCTCAGCCTCCTCGTCCGCCGTCTGCGGGCGCAGATAGCGGGGCTGGCTGCCGCTGCCTTTAGCGGCTTGCAGCGTTTTGGATCTCCGGCGCGAATTGTGCCGGATAATTCCGTTGCCTAGGCCGACAATCGCGGGGCCGGAGCGGTAATTGATATCGAGTGTAATCACCTTGGCACTCGGGTACAGCTTCTCGAACTCAAGAATGAACTCGCTGCGTGCCCCGTTGAAGGAGTAGATCGTCTGGTCATCGTCGCCGACAACCATCAGATTATGCTGCGGATAGGCAATCATTTTGACAAGCTCATATTGCAGCGCATTGGTATCCTGGAACTCATCGACCATCACATACAGAAATCTCATCTGCAGCTCCTGCAGCAGCGCCGGCTTCTCCCGCAGCATCCGGTAGGCGATCAGCAGCACGTCGTCGAAGTCGATTTTGAAATTGTCGGTCTTCCACTGCTCGTAGAGCAGTAATACAGCTTTCATCTCCTTCTCGGCTGTTGACGTTTCCGGGAGAGCATCCGGCTCGCTCAGATTCATCTTGCAGGAGGAGAGCAGGGCGAGGAGTGTTTCCGGCGGATAAGCATCCTTCGGCAGCCCCAGCTCGCGCATGATCTGCTTCAGCAGAATATGCTGGCGGCGCGTTTCATTGAAGATCTCCTGCTGGACACCCTGGCGGCGCAGGAAATAGAGGCAAAAAGAGTGGAACGTGCGGGTCTGCAGGCGGGTGGCATCGCTCTCGCTGACTCCCGGCAGCAGGGCAATCCGTTCGCGCATTTCCGCAGCCGCTTTGTTGGAGAAGGTCAGCAGCAGCAGTTGGCTCGGGGAAATCCCCCGCACTGACATCAAGTATCCGGCACGGCAGATCAGCACCGAGGTTTTGCCTGAGCCTGCTCCGGCCAGCGTCAGCAGCGGCCCCTGATGATGCCGCACGGCAGCGATCTGCGGGAGGTTGAGCAGAATTCCGCCCTCCTCCAGCCTGCGGAAGTAAGCGGCATCGCTATCCCCCGGCTTCACCATCTCCCGACTTGTCCGGGCGGAGGCGATTTTCGCCTGCGGAATCCGCTCGCCGGTAGCGCCCAGCGGTATATTATGAAATAAAAGCTTGTTCATTCTATTCACCTTCGTTTATGTATGCACCCCGAAGCTTGCGGCTGGTCTGCATTTTCTCAAATAAGATGTGGTGTCACACCCTGGGTTCATTGAATAGTCTAACTATTATCCTTATGCTCCGAAATCCAACATTCGGAAAGGTGCGATCGTGATGGGCAATATCGTCAGGAACAGGAAACCGGCAGCAAAAATGAACCGTTCTGTCCCGCTTGCAGGTCCGCAGAAATCTTTTTTGTACAGCGATCCGAAGTACGGATTCAGCATCAGGCTGCCCCGCAGGTGGAAATGCTACACTGTCATCAAAAAAAGAACACGGCTGAGCGATGCGGAATACGGCGTTTTTTTCCTCTTTAAGTATAAAGGCAAGGTGTACGAATCGGCGCTCACTTTTCTTGTGTACCACATGACTCTGAAGCAGTGGCGTGATCAGGGGTACGATGAATCTCCCATCATTCGGCTGGCTGCGCGCAATGGGCGGATTTTTGCCTATACGGTTCCTGAAGAGCTTCCTGAAGAGTTTCTCGATAAAACGGGGTATGACTACGATTATAAAAAATACGGCAGACCCATTCGCATACTCTCAAGTATGGTAAATGACGATGTCCCCAAAATCGTAAAAACATTCAAACTTAAATAAGACAAGCGGAATTTCAATAGTTTGTCAGCATTTCAAGCTGCGCGCGATATATTTCATATTCATTTTTTTGACAGTTTGTTCTAAAATATTACACAAAGCATTAATTTGTATAAAAATAAATATCTGCTGATTGCGGCAGGTTACCCATCGTAAAGAGATTTGGAGGGATCACGTGTTTATTCCCATACTTGATGCTCTGACAGCGGCTGAAAAAGTAGCTGTCCTTGTTTGCTTGGCAGTAAATTTAGGCGGAATCTATTACATCGGCCGCCGCCGCACCGGACGCCGCTGAACTGCTTGAACTATTTCCTCTCCAAAAGATGTCTTATCCCCACAGCCACACCATTCTCCGCATTGCTCCGCGTAACAAAGTCGGCCGTTTCCTTGAGAATCGGTGCGGCATTCTCCATGGCAATTCTGTAGCCGGCCATCTCGAACATCGGCAGATCATTGTAGCTGTCGCCCATGACCGCCACTTGCTCCGCAGGGATGCCGTAATACGCCGCCAGCATACCGACACCAGCACCTTTATTGGCATCCTTATGGTTAATTTCAATATTATTCTCATGTGAAGCGGTAATGATCAGCCCGGGAATCGCTGCAAATCGCGTAGAGGCTTCCTTCAGCAGATCCAGATTCAGAGAAAAAGCCAACGTTTTATAGATCACGTTCTCCTCCTTGCTCCAGACCTCCTCCATCTTATCTACATAGGTTACCGCAGCCTGCCGGAACTGTTTGCCCACTATTGCCTTTAGCAGCCAGCGCAGATCTTCCGGGACCTCCTCATCCTTAAGCGTCGCAAGCTTCTCCAGATATACCCGTTTGTCGAGCTCAACATACACGGTATCTTGTGTGTATACTTCATAATACAATTCAGGAATTTCATTCATCCAGCGCATGGCGGGAATAATGTCCTCCTTGTCCAGCGGTGTGCTTCCCGCCAGTGTACGGTCCGGCAGTATAACAGCCGCGCCGTTCAGACTGACCACCGGGCATTCCAGATCCGCGAGCCGCAGCTGCCGTTCAGCGTCCATATACGAGCGTCCGGTAGCGATCATAACAATGTGGCCCAGGCTTTGGGCGTGCACGATGGCCTCGCGGTTCTCCGGGCTAATGATGCCTTCCTCATTCAGCAGCGTTCCGTCCATATCCAGTGCGATCAGCATGTTGTTGTTCTCCTTTTCCTGTACTAGAGTTGTCTGTATTTTATCATTTTATCTCTGAAAGTTAAAAATCCATTTTCATGAAAGGGACTTTTGCCCCGGCGGGACAAAGGTGCGGGCGATTTTCAGAAAGGAGTTCAGTCGTGGTACAATGAGAGGTAGGCTTGAAGTACTGATTATATTGGATTATGGTCTCACGTTATTAAGCAAGGGGGAACAACGAATGAAATCCAGGAATTTAGCCACAATCTCGCTGGCTGTGATGGCCTGCGGTTTTCTGATTACACTGTTTTTGCCGGAAAATTTGGCGGTTGTGCTGCTTAGGGGCGGCTTTGAAGCCGGGCTTGTAGGGGGGATTGCCGACTGGTTCGCGGTTACTGCGCTGTTCCGCCACCCGCTCGGTCTGCCGATTCCTCATACCTCTCTGCTGCTGAAGAATCGGGATAAAATTATTCAGTCATTGATTTCCGCGATGGAAAATGAGCTGCTGAACAAGGCGAGTATCGAGAACAAGCTGCGCAAAGTCCGCATTGTATCACTGGGCGGCAAGATGCTGACCCGGCTGTTCGCCAGAAAAAAAGTGCGGGCCGAGCTGCTGGAGCAGCTTAGCGGCTTCGTACGGAAGCTTCCGGTAGATCAGGCTGTTCCGTATCTTCAGTCGGCTGTGGCCGACTATATCCGCGAAGCTGAGCTAGGGGTTACCGCTGATAAAATTACCACCAGGCTTATGAACGACGGCAAGGATCTCGCCGCTCTGGATTATGCGCTCGAAGGGATCTCCGGCTGGGCCGCCCGTCCCGCCACACGTGCCATGCTCGGCAAGATCGCCAGCGAGAAGCTGTCCGAGGTGAAGCTCGGTGGACTCAAGGGTATGGCTTTTCAAGCTTTTGTCGGATTTGTGGATGCCGATATGCTGGGGGAAATGCTGCAGGGCATGCTGCAGTCCGGCATCCGCGATTTCCGCGAAGAGGACAGCCCGTACCGCGATGAGATTATCCGGGAAATCCGCGTCGCCATCTTCCAGCTGGTGAATGACGAGGCACGGATTGCCAAAATTAAAGAGTGGGCGCTGAACGAGCTGCAGGGCGAGGCCGTCACAGCAATTCTGCAGGAGCAGCTTGAGCATTTGCGCGGCAAGGCCGCTAGTCTGCTGGAAGAGGAGCGGGCTGCTGGCGGACGCAAGCTGTTTGGGTTATATGCCAAGCTGACCCGCCGTGTCGCCAAGGAGCAGCAATGGATTCAGGGCTGGGAGGAGCGGATTCGCGCGTCCTTAATCGCCTTCGTAGAGGCTAACCACTACCGGCTGGGACTTCTGGTTAAGGAGAATCTGGATCAGATGGATGATGCCAGTCTCGTGAAGATGCTGGAGGAGAAGGTGGGCAAGGATCTGCAGTGGATTCGGGTCAACGGTGCGGTATGCGGCTTTGTCGTGGGGCTTGTGCTTACCGTTATTCAGATGTTTTGAAGATTGATTAGAACATGAAGAGGCAGCAAGCTGCACCGCTGGACAGGAATCCTGTATCCGGGCAGGCAACTTGCTGCCTCTTTATTATTATTTGCAGTGCGAGCTTATAATTGATTTTTGCCGTTGCTGATTGTGTGGGCTTCCTGTACAGGCAGCACGAATATTTTACCGTCGCCGAACGACCCCTGCTCACCGGTTCTTGCCGTTCTCATAATAATGCTGATCACATCATCCTTCTCATCATCGTTGATGACAATCATCAGCAGCTTCTTGGAAATTTGGTTGTAGTGATTGGTTCCCACCTGAATCCCTCTTTGCTTCCCGCGGCCGAGCAGATCCATTTTGCTGATGGAGGGGAAGCCGGCGAGGAGCAACTCAGCCATGACTTCATCCGCTTTCTCGGGTCTGACTATAGCTTTGATCATTAACATAATGATGCACCCTTTCTACAGCGAATTATGTGTGTAGGGGGTTGCCAAGGTCTTGGTGGCATTACAGCAATACATTTGTTTATGGCAACGCTTACATTTCGAGTATAAGCTTAACTGTGGCTGTATCCAGCGATAAGAATCACAAATTCCTTGTTACAGATTGTCGCATAGCAGGGAGGCGGCTGAAGGAGGAACAACTACCTGCTATTGCGATTGCGGCAAAAGAGAACGGTACAGCTCCTCCAGCGCCGCCGCCGTATGCTCCCACCCGAAGGTCTGCAGCGCATCGCTGCGCCCCTGCAGTCCGATCCCGGCTGCGCGCTGCGGTTCGCGGCCAAGCTGCAACAGACGTCTGGCGAAGAGTGCCGCCTCACGGTAACGATCCACCAAATATCCGTTGTGGCCGGATACAATGATCTCCCGGATGCCGCCAATATTAGAGGCGATGACCGGCAGACCGGAGGCCATCGCCTCCACGTTCACCAGCCCGAAGGATTCATGTCTTTGGGACGGGCAGACGAAGCAGTCGGCGGCCTGATACAGGCGGTGAATCTCTTCGTGGGCAATGTTTCCCGTAAAAAACACGGAAACCCCCAGCCGGCGCGCCAATAGCTTAAGCCGCCGGATATACGGCGGTTTGCCGTCGCCTGCAATTACCAACTGGGCCGGTAATTTTGTGTTCAACAGGCGCACAGCTCTAATCAGCACGGGGACCCCCTTGCGGGGAATCACCCTGCCGACGAAAAGTACGGTGAACACAGGAGGAAGCTGGCACAAGCTGCGGATATGCAGCTTCTCCGAAGTCTCCAGGGGGGAGAAGCGGGTCAGGTCGGCGCCCAGCGGCACAATGCGAATGCGCTTGCTCAGGCCGGAGAACCGCCGGGAGAGCCGTTGCTGCAAAGAGCGGCTGTTGGCGGCAATAAGATCCGCTTTGGTCAAGCTGCGGGCGATTCTGGAGTCCGCCGGGACAAAGGTCAGGGAGTGGAGGAACAGGAGCACGGGCGTGTGCGGATGCCGCCGCTTTAGGGCGGCCATCAGCAGCGGGCGGTTATCCACCTGAATCACATCGAAGCGCTCTTCTTCCAGAAAGCCCAGAACGGAGGCGAGATAACGCGCAGGACTGCCTGAAGACAGACGGATGATACGTACCTGCTCTACTTCTGCGGATTCAGGCAGTCCGGGTGACTTTCTGCTCAATACAGTGACCTTATGCTGGCGGGCCAGCTTTCGGGCAATTGCCCAAATGCAGATTTCCACTGAGCCGTCTCCCGGCACCGGGAACTTCTCCGGCGCAACAATACAGATATGCATGGCATAAGCCTCCTCCGTCCGCTTGATCTGCTCTTTACCTACCATATGCCAGCCGGCAGGCGGAAGACACAGCCGCTAGTGGAATCAGGCGGCGATTTGCTTTGCGGAGGCAGCGATGATCCCGGCAACCTTTTGTTCAAGCTCAATGAGCTTTTGCTTGCTGGCCGCAATTTGCCGGTGGCCGGAGACAAGTGCAGACAAGGACGGTCCGGCCAGGACAGGATTCTTCTTGCGGATGGCGGTTTTGAAGCCGCTCCAATCTGCAGACAATCGCTTGTTCAGGGCAGAGACCACACTTTTCTGGGATTTGATTGCCGCCTGCGGACTTTCAATCCCGGCCAATGTCTTGCGTACTGCAGCCATCTTCTTAGTCCGGGCATCCCTGGCGGCCTTAAGCTGCGCCTCTTTGTCGCGGATATCCTGCCGTGCGAGCTGGACGAGAATTTTCATTGCATCTGCCTGGGTCCGCAGTACGGAATTCAGTGTCTTGTCCTTCATGCCTTTAAGCAGGGAGATGCGGTTATTAAGCGCACTGTATTGATCAAAAAGCGGCTGATAGCGGCTCTTGGTGCTGGCAACGACAGCGGTAAGCTTGGTCACGGTGGCCTGATCGATGGTCTTGATCTGTTCCTTCACCACAAGGAGTGACTGTGCGTTGCTGTCATGAAGCTTGCGGAGCTGCTCTTCTCTGCTGTCGTATTGCGCTGACAAGGCCGCTAGATCACTGTACTGGCTCTTCAGGTTTGCTCTTGCGGAAGAATCCGCGACTGCGGCGGTCAGCTCAAAAGCGGCCTGAATAGAAGGGGTCAGCTCCGTCCCGGAAGCTCCTGCAGGAACGGCCGACAGCGGCAGTATGAACAGCAGCGACAGCAGTGTCAGCGCAGCGGTCTTAAGTATATTCATTATTCTCCTCCTTCTGTTATCCGCAGCGCTGAAGACAACAAAAAAAGCACCCGCAGTAAAGGCAAATAAGCCTTTATTACGGGTGCTTCCGTCGTAACAGGTCACGAATAAAATATTTATTTAAACTATAGATGATCCTTCCTATATAAGTCAATATTTTCATTTTAATTTTTTTGTTGGAAAAGGCTTGTTCATTTTCTTTCCCTCCGTCTCTTGTCGTATACTGTGATCACAGGACACAGAAGAGTCTGGAGCAGTGCCGGATCACGCTGAAGGAGGCTTGGTTAATACCCTCATGAGAACGATACAGTCTAAGCATCAGTTGAAGGTGGAGCCGTACACGCAGTGGGAACCGGGCGTATCCTCTCCAGGCTCCGCTTGCGGACCGGCAACTATGGCAGCATTAATGGAGTATTGGCATACGCATAAAGGCCGGGGGCTTATCCCGGGCACGGGTCATTTTGACTCCAAGGCAGCGCATATTAATTATATATACAGCCATCATGGCGGAGCTCCTTGGGGCATGAGTGTACGCAGCTTTACCCGGGGAGTGGAGGCTTACCTCAAGGCAGCTCTTCCGTATGAAGAACGCAGGCATAAGCCGGTTCAGGTATCCGCTTTTAACGGGATGGAGAGGTATAAGGCCGAAATTGATGCGGCACGTCCCGTAGCAGTCAAATTCGACAAATGGTTCAGCTTCCGGTGGCGGGAAAGGTATGCCTATGATTATCATTGGGTGCTGGGCATCGGTTATGATGAGACAGATAAAGAGACCGGGCCGGTGCTTATTGTCCAAGACAATGGAATACGCCATAACAACGGAGGCTTCACCCCCGGGAGAGAACGCCGTATCCCTTATCAGCTCAATCAGGAAATTATCACGATGGTAGCGCTGAATATAGCTGAAGTACCTGAAATACCACGAGTCTAGTACAATTCAAACGTTTGCACAAACCCGGGAATAAGGTTATAATATCCAATTATTAAAGGGTAAAGGAGACCGATTGCGTTGTCTGTACAAAGGGAAATGGAAGAACCCATTTATTATGGCGATCCTGCGGCTACAAATGGCATCTCTGTATTCGAGCAGGATTTTGATGAGCTGTTCAGCTATGACGGCGATGATCTGGGCATTATTTATACACCTGCTTCTTCTGCATTTTGTCTATGGGCGCCGACCGCTCTGGAGGCGGAGGTTGTGCTCTATGATTCGTGGCAGCAGGCTGAAGGACGCCGCTTGCCGATGGTCCGTGATGTCCGGGGGACCTGGAGACTGACGATTCCGGGTGATTTGGAAGGAAAACTCTACACGTACCGTGTGCGAATTGAGGATCAGTGGAATGAGGCGGCTGATCCATATGCGCGGGCTGTTGGAGTGAATGGGGACAGGGCCGCAATTATTGATCTGCGCAAGACCGATCCCGAGCGGTGGACCGGGGATAAGCCGCCTTTCGGCAATCCTGTGGATGCAGTTATCTATGAGCTTCATCTGCGTGATTTGTCCATGCATCCAGCCAGCGGAATTGCCCACAAAGGCCAGTTCCTCGGCCTGGCTGAAGAAGGAACGCGCGGTCCGGGAGGAATTCTGACCGGACTCGATCATATTGCTGATCTTAGGGTGACGCATGTTCAACTGATGCCTGTTTACGACTATGCGACTGAGAGTGTGGATGAGACCAGGCTGGACCAGCCCCAGTATAACTGGGGTTACGATCCGAAGAATTACAATGCGCCGGAGGGTTCTTATGCTACTGATCCATTCATCCCGGGAGTACGTATCACAGAGCTGAAGACAATGATTCAAGCGCTGCATGACCGCGGCCTGCGCGTGATCATGGATGTTGTCTACAATCATGTGTATGACGGTTACCGCGTTAATTTCACCAAGCTGGTTCCCGGCTATTATCTCCGCTATAAGCGGGACGGCAGCCTGTCCAACGGCTCCGGCTGCGGCAATGACACTGCCACCGAGCGTCTGATGATGTCCCGCTTCATTGTGGATTCGGTGCTTTACTGGGCCAAGGAATATCATCTCGACGGCTTCCGTTTTGACTTAATGGGGCTTATGGATGTGGATACGATGGCGGAAATCCGCCGCCGTCTGGATGAGCTTGACTCCTCGATAATAACCATCGGCGAGGGCTGGATTATGGAGACGGAGCTTGCACCGGAAAGGCTTGCCAATCAGAGCAACGCAGATGTGCTGCCGGGGATCGGGCAGTTCAACGACGGCTTCCGCGATGCGGTGAAGGGCAATATTTTCCGCTTTGAGGAGCCGGGGTTTGTTGGCGGAGGATCAGGCCTGGAGCCGTGGGTCAAGACAGGCATTACCGGGGGAGTGGTGTACGGACAGACCAGCGGCCAATTCGCCGATGAGCCGCAGCAGTGCGTGAACTATGTGGAATGCCATGATAACCATACCTTATGGGATAAAATCGTCCTGTCCTCCCCGGGACAAAGCGACAAACAGCGAAGAGCGATGCACCGCTTGGCTTCGGCGATGGTGCTGACGAGCCAGGGAATTCCTTTCCTTCATGCAGGACAAGAGTTTATGCGTACTAAGAACGGTGTGGAGAACAGCTTCAAATCAAAGACTGAGATCAATTGGCTCGATTGGGAGCGCTGTGCCGGGCATGCGGATGATGTAGCTTACATGAAAAGGCTGATCGCCCTCCGCCGGGCGCATCCGGCCTTCCGCATGCACAGCGCGGAGGAAATCCGTGCGAACCTGATCTTCGAGAAGGCTCCGGCCGGCGCGCTCGCATATACCCTGCGCGGCCATGCCGGAGGCGATTCAGCCGAGCATCTGTACGTGGTATACAACTCTAATCTGTCTGGATCAACGCTTAAGCTGCCTCCGCTAGGAGCATGGAAGCCGCTGCTGGGTGAAGAGCTGGCGTTAATGGAAGCAGATGGACGGCTGACGGTTCAGGGCATCGGTATGGTGGTGCTGGCGATTCAAGCTTAGCCGGATTAACGCAGAAAAGATGAGGGTAAGTCAATAATTGGACTGTCTTGCGGGTAGAGCCTTCTGCCTGAAGGACGGTCTTTTTTTGCGCGAAAAAAAGGAACTTTTTTCTAAAAAAATACTTCACCTATCGTAGTAATCATGCTACAATACAATTTACTACGACAGAAGTAGTACGACAGATGAAGTAAGGAGGGATATTATTGATCAGCAGTGATGTGATTCGCGGATACAACGATACTTTTATTCTATATATGCTCCTGAACGGCGAGTCCTACGGCTACGAAATATCGAAGAATATCAGAAGGCTGTCGGATGAGAAATATATTATGAAAGAGACCACCCTCTACTCCGCGTTCGCCCGGCTGGAGAAGAATGGGTATATCTGCTCTTTTTATAAAGATGAGACTCAGGGGAAACGCCGTACATACTACCGTATTACTCTGGAGGGGCTGGCCTACTACCAAGAGAAATGTGCGGAGTGGCTTATTACGCAAGAAGTTGTAAACAAATTTATCAAGGAGCTGTGATAAGATGGATACAATCATCGGGTATTTAAACAATATGTTTGCCGTTCTGCCTAAGACTGCACAAATGCAGGGACTTAAGCAGGATCTGCTGGCGAGCATGGAAGAGAAATATTATGAACTGAAGCAGGAGGGCAAAACCGAAAATGAAGCCATAGGCATCGTGATCTCCGAGTTCGGCAATATTGATGAATTGATTGCTGAGCTGGATATTCAGGTCGAAGGCGCAGAAAGCCCGCTTCCTCCGTATCCTCCACTTCCCCTGCTTGCTCCTGAGGATACCTGGGGCTATATGGCTGCCAAAAAGAAATCAGGCTTCTTGGTGGGGCTTGGTGTGATGCTGTGCATTGGCGGTGCCGCATTGCTGATCTTGCTGCACTCTCTGGCAGAGTTCGGTTTTCTCAGAGGGATCATTATTGAAGATACTGCTTCAATCCTTGGTGTGGTTATATTGCTTATACTGGTGGCTTTGGCGGTTGGAATGTTTATTTTCAGCGGCACGATGCTGGAGAAATATAAATATTTGCGTAAAGGCTTCGACCTGCCGTATGAGTTGCAGACCGAGATCCAGCAGCGCAGCGGCGCATATGCCTCTACGTACAACCTGTCTCTGGTGATGGGCGTATGCTTATGTGTGTTAAGCCCGGTTCCAGTTATTGCATGGTCTGTGTTCAATGACAACAATACTGCTTATGGTGTAGTTATCTTGCTTGCGTTAGTTGCTTTGGCAGTCTTCCTGTTCATCTACTACGGGAGCGTCAAAGAAAGCTACAGCTTCTTGCTTGGGGAAGGCGAGTTCTCTAAGGAAAAGAAATAAGGCGAAATAATGCTTCAGACCGGCTCTGCCCATCCCCGAAATTTTATTTAAAAAATGTGACATTACTCATTTAGGCTATAGAGTATAGATGATAATATAAAATCATTTCAGGCGGAAATCCGCCTCTTTATAGCCTTTTGCTTTGCTGCTTTACAGTGACAAATAATCAGTCGGTGACAGAGAGTAACTGTCTTTTTGGAGCCGAATGGGGCAAGAATGCCGCCCTTGATCTTTTTCGGCGGCCAATCAGAGAGACTCGGAGGATGACAGGTATGGGTAAAGCAACAGGATTTCTGGAGTATCAGCGGCAGACTCCTACAGAATGTGAGCCGCTAGAACGGATCAAGAACTGGAATGAATTTTCACAGCCAATGGATGAGGAGAAGCTGCGGGAGCAAGGGGCGCGCTGCATGGATTGCGGAACGCCATTCTGCCACGTAGGACGTCTGCTCTCCGGGATGGCCTCGGGCTGTCCGCTGCACAATCTAATTCCTGAATGGAACGATATGGTATACCGCGGCAACTGGGAGGTTGCTCTGAAGCGGCTCCACAAAACTAATAATTTTCCGGAGTTTACCGGACGGGTCTGCCCTGCGCCGTGCGAAGGCTCTTGTACGGTGGGAATGAACGGCAAGCCGGTAACAATCAAGTCTATTGAGAAGGCTATTGTAGACAGAGGATTTGCCGAGGGCTGGATTGTTCCCGAGCCGCCGCTGAGCCGTACGGGCAAGAAGGTTGCCGTAGTCGGCTCCGGTCCTGCGGGACTTGCCTGTGCCGCCCAGCTTAACAAAGCCGGACACAGTGTAACTGTCTATGAACGGGCCGACCGGATCGGCGGTCTGCTGACTTATGGAATTCCGAACATGAAGCTGGACAAAAAGACCGTACAGCGCCGTGTGGATCTGCTGGCGGCGGAAGGGGTCAGCTTTGTTACCCGGACCGAGATCGGCACGGATATTACTGCGTCGCAACTGAAGGATGACCATGATGCAGTAGTGCTCTGCGGCGGCTCTACGCAGGCGCGCGATCTTGCGATTGAAGGGCGCGAGCTGCGTGGCATTCATCAGGCGATGGAATTCCTGACGCTGAATACTAAGAGCCTGCTGGATTCCGGCCTTGCGGACGGGGAATACCTCTCTGCGGCCGGCAAGGATGTTGTCGTAATCGGCGGCGGGGACACAGGCACCGACTGTGTAGCGACCTCCATCCGCCACGGCTGCCGCAGCGTAATCCAATTGGAGATTATGCCGCAGTCCCCGCTTACCCGCCAGGCGGGCAACCCTTGGCCGGAATGGCCGAAGGTGCTGAAGGTCGATTACGGCCAGCAGGAAGCGGCAGCGTTATATAAGGAAGATCCGCGCCGTTACCTTGTGAATACGAAGCGCTTTGTCGGGGACGATGGCGGACATGTGCAGGAGCTGCACACTGTGCGCATTGAATGGACCCGGAATGAGCAGGGCCGCATGGTTCCGGTTGAAGTTCCAGGAAGTGAAGAAGTGATCAAGGCGCAGCTTGTGCTGCTGGCTCTGGGCTTCACCGGACCGGAAGAAACGGTGCTGAACCAGCTTGGAGTAGAGCGTGACGAGCGCTCCAACGCCAAGGCAGAATTCGGAGCACAGGCTACCAATGTCGAAGGCGTATTCGCCGCTGGAGATATGCGGCGCGGACAGAGCCTTGTAGTATGGGCGATCAACGAAGGCCGGCAGGCAGCCCGCGAAGTGGACCGCTTCCTGATGGGTTCATCGAATCTGCCGTAAGTCATGCCGATATAAGCGCATAGCACGGACGCCCCTCAGGGCGTCCACTTTGCGTTTCCAGCCCCCGGCGAGTTAAGATAAATAGATACATAGGACAGACAGAAGAATGTATGGGTTGAACTAAATAACCATAGAAAGGTCAGAGTAACGGAGGTGAAGTTTGGAACTGTAGGAGCGGTAGCGTCCGCCTTTGTCTACGGATTTCATCCGCCGAAGCGGTATAAATCAAGAAATCTGTAGACAACAGCGGCCGGAAGTCCAAACATTCACCGCAGTTACGAATAAAACCTGGAATGATGTTACTTAGTTCAGCTTATATCAAGAGAAAAGGAGAATGAGATATGAAACTGATGTTCATTTCTGATATTCACGGATCACTGCATTGGCTGGAGCAGGCTTTGATAAAAGCGGAGGAGGAGCAGCCGCATACGCTTGTTGTGCTGGGAGACTTTTTGTACCACGGGCCCAGAAATCCGCTGCCTGACGGTTACAACCCGCAGGGAGTCGCCGACAGGCTGAATGCCTATGGCAAATCGCTAGTGGCAGTGCGCGGAAATTGCGATGCCGAGGTAGACCAGATGCTGCTGCAGTTTCCAATGATGGGCGATTATGTGCTGATTCTTCATGAAGGCCGGAAGATTTATGCCACTCACGGGCATGGCTTCAGCATCGACAATCTGCCACCGCTCGCGCCGGGGAATGTCTTTATCCAGGGACATACGCATCTTCCGGTGGCTGAGGTCAAAGACGGCATTACCGTGCTGAATCCCGGCTCGATCTCGCTACCGAAAGAGAACAATCCCAATTCCTATGGAATCCTAGACAACGGCGAGTTCATCATTAAGGATTTCGCCGGAAATGTAGTGAAACAGATCAAGCTGTAAAATACAATCCTGCCCCGATCCCCCTGGATTTTCCCAGGGGGATTTTCAGCATACGGCAATTGAGCGCATCCCTATATTATTGTATGATGGGTAAGGGGCTTGGAGGGTTGTGGCAGGCTCCAAAATATACGAGTAGAGGTAGCTAACGAATGTATCCTAAAGATTTGAACTATACAATGCCGGCGGAGTGGAACGCGCATGAGCGCACTTTTATTTCCTGGCCGGTCCAGGCTTCCATGGTTTTCCCGGAGAATTATGAAGCTGTAAGCGCAGGCTATGCCGAGATTATCCGGGCTATTGCCGAGTTTGAGCCTGTAAGCGTAGTGGTGAATCCCGACGAACTGGAGCAAGTGGAGGCACTCGCTCTCGGGGATAATGTTACGCTGCTGCCAATCCGGCATAATGATGCCTGGCTGCGCGATAACGGTCCTACCTTTGTTAAGGGCCAGGATGGAACACTTGCGGGCGTGAACTGGAAGTTCAATGCCTGGGGCGGCAAATACTCGCCGTGGGATCTCGACGATGAGGTGGCTCCGCAGATTCTGGAGCAGGTGCAGATCAAGCGCTTCGATGCCCCCCTTGTCATGGAAGGCGGCTCGATTCATACCGATGGGGAAGGCACGCTCCTGACCACAGAGGAATGTCTGCTGAACAAGAACCGCAACCCGGAGCTGGGACGGGAAGAAATTGAAGAATACGTGCGTAAATATACAGGTACAGAAGCTATCATTTGGCTGAAGCGCGGCCTCAGCGGAGATGAAACCGATGGCCATGTGGACAATATCGCCTGCTTCGCCGCACCGGGCAAGGTGATCATTCAGGTCTGCGACGACCCGCAGGATGAGAACTACGGAATTACCCAAGAGAATCTGCAGATTCTGGAGAAAGCCGTGGATGCCAAAGGACGGAAGCTGGAGATTGTCCGAATTCAGCAGCCCCCGCGCAGGGATGTGGAGGACAGCCGTCTGACGCTCAGTTATTTGAACTTTTATTTCGTGAACGGCGGCATTATTCTGCCGGTGTTCGGCGGTACGGCCGCAGAGACGGACCGGCTTGCCGAGCAGAAGCTTGCTGAGCTGTTCCCGGACCGCAGAATCCGCACGGTGAACGGGATGGCCGTCATCGGCGAAGGCGGAAACGTGCATTGCACCACCCAGCAGATGCCTGCGGGGGAAGTCAGCTAATTCTTGAAGGAGGACAGAATCTTGAGAAAAGTAAAAGTAGCCGCGACGCAAATGAGCTGCTCCGGCGACATTGATGAGAATATCCGCAAGGCCGACACGCTGGTGAGAGAGGCTGCAGCCCAGGGCGCGCAGATTATTCTGCTGCAGGAGCTGTTCGAGACTCCGTATTTCTGCCAGAAGGAGAAATCCGATTATTACGTCTATGCCACCGAGCTTGAGCACAACAAAGCGGTGAATCATTTCAAAGCGGTAGCCAAGGAGCTGCAGGTAGTGCTGCCGATCAGCTTTTATGAGAAAAAAAACTATGCCCGTTACAACTCGCTGGCCGTGATTGATGCCGATGGAACGGTGCTGGGCAAATACCGCAAAAGCCATATTCCCGACGGTCCGGGCTATGAGGAGAAATTCTACTTCAACCCGGGAGATACCGGCTTCAAGGTATGGAACACCTGCTATGCCAAAATCGGCGTCGGCGTCTGCTGGGATCAATGGTATCCTGAGGCTGCCCGCGTAATGAGCCTGATGGGCGCAGAGATTTTGTTCTACCCGACCGCCATCGGCTCGGAGCCGCAGGACGGCTCGATTGACTCTAAGGACCACTGGCAGACCTGCATGCTTGGACATGCGGCGGCGAATCTTATTCCTGTCGTGGCCTCTAACCGGATCGGCGAGGAAATCGACGAGGACTCCAGCATTAACTTCTACGGCTCCTCGTTTATTGCCGGCCCGCAGGGCAACAAGATTGTCGAAGCCGGACGGGATGAGCAGACGGTGCTGGTCAGCGAATTTGATCTGGACGCGCTTGAAGTGGGACGGATCGAGTGGGGGATTTTCCGCGACCGGCGGCCGGAGCTGTACCGGATGATTGCCTCCTATGACGGAGATCTGACGTTTTAAGGAACAATAATACAGCAGGAACACAGCCAAAAGGCACTGTCAGGGAAGAGTTTTTCCCGGCAGTGCTTTTTTTGTGCGAATAAAGAGCAGGAAATGTTACAATACAACGATATTATGTTACGTAATATTACATTAATGAGAAAAGTTAATTGTCACCACTACTTTATTCTGATAAAATCTCCTTAAGTTATTTTACAAATAAGTAGGGGGAGGGGAAAATGGGGATCGGGAAGAAGTTGTCAGTGTTAGCTTTGATGTCATTTGTAGTCTTGGCAATGGCTGGCTGTGGCTCTGACAAGAATGCCGGCGGTGAGACCATCAAGTTCGCCAGTGACGCGAGTTATGCACCAATGGAGTACATGGATACGGACACCATCAAGGGCTTTGACATTGATTTCATCAAGGCGGTTATGGAAGAAGCCGGGATTGATTACACTGTGACCAACACAGGCTGGGATACGATGCTGACAAGTGTCAAGCAAGGCACGGAATACCAAGCCGGATTATCCTCGGTATCCATTACGGACGAACGCAAGGAAACCTATGATTTCTCCATCCCTTATTTTGAATCCACCAATATGATTATGGTTAAAGAAGGCAGCGATATTAAGAGTGCGCTTGATCTGAAGGGCAAGAAGGTTGCAGTGCAGGCGGCGACTACGGCGGATGAATTGATGAGCGGGATTATGGGTGTCGATAACGCGAACCTGAAACGTTTTGACAGCAATGCGGTAGCTCTGCTGGAGCTGAACAAGGGCGGGGCGGATGCGGTAGTGGCCGATATCGCCATCATCAACGAATATATCAAGAACAATCCGAAAGAGAAGCTGACCGGGATCATCGACAAAGAGAACTTTGGTTCCGAATATTACGGCATTCTGTATCCTAAGGGCAGTAAATGGAAAGCCAAGCTGGACCCGGCGATCAAGAAGATTATTCAGAACGGCAAATATGCTGAAATCTACAAAAACTGGTTCGGTGAAGAGCCGGATACCGGGGCCCTCTTGAACGCGAAGTAAGCGGACGAACAACTAAGCATGCGTAATGATTGCTATTGCGCGTGCTTCTTTTTTTATTGAGACAGAAGAGAAGGGAAGAATTCTATGGATTTCAGATTTGACATCATCGCTCATTATTTACCGGTGCTGCTAAAGGGAACGGCATTTACGATTGGTGTATCTATTGTCTCAATTATCTTCGGCTCCATACTGGGGCTAGGCATCGGCTTTGGCAAAATGGCTCCGAAGGCGTATTTCCGCTGGCCGTTTCATTCGTATATCAATTTCTTCCGGGGGACGCCGCTTTATGTGCAAATCCTGATCGTGCACTTCGGGGTAATTCCGGCCTTTTACGGCACTACCAATGTGTTCTTGACTTCATTTGTAGCTCTGTCGCTGAACTCAGCCGCTTACTCCGCCGAGATTTTCCGCGCCGGGATTCAGTCGATTGATCCGGGTCAGCGGGAAGCCGCAGTATCGCTTGGAATGACGAAATTTCAGGCGATGCGTTTTATTATTCTGCCGCAGGCCATCAAGCGGATGATCCCCGCGTTTGGGAATGAATTTATCGTCCTGGTAAAAGACTCCTCGCTGCTGGCGCTGATTGCCGCACCGGAGATTATGTACTGGAGCAACACGATGAAAGGGCAGTATTTGCGGATTTGGGAGCCGTATTTGACGGCTGCATTTATCTATTTCATTCTTACCTATTCCCTCAGCAAGCTGCTGAATTATATCGAACGGAAGGTGTAGCCTCATATGGAGCCAATTATCTCAGTTAGACACCTGCATAAATCATTCGGAGCCCATAAGGTGCTGACCGACATTAACGTTGATATTCGCAGCAGGGAGGTTGTGGTGGTGATCGGACCTTCGGGTTCAGGCAAATCGACCTTTCTGCGCTGCCTGAATTTGCTGGAGCAGCCGCAAGAGGGTGACATAATCATTGACGGCACTTCCTTGATGGCCAAAAGCACAAGGATTAATGATATCCGTACCGAGCTTGGCATGGTATTTCAGCAGTTCAACCTGTTTCCGCACAAAAAAGTGATCGAGAACATCATGCTGGCCCCGGTCCAGGTGCGGAAGTGGCCGGAGGACAGAGCGCGGGAGAAAGCGCTGGAGCTGCTGCAGAAGGTCGGCTTGCTGGACAAGGCGGAGATGTATCCGGCCTCGCTGTCCGGAGGGCAGGCCCAGCGGGTAGCGATCGCCCGGGCGCTGGCGATGGAGCCGAAGATCATGCTGTTTGATGAGCCTACCTCCGCGCTTGATCCCGAAATGGTTGGCGAGGTGCTGGCAGTCATGAAGGAGCTGGCCCGCGAAGGCATGACTATGGTTGTGGTCACGCACGAGATGGGTTTCGCCCGCGAGGTGGGAGACCGTGTACTGTTCATGGAACAGGGCGTGGTGGTTGAGGAGGGTAGTCCTGAGCAGCTGTTCGGGAATTCGTCGCATGAACGCACGCAAGCTTTTTTATCCAAAGTTCTGTGAAATTGTGGCAAAGTAGAATCTTGTGCTTTAATGGGTTATATTAGAAGGGTAAGTGTTTGAATATGGAACATTAAGTAAATATCTGTCGAATTGACGGAGAGGAGGCTCGGGGATATCTTTTGTTTATCATAATTTATAGTGATAGAAGGAGAATACGATGAGCACATTTAAAAATTGGTTGAACACGACAAAAAACGGACTGACAGACCAGGTGAAGAAATTTAAAAATAAAGATTTCATGCACGCTGTAGTAGCGGGCTGCGCCCTGGTTGCTGCTGCCGATGGGAAAATTGAGGAAGCCGAAAAGAATAAGATGGCCGGATATATGAACCTCAGCAATGAGCTGAAGGTATTTGACATGAGAGATGTTATTACCCAGTTCAATTTCTATGTCAGTAATTTCGAGTTCTCACCAGAGATCGGCAAGCAGGAGGCGCTGAAGGCTATCGCCAAATTTAGCGGCAAGCCGGAAATTGGACGCGTGATTGTAGGCGTATGCTCCGCAATCGGTGCGGCTGACGGTGATTTCGACGAGCACGAAAAAGCGGTTGTGCGGAATATCTGCAGTGTGCTGGGACTCAGCCCAAGCGAGTTCAGTCTGTAATTGCAAAAAAGGAATTTCTCCCTGAAACGGATGAAAGATGAAACGTATCTGTTTTTGTGTCGTATGACTAAGAGACTGTGATTCTTTTCGGAAACGGAGGTACAAGAATTTGGCTGGTATTAATCTGGTAAAAGGTCAAAAAATTGATTTAACCAAAGGGAATGCCGGACTGTCCAGCGTCATTGTAGGACTCGGCTGGGACCCTGCTGAGCCGGCGCGCGGATTCTTCGGGGTCAAGAAGCAGGCCAACGTGGACTGTGATGCCTCGGCATTGCTGCTGGGTGAGAATGGCAAACTGACCAATAAGCTGAACCTGGTGTGCTTTCACAACAAGCAGAATGCGAACAGCTCCGTTGTTCACTCGGGGGACAACCTGACGGGTGAGGGCGAAGGGGACGACGAGCAGATTCAAGTGAATCTGAAGGCAATTCCCGGGGATGTGCATAAGGTTCTTATTGTAGTCAATATTTACGATGCCGTGAACCGGAAGCAGGATTTCGGGATGATTAAATCGGCGTACATCCGGGTGATTAATGCATCCGGCAACAGCGAGCTGGTCAAGTTCAATTTGACGGATAACTACACAGGCTTTACGGCGCTAATCTGCGGAGAGCTGTACCGGCATGGTGAGGAATGGAAATTCGCCGCCATCGGTGAAGGCGCACACGCAGCACATATCAACCAATTGGCTGAACGCTACATCTAATTCCAATATAAGAAAAGAGGTTTCTATTCATGGCGATTAATCTTTCCAAAGGTCAAAAGATTGACTTGACGAAAACGAATCCAGGCCTGTCCAAAATTACAGTAGGTCTTGGCTGGGACACCAACAAATATGATGGCGGTAAAGATTTTGACTTGGACGTTTCCGTCTTTTTGGTCAATGCGAGCGGCAAAGTTGATAAAGAGAGCAACTTCATTTTCTTCAACAACAAGCAGAACGAGAACGGTTCCGTTGTACACACCGGTGACAACCGCACAGGCGAAGGCGACGGAGACGACGAGCAAATTCAGGTGGACCTGCTCAGCATTCCGGCAGATGTGGATAAAGTGGCATTCACCATTACCATCTATGAAGCAGAAGCCAGAAGCCAGAATTTCGGACAAGTCTCCCGCTCTTATGTGCGTATCGTAAATGATGCCAACAGCGAGGAATTGATCCGTTTCGACCTGGGCGAAGACTTCTCTATTGAAACCGGCGTAGTTGTCGGCGAATTGTACCGCAACGGTGCTGAGTGGAAATTTAATGCAATCGGCAGCGGCTACAAGGATGGTCTTGCCGGCTTGACCCGCGATTACGGCCTGCAATAAGCATTGCAATAGATGTAAATGAAACTAATCATGAAAGAAGGTTATTGCCAGTGACGATCAGTCTTTCCAAAGGACAGCGGATTGATCTTACCAAGACCAATCCGGGTCTGACGAAGGTAGTTGTGGGACTCGGCTGGGATACGAACAAATATAGCGGCGGCAAGGATTTCGACCTTGATGCCTCGGCATTCCTGCTCCATGAGGATGGCAAAGCCAAAGGCGAGGATGATTTTGTTTTCTACAATAATCCTAATGGCGGCGCCGGCTCTGTAACCCATACGGGGGATAACCGTACTGGTGAAGGAGAAGGGGATGATGAGCAGATCCTGGTTGATTTCAGCAAGGTTCCCGCTCATATCCAGCGTATTGGCATTACGGTAACTATTTATGATTACGAAGCCCGAATCCAGAACTTTGGACAAGTCTCCAACGCATTTGTGCGTGTCGTAGATGCATCAAGTGACCGTGAAATTCTCCGCTTTGATCTGGGAGAGGATTTCTCGACAGAAACTGCTGTTGTCTTCTGTGAATTCTACCGCAACGGTGCGGATTGGAAATTCCAGGCGATTGGAAGCGGCTTTGCCGGCGGACTTAGTGCCTTGTGCAGGAACTACGGACTGGACGCGCAATAGAAGCTTCAAAGGCGGGATCCTTACCGATCCTGCCCTTTTTATACCTTTATCCCTTGAAAAAGGTGGCATAAACATGAGCACAGAAGTAGTAAAAGGGCAGAAGACTGACCTGACGAAGGGCAACCCCGGACTTAAATCTCTTATTGTGGAGATCGCCTGGCAAGCGCCTTCCTCTATGGAAATTGATGCCTCGGCTTTTCTGTTAGGAGCTCAAGGCAAAGTAAGCAAGGATGAGGATCTGATCTTTTACAATAATCCTTCTACACCCTACATCCGGTATAAGGATGTTCCGGGGCATGGCCTCGGGGGCCTCAAGCATTTCGAAGTGCAACTGGATAAAATCCCCTCTGACGTTATGAAAATCGCATTTACGCTTACACTCTATGACGGCGAAAACCGTAAGCAAATGTTCGGGCAAATGAGTGAAGCGCATTGCCGGATTCTGGACCAGGCAACAGGCTCGGAAATCATGCGGTGTAAACTCGGAAATCATTTCTCTGCGGAAACGGCTGTTGTAGTAGGAGAATTATATAGATACGGCGGAGATTGGAAGTACAGTGCTGTTATGGCCGGCTTTGACGGCGGGCTGAAGGCGCTCTGCGGCAACTTCGGAATTGAAGTGGCTGACGAGCCGGCTGCGGGGCAGAAGCAGGAGAAGGCAGCAGCCCCGATACCGCCAGCACCGGAGCCCCCTGTTGTCCGGCCGCCGTCTATACCTGCCTCACCTCCTCCACAGGTGCAGGAAGCACCACCCGCTCCAGCGCTGAATCTTAATCTGAAGAAGATTGAATTGAAGAAAAAAGGCGATTCAATCAATCTGAAGAAATCGGCCTCCGGGATTGGTGAAGTGCGGATTAACCTTAACTGGAATCAGAAGCAGGGCGGGCTGTTCAGCCGTAAGAGCGGTGTGGATCTGGATCTTGCTTGCCTGTATGAGCTGAAGGATGGCCGCAAGGGCGTTGTTCAGGCGCTTGGCAATGCTTTTGGCCTTTTGGAGCAGCCGCCTTATGTGATGCTGGATGGCGATGACCGGACCGGTTCTGTAACCTCCGGAGAGAACTTGCGTATAAACGGAAGTAAGGTTGCCGAAATCGAACGGGTTCTGATTTTTGCTTTTATCTATAAGGGCGTTACCCATTGGTCCGAAGCGGATGGCGTGGTTACCATCACTCAGGAAGGCGGGCCTGATATTGTCGTGAATTTGGACGAGCATAACAACCGCAAGGGCATGTGCGCGATTGCCATGATCCGGAATGTGGGGAATGAAACGTTCAGCATTGAACGGCTTGTGCAATATTTCAGCGGTCACCGGGAAATGGATCAGGCTTTTGGATGGGGACTGCAGTGGGTAGCAGGCAGCAAATAATTTATTTTACCGGAGGCATATTGGAATGAACTGGTTCAGCGATTTTTTTAGGAGTATCAGTGAGAATTACGGGCATTTCTTCTCATGGAGCGACATTGTCGGCACGCTCTCTGACCCGGTAAGCTGGGGAATCATCGGGAGTCTGGTTCTGTTGGAAGGCCTGCTCTCGGCGGATAATGCGCTCGTACTTGCGGTCATGGTTAAGCATCTGCCGAAGGAGCAGCAGAAAAAGGCGTTGTTCTACGGGATTCTTGGTGCGTATTTATTCAGATTCCTGGCAATTGGCCTCGGAACGTTCCTGATTAAATTTACGCTCGTCAAGGTTCTCGGTGCGCTCTACCTCTTCTATATCGCCTATAAAGGGTTGTTTAAGGGCGGAGAGGAAGATCACACGGAGAACAAAGGCACCTCTTTTTGGCGAACGGTGCTGATGGTAGAGCTAATGGATATTGCGTTCAGTATTGACAGTGTTGTAGCGGCCTTCGGACTTAGCGATAAGGTCTGGGTGCTCTTCATGGGCGGTATCCTCGGCGTGCTGATGATGCGCGGTGTGGCACAGCTGTTCCTTAAGCTTATTGGCAGATTCCCTGAACTCGAGCAAACAGCGTTTCTGCTGATCGCCATTATTGCCGGTAAGATGCTGGCAGGAGCCTTCGGCTATGAAATGCCGCATGTGGTATTCTTCACCATCCTGATTGCGGTCTTCGTGGGAACGATTCTGTACAGCAACGGCAAGAAGAGAAGAGAGGCTAACCGCAAGGTATAACTGAAGCGGAAGCACAAGATGTAATCGTATAGGTCTATAGCATGGCCCTTGCTTGTATTTGAGAAAGCCGGTTGCCGTCCCCGAGAGGACGGCGTAGCCGGTTCTACAGCTCTCTATAAGGAGGGGCTATTCTTTTTGTGTGCTTTGCAAATCGACAAGGGGGGAAGGCTTTGAGATACTTTAATTACCTGACCAAAGAACAAGAAACGTCCTTATTCTACTCTCCGCCTGTTTCGTTTGACCCTTCTACGCCCAAGGAACTGCTGGCTTACGCTGTCGGAGCCGCCCTGTATATGCCGGCTACCCGCAGCAGTGTGGCTGAAGATATTATTAAGCTTAGAGGATCGGGACTCGTAACGGTAATTATGGATCTGGAGGATGCGATTGGCGACGGTGAGGTTGACTATGCTGAAGAGTCTATTGTAAGACATCTTGCTTTCCTGTCCGCTTATACCGAGAATGAGCCTGATAAGGAAAGCAGTCTTCCGCTGCTGTTCATACGTGTGCGCCATCCGGAGCAGCTGCAGCAGCTTATTTTCCGGCTGGGGACCTTTATTACAATGCTGACCGGCTTTGTTTTTCCCAAGTTTTCTATGGAGAACGGCGCGGACTATTTCGAAGCTATCGCCGATTACAACAGCTCCCGCAGCTATTCCGCCCCTGTATTGTACGGCATGCCTATTCTGGAGAGCGCCCCGATCATTTACCGGGAGAGCCGGCTGGACACGTTGCTTGCTATCCGCGATCTGCTTGCCGAGTACCGTGACTATGTGCTGAATGTGCGGATCGGAGCGACGGATTTCTCCAGCCTGTTCGGGCTGCGCCGCAGTCCGGATATCAGCATTTATGATCTGACGCCAATCCGCGACTGTATCTCCGATATCATCAACGTGTTCGGACGGGTGGAAGAAGGGTATGTGATATCAGGGCCGGTGTGGGAATATTTCGCGAACAAAGGACACCGGGTATTGCGCCCGCAACTGCGGCAGACCCCCTTTGAGGATACTTACGGCAAGCATGGCATCGAAATACGCAACCAATATATCTCCAGCTCTATGGACGGATTGTTCCGTGAGGTGCTTTTGGATAAGGAAAATGGAATTGTAGGTAAAACGATTATTCATCCTTCCCACCTCAGACCCGTGCAAGCTATGTATACGGTAATGCATGAGGAATATGTGGATGCGTTGGGGATTGTGGAGAGCAACGATGGCAGCCGCGGTGTGTTCAAAAGTGATTATTTTAACAAGATGAATGAAATAAAGCCGCATTTGAACTGGGCGAAACGTATTTTACTACGATCTCAAATATACGGGGTGCTACATGAACAACAGCATTTTGTCGGATTACTTCCCGAGAACGAATATTCACACGTTTAATATTGTAGAGAATCTGCGGGTGACGGTAACTGAAACCGCAAACCCTTTTCATATGCCGGTGGAAGCGTTATTCGCTATGGCGGCCCGGATTAATAAAAAACGCTCCTTCCTCTTCGTAAGCAAGGTGCTCGGCAAGCACATCCCCGTCAATCCGTACACCCCGCTGCTCAGTGGAGCCGCTCTGGGGCTGCTGCTCTATCAGGAGTTGGATGGAGCGGGAGCAGACGGTGAACTGCTGGACAAGCTTTTGGACCAAGCGGTTCACGGTCTGATTCACCCGGAGCATGCGGAGGAGGCGTATCATGATTTGCTCAGTGCGCAGCTTGTGCTTCCGCAGCCTGTTCTGTTTATCGGCTTTGCTGAGACCGCGACTGCCCTGGGCCACAGTATGTACAACATGTTTGCCGCTGGCACATCCTATATTCATACTACCCGTGAGGATATACCCGAGCTTGCTTCGGTGGTGAGCTTTGAGGAAGAGCATTCCCATGCGGTTGATCATTTATGCTATGCGCTGAAGACTGAGCTGTTGTCCGGGGATGAACCGATTGTGCTGGTGGATGATGAGATTACGACCGGCAATACAGCGATCAATACGATTCGCGATATCCAGTCCAAGTTCCCACGCAAGGAATATGTTGTGGCCTCCCTTCTCGATTGGCGGAGCAGCGGCAACATTCAGGCCTATCGTGATTTGGAGCAGGAGCTGGGTATTCGGATCAGAGCGTTATCCTTGCTGCAGGGCAATATTGAAGTGAAGGGTACCCCTCACTTGAATCCGGTTGAAGCTAAAGGATATGAGGATTCGGCTGCCGAGGCTCCCGTTGTCACGACTTATGTGCAGGATGGTCTGGAGCGTCTATCGGTGAGTTCTTCAGATTCTTATGGAGAAATTAACCCATCGCCTTATGTGAAATTCAGCGGACGCTTCGGTCTGGAGTCCAAGGATAACGAGATGATAGATCAGGCAGTGACACAGGTGGCGGCGAAGCTGCGCGAACTGCGTGAAGGAACCCGTACTCTCGTGCTGGGGGTGGGTGAATTCATGTACCTGCCGATGCGGATTGCGGCGGAAATGGGTGAAGGGGTGTCCTATCAGTCTTCCACCCGCAGCCCGATTCATCCGGAGCGCCGTCCGGATTATGGTGTACACAGCGCGGCTGCCTATCCTTCAGCGGGCGATCCCGGAATTACGAACTATATCTATAACGTAGACCCCGGACAGTATGATGATATTTTCGTGCTGCTTGAGCGCGATGTACCCCGTGAGCGGATTAAGCCGATGACGGATATTTTGAAAAGGCTGGCAGAGAACAAGGTACATCTTATTGTACTGGCTGCTGAATCTGGAAATGGAGGCTTGAGCGGATGAAGGGAACAGGATATGAAGAGATGATGAGCAGAAAAATTCCCCCCCCGGTTCCGCTGGGCAGCTATCCCTCTTCCGATGTCACATTCCTGCTTAAGGATCTCAGTAATGTACAACTGGAGCGGGCGACCGCTGAGCGGGAGGAAGCGATCCAGTCCGGTGTGCACTATTCGGAAATGCTTCCCGTTGAGTATCAGCCGACAGAGCAGTATATTGAGCTGTTTCACGAGACACTTCGGCAATCTGCCGGAAAGGTGGCGCTGGCGGTTGCGGTTGTCTCCGAGATGATCGTAGCCAAGCGGGGTCTGGATCATACAGTGCTGGTATCTCTGGCCAGAGCCGGTACGCCGATTGGCGTGTTGATCAAACGCTATATTGCCGAGCGGTATGGAGCGGATCTTCCGCATTACAGCATTTCCATTATCCGTGGCAAAGGCATTGACGAGAACGCGATTCTCTATATGCTCCAGAAGCATGGCGCGGCTGCGGAGCTGCAATTTATCGACGGTTGGACGGGCAAGGGAGCCATCCGCCGGGTATTAATTGAAGCTTGCAGCAGCTTTTATCGAAAATACGGCATTTCCCTGAATGATGATCTGGCGGTTCTTGCCGACCCGGGCAACTGCTCGGGCACCTTCGGGACCAGGGAAGATTATTTGATACCGAGCGCCTGCCTGAACTCTACCGTATCGGGTCTGATGAGCCGCACCGTATTGCGGGATGATCTTATTGGGCCAGAGGAGTTCCACGGGGCAAAATTCTATAAGGAATGGCTGGATAGCGACCTCTCCAATGTGTTTATTGATGCGGTAACTCCATACTATCCTTCAGTGATCGAAGAGGCGCAGGCTATCGCGGCAGGAATGCTGGAAGCTCCTCCAGAGATCACCTGGCAAGGGCTGCGCGATATCGAGAGCATCCAGCAAATGTTTGGCATTAAGGATATTAATCTGGTCAAGCCCGGAGTCGGTGAAACCACCCGTGTGCTGCTGCGCAGAGTGCCCTGGAAAATTCTCGTCGATACTATAGATAATCCGAATCTACGCCATATTCTGCTGCTGGCGGAGGACCGGGGCGTTCCGGTGGAGGTGTATCCCGGACTGACTTATTCCTGCTGCGGAATCATTAAGCCGCTGAAGGGAGAAAGTGAATGATCTATGCCAGCGATCTGGATCGCACTTTGATCTATTCTCCAGGTGCGATTGGCGTACAAGAGGATTCACCGGGTCTCCTCCCGGCCGAGATTGTGGACGGCAAGACGGTCTCTTATATTTCGCAGTATGCGCTGGATCTGCTCAAGGAGCTTGCAGCCAAGATTGTTTTTATGCCGGTAACTACACGCACTATAGCGCAGTATAGACGAATTAATCTTTTTCAGGAGACAATTATTCCTGATTATGCGATTACCAGCAATGGTGGAAACATACTTGTGAATGGGATAATAGACGAGGAATGGCGGGCAGCCATCGGCAGGCTGGTAGAGCGGGGTTCTGCAACGGCGGAAGAAGCGGTCAGTCTGGTGCGGTCAGTCGTTCGGGAGGAATGGATCATCAGCGAGCGTTATTGCGACGGTCTATTTTATACCTTCGTGGTTTATCGTGATTTATTGCCAATGGATGAGATTACGCGTCTGGCTGAGCATTTGCATGGGCTGGGCTGGCGGGTGTCCTTGCAGGGGCGCAAGCTATATGTGGTGCCGGAGGCTGTGAACAAAAGCGATGCGATTATTCATGTGCGCCGTACGGTTCATTCCGAGCCAATGGTTGCTTCAGGGGATTCCTTGCTGGACAAGAGCCTGCTTGCAAGTGCTGATTTCGCCATAGCCCCTTGCCACGGAGAAATATTTGCCGAGCAGCAGGCAGGTCTAGTAAAATTAGAATATCCCTTTACGAAGCAGTCGGGTGTTTTTGCCGGGGATGAGATTATGCAATATGTGCAGAAGATTTATAACAATTTAACGGCACTGGGAGTTGGCCGCAATGAAAAAGGTAAACATATATTTTAACCGCTGGTTTTCCGTGGCTTTTCATTATATGAATCTCATCCGCAATAATGAGGACGGTATCCCGGTGCAAATCTTCGCCACCCACCCCGATATCCGGCACATGTCACTGCAAGGCGCGGATGTTGCGGGAACGGAGCCGGAGCTCGAAGGGATCGAGTATGTGCAGTTCTGCGTTGATTTTTGCCGCCGCAACGAGATTGATATCTTCATTCCGAGACTGCATATGCTGGATATTGCCCTGCATGCGTCTATGTTCGATGCCATCGGCACGAAGGTACTTGTCTGCCGCGACGTAGACCTGCTGGAGACGATTATGGATAAGGGCAAATTTTATGAAAATGTCAGACAGACGGGGATCATGACGATTCCTGACTATCATGTGGTCAGTACAGCGGAGCAGTTCCGGGCAGCCTATGAGGAGCTTGTTGCCAAAGGCCATCAGGTCTGCTTCAAGCCAACCGAAACCGAAGGCGGGCTTGGCTTCCGCATTATTAATAACAGCCGCAGTCCCTTACAGGAGCTGTTCGGGCATGTTACGGCGCAGATCTCCTTCGAGGAGGCCTACCGGACGCTTGCCAGCGTGGAGTCCTTTCCGAACCTGATGGTGATGGAGCTGCTGGAGGGCTATGAGTACAGTATTGATTGCCTGGCGGATGCGGAGGGAGCGCTGCTCGCGGCTGTGCCGCGCCGTAAAGCCGGCGGCCGCCTGCGGCTGATGGAGCACATCCCGGAGCTTGAGGAGATTGCTTCCCGGGTGGCCGAGACTTACCGCATCCCCTTCAATTTCAATATCCAAATGAAATACAGCGGCGGGGTTCCGAAGCTGCTGGAGATCAATCCCCGGATGTCCGGCGGACTGCATATCTCCTGTCTCTCCGGGATCAACTTCCCTTATCTGGCGGTCAAAAGCGCGCTCGGCGGCGAGGTTCAGCCTGCCGAATTCGCGGGCAATGTACTGGCCAGCCATGTGGAGCAGCCGCTTATTATGAGAATAAACGGCGAGTCCGTGATCACGGATGCCGTGAACCCGAGCGACAGTCCCTAAGTCCGCTCACAAGAGGTGAGAACAATGCAAGCGAAATGGAAAGTATTGCTGTACGCCGGTGCCGGCTATGCTGTTGCCCTGGTGACAAGTGCTTTTGTGCCTGAGGTGATCTCTCTGCTGCTGCCGGTTGCCGGAGCCGGTGCTGCAATTGTGGGCAGCAATCGAACCAATATCAATATTTCGGAGGAGGTTCTCCCCGCCGGTCAGGCGCCTGCGGCCATTGCTCCGGCAGCGGGCAGTCCTGTACAGGATCGTGCCGCTAATGCAGGCGCCGCCGCAGGTGGACATGCTCTGGCCGGCAGAGGTGGCTCCGAGATTAAGCTTGGAGCGGAATTCGCCCCGGTGGTGGAGTATCTGAGCATTTTGGAGGATATGATTATCTCTGAGGGGCAGAAGGATACACTGGACAATGAGATTGTCGAGAAGTCACTGGCGCTCTTCGCCAGGCTCCAGCGTGTAATTCCGCTGCTGCAGGAGCTGGGCAATGCGGAGATTAACCATACGGTCCGCAGACTGGTGCTGAAGGATCTGAATGGAGTAATCAACCCGTTCCTGCGCTTGGGAGGAGAAGCCAAAACAAGAAACCGGAGAATGCTGCTGAACGGTCTGCGCGATGTTGACTCCAAAATATCGGAAATCGCCTCAACAATCGAACATAAAGACCTGATGGAACTTCAGACCAAGGCGGAACTGATTCATCAGCGCTATAGCAGTTCCGAATTATAGGAGGAGGGAAACCCATGTCCACGCAGTTGATTGAGCTTAAAAAAGAAGATGAACAGAAGGTAGTTCAGGAAGCCTCGCAGCTGATCGAGAAGGTCGCCAAGACGGATACTGTTGCCCTGGATTCCCTGATGGATGATATCGGCAAGCTTGGGGTGAAGACGCAGGAAAAGGCGGGACAAACGCTGAAGCTGCTGGACCGTCCGGTGAATGATCTGATGTCCGGCAAGCGTGTGGAAGTGCCGAATATGATTATGAAGCTGCGCAATGAGTGCGAGACTTTGCAGCAGAGCAAGAATGTCAGCTTTTTCGGTAAAATGCTGCGCAAGAGCCCGCTCAAAAATTACGTTTACAAATATCAGTCGGTCCGCACCAACATTGACGCCATTGTAACCGGCCTGCGGGATGGCCGCGATACGCTCGAAGAGAGCATTGTCAACATGCGGCAGCTCAAGCGCACCTCGATGGAGGAGATTTATAATCTCCAGACCAAAATCGCCTTCGGCAACAAGCTGAAGGAGCTGTTCGAGGTTGAAATCGCGAAGCCGGAGAATGAGTTCCGCAAGGCGTATCTCGAGCGCGGACTGCGCAAGGTTATGGTGCGTATTCAGTCCATGACGGAAATGATTCTGCTCTACAACCAGGCGATTGCCGCTACGGATATTATCAACGACAACAACGACAAGCTGATTGATTCCGTTAACAACGCTATTGATAAGACGTCCAACCTGATCACCGTATCCGCGATGATTGCCATGTCTCTAGCCGATCAGGAGAATGTTATTTCTGCGGTGGAAGCAACGAATAAGACCATTGAGGATCAGTTCAAGGAAAATGCGCGCCTGCTGCGTACGACTACGGAGAAAACGACGGAGCTGCTCTCCAAGCCGTCCATGTCGCTCGAAGCGGTCAATCAGGCCATTGGCGATCTGCTGAGTGCGCTGGATACCTCCGAGCAGTCCAACCGCCGCATCATTGAGAGCTGCCAGGATTATACATCCAAGATGACTGCCATCAACACGCAGCTCAACAACCGCCTTGGCTTGAATGAAGCCTCACAGCCGCAGGCTTTGAAGCAGGCTGAAGCCGACAGCGGGCTAAGCAGCTTTTTGAACTGAGGATTTTGGATTTGCGGATCAAACATAAACTGGACAAGCCTGCTTGCTTTTGGCAGGCTTTTTTGGCGTTTGGCTGTAATCTCTATTTCTATTAATTGTGTAATTTGCAATAGGTTGATATATTTGTGTAGGATAATATGGTAATGTTTCCATTTGTGTTTGATGAAGGCTACATAACGAACACACAAAACAGGGAGGGACAGAAAATGGGCAGGATATTTCACGGATTGTTGACGGGTGCGCTGGGAATTGGCATGCTGTTTGGTTCGATGGGTGCAGGTGCAGTGGCGGCTGCAACGGTGAAGGATTATGAAGGCCACTGGGCCCAGAATACGATTGAGAAATGGCTGGACAAGGGCCTGCTGAAAGGGTTTGAAAATGGATCGGTAAAACCTGATCAATCCATAACCAGAGCGGAGTTTATGACGATTGTAAACCGTTCTTTTGAGATTGCTAGTTTATTTGACAAGAAAGAAGTCCCTAACATAACATTCTCTGATGTCAGTTCCACCAGTTGGGCCTACAAAGAGGTGGCTATGGCCGTTGGGGCAGGTTATATTCAGGGCTATAATAACGAAGCGCGTCCGAATGCACAGATTACCCGCCAAGAGGCGGCAGTCATTATAAGCAGGTTGATGAAGTTTGAATTAACGCAAAATACAACAGAGGCTCTGGCGGGCTTCAGTGACCGTGGAGAGGTTGCGGCATGGAGTGCAGGCAGTGTCACTGCTGCTATAAATGCCGGTTATATGAAAGGCTACCCGGACGGAAGCTTTAAACCCAAACGGTCATTGACCCGGGCCGAAGCGGTAACTCTGATTGAGCCGATGCTTCAAGTGAGCGGCGATGAAGAGATTTATGATCATTCAGGCGTTTATGGAGGTTCTGACGAACAGCATCGTGAGACCGCCGAGACTGTGGTTATCTCTGCTGATGGAGTTACACTCCAGAACATGACGATTGTAGGTGATCTCCTGCTGGATTCTGGAATTGGCAATGGAGACGTAACCTTGAAGAATGTTATTGTACGCGGCAGTACAACCATCATGGGCGGAGGGGGAGACTCGGTTCACTTTATTAATACCCAACTGGGGGATGTGGTTGTGAACAAAGCCGGCGGAGCAGTCCGGTTGGTGGCTGAGGGCACGACCACTGTGAAGCAGGTGAAGGCACAGACTCCGGTAAAACTGGAGGAAAGCGGGGCTACAGGTGCAGGTTTCACTAATGTTTCGGTTGATCAGGACTTTACTTCCAGCGGCCCTCTTGTTTTGTCTGGGGTATTTGATACTGTAAATCTTAACGCCAAAGCCGTTATGCAGTTGGCTAAAGGTTCAGTGGCGGCACTCAGCATCGGCACAGGTGCAGGCAATTCCTCTGTAGATATGACTAGTGGAACCAAGGTAACAAAAGCAGTGCTGGATGCGTTCACCAAAGTGACTGGAGCCGGCCAAGTGGAGACAGCGGTGCTTAATGACGGGGCAAAAGGTTCTTCGTTTAACACCAAACCGCTCACCATAGAAGGTCCGCAAAAGGATTCTTTGGTTATTACGACGGCTTCTGCCACGCCAACACCAGCAGTGATCATTGGCGGAGGCGGCGGTGGAGGAGGAAGCGTAGCTACGCCCATACCAACCGTAACTCCAACGCCAACGGCAACCCCGGGATCAACAGCGACACCGGTTCCGACATCAACGGCCACACCAGTGCCAACATCGCCGGTTAAAGAGATTCCGCTGCTTCAAACCTATATTATTGCTTCTCCAGATGCTACAGTAACGAATGCCGTGTACTTGCAGTTTGATTTTAGTTCGATTCCTGAGTCTATTCTTAAAAGCGCAGGCACCGCTTCTTACTATATTACTTCCACACCCATTAATGACAGAGATCTGCGTTGGGAATTTTACAATAAAAGAGCTTTCTTAACTATGACTACCCTTCCGTACCAATTCAACCCGATATATAAAATGACAGTAATCAGCGACTATATTGGAACAGGCGGAGACAAATATGTGACGGTTGTGTTCAGGGGCAAGGATGGGACAGTCGGCTACAGCACCCAAAAGGTGAATTTGCACCCGTCACTTACCAGCTCAGCGGCCAATATTACAAAGCTTGCAAGCGGCGTAACAATTGAGCGGGATAAGCAAATAATTGACCGAAGCGCAGAATATTCCGACATTATAGATGTTTCGAATGTTTTTGCTCAGAATGAAGAGGCAGCTTATTACACTATTTCTCCAAAATACGTGGACACTGCTGCAGCCAATCATAAATTGAGCGATCTGCTCTCTTTTTCGCTCAGACTGTATAACCAAAAGCGCATCCGGGTAACAGAGGCTTATAATTATCCCCAGCCTGTAGATGATATCCCGTTGGCTGTTGAGATGCTAAAGGATCTGAAAAATAACATTGACCAGGAGTACACTATTATCTTTTACGACAAGACCTTGCAGGCTATCAGCTATTATGAAGGAAAGGTTCATCTCAGTGAGCAACTGGCCGTCGAAGCCGCCGAGAGAGGAATTAATGATATTCAGGGCTACTCGGACGCGCTGCGGGCAGAGAACTCCATCCTGAAGGCTTCGAATGCGTATTCCGCACTGAGTGATGCACAGAAGGCGCAGATTAGCCAGAATAACAAGGACAAGCTGGAAAAGGCGCTGGGCGATCTGGAGACGATGCGGCATGCAGGTCCGCTGGGCAGCAGTCTTTCGCAGATTTATTCCGACATTGGGACAAGCAATTCAGAACTCAATGGGACAACTATAAGTGTGTTTAACCTGGATTATCCTTATACCTTGAGAAGTGAAACTTCATACCTTTCTTTCTATCTCACGGAAAATCCAATTACCTTGGCGGATATCAAAGGCTCAAAAGGAATCGGCATCCAGCCTTTTTCGAATTTGGCCTATCTTCCGAAGCTGGACAAAAAAGGCGATTACTACGTAACTGTAGTGTTCTACGATAAGAATCTTCAGCCCGCACGTTATGCTACTCAGCGAATCACCTTGTCTCCTAATACGCCTGTATGGGATGGCACAGCCGTTCAGCTCAAGGAAGGCGTATCTTTGCTGCGGGAATATGGAAACGGCGTGCGAATGGATTATGTTACGTTTAAAGATTATCTGAAGGCACACCCAGAAGCGGTCTATTTTTCAATCACGACTGGATCTGATCTGGCTGCCGCTGGAAGCTTCACTGCGGAGCAAGCGGTACAACAGATTAATCCATATCATTCGACCAATTTCAGCGATACGTACTACCCGATGTTATTTGAAGGCAATCAAGCTTTGAATGGAAAGTCTGAAGATTATATTATTATTTTCTATGATAAAAATTTCAAAGCCATTCATTACTACATCGGCACGCTCAACGATTAAGCGGGGAACAGAATCCAACAAAGCGCGATAAGTCAGTTTTTAGCGATGATATTCAATTGATTGCGCTACAAGAACGGCCTATACTTTTCATGATCAACATATCCTATTCGATTAAAAAAGGTGACAATAAATCATGAGAATTACGGGAATTAAGGAAATAGCTATTAGCGTTACAGCTGGTGAGCCATTGGAGCTTCCCCGCTGGGTTGAGGTCGAGCTTACGGAAGGGAGAGACGGGCGTTTTCCAGTCAAATGGAATCCTGTCGCCCCGTCGCTCCTGGAACAGCCGGGGACCTTCCTGGTGGAGGGAACCGTGATCGGGGACGATTATCCGAGCCCGCTCGTTCCGAATCGCGCCGATCCCTATGTGGTGAAGCATACGGACGGATATTATTATTTCACTGGGTCCGTACCGGAGTATGACCGGCTGGTGCTTCGGCGCTCCCGCACGATAGCGGGTCTAGCGACCGCTGAAGAGACGGTTATCTGGACCAAGCACGAACAGGGAGAGATGGGCAATCATATCTGGGCACCCGAGCTTCATAGCATCGAAGGAAAATGGTACCTATACTTCGCTGCCGGTTCTGTGGAAGACAAATGGGCCATCCGTCCGTATGTGCTGGAGTGTGCAGATGACAACCCTCTTACCGGAACGTGGGTAGAGAGGGGGAGAATCGAGCTCCCGGTCGAGAGCTTCTCACTGGATGCGACCACCTTTGAGCATAATGGACACAGATATTTGGTATGGGCGCAGATCATCGAGGATTCCTGTCTCTACATCGCCCGGATGGATAAGCCGTGGTCGATAGCAAGCGAGCCGGTGAAGCTATCAGCCCCGGAATACGACTGGGAAATCCAGCGGTTTCGCGTGAATGAAGGGGCAGCCGTACTGAAACGGAATGGACGTGTGTTTATCGCCTACTCCGCCAGCGGCACAGACGATCGTTATTGTATGGGGCTGTTATCGGCACCGGACACAAGCGATCTGCTCGATCCGGCCTCATGGACCAAATCGAAGGAGCCGGTATTCGTCAGCAACGAGGAGGCTTCCGAGTACGGACCAGGGCATAACAGCTTCACAGTATCGGAGGATGGCTCCGCCGATCTTCTGATCTATCATGCCCGTTCCTATAAGGAAATTACCGGAGATCCGCTGTATGATCCTAACCGCCACGCCCGGGTGCAACGTTTCATTTGGAACACGGACGGCACTCCATACTTCGGCAAGCCAGGCTGGGCGCTTGATCCGTCCGGTCACACGGCAAAAGCCAGAGTAACCATACTTTAAGAGCATGTGTAAGGCCCACGCGATTTGCGTGGGCCTTTTATGCCGGAATTAGTTTTCTACAGTTGAACCTGCTTCATCAGCCCATCTTCACCGAAGCTGATCGGGTCAATGCAGACTTCGCGGTGATAGCCTTTTCCTTCCGTGAAACGGGATAACGGCGTAACAAACCGGTGATAGGCGATCCAATATTGACCGGTGTCAGGCTCATGCAGAATCGAATGGTGGGCGGTGCCGAGCATATCCTTGTCCTTATTCTTGGCAAGAACCGGGTAGCGGTAAGTTACCGGGCCGTATAGCTGCTCCGATGTACCATAGTTTACATGGTAATCCTCGCTGCCGGTGTCGTCACAGGACCAAGTGAAATGATACAGTCCGTCCCGCTTGAGAACGGTAACTGCCTCCCGGAAGTCGTACAGGCCTTCAAGATTTCTCATCGTATTCTCGATGACGGTTATCATATCTTCGCCGAGCTGTACGATGGCGGGGTGTCCATTTCCAAACAGCAGATAAGCTGTGCCGTCATCCTCCGTATAAATGGAGGGGTCAATGGCCTGCCCCATGGCGATCCTAAGTCGCTTCGCCAAATCCAGAGTAATCAGCGGCTCCGGCTGCGCGCGGAACGGGCCTGCGGGAGCGTCGGCAACAGCAACGCCTATGGCGCTCTCGCCGTTTTTCATTTTGCCGCAGAAATAATAGAAATATTTACCCTCTTTGCTGGCGATGGCCAGAGCCCAGGCATTGCCGACAGCCCAAGGGACATCGTCACTTGCAAGATCCAGGATCATGCCTTCGTCTCGCCATATACGCAAATCAGCCGATGAGAATACATGAAACTGCGTACCTGACCAGCCCGTAAAGCCATCTGTTGTCGGATACAGGTAATAGCGGCCGCCGAACTTCACCAGATCAGGGTCGGCAAATTGCCCGGGCAGCACTTGATGACCATCCCCAAATGCCGCCAGAAGGCGGCTGCATTCCGCTTCAGTGATTGGGAGGACTCCGCCGTGGCGTTTTTTGTTTTTGCCCAAATCGAACGCTCCATCCGGCAGAATCCGGAATTCACCGCTCTCAAGGTCGGAGATCAGCAGCGGGAGATATCCCTTTCCTTCCGCAAAGCGGTCCACAATCAGGCACCATTCCTCGCGGTCGCCCAGCTTGAAAATCTGCGGGCCTTCAACACCTAACAATTCCTCCAGAACCGGGGCGCTCAAAGGGGTGAAGGCGTCTTTATCCAGCGAGGAGCCCTGTTCAACCCGGATATTCTTGGTCGTTTCATCCTTGGAGAATCTGTAGTAAGCGCCGCCCTGGGCAATAATCGTCGTATCAATGATGTGATTTTCCCGTTCGATATACTTCTCAGGTGTTGTAAAATTACGAAAATCCTTGGTACGCGCGCTATAAATCTTATGTTTCCGCTCATGCTCCTGGGGCTCCTGAGTGGCAGAGGCCCAGAACACCAGGAACTCATCTGCAGCTTCGTCATAAATCGCTTCCGGAGCCCAGACGCAGCCCGCACCCGGTATGCCAAGCGTCACGGACCAGGGGGAGGACCAGTTCACCAGGTCGGCGGATTCCCAGATGATCACGTCACGGCTCCCGGCGTTCACCGCAGTATCCCAGCCCTTTCCGCCAGCAATGCGGAGATCCGTGGCAATCAAATAGAACTTATTGTCTTTGGGAGAGCGTACGACGAAAGGGTCTCTCACTCCCTTTTCCCCGAGCTCCGAACGCAGAACCGGCAGGCCCGCGTTCAGGTCCTTCCAATGCAGACCGTCTTCACTATAAGAGAAATAGACCTGTTCGCCGTCAGGCTGCTCCCCGATGAAATGCACCAAAAGATAACCTGAGCTTTGAGTATCATATTGTGTCAAGATAAGGGCCTCCTTCACAAATAATGCCCTTCCGGCTTCCCTGTAAGAAGCGAGAGGGCTGGAGCTTAAATCAGCTATTCAATAAAAAGTATAGGTGCCCGCTCAGGGCCGATCAATAGATTATTGCAGCGGAAAACTGACCTATCATGTTTTATTTGCGCCGGCCCGCAGTCCTGCTTTATATTGGCTGGGCGTACCGCCGACGAATTTCTTAAACTGTCTCATGAAGTGGGTGCTGTTTTCATATCCGCACATTTTGGCGATCATCGTTATGGAGAAGGTACTGTTGTTCAGAAGATATTTGGCGTAATCCAGCCTTGCGTTAATGAGATCAGTAATGACGGAGCATCCGAATAATTCCTTATAGATATGGTGGAAATAGGATTTGCTCATATTCACGCTTGAAGCAAGCATTTCTACCGTATAGGCTGTGTTGGGCGAGCTGTACAGCTCATTGCGCAGTTTGGAAAAAGGCAGCAAATACCGGCTCGACTTATCAAGGGCAGCCGATCGGTTCCGCAAATCGCTCATTTTCATAAAAAGAGATTGCAGATCACAGTCCGCTATCCGGTCCTTATAGGGGCTGTTTTGTCTGGTGAGGTTGTTCAGGTCCATTATACATTTCGAGATCAAGAAGGGGTCCTCCGCAAGCATCGGGCTGTCCAAGGGAAAGCCGATCTCGGTCAGGAAGGACTCCACTTCGCTGCCGGAGCAGTGAAACCAATCATTAATAAAGGGCTTGTCCAGGTGCCGGTACACGTGCGGGGTATGAGGACTCATCAGGACATAGGAATTCTTCTCCACGATGTACGGGTTGCCGTCCAGCACAAGCTCAGCTTTGCTCTTGAAAAAAACAAATGCGTAATTCCCGGCTCCTGTTGGCCGGTTGATAACGATTCCATCTTCATGAACATAGTTATATCCGCAAGAAATTAGCCTTATCATGTTTTATCTCCGGAAGACAATAAGTCAGTTTTTCTTGATTGTAAATCAATCCTGAAATATAGACAATCACAAACGGGAATTTTAGCATGCTGGCATTGATATTAAGCACAATAGGTTAGTTTTTCGCTCCGATAGCTCATTGAAGATCAAGTCCGGGATATCTATACTCTAACCATATAAATAGATATCCATTTGAAAGGTGACCTGCAATCATGTCAAAAGCAAAAGGAACACTACGGGTGCATACTCAAAAGAGAGGCCCGCTTACCGGAGACCTGTTCGGCATCTTCTTCGAGGATCTGAATCATGCCGCTGACGGAGGGCTGTATGCCGAGCTTGTCCGCAACCGCTCCTTCGAGTTTGATCCAATTGATAACCGGGACTACCATGCGCTGACCGCCTGGGAGAAGGTAGAGCGGGGTGGCGGACAAGTCGAAATAACGGTGGAGGACAGCGAGCCGATCAATCCCCGCAACGAGCATTACGCTGCTATTCATGTCTTGACGGAAGGCTCAGGCGTGGGCATTAAGAACCTGGGCTTTAACAGCGGCATTTCCGTCCGGGAGGGCGAAAGCTATCTATTCTCCATGTATGCAAGACGGAATGAGGGAAATGAGGAGCCAGTAGTTATTTCTATTGAAAGCACGGAAGGTATAGTGTACGCGGAAACGTCCATTGCCGTGAACTCTTCGGAGTGGACGAAATACGAAGCGAAGATTACCGCGCGGGCAACGGATCACAGCAGCCGGCTGCTCATTCTCACGAAAGGCAAAGGTAAGCTTTATCTGGATATGGTGTCCCTGTTTCCAGAGAAGACCTTCCTGAACCGATCTAATGGGCTGCGCCCGGATATCGCCGAGCTGCTTGCAGATATGAAGCCGAAATTCATGCGTTTTCCGGGAGGATGTCTTGTACACGGTGGCTCCTTAAATCCTGAAGACCGAAATTCCATGTACCGTTGGAAGAATACGCTTGGCGATCCCGCAGGGAGACCTCCAAGACGGAACAATTGGAGCTACCACCAGACCTTGGGATTAGGGTATTATGAATATTTTCAATTCTGCGAGGATATCGGAGCGAAGCCCATACCGGTGCTGCCGGGAGGCTATGACCCTCATGATAAGCGGATCGTTCCTTTGGAGGAATTGGGACCATGGATTGATGATGCCTTGGATTTGATTGAATTCGCGAATGGGAATATCTCTACGGAATGGGGAGCCATCCGGGCGGAGCTTGGGCATCCAGAACCCTTCGGGCTGGAGTATATTGGCATCGGCAATGAGGAGGTGGGGGAACCCTTCTTTGAACGGTACCCTTATTTCCACCGGGCTATAAAGGCCAAGTATCCGGATATCAAAGTCATCAACTCCAGTGGTCCGTTTGCCGCAGGCGGTGAATATGACCGGGGCTGGAATTCGGCCAGAGAGCATGGTTCCGACCTCGTGGATGAGCATTATTACCAGTCGCCGGAATGGTTCTTGGCTAACTATCACCGGTATGATCATTTTAAAGCTGACGAGCCTAAGGTGTTCCTGGGGGAATATGCTTCTTGGGGCAACACCTACTATAATGCGCTGGTTGAAGCGGCGTTTATGACCGGCCTGGAGAAGAATGCACATGCGGTTGGCTTGGCCTGCTATGCCCCTATGCTGTGCAATGTCGATTATGTGAACTGGAAGACTGATATGATCTGGTTCAATAACCATAAGGTGTTCGGTACACCGAATTATTACGTGCAGAAGCTGTTTATGAATCATCAGGGGGATCAATTGCTTCACGTAGAAGCAACTGGATTTGGAGAAGCGCAAAGGGCTCCGTATCAACCAATCGTAGGCCGTATCGTCCTTTACGCAGACGGCAGCTCGGCCCGTTTCTCGGAAATTAAGCTGGTCAACAATGTGACGGGTGAAGTTAGAGATTATGAGAGCTTGGCGGGAGAGGTAGCAGCTCCTGGCTTCAAGGAAGGGCAGCCGGAAGTGCCGGACTTTTTGGATTTGGGCGAAACGGCCTGGAGCAGCTACACCTTAAGCTGTAAAGCGGTCCGTACCAGGGGTGACAAAGGTTTTGTGATTCACTTCGGCAAAATAGATGATGCGAATCACCTTTTCTGGGAAATCAGCGGGTGGCAAAATCAGGATTCGATTATTAGTTCCAAAGTGGCGGACAGAGGCTCCTGCCTGACTCATAGCATGTTTTCGGTGGAGACGGACAAAGAGTATCATTTGGAGCTGCAGGTATCTGGAAGAGAAGTACGCTCTTTTATTGATGGTGTGCTATTTAATGAAACGGAAGACAAGCTGCCCGTGATCGAACCGGTCTACTATTCATCTACCGTAGAGCACGCAACAGGGGATACGATTTTGAAAATTGTGAACGGTCAGGATGAGAGTGTAGCCGCCGAGGTTACGCTGGAGGATTTCTGCAAGGGTGGTGTGACGGGAGAGGTATTTGAGATGGCGGGGTATTTGCCTGCCGATGAGAATAGCTTCGAAGCGCCGGAGCATGTCTCACCGAAGATGAAGTTCTTCCAAGCAGGGAGCTGCAATTTCGCTTATGAATTTCCGAAGCAATCCATTACGATATTCCGGCTCAGACCGCTCACCAATTAAGCAAGGGGCATAATCCGCACTCATAATCCCCTGCTCCTCCACATAAGTTGTCACTGAGGCGACATATGAGGAAGAGAGGATAAGCGGATGATTCTGGGGTGCTTAATACTGGTGCTTATCGTCGTAGCCAGCAGTGAGAAGGCGGAATCTATTTCCAGGCTGAATGATCGGAGCAAAGACAGCTAGCGCAGCGGCGGAGGATTCCTGGATGAATCTCCACAAATTTTAACTATCCGTGGTTCAAGCAATTTCCAGCGGTTTATTGGGTATAATAGGCTGTACATCAGTCTCGATCGCTGAAAATTAAGAAGCTAATGCGGAGGTCATATGGAGAACGAGGCACTGCTGCAGGTTGAGAAATTGGCACTCAAGAAACAGAAGATCTATCATCAAAGTATTGTCCGCTATATCGCCAGGGCCATGCTGGCCAGTATGTTCATCGGATTTGGCGTAATCGTAGCGTTCAAGACCGGCAACTTCTTCTACATGGAGCACTCGCCGATGACGTATCCGATGGCTGCAGTTACGTTCGGTGCGGCCATCATTCTGATCTCCTATGGTGGAGGGGATTTGTTCACCGGAGACACCTTTTATTACACGTATGCGGCCTTAAGACGCAAGCTGCAGTGGACCGAGGTTGTGCGGATGTGGGTCATCAGCTACATTGGCAACATCCTCGGGGCTACGGCATTTGCGCTGCTGATTTTTTTGACGGGATTGTTCTATGACTCCAGCGTGAACGGGTTTCTGCTGAGTGTGGTCGCCCATAAGATGGAGGCGCCGACACTTCAACTGTTCTTCCGGGCGATTCTATGTAACTGGCTGGTGTGTTTGGCCTTTTTCGTGCCTATGTCGATGAAAAGCGACGGGGCCAAAATGTTCGCCATGATGCTGTTCGTCTTCTGCTTCTTTATTTCCGGCTATGAGCACAGCATCGCTAATATGTGTACATTCGCGATTGCACTTGTGCTGGATCATCCCGGCACGATCTCCTGGGGCGGCGTCCTGCATAATCTGGTACCGGTTACCATCGGCAATCTGATCGGCGGCGGGGTGCTGATGGGCGTAATGTATTATTATGTGAATAAGCCGTTTCTGGATGAAGAGCATGACAAGCCTAAGGATACGCATTAAAAAGACAGTGCAACTGCGGTATCGTCTGCTGTGATCTGTTAGTAACAGGGTGTAAGGGGATCGGGATCAGCGCTGGTCCATCCTTGATTAAAAGAACAAGCAAGTCCGCCTCCATTGCTCGTGGAGGACGGGCTTGCTTGTTGTGAGAGAGGAATCAGCCGTGCCGGAGACGGCAGCTTGGCCTGCGGCATCTTCCAGTACAGCGGAGCTTCCCGCGAAGCGTGCCTTCCAGCGCTCCGCCTTCCTTGCGCCAGAAGTATAGGCTGGAGAAGCTACACATTGAGAATTGCTGATACCAGCGGAGGCTTCATACTACTGTTGTGTTTGGCTTAGACGGCAATGGCCTTCAAGTTAGGCGAGACCATTAGCTCGGCCCCGGTTGCCTTTTGAACATCTTCCACTGACAGACCCGGCGCAATTTCATTCAGCATCAGCCCTTTGCCTGGAATCACATTGATGACAGCCATTTCAGTTACAATGGTTTTCACAACATTTACAGCAGTCAGAGGCAGCTTGCAATTTTTTAATATTTTCGGTTCCCCATCTTTGTTTACATGTTCCATGGCTATAATGACACGCTTGGCCCCGACCACCAAATCCATAGCTCCCCCCATGCCCGGCACTTTTTTTCCTGGAATCATCCAGCTTGCAAGGTTGCCGTTCTCATCAACCTCCAGGGCACCCAAAACTGTAATGTCCACATGCCCTCCACGGATGATAGAGAATGAAAGGGCACTGTCAAAATAGCAAGCTCCTGTCATGGCTGTAACGTAACTTCCGCCAGAATCGATACAATCGATATTTTCTTGTTCCTTTGTGGCTTTGGGGCCAACACCAAGGATTCCGTTCTCAGCCTGCAGCATAATATGAACATTATCAGGAATATAGTCTACCGCCATGGTGGGCATGCCTACACCCAGGTTGACCACATCGCCGTCTTTGAATTCCTGGGCGATTCTTCTCACAATGAATTCTCGGTTATTCATGCTTATCCCCTACCTTTACAATGGCATCAATAAATATTCCGGGTACGTTGACATGATTGGGATCAATCTCCCCGAGCTTTACATATTCATCTGTCTCGGCGACTACATAATCTGCCGCCATAGCCATAACGAAATTGAAGTTGCGTGAGGAGCCGTTGATCACAAGATTCCCTGCTTCATCTGCCTTATGGGCTCTGATCAGCGCCACGTCTGCTTTGAGAGGCAGTTCGAGCAGATATTCCCTTCCGTCAATATCTATTTTCCTTTTGCCTTCCTCTACAATGGTCCCTACACCTACAGGTGTTAAAACACCGCCCAAGCCCGCTCCTCCTGCTCGTATTTTTTCTGCTAAGGTGCCTTGCGGGAAGAGGCTCACCTCAGCTTCTTTGGCCATAAGGAGTCTTCCTGTTTCAGGATTGGAACCGATATAGGATGCATAAATCCGCTTGACTCTGCCGCTTTTTACAAGCTTATATATAGATAATTCCGTGGTGCCAGTATCATTGGAAATAATGGAGAGATTATCAGCGGAATGGGTCTCGACAAGCGCACGCACCAACTGTTCCGGGTGGCCTCCGGCCAGAAAACCGCCGACCATCACCGTGTCTCCGTCTTTGACCTTCTTAACGGCGTCTTCTGCGGAGATTAATTTGTTATTCATGGTTTCTGACTCCTTGTACATTTTTTTTGAGAAAGCAAAGTTTACTGGAGATAGTCATGAATGACTCTTGCATATGGCAGCGTTAAATCGGCAATAAAATGTTTGCCGCCAATATACGTCTTAACTGGAAAATCTGCCACAGGAGCATTGACATGGGGGATCAGGCTTAACCGGGCCGGTCCTGACCAAGCGCCTTTTACGTTAATATTTTCAAGAGTATACGCAACTAGCTGCGCAATTTTAGGGGTACCGTCAACATCGGGAATTAATTTTAAATTCACTTGGGTTTTTGCGATGGCTCTAGCCGTGTCCTCTTCATCGAGAATGTTATGTTTGAAAGGCATGGTTCCCATGGCCACCAGGACATGGTTATAATGCAATGTACCGGTCAGTGTCTCTGTGCCTTCAACACTCAGGCGGGGATTTGCCCATTTTTTGGGGAACCCCCAAATTTCACGTCCTCCAAGAATTGCAGGCGCGTTATCCAAATACATTTGGGCAACAAAATTGCAGGGTTCTCCTTGAAAGGTACATGGGATAACAATACCGCTCTCCTCATAGCTTCCTAAACCGGATGAATCAGGCATCTTGATCCATTCATATGAGACGGTATTGCTCCCATCCGGCTGAAGAGGTTCCGGGACCGCCTGTCTGATCGCAGCGGGGTCGGATTCATAAGTAACTATAAAAAATTCCCGGTCGATGAAGCTGTAGGGGGGACGCCCGTAACTGGCGCTGGCCGCAGGCATGGATTGCAGTGAAAGAACCTCTTGTGGATTCATATCGTTCTTGATCTCCCTTTCTGTTGATGAGTGTTAGATGAGTGCATTCTCAACCAGCATCGCGATTCCCATCCCTGTTCCGATGCATAACGAGGCTATGCCATAGCGGGAAGAGGTTCGTACCATTTCATGCACGAGCGTAACCAATACCCTGGCTCCACTTGCACCGACAGGATGTCCAATCGCGATTGCGCCGCCATTGACATTCACCTTCTCCGAGTTGATTCCTAGCTCTTTCAATACCGCTAATGCTTGTGCAGCGAAGGCTTCATTAATCTCGAACAGATCGATGGCATCCAGTGGGATTCCCTGGTCCTTAAGAAGTGACGAAATGGCTCTCACTGGACCCATCCCCATATATGCAGGGTCAACGCCAACAAGTGAATACCCCTTGATATAAGCCAACGGCTGCACCGCATGTTCCTTGCATTTGTCTTCCGACATAACCAGTACAGCCGCCGCTCCATCATTGATCCCCGAGGCATTTCCGGCAGTAACCGATCCGTTTTCCTTAAATGCAGGTTTTAGATTAGAAAGTTTTTCTTTACTTACATCTCCTCTTACATGCTCGTCCTCCGAGAACCAAATATTTTCTTTTTTGGTTTTGGTCATAACGGGAACTATCTGCCCTGCAAAAACCTGCTTGTTTTTTGCCTCTATAGCCTTGATCTGGCTTCCATAGGCAAATTCATCCTGCTCAAGTCTGGAAATGTTATATTTTCCGGCAATGTTTTCTGCGGTAATTCCCATATGATATTTATTGATAGGACATGTAAGGCCATCGGCTACCACGGTGTCTATCAATTCACTGTTACCAAGCTTGTAACCATTTCGTGCATTCCTTAGCACATAAGGGGCGTTCGACATGCTCTCCATACCTCCAGCCAAGAGGACGCTGCCTTGCTCTGCCAAGATAGAGTTGTAAGCTAAAGCGACGGCATGAAGCCCTGAACCGCAAACCGTGTTTATTGTTGAGGCAGGTACATCAATAGGGATGCCGGCTTTGAGTGCCGCCTGTCTGGCGGGATTTTGGCCAGTACCCGCCTGAAGGACATTTCCCAAATAAATTTGATCGATCAATGCAGGCTCTAATTGACTTTGCTGAAGGCAGGCTGTCATCACGTTTGCTCCCAATTCAGTAGCGCTTAATGATGAAAGTCCGTTGTTAAAAGAACCCACAGCTGTTCTTAATGGGCTTACCAATGCAACTTTTTTCACAAAACCTCACATTCCTTTCACTTTGTTTATGAAACCTTACTTACATGCGGGTATATATCACGGTGCATAAGAGAGTGGGCCTTACAGTTTGATCACCTTCTTCCGCCCTTATTAATTTGGAATTAATTAACATATTTATCGTAAGTCTAATGTTCATTTTACTCAATGTTCAAAAAAATACATAAATTTACATATGAATATGTGTAGGTCCTTTTGCACTAACATTATGAAGTCGTTCTATCATTTTCTTTGTTTTTCTGGTTATTTCTGGATATTTCTGAAAAGATGAATGAAAAGAGGAAAAAATTCAAAATTAGAACCACCCGTATAACGGGTGGTTCTGATTTCGCTGCGACGGATGCCGTCCTTTGTTAAGGGCGGTGAAAACCTGCTGGGGCAGACGACATGTTGTCCTGCCAGCTCAGAGATGTGGTGGCTTATAGCTAACGCGGGAGCTTACATAGGCGGCATCTTCCAGTACAGCGGCGCTTCCTCGCGGAGCGTGCCTTCCAGGGGACCGCCTTCCTTGCGCCAGTATTCGATGCCGCCCAGCATCTCCTTCACCTGATAGCCCTGCGCTGCCAGGCGGGCTGCCGCTTTACTTGCTCCATTGCAGGCAGGGCCCCAGCAGTAGAGCACCAGCGCCTCATCGGCGGGGAACTGCGGGGTGGCGCTGCTTATCCGTCCGGAAGGCAGGGAGACGGCTCCCGGCAAATGCGCTTCCTCGTAGGAGGTGGTATCGCGGACATCAACCAGCGTAAAGCCGGTTATTCCCTCACGCAGATCAAACGCCACATCGGCAACATCGGTTTCGCAGCCTCCTTTGGCTGAGAAATAGGTCAGGGCTGCTGCGGGAGACGCCGCTGGGGCCGCAAGCACCTGTGATTTTGGCTTATAGTTCATATCTCTTCCTCCTCTCGGATATTGGGCTGGCTATATTGTATAATGAATTTAAAATTGCAGTTATCTATAGTAATCAATAATAAATATCAAAATTTTCGATAATTCAGGAGAAGCTGAGATGGAATTAACCTATTTGCGAACCTTTTGTGAAGTGGTGTCCAGCGGGAGTTATACAAGAGCAGCGGAGCAACTGGGATATGCCCAGTCTAGCGTAACCGCGCAGATTGCCAAGCTTGAGGAGATGTATGGGGCTATTTTGCTGGAACGCTCCGGCAGAGGAATGATCCCGACCTTTGCCGGGAACAATCTGCTGCCGTACGCCCGGCAGATGCTGGCGCTCAGCGAAGAAGCGAAGGCGATCATTGCCGGAGGGGACAGAGGCGTAGTGAACATCAGCGCAATTGAGACTCTTGCGGCCTATTATCTGCCTCACCGTCTGCACCAGTATAGAGCGCAATATCCCGAGGTGCAGCTTCGGGTCCAGCCCGGCTCAGAGGAAGGGATTATTGCGGCGGTCAAAGACAAGTCGGCTGATTTCGGGCTGATCTTTGATGTGCCGCATGTTTCAGAGGAGCTGGTCTCGCTGCCGCTGCGGCAGGAGCCATTGTATGTCGTCACTCATCCGCAACATCCTTTGGCCGCAGTAGAAGAGGTAGCCCCTGCTCTACTGGGGGGTGAGCCGCTTGTACTGACGGAGGAGTCCTGCACCTATCGGAAGCAACTGCTGCATGTGCTGAGAGAGTCAGGAATTACCCCGCGCATAGACATGGAGTTCGGAAATCTTGAGGGTATCAAGCAGGCGGTACGGCATCAATGGGGAACGGCCTTTCTGCCGCGTTACGCGATTGAGGAAGAACTGCGGACAGGTGTTTTGACCGCAGCCCCACTAACTGGGGAACAGGAGAAATTCTATATACAACTGGTCTACCGTAAGGGACTACGGCTATCCCCGGCATTTGAACATTTTATTGAGGCGATGCAGCAATAATGAAATGAGGCTCACGTTGGTTAGCCTTAGTTGAATGGCTTTACAGGTTCTTCACAGGGAGTCATAAGTGAAATAACTGCAGAAATGCCGTTATTGGGCGCGTCGCGGCCGGAAGTGGCCCCAACAACGGTAAAAATATCGTTGTTAAGGAGCAGACGGCCGATAAGTTCAGAAACAACGGCAGAAATGCCGTTGTTAGGTGCGCCGAGACCGGAAGTGGCCTCAACAACGGCAGAAATACCGTTGTTGAGGCGCGAACGGTCTTGCTTTGGTCCGAATTCCATCTACCATTTGGAGCCGCCGGAGGAATTTCCGCCTGAGTTGCCTCCGCCGCCCCAGGAAGAGCCGCCGGAGGAGTTTCCGTCGCCGAATGAGTTCGAGGAGTTCATGCGGTTTCGCTCCTGCTCCCTACGCTGCTGTTCACGTAGCATCGCTAGCTGCGCCTGGCGCTCCTCTTCCTCTTTCTGGCGGACAAGCCGGTTCGCTTCCTCTACGAAGGAAGAAATCCCTGCATCATAAGCGCGGCCAACCGCCTCCAGCTCATCCAGGTTGTAAGGCCGGTCAGACAGCCGCTGCTCCAGTTCAATATATTCGGGCAGCGATGAGAGCTGGAAGCGGCTCCTTGAGGCGATTCCCTTGCTCTGCAGCCGCCGCGCTGCCGCGTCCGCCCGTTCCTGCCCTTCGGACAGGAGCCGGGTGACGTCCGACAGGCGCTTGTTCAGCGTGCCAAGACTCTCGCGGACATTGCTGAATTTCTGTACGGTCTCGTCCTGCAGCTTGAGCAGCCGGTCGAGGCCGTTGCGGGCGTTGTCGTATTCCCCGCGCGCATCACTGGTCCACGTTTCAATCTGCGGCACTTCACCGGCACCTTGCCGCAGCTCAGTTCCCGCTTCCTCCAGCGTGTCCTCAAGACTGCCTAGATGAAACTCCGAGAACCGGCTGCGGGCTTCGGCGATCCGGCTCTGCAGCTCATTGCGCTGCTGGGTCAGCTCGCTCCAGCGGCTGCGGACCGTCTCCAGATCCCTGCGGTTGTTCTGGCGGATGAGCGCTTGGCGCTCAGTCATGGCGACAGCTTCGTCCAGATGAGCATCCATTTGGGCGCCGATTTTGCGCACCTCATCCATGTCGCCGCTGCGCAGCGGGGCTTCAAGTGTCTGCGCGGCGGCAGAAGCCTGGTCCAGACTGTCATAAGGCTTCACTTTCATATTATGCAGGGAGTTCTGTTCAATCAGTGCGGCGATTTTGCTGCGCGCTGCTGCCAGCACCCCTGGAAATTCATTCAATTTGTCGTCGTAGGCATCGACATCGCGCAAATCCTGCTCAATCTGATCCTGCCGTTCCTGCGCTTCTTCCGTCATCTCCTGCGCGGCGATCGGGTCAAAGAGCTCCAATTCGTCCGCCTTGGCCGTTTCCTCAGCCAATTCCTTCAGATCCTCGGCAATTTCCTTTAGCTCGTACCCGGTTTCCTTAACTGTGCTTTGCAGCTGGACATCCAGCTCAGGTGCATCCTTCTTGAGCTCTGTAATCTGCTGCTTGACGTTGCGGTCGGCATCGCTGATCCTGGCGATGTCCTGCTCCTCTTTCTCCAGCGCCGAGCGGTAAGAGCCTTCGGTCTGCTGTAGCTGCGCAAGAGCCGCTTTAAGTGCCCCCAGCCGGTAGAATGGCGGCTGGGAGCCTTGGCCGGAGCTCTGCAATGCAGAGATTTCCACAAGCATTGCCGACAGCCGTTTCGAGATGCCTTCGACCATCTCGCCGGTTTTGCCTTGAACGATGCCCTGGAACGGCTGCAGTGCTTCCAAGGCATGGTTGGCCCGCACGAGCAGGTCAGCCAATTGCTCCTGCTGTCTGTCTAGCTGCCCTCGGCGGCGCAGACCGGTGATCAGCACGAACAGGATGAGGAAGAGCAGCACGATTCCTGCCCCAATAGCGACAATCGTCAGCAGCGACGGCCCTGAACGGGAGACTTCATAGCTACCGGCTGTGCCGCTGACTGAGCCCCCTGATCTACCCGGGCTGCCCGAAGCCCCACTGTCCTGGCCTACCGTAACACCGCTGCCAGAAGCCGTTCCGCTTCCCGCGCCGCTCCCGGTGCTGCCAAGGGAGTGCACCTCCTTGATCATGGAGGTGATGCCCCCGGCGAAATCGCCGGCCTTGGCATAAGGAATAAAATAAGCATCCAGCAATCCCGTGATTGCCGGGCTTCCTATGGCCCCGCCCTGGCTCTGCGACCAGGAATTAATGTAACCCTGCAGCCCCGGGTTATTAAAATTTAGCTCAATCTGCTGATCCCCGGCAGAGATCAGCAGAAGAATATCCCGCATAGATAGCCCCCAGGAATCGTATACACTGGTTGCATAGGCCGAGGCCTCGGCCCCATTCAGTGAATCCACGGTCAGCACATGGACTGTATAACGGTCCCCTGCGGCGATCCGCATGATGTCCGCCGCTTCCTGCTGCGAGAGCAGTCCGGCTTCGTCGGTGACTATCCCTTGCTGTGCGGGAATTTCCGCAGCATACACATTCGGGAGCCATAGAAGGCTGAGCATCAGAAACAAAACAAAGCATTTTTTCAAGCTGGCACGCTCCGATCTATAGATGAACTTTGGTTCGGCATATTATGCTAATCATTATACTATATCCGTGAGCATCTTACGGCTCCTTGGCGCTTGCAATACATCTGAATAACAAAAAAAGCCGCCTTCCCATAATCCGGGAGTGCGGCATAGCTGCGGGACTGTTATCTCGCTTGCAGACAGAGTATATATTGCAATCTGGATTTGATCTCCTTTTGCCATTTCAGATCTCCAACTTTAACAGCAAGATTAAGCAGATCCAGGTAATCGTCAACCGTCAGTGCTGTCCGGGTAGTGGCTGCGCTCATAGGTGTTCAGTCTCCTTTAACAATATAGTGAAATGAGTAAATCAAGCTACTCAAGAATGATAATCATTATCAACTGTTATTGCTATTATCCACATTTTACTTCTGAAATGCAATAAGAAAATAGAAAAAAATTTAGAGGATTTGCACACATTTTATCTCGACTTCAGGGGGATAAGCAGGAACCCTACCATTTTTTGTCGAATAGAGATTTTGGTATAAAAGCTGTTAGCCGATTTTCGGGAAAAGGAGAATTGCGATGAAGCGGTGTAAATTCTTGCTTCTGATTAGCATTATGCTCATGCTTGCATCCCCTGCTGCCGCTCATGCCGAAAGACAGGATATAAGGTACCAGGCTGAACTGGATTATCCGCCTTATAAATATATTCAGAACGGGTATCTCACCGGTTTTGATATTGACCTGACGAGTATGATTTTTGAGAAGCAGGACTATCTGATTCATTACAGCACCGGCGAATGGGAAGATACATACAAGCGGCTGACCGCGGGCGAGATTGATACAACGGGACTTATGGCTGTAACCGAGGAACGGAAAAAGGATGCCCTTTTCTCCCGCCCTGTACTCAAAAGCTATATCTCCGTGTATGCGCGGCAGGCGCTTCAGGAAGAAGTAAAGCTAAGCACCCTGAAACATTACAAAATCGGCGTAGGCAAGGGGCAGTACTCTGAGGCTGTGCTGCGCAGCGAAGCGGGAGTCTCACAATACATAGAATATGCAACAGTACCGGATGCTCTTGAGGCTCTGCAAAAAGGCGAAATTGACCTGTTGTTTGAGAATCAGGGAGTTGTCGACTATTTAATCGTTGAGCAGGGCTTAACAGGCAATATTATTCATAAAATGAGTGATTTATACCCCCAGGATGTGGCTTATGGCATCAGCAGGTCAAAGCCTGAGCTGGTTTCCTATATTAATGCCCGGATTGAGCAATTGCAGCGCTCGGGAGCTTTTGAAGAGCTGTATCAGCAATATTTTTTCGCTCATTCCGATTCTTACAGATCCATGATCCAGAACAGAATTATTTCGGGAATCGCTATCGGTGTATGTCTGCTGGTATTTGGCATAGTTGTGGTCAGGATCTATATCAGGCATCTCCGGCGGGCCATCCATTCTGAACAGGAATTCTTCGAGGACGTCATTGAGCATACCGGCATGATTGTCTGGGCGGTCCAGGCGGATAAACGGGTTGTGCGCTTCAACCGTTATGCCGCAGCGATTACCGGACTCGCAGAGAAGCAGGTGCTGGGGATGAGCCTGGATGACATCCCGGACCTTGAAGGCGATGCCTCAATGCTTAAAGAGCTTCTCATCAGAGCGGTTTACAAGGATTACGTCAGCAATGTGGAATTGAAGATCCCGGGCCATTCGCCCGAGGCGCGGTATTTCTCGATCCGGACCACTCTCATTCGGGGAATGGATCAGCAGGCAGAGGATATTTTTGTGCTGGTGGGACTTGATATCGACGAATGCAAACAGAACGAAGTTAAGCTGCAGCTCAGCTATGAGGAACTGGAGTCTGCTTATGAAGAGCTGGCGGCGACAGAGGTGGAGCTGCAGGACCAGTTCGACAAGCTTGGAGTCAGTGAACGCCGCTTCCGCCTGGCTTCTGAAGGCTCCGGCGCTTATATGTGGGAGCTGGATTGGGAGACCGGCGTCTACAAGCTGTCAGAACGCTGGTATGAGGTTATGGGCTACACGGAGGAGGAAATCAACTCGTTCGAGGGCGGCGTTCTGAGCATTATCCATCCGGACGATCAGGAGGCTGCGCACAAGGCCCGGCAAGAGCATTTAAGCGGATTGACCCCAATTTATGAAATCGAGTACCGTATGCGCACCAAGGACAATAACTATATCTGGTTCGAAGCGCGCGGCAAGGCGATTGTTGATCCCAAAGACAAGATTGTGCTGTTCCTGGGCTCACTGATCGATATCAGCAAGCGCAAGCAGACAGAGTTCAAGCTGAACAACAGCTATCAGGAGCTGGAAGCCACCTATGAGCAGCTTACAGCCACCCAGGAGGAGCTTGTAGGCCAATACGACCTGCTGCTGGAGAATCAGAAAAATATGCACCGCCTGGCTTATATGGATTCGCTCAGCAATCTGCCTAACCGCATCTGGCTGCTGGAGACGATGGAGAGCTATTTCCGCCGGCCCGGAGGCAAGGCAGCACTGCTATTCGTGGATACGGATAATTTTAAATACATCAATGATACGTTAGGCCATAAATCGGGAGATATTCTGATCCGTCAGGCCAGCGAGCGGCTGCAGTCGGTTGTGCGTGAGGGCGACATGCTGTCCCGGCTTGGCGGAGATGAATTTGTAGTGTTTATCAAAGACGCGGAGGATCGTGCTGCCGTGCTCGGTTTGGCGGAGGATATTCTGCGCGCCTTCCGCAAGTCCTTCCTGATCGGAGAGAGCAATCTGTACGTTTCTGTAAGTATCGGGATCTCCTTCTATCCGCAAGACGGCGGAACTACGGAAGAGATTCTGAAGAATGCCGATGTGGCAATGTACAGAGCCAAAGAGGAAGGCAAGAGCACTTATGTGGTCTATGACAAATCCATGCATACCGTGTTTAATGAACGGATGAACATTGAGAAGCATCTGCGCAGTGCGATGAATAACAACGAGTTCGAGCTGCATTACCAGCCTCAGGTGGACATTCAGACCGGGCTGATCTCCGGCTTTGAAGCGCTGATCCGCTGGAATAGTCCGGTGCTGGGCTTTGTGTCTCCGCTCTCCTTTATTAAGATTGCCGAAGATTCCAGGCTGATTATCTACATCGGGGAATGGGTGCTCAGAGAGGCCTGCAGCTTCATGAAAAGCATAAATGACCGCACCGGAATTCCGTACAAAATCTCGGTCAATATTTCGATCATCCAGCTCCTGCAGGACGACTTTGTGGACATCGTGCTGGATAGTCTGAAGGAGAGCGGTCTTGCGGCGGACTGCCTTGAGCTTGAGATCACAGAGTCGATCTTTATGGAGTCTTTTGAAAGCACGGTCAGCAAGCTTGAATTTCTGAAGGCGCGCGGAATCGGCGTGGCTCTGGATGATTTCGGGACAGGTTATTCCTCCTTGAGCTATTTACAGCAGTTGCCGATCTCCACAATCAAAATGGATAAAATCTTCATCGACTCCCTGGCGGATAAGGCCTACAGCCAATCCTTCGTCCAGACTATCATTATTCTGGGTCAAAAAATGGGGCTGGATGTTGTAGCTGAAGGAGTGGAGGATGCCAGCCAGTGGGCTTTCCTCAAGGAATCGGGCTGTGATAAGGTGCAGGGCTATCTGATCAGCCGTCCGGTGCCGCAGCACGGAGTGTTAGGGCTGCTGGAGCCTCAGAGACAACATGGACCCGACTACCTGCAGTAAAAGTATCTAATCAAAAAGCGGCTCCGGAGCTTCAGCGCTCTGGACCCGCTTTTTTCTGATAAAGCTTATTCACACAATGATGATCTTGTTCTTTCCGGTTTTTTTCGCTTCGTACAAAGCATCATCCGCCTGCTGAAAGGTGGAGCTTTTGGTATCCTCGTTCTTATAAACATGCATGCCGATGCTTACCGTCACCGATTGATCTTCCATTTCACTGATTCGCATGGCGGCAATGCCGTTCAGAATCCGTGTCATGATCTCGCGGGAATCCTCCAGCCTTTTGGCGGTCAGAATAACCACGAACTCTTCTCCCCCATAACGGGCAGCGAAGTCATCCGAGCCGATGTGCTTCCGCACCATTGCTGCGACCTGCTTGAGTACAATATCGCCTACCCAGTGTCCATACTGATCATTTACCTTTTTGAAGTTATCAATGTCCAGCACCGCGAGCTGCATGGGAAAAGGAGTGCTCTGCTGCTGCTCAATCAGCCAACCCAGGTATTCGTGAAAGGTCTTATGGTTATATAAATCAGTCAAAGGGTCGATCTTGGACAGGCGGTCCATGATGATATTCTGGATGCGCAGCTCCTGCTCCGATTTCAGCGAATTCTCCAGCGACTCTACAAGCTCGCGGCCCCGGGCGATGATTCCAAACCCGGCCAGCGAGGTTCCCGTAAAGACAAGTGCGATAATAATATTCTGAATGCGCAGGGTATAATCATAGGCCGATGTATTCAGAAACAACAGAATGATATACAGCAGGCAGATGATGGATGAGGCTTTTAGGTAGCCTTTTCTCAGATACAGTATGGATACTAATAAAGGAAGAAGCATAATAAGCGGTTTCACATGGAATTCTGAGCTGAGATTCATGATGATCACAATTGCGAACAAATGGCTTACGACAATAATAGAGAACTCGGACAGCAGAGGCCGCCACTTGCTAATAGCCTCCAGAACAAGAATTAAGGCCAATATAATAAAGTCTGGAATCAGCACATTGAAAATATAGTATTGTCCGCTCGACAGCTCAGGGCGATGCCCCCACATGGATAAGGAAACAAATAACTGGCTGGCCAGATACACAAGCAGTACCATCCAGAAAGCATTGAGGATCACACGGTTCCAATACATTTGTCGAGGAGTTGGCGGTGGGATGTGCATGGGATGTTCCTCTTTTCCAGTGGCAATATCTCTATATATTCGACAAAAAATACGTTTTTCCTCCCATAATGCTCCCATGGAATAATGTTCGTGTTTCAAGCGTGATTTTGTGATGATTATAGATTTGACCTATAAATTTTACACAAAACACGAATTATTTGCGCTCAACCTTCTTGACACATTCGCATATATTCTGTAGAATTTCAAGTGGCTCATAATCCATTGATAAGCTGTTCGTATATCCCCAAAGATAAGGTTTGGGGGTTTCTACAGGGAACCGTAAATTCCTGGCTACGAATAGGATGCATTTTGCATACCTATACGAAGCCGGGATTTTTTGTGCCTGCGTAAGAAGCTCTACATTGGGAGGAACAGAGAACAGATGAGTAAATATGATGTGATTGTCGTGGGTGCAGGTCCGGCCGGAATATTCGCCTGCTATGAATTGACGCTTAAAGCGCCTGGGCTGAAGGTGCTGCTTGTGGACAAGGGTCATGATATTTACCGCCGGAATTGCCCGATTCTGGAGGAGAAAATCAAGCTCTGCCCGCCGGCCTCAGGCCGCAAGGAATTCGCCGGCTGTCTGCCTGCCTGCTCCATTACTGCCGGGTTCGGGGGAGCGGGAGCCTACAGTGACGGCAAGTTCAACATCACCACCGAGTTCGGCGGCTGGATGACCGATTATCTCGCGCCATCGAAGGTGCTGGAGCTGATCCAGTACGTGGATGCCATCAATCTGGAGCATGGAGCGACACCGGTCGTTACTGACCCGACAACCGAGAGCATCCGTAGCATTGAGCAACGGGGGTACGCTGCCGGACTTAAGCTGCTGCGGGCGCAGGTACGCCACCTCGGAACCGAACAAAATTTAGAAATTCTGAAATCCATATATGAATATTTGCGGACACGCATTGATATGCTGTTCAAGACTGAGGTACAGGATATCGTTACGGTCAAGGAGAACGGCTCACACCGCATTACGGGGATTACGCTGAAGAACGGCGAAAGCTATGAAGCGGATAAAGTAATGATCGCTCCGGGACGTGACGGCTCGGCCTGGCTGACCGAGGTGCTGAAGAAGCGCCGGCTCAAAATGTACAACAATCAGGTCGATGTGGGCGTCAGAGTGGAAACCTCGGATGTGGTTATGCGTGAGATTAACGAGCATCTGTACGAGGGCAAGTTCGTCTTCAATACATCCGTAGGCACGCGTGTCCGCACCTTTTGCAGCAATCCATCCGGGCATGTAGTCGTGGAAAATCACAGCGGCGTGATGGCGGCCAACGGGCATTCCTACAAGGACCCTGCACTTGGTTCAATGAATACCAACTTTGCGCTGCTGGTCTCTCACACCTTTACGGAGCCTTTTGACAAGCCGAACGAATATGCCCGGGAAATCTGCAAGCGGGCCAATGATTTGTCCAGCGGTGGTGTCATTGTACAGAAATATGGCGATATTCTACGCGGACGGCGTTCCACGGACAAGCGGATTAAGGAAGGTTTTCTGGAGCCGACCCTGAAGGAAGCCGTACCTGGCGATCTCGGGCTGGTGCTGCCTTATATCACCATGAAAAGCCTGATTGAAATGGTAGAGGCGCTGGAAAAGGTCACCCCGGGTATTGCCTCCGAGCATACGCTGTTCTATGGAGTGGAAGCGAAGTTCTACTCCGCCCGGCCGAAGCTTACGGAGAACCTGGAGACGGAAATCTCCGGCCTCTACTGCGGTGGTGACGGAGCGGGCATCACCCGTGGCCTGGCCCAAGCGGGAGCTGCCGGGGTATGGATTGCGCGCAGTATGCTGGAGCGGGCGGAAGCCTGAACTTGAAGTTATTATAAAATGAGCTGTCTCAAATGCGGATTTATCTGCGGTGAGGCGGCTTTTTCTATATAAGACTAGGGGTGGTCGAATTGCTAATCCAGAGCAGCAAGTCTTATAATGGACCGGTAGATTGACCTATGGAGGCGTGGCTGTGCTACATAATCTGACGATATTGCTGCAATTGTTCGAAAGAGCGGCGCTACTGCTGATGTGCCTGTTCGTGCTGACCCGGGTGCCGCGGTTTAAGGAGATTTTTGTGAAAGAGGCTTATGCTCCCCAGGAGCTGGCGATGGTGACGGTTGTTTTCAGCCTGTTCGCGATCTTGGGCACTTACACAGGGATTAATGTTGAGGGCTCCCTAATGAATGTGCGGATCATCGCGATCATGTCCGGGGGGATTCTGTTCGGTCCGTGGGTGGGGCTGATTACCGGCCTGATCTCCGGGGTTCACCGATTTCTGATTGATATCGGAGGCGTTACTTCGGTGCCCTGCCTGATTACGAGCATAACCGCGGGGATTGTCTCGGGCGTCATTTACCGCCGCACTTCGGCGGAACGCCGCTGGATTGCGGGTATCCTGGCCGGGATGGCCTGCGAAGCCTTGACGATGGTGCTGATTCTGGTGATGGCGAATCCGGCGTCACTTGGTGCGGACATTGTCTCGAAGATTGCTTTTCCGATGATTGTCGGCCAGATCAGTGTGGGGCTTATTGTTATGCTCATTCAGAGCGTGGAGGGAGAGAAGGAACGGATTGCTGCGAAGCAGTCCAAGCTGGCGCTGGATATTGCCAATAAGACGCTGCCTTATTTCCGCAATATCAATCCCGAGTCACTGCGGATCATTTGCGGGATTATCAAGGAGGACATCGGGGCTGATGCGGTAGCGATTACCGACACCCGCTATATCCGTGCGTATGTTGGTGTGGGGGAAGAGTATTATACCGAAACGAATGAGATTATCAGCGAGGAAACGAAGCAGACGATCCGAAGCGGCGAGATTACAATCCGCGATGACGATACAGAGTATATGAACCGGGCTATCCGGTCTCTGATTATTATCCCCCTCAAGGAGAAGGGCGAGGTCACGGGCGCGCTCAAGATTTATTACACCAAAGCTCACAAAATCACCTATTCGCTGCAGGCTATGGCGGTCGGATTGTCGCAGATCATCTCTACGCTAATGGAGGTGTCGCGGGTAGAGGGCATCAAGGAGATGGCGAATAAGGCGGAGCTGAAGGCGCTGCAGACGAGCATTAACCCCCATTTTCTGTTCAATGCGCTGAACGCGATTATTTCCTCCATCCGCATCGACCCGGACAAGGCGCGGGAGCTGATCGTCAACCTGTCGGGCTATATGAGGTACAATCTGGAGCTGACCGACGAATTTATTGATATCCGGCGCGAGCTGCAGCAAGTGCAGCAGTATGTGGAGATTGAAAAAGCGCGCTTCGGCAGCCGCCTGGCCGTGGAGTATGATATCGACGAGGTGGAGGTGCGCATTCCCAGCCTGATCATTCAGCCGCTGGTGGAGAATGCGATTGTGCATGGTATTCTGAAGGTGAAGGGCCAAGGCACAGTGACCATTTCGGTAAAAGATCTGGGAAACACAGTGCGGATTGGTATCACCGATACCGGTATCGGGATCAGTGAGGAGACGATTGAGAAGGTCTACAGCGGTGATATGCCTGATAACAAAATCGGACTGTACAACGTGCATCAGCGGGTGAAGCTGATTTACGGCACGGGCCTGACGATCCACCGGCTGGAGAAGGGGACGGAAATCTATTTTGACGTTATAAAGGAGCCGCGATGAGAGCGATAATTGTTGAGGATGAAGTGCTGGCAAGGCAGGAGCTTGCCTTTCTGATCGGAGCGCACAGCTCCATAAGGATTGCTGCCGAGTTCGAGGACGGGCTGGATGCGCTGAAGTATCTCCAGACCGAGGAGGTCGATGTTATTTTTCTGGATATCAACATCCCTTCCATTGACGGTGTGCTGCTGGCCCAGAATATTAGCCGATTCTCGGTCAAGCCCTATATTGTGTTCATCACTGCCTACAAGGAGCATGCCGCCGAGGCCTTCGAGATCGAAGCTTTTGACTATATTCTGAAGCCCTACAGTGAGACGCGGATCAAGGCGATGCTGGGCAAGCTTGAAGGAGCTTTTGCGGCGCGCGGCCGTCAGGGGGAAGAGGAGCATGTGAAGGTCAGCGACAAGGTCAATCTGTGGAAAAATGAGAAAATCATCGTCGTCGATGCCGATGAAATCTACTATGCTTCTGCGCAGGAGAAGACGACAAGTGTAATCACCAAAGGCGAGGAATACAGCATGGCCCTCAGCATCAGCGAATTCCACAGCCGGCTTCCGCAGGACCGCTTCTTCCGCTGTCACCGTTCGTATATCGTGAACCTGTCCAAGATCAAGGAAATTATCCCTTGGTTCAACAATACCTACCTGCTCCGGCTGAGTGATCTGGACTTTGAAGTGCCGGTCAGCCGCAGCAAGGTGAAGGAGTTCAGGCAGATCATGCGCATTTAGCGGCAGTTCATTCCCTGGATTCGTCATCTCATTCCGGATTTCTCTCAAAAAAGCGCATTTTCGCTACAATGAAGAGGCAAAGAAGGCCTTGGAGCGACAATTGAGAGAAAGAAGGAAAATGCCATGACAACGACTACGGCCAGCAGCAAGCGGTGGCTCATCGTGCTCGGTACAGTGATTATGCAGATGGGACTGGGTACGATTTATACCTGGAGCCTGTTCAATGCACAGCTTGTCAATAAATTCGGGTGGGAGCTTAGCTCTGTTTCGATAACTTTTTCCATCACCAGCTTTGCCCTGGCCTTCGCGACACTGTTCGCGGGGACACTGCAGGAGCGGTTCGGACTCCGCAGACTGACCGCTGCCGCAGGGATTATGCTGGGGCTGGGTCTGATCCTAAGCTCGCAGATCAGCTCCCTTCCGATGTTCTATCTGCTGGCCGGAGTTGTTGTCGGGTATGCGGACGGAACGGCTTACATTACTTCGTTGTCCAATCTGATTAAATGGTTCCCCAAGAACAAAGGCTTGATCTCCGGCGTGTCCGTCGGCGCTTACGGCACAGGCAGCCTGATCTTCAAATATATCAACGGCAGTCTGATTGACTCGGCAGGTGTGTCGAATGCCTTTCTGTACTGGGGCCTTATCGTCATGATTATGATCGTGACCGGCTCATTGCTGGTTCGGGAAGCTCCTGTGGCAGCGGCCACTAAGACAGGGGCTGCTAATGCAAAAAGTACACAAAGTGCGCCGAAAGACTACACAGTCAAAGAGATGCTTCGCACGAAGGAAGCGTATCTGCTGTTCATTATTTTCTTCACCGCCTGCATGAGCGGCCTGTACCTGATCGGCATCGTTAAGGATATCGGCGTGAAGCTGGCTGGACTGGATGTAGCGACAGCGGCTAATGCCGTGGCTATGATTGCGATCTTCAATACGGCGGGACGTTTGATTCTTGGAGCCTTGTCCGACCGGATGAGCCGGCTCAAGCTGATCAGCGTTACGCTGGCGGTTACTGCTGCAGCTATGCTGACCCTCAGCTTCGCAGAATTGAACTACGGCCTGTTCTTTGCCTGTGTGGCTGCGATAGCCTTCTGCTTCGGAGGCAACATTACGGTGTTCCCGGCGATTGTCAGCGACTTCTTCGGCCTTGCGAATCACAGCAAGAATTATGGTATCGTATACCAGGGCTTCGGCATCGGCGCATTGTCCGGCTCATTCATTGCCGCTTACCTCGGCGGATTCAAGCCTACCTTCGTTGTTATCGGACTTCTGTGCATCCTGGCCTGCATTGTTGCGGTTTCCCTGAAGCCACCAGTGCAGAAACAGGCCAGAGAAAAGGGAATAAGCCTGAAGCCTTCACGGCATACGGCTTGAGCCATATATAAGATATAAGTTGAACTTTAATAACATAAAAGGGTAAAAGTACGGAGAGGACGTTTGGAACTGTAGGAGCGAAGCGAAATCCAAACATAACAGCGGCCGAAAGTCCAAACAGTCCCCGCAGTACGGCCAAACCCTAATATGAAAACCTAAAGTTCAATCTATATAGATTCATGTCGGCTGAAAGATTGTAGACAAAGAGAATATGATACGAGAAAAGAGATGTCCAGCTCTCCGTACAAACGGATGGCGGGCATCTCTTTTTTGTGCAGATACAGGCCACAAGCTGGGCATCATGCTATATCCTAGGGTTACGTAGAACAAGAGAACGATTCATATGTACATATCATTTTGGCGGCGAAGGCACTTTTTGCAGCGGTCATTTGTTATAGAAATATACAAGCAAAGGAGGTGCTGGCAACGTCACAGGAGCATTTGCCGGATATGAAGCAAGTCGAAGCTGTAATCGTCAGGGTCCAGAATGGCGAGACAGAGCAGTATAGCTGGATCGTTGATATGTATCAGCAGCCTATTTACCGATATTGCTGCCGTCTTTTGGGGAATCGGCAGGATGCCGAGGATGCGGTGCAGGATATTCTGGTCAAAGCCTACCAGTCCTTGCGGAGGTACAAGCCTACTGTAAGCTTCTCGGCCTGGCTATATCGTATCGCCTGGAATCATTGTCTGAATCTGCTGCGCAGGCAGCAGTTACAGGCGCGGGTAATGCGCATCTTTCGTCCTGAGACCGTGGCTGCAGGCCCGGAGCAGTTAGTGGAAGAGCGGCTGTACAGTCCGGAATTATCAGCGGCGCTTATGCAACTGTCGCTGGAGGAACGGAACATTCTGGTGCTGCGGGTATTCGAAGAGCTGACCTTTCAGGAAATGAGCGAGATTCTGAACAGCAGCGCCAATAGCCTGCACAAAAGAATGGAGCGCATTAAGCAGAAAGTGCGGGAAGCCATGAAAGCGGAGGAGGAGATCCATTGGAACGAGAAGGAATCGGCTATGAGTACAAAGATATAAGGGCTGCCGCTGTCCGCGATGAGCAGTTGCCGGGCATTGAGGTAACAGGGCGGGTAATGGAGCGTATAAGGGGAACCGGGCGGAGCTGGGGCATGGGTCTCAACGGGATAAGGACTGTACGCAAACCGGCAGCCGCCTCAGGAATGCTAGTTATGCTGCTGCTGATCGCAGTCACAGCTTACGCGACCTCGGAGTATATCCAGATCCGCAATAAGGCTGGCGAGGTCAAGGTGCAGCATTTTGCACCGGAACTGAAGCCGCAGGGAATATCCTCATATTATAAGTATGAGCAGAAGCTGATGAATTTTGCCAAGCCGGGTGAGGTAATCGCCTATTATGTCAGAGGAGAGCCGATCTCTGAGGGAACGGGTAGCATGCTGCAATTTGCCTACAAGGAGCAGCGTCTGACAGATTATTCCGCTTTTCTCGAAGAAATGAACCGAAAGAACTCGCCAGTGATACTTCCCAAGACAGCCGGAGGCTATACGTTTTATCGTGGTGTAGTGCATCCCCTGTATCCTAAAACGGCAGAGCGGAACAGCAGCCCGTTTTACCGTCAGACGCTAAATGAGCTGATTGGCGAGGCGAAACAGGATAAGAAGCGGAATCTGTTCATGAAGGCGGTGCCTTGGACCGAAACGGGAAGTGTGAACGCAACCTATACCAAGCAAGGGGCCAGAATCGACTTTGGGGCTACCCTGCTGAATGGTGGCGAGGTAATGGTATATCAGGAGCCGGGGAACACGCCGAAGAGGCTTAAGGTAGAAGGCCGGGATATAGTCTACAATCATGTGCTTAGGCCGGATATCAAGCCAGGCTTGGGCTACCATTATTTGGACTGGTACGACGAAGATCAGGATGCGTATTATACGCTTACCACTTATGGGGACCGGATATTGACCAAGGAGCAGTTGCTGAAGCTGGCTGGCGAGTTGATCAAGGGCGGGCTGTAGGCGGGAGGGTAGAAGCATGCGTATAGCAAGCAGGTGATGCATGATGGGGGACGGGGATGGCTTTTGGGGGAAAATGTCTGTCACCATTTTTATTCTTCTGATGGCGCCGCATAAACCCCATGTTTAGTTTAATAAACCCTGTTAGTTGGATATTCTCCCACTAATCAGAGCTGTGCAATTCCTGCAAAAGAGTTAGTTGGAAAAAGTAGACCTAAATCAAAGAAAAAGGCTGGGATGTGGCGGATTTGCTTGAATTAGGTGGAGAAAATCCATTAAGCGTTGCTATAAGGCGAAAATCAGTGGATTTAGGTGGAGTAATTCCAACTCGGTTTGTATGAAGCACAGGAATGAAGTCTGGATATGCACGAGGCTGCACATGAGGCAAGATTGGAGGTAGAGGCGGCGCTGCAAAAGGGATCAGACAAATAACCTGTGTAGGAGGGATAGAAAATAGAGGCACACGAGGACTCCGTAACTGTCCTTGTGTGCCTCTTGCAATGTAATAAGATTACCCTTCCAGCAGCAGCGCTTCAGGGTCTTCGAGCAGTTCCTTGACTTTGACGAGGAAGCTTACCGCCTCTGAACCGTCTACGATCCGGTGATCGTAGGAGAGGGCGATGTACATCATCGGGCGGTTGACGCTTCTTTCTTCATCCAGGGCGATTGGACGAAGCTGGATCTTGTGCATGCCGAGAATGCCGACCTGCGGCGTGTTGAGGATCGGTGTCGACAACAGCGAGCCGAATACCCCGCCGTTAGTGATGGTGAAAGTTCCGCCTTGCAGCTCTGTCAGGCTGAGCGTGTTGGCGCGGGCCTTGGAGGCCAGCTCGCCGATTTGCCGCTCAATTTCCGGGAAGCTTAGCCGGTCGGCGTCGCGGACAACCGGCACGACGAGGCCTTCCTTGGCGGCAACGGCAATGCCGATGTCGTAGTATTTCTTGATCAGCAGGTCCTCGCCGTCAATCTCGGCGTTCAGCAGCGGATAGGCCTTGAGCGCGCCGATCACGGCCTTGGTGAAGAAGGACATGAAGCCGAGTCCGACATCATGCTTCTCTTTGAAGGCATCCTTGCGCCGCTTGCGGATGTCGAGGATCGCGGTCATATCCACCTCGTTGAAGGTGGTCAGCATGGCCGCCGTCTGCTGCGCTTCGACCAGGCGGCTGGCAATCGTCAGCCGTCTGCGCGACATGCGCTTGCGCTCGACGGCTTTGCCGTCCTCCTGCGGCGCTTTGCCCAGCGCCGCAGGAGGCTTCACCGGCTCCGGCCGGGCCGCCGCCGCCGGAGCGCTTGGCGCAGCGGCCCCCGGCCCGGCTGCGCCGTGTCCCAGCACATCGGCCTGGGCGATCCGGCCGATGGGGTCGCGGGCGCTGACCTCGCCGAGGTCGATGCCCCGCTCCCGCGCAAGCTTGCGCGCCCCCGGCGAAGCCAGGGCCGCAGTGCCCGCCGCTGCTCCTTCGGGTGCAGCGGCCGCTTCAGCAGCGGGCGCTGGCACCGCTGCCGCCACCGCTGCGGCTTCCGGCTTGCCGCTGTCAGCCGCCTGCGGCGCAGCGGCGCTTGCCGTGCCGGCGCCGCTGCCGATGATGCCAATCGCTTCGCCGACGGCTACGTTCTCGCCGGCCTGGCGCAGGATGGAGGAGATGACGCCGTCCTCCTCCGCGCTGATCTCCAGATTGACCTTGTCGGTCTCAAGCTCTGCCAGCACATCCCCCTGGCCGACGGTGTCGCCCTCTTTCACCAGCCATTTGTAAATGGTTCCTTCGGAAATGGATTCGCCCAAATCGGGTACTTTAATTTCGGACACAGGCCGTTACCTCCCCAAACATATTAGTTAACGTTATCGTAACACCATCCTCTGTTTAAGAGGACGGTACAGCCGCTTGTACTTGCGTATTTAATTTCAGGGCTTCTGTAACTATACGCCGCTGCTCAAAAGCATGCACGTCAGCGTATCCGCTGGCCGGACTGGAACGCTCCGGACGGCCGATATATTGCACGCCAGCCTTCTGCGGGGCGATGGCGTGCAGCCGGGGCTCAGCATAGCTCCAGCCGCCCATATTCTTCGGCTCCTCCTGTACCCACACGATTTCCTCAAGCGACCGGAAGGTGCTGAGGTGAGCAGCCAGCTCGCGTTCCGGGAACGGGTAGAGCTGCTCCAGGCGGAGGATATGCAGCCAGGACCAATCCTGATCTTTGGCGGCCTCAAGCTCGGCCTGCAGGTCAAGTGTCAACTTGCCGCTGCAGACGACCAGCCGTTTCACCTCGCCGGGATTCGCTCCGAGCAGCGGCTCCGGCAGTACGGGCTGGAAGCCGCCCGAGGCCAGCGCGGCGCCCGGGGAGGTGCTGCGCGGGTTGCGGATCAGGCTCTTCGGTGCCATGATCACGAGCGGCCGGGCATCTGCGCTGCCGCAAAGAGCCGCCTGGCGGCGCAGCAGGTGGAAATACTGTGCGGCAGAGCTCAGGTTCGCCACAGTCCAGTTCTCCTCGGCGGAGAGCTGCAAATACCGTTCCAGCCTAGCGCTGGAATGCTCCGGTCCCTGTCCTTCGTAGCCGTGCGGCAGCAGGATGGTCAGATTGCTGCGCTGTGTCCATTTGGCACGTCCGGCGGAAATGAACTGGTCGATAATCACCTGCGCGGCGTTGGCAAAATCACCGTACTGCGCTTCCCAGAGCACGAAGGTTTCCGGGGCGAACACGTTGTAGCCGTACTCGTAACCCAGCACTGATGCTTCCGACAGCGGGCTGTTGTACACGCCGAAGGAGGCCTTGGCATCGCTTAGCTGATGCAGCGGAGAGAACAGGGCGCCTGTGTCACTGTCATGCAGAACGAGATGGCGATGAGCGAAGGTGCCGCGCTGGGAATCCTGGCCGCTCAGACGAATCGGTGTGCCGTCTTTCAGGATACTGGCGAAAGCCAGGGCTTCCGCCAGCGCCCAGTCTACCCGTTCCCCGTCATTCAGCGCATCCTTGCGGCGCTGCAGAATCCGTTCCAGCTTCGGATAGACCTTGAAGCCGTCTGGTACTGTCAGCAGCTCGCGGTTTATCTGCTGCAGACTGCTGAGCGGAACCGCTGTGGTCTGCGGTTGAGGGGTATCCGTCAGCAGTTGCACGGAGGTTTTGGCCTCTCCGCTCTTGTGCTTGCCTTCCTTCATGTGATCGAAGGCTTGCTGCAGCACGTTCTCTGCTGCGCTGTTCATTTGCTTCACTTCGTCTGCTGTAACGATCTTCTCACGCTGCAGGCGCTCTGCATATATACGATAGACTGTAGGATGGTTGCGCACTTTGCCGTATACGAGCGGCTGTGTCGTTTCCGGATCATCCATCTCATTATGGCCATGACGGCGGTAGCCGATCAAGTCGATCAGGAAATCCTTCTTGAACTGATTGCGGTAAGCGCAGGCCAGCCGGACGGCAGCAATGCAGGCTTCGGGATCATCCGCATTGACATGGACAACCGGAATTTCGTAGCCTTTGGCAAGGTCGCTGGCATAATGGGTGGACCGGGAATCTTCACTTTCGGTCGTAAAGCCAATCCGGTTATTGACGATAATATGCACCGTGCCGCCGTTGGTGTATCCACTCAGCTTGCCGATATTCAACGTCTCTGCAACAATGCCTTCACCCGGAAAAGCGGCATCTCCGTGCATCAGTACAGCCATAGCCTTGTTGGTATCAAGACTTGGCAATCCCGCCGTATTCCGGTCCTCCTGGGCTGCGCGCGTAAAGCCTTCAACGACAGGGTTGACGAACTCCAGATGGCTTGGGTTGTTGGCCAGCGTGATCCGGGTGCGCACCGTCTCCCCTTCATGAACGGCGCGGTCGGCGCCCAGATGGTATTTGACATCTCCGGTCCAGCCATAGTTGATCCCCATGGAGCCCTCGGACGGGAACAGCTCCTTGTTCGGAGAATGGTGGAATTCCGAGAAAATAATCTCATAAGGCTTGCCCAGGATATGCGCCAGCACATTCAGCCGTCCACGGTGGGCCATGCCCATCAGGATATGCTCTGCACCATCATGCGCGGCAGCGCGGACAATCTCATCAAGCATCGGCACCAGAGCGTCATTGCCTTCCAGGCTGAAGCGCTTCTGGCCGACAAAGGTTTTGTGCAGGAAGGTTTCGAACTGCTCCACCTGAATCAGGCGGTTCAGCAGATCCTTGCGCTCGCTGCTCGTCAAGGGTGCGGGCGAGCTGGTGGACTCTGCCTGGCTGTTCAGCCAGCGCAGCTCCTGCTCTTCGTGCACATGCCCGAATTCATAGGCTATGGTCCGGGTATAGGCCTGGCGCATCCGGTGAACGGCATCCCAGGCGGTCTTGACATCATCCGGTGCATTCTCCCAGATCAGCGATGCGGGCAGCGCAGTCAGGTCTTCGCGGGTGAGGTCATAGGTTTCGTATTCGAGCCATTTCGCCATCGGATTGTTCCCCCGGACAAGCGGGTCAATATTAGCGGCCATATGGCCATATATACGGATATTGGCAATCAGCTTGGAAGCTCTTACGGCTTTTCTGAGCCACTCCGTATCTCCCGAAAGCGCAGGCTTCGGAGCCGGCAAAGCATCCGGGGTAAGCGGAGGAGGTCCGTAAACCGTAAAAAGCTCGCGGTAATGATGCTCTACTGAAGCGGGGTCCTTAACAAACTGTTCATATTTTTCCTGAATGTAGCCCAGATTGGGTCCGTGATATTTACTCCAAATGGTTTCGTTATAGGGCTCTTTGACTGCCATGAATGCATCCTCCCAACGGATGAACCCCACTTGTGGCACTAGGCGTCAGCGCCCGGTGGAGCTGCAATGTTTGCGGTTTCATTTCTCTCCTATTGTGCTACTTTCAAGCCGCGTAATCAATTCATACTTTCGTGCAATCCGTTCGCAAAACGGCATGATTCAGCCCATAAATGATGAAGAACGGATATCGTTTGCTATGATGCAATTCATGGTCAGTCCCGCAAGCTTTATTACCCGGACAAAGCCTTGCAAAAAAAGCTAATCTTTTGCACGACTTAGCAAAAAAAAATCCGAAAATCGACACACTTCTTATGTGAGATTCTGTATAATGTTATTGCGGGTAACGGTTACATTGGTTTCTAGCCAGATCCTTTCATGTAAAGGGTCCAGTAAAGGGTAAACCTGCTGAAAGGCAGGGGCACAAAGTCTCGGGTCTAATGTAGAAATACTACGACGGCCGGACTGCCTGGGGACGCAAATATTCTAGGAGGAGATATCTTGGAAAAGTCCAACCAGGGGAATAATGGGGAACTGCAGGCAGTTGATCTGGATTTAGAATGGGTGCATTTGCTGATGTCGGCCAGGAAGGCGGGCATCGGGGCGGAGGAAATCCGCCGGTTTTTCAGTGAGAAGGCATTGGGCGAGAAGGCATTGCAGGTCATGTAGGGCGTTTTCGATGCAGGGATATATACGGAAAAGGGCACAGCGGAATGCGCTGTGTCCTTTTCTGCAATTATGAGAAAGTATAAGTATCACACTATACTGTATCCTTATATTTCTCGAACTACCCATCCTTCTGCTCCAGCCGCCATTTTTGATAATCCAGAAACTCTTTGAATTCCCGTTTGCTTATGCCTGAGGCCATAGCTTCCTGAACGAGCCGGAACCATTCGCCGTCCAGGGGCGGCTCTTCCGTATCTGCGGGCTCGCCATAGAGGAGATTATGGATGGAAACCTGAAGCGCATCGGCGATTTTTTCAATGAATTGAATTGAGGGGTTGGATTGAATATTTCTTTCAACATTGCTTAAGTATGATTTCGCCACATCAGCCTTGTCAGCCAGCTCGGATAAGGACAAGCCTTTTTCCAGACGGAGTTGATGGATGCGGCTACCCATATTATCCGGCACGATTAAACGCCCCTCCGCATTTTTTGTTAACAGTATAACAAATTTTCGCATAACGGACAAAAATCAATGCTTCAGCAAAGCGGTGAGCAGGAAGAAAAACGGCATACCCCGCCCGGATGAGGGAGGATACGCCGTTTTTGCGCGAGATGAGGCTTATTTCAATTCACCGGGGCCTTGTTTGGCGTTGAATGTCCAGGTGAGGGACAATTTATCCCCCTGGAACACGTTCTGATCCTGACCGTTGTCGACAAATACGAAGGCTACCTTGAACACCTTGGATTGTCCGGCACTGATGCCGCCAGGGATTGCGCCTGTGCTGATCAAATCATAGTTTGACGTATTTTTCAAATCCTTGAGCGAAATCTCCCCGAGAACATAATTGGTAATATCGCCGCTGACATAGGTGTCTTTGAGGAGCTTCACTTTAAAATGATCCCCGAGATCCTGCGCACCGTTATTCGTTCCTGCATCGGTTACTGTGTATGCACTGGCGAGCTTCAGCTCTTTGATATCCAGTGTTCCGCTGTTCTGCAGTGTGAAGTTGCGCACCGCAATATCGCCTGGCTTGAGGTTGCTGAGATTAACGATCTCTGTTGGAATGGTGTTCAGGTCCAGCGTGCCGGCAGCAAAGGTTGCTGTGCTCTGCGCAGTGTCGCTGAAGTAAGCGAAGGTGCCTCCCCCGATCAAAGATAATCCCAAAGCCGCCGACGCAATACCGAAGCCCAGTGTTTTTTTAATACCCATAATGTGAATCCTCCTCGATTATTTTATGTGTGTGTGCTTATTTAAACTCGCCGGCCCCTTGGCTGGCTTCGAAGTTCCAGGTGAGCTTCAGCTTGTCGCCCTGGTAGTAGTTCTGCGGCTGGAAGGTTTCCTTGAAGGCGAATTGCACAGTCAGCTTATCCTCGGTGCCTGCTTTAATTCCTGATTTCTCACCGCCCAGGATAGTGCCGAGTATCTTTCTGGCGACTAGATCGGGGGTTTCGCTCTCCAGATCGGCGAGTGAGATCACCAGGATTTCCGGCTGTCTTTTGTCGTTGTTATTCAGGAAGGTAACGATAATATCATCCTTGAGATTGTGGTTTCCGTTGTTGTTGTTCGTATCCGTCACTACGGAGGTGGTCTTCAGCAATACCTTGGGAATATCCAGCGAGCCGTCATTTTTCAGCTTGAAATCTCTGGTGATCAAATCTCCCGGCTTCAGATTGCTGAGATCAACGATGACAGCGGGATCAGAAGTCAGGCTCAGTGTTCCGTTGTTAAAAGAAGCTGAACTTGTTGCAGTGTCGCTAAAGTAAGCGAAGGTTCCCCCGCCGACCAGGGTCAGGCCAAGCGCTGCCGAGACAACGCCGAGGCCCAGTGTTTTTTTGATGTTCATTTGTTCATCCCTCTCTCAAAGTTCTTTTTTGTAATAGGCAGAAACGTTATCTATTGTGCTCCGCGTTTCGTAAACGGGAGAGGACAACCTGTCATTGCAGCGCTTTGGGCAAAGTTTCTGAACCTGCGGAACCAGCGGGCCCGGCGTTTTTCTTTTCCAGTGCGGCAACAGCCTTCCAGGAGGTGAAAAGCGCGTAGAGGAGCAGCAGCAATCCCGGTATGATCATCAGCATCACGCTGCCTGCCTTGGAGACCGCGAAGTTCATCGCGTATCCCACATAAGGAACGGTTACTCCGGTGTATTGCCCGACGACATTGGTCGAACTTACGGTTGCTGAATCCGCAGCGTCGTTATTATCGCCTTTGGTAGTATAAGTAGCTTCGCCTGTGGCGCTGTTAACAGTGGCATCCACAATGCGGTGGGTGATCAGGAGGTTCTCCTGATTAATGAACGTTATGACGTCTCCCTTCTGGAAACGGGCCGTATCGCCGCCCGGCTTGATGGCTACAATGGAACCGGTGTGAATGCCCGGCTCCATGGAGCCGGAGAGAACGGTCTTGATCTGATAGCCGAAGAAGGCTGGCTCGCCGCCGGAGGCTTTGGAGATCACGACGGCAACCACCAGGAGCAGAAAGATCAGGAACATCAGCGTGGATAATGTGGTGCTGAGTATTTTTTTGATAGACATGTTTATTCGCCGCCTTTACTGGATTCGGGATCTGGGGTAGGCGCAGGAGCAACAGTAGGAGTAGTTGTAGGAGTAGCTGTAGGGGCATCCTGTACCGTATGGTCATCTTTAATAACAGCTTGATCTTGATCGGAAGTTGCTGTCGGTGTCGGTGAGGCTTCTGGAGTGCTATTCCCGGGAGTTGCTGTCGGGATCGGTTCATGGCCCGGAGTCTCAGCGGAAGGCTTGCCGTCTCCCTGGTCTGGTGAAGCTGCCTTTTCTGTAGGAAGCGGCTCCTCCCTGCCTCCGTCCTTCGCTGGTTGCTTGTCTTCAGGAGCTCCCACAGCTTTGTCTCCGCCATCCTTCGCGCCTTCTTCCTTCTGCTTGAGCGCTTCAGCGGCTTCTTCCTGCTTTTTCTTTTCCAGTTCGAGACGTTTCTTTTCTTCGGCCAGGGCTTTTTCCTGCAGCTTGGCTTTTGCGTCTGCGATTTGTGTCAGATGATTCTGCAAACTGCCCACTACGGAGGACAGGCTGCTCTTGGTGGCGGTTAGACCCGTATTCAGTTGCTCATAAGTGGCCTGCAGCACGGTAGATACATTGGAATCCGCATCATATGCCTTGGCTATGAAGGAAATAATCGGCTCTTCAGCGGGAAACCCGAAGCTCTCCTGGCGCAGCAGCATCCGGTCGGGATTGCCCTCCGGCAGTGTACTGCCGATTTGGCGAATGGAGCTGAGATATTTCACGATTCCGTTTAAAGCACCCGTCAGTGATTCGGACAAAATCCCACTGTGACTGGCGCTCAGTTGAAGCTGCTCAAAAGCCTGTGCATCACGGATTTCCAGACAGTTCGGTTCTAGATTAACCATGTAACCACCGAGCTGGTTCAGGATTGCCGCTGCGCTGCTTACTTCCTGCAGAATCTGCTGCCAGACTCCGCTATTCAAGCTGAGTTGATTGTCTAATAGGGACATTTCGGAATTTGCGGCGGAAATCCGTTCGTTAATGCGGGCTGCAGCCTGATCAAGCTCATCCGCTGACATCTCACTGGTGCCCGAAGGAGCGCTGTAATCTCCGGTGGTGCTGTAGCTGCGAAGAGAAGCTTTAAGTTCGATGATTTTCTGGATATGCCCGGCGAATGCCGACAGCAGCTGCTCAATCTGATCCGGGAAAACAGAGCACAGCTCAATGGTGCTATCCTGCTGCTGAGCCCCGGTGTACTCTCCGTAGGTGCTGCCGACCTGGCCGGAGGTATAGAGCAGAAGAACGGATGCAGCCATACCGGATTGCAGCATGCGCAGACCGATTTTACTATGTTTTCTTTTACGCCGTTTGGCGGATCTGGGGTACAGAGGCGAGCCCCCCTCTCATGACCTTCTTTTAGTGGTTCGTTATTATCGTTCTTAATTAAGAACGAGATCGTAAGCAAATCATACACTGCCTGCCGGGCAAAAAGAAAATGTTGATTTCGTCTGAATGTTCGCAATAAAGCACAAAAATGGATGGTTATCGGCCATTATCTGGCGATATCGCTGATTTTCGTGAAATGTTCTTTATAAAGAACATCTTGTGTGGTTGGTGGTAAATAGGTAGATGTATTGTAACGTGGAGCAGTGGGGGGAGAGGAGGTGGAGTGTGTGAGACTTATGGTATAACGGCAAAGAAGGCGGACGAAGGCGGGTGAATAACGGCAGAAATGCCGTTAAATTGGGCGTGCGGGGCCGAAGGTGGGTGAACAACGGCAGAAATGCCGTTAAATTAGGCGTAAGCGGCTGGGAGTGGGTGAACAACGGCAGAAATGCCGTTAAATTAGACGTAAGCGGCTGAGGGCGGTGAAACAACGGCAGAAATGCCGTTAAATGGGGCGTGAACAGCCGTGGACGGGTGGATAACGGCAGAAACGCCGTTATTTCCGCCGTAAGTGGCCACAGGCCGGCCAGCAACGGCAGAAATGCCGTTGCCGACACAAACGAGGCCGCCCCATACGCAAATGGGGCGGCCTCCACAAAAGGCTAGCTCAAGGCAGCTTCCCGCCGCGCGAGCTGACGTATAGGTCGTACCATTCCTTGCGGGACAGCTCCAGCTTGTCCGCATCCCGGCAGGCGGCGATCCGCTGCGGGTTGACCGTACCGATAACCGGCTGGATCGCAGCCGGGTGAGTCATTAGCCAGGCGAGCACAATCGCCTCAGGGGTGGTGTTTTTCTCCTCGGCCAGCGTTTTGACCATGGCTGCTGTGTTCACGATATTGTCCGGCTGCCCTTCTAGGGAGCGTCCGCTGAATATTCCCTGGGCCAGCGGGCCCCAGGCCTGAAGCTGGATATTCTCTGTGCGGCAGTGCTCAATGGTGCCCTCCGGAAAGGTGATGTCCTTCCAAGGCTCGCGGTTGACGCTGATTACAGCATCGAGCCAACTGATTTTGGCCAGGCTCATGTGCAATTGATTGACGATGAACGGTTCATCGCAGTAAGCCTGCAGCAGCTTGATCTGGGCCGCACTCATATTGGAGACCCCGAAATGGCGCACCTTGCCAGCGGACTTGAGCTGGTGTAGCGCTTCGGCTACTTCCTCGGGGTCCATGAGCGGATCGGGGCGGTGGAGCAGAAGAATATCAATGTACTCTGTACCTAGCCGCGAGAGGGTTCCGTCGACGCTGCTCAGGATATGCTCCTTGGAGAAATCAAATACATTGGAGAGGTCGCCCGGCTCCATCAGCCGGATTCCGCATTTGGATTGAAGAATGACTTCTTCGCGCAGGCCCGGACGGTCTTTGAAAATTTGTCCGAACACCTTCTCCGCCTTCCCGCGGGTATAAATATCGGCGTGGTCAAAAAAGTTAATCCCGATCTCAAGCGCGGCTTCCACCGCCTTGTGTCCCTGCTTCACATTTTCGGCAGTAATCGGTTCGTGGTCCCAGCCTCCCCCAAGGCCCATGCATCCCAGGGCAATCCGGCTGGCGGGAATTCCTCTTTTGTTCAGCGGCAGCGTTTTCAGCACTAATATCCCTCCATGACAGAGTAATTACGGCTCAGAGAATATTGTACAACTTTCGCATCCGGTATGGTGTTTTTTTGTCGCCGGAAGAACATGGACTTACTCTCACCTGAACTTGTGTGAATGAAATGGAATTCCTCCACTTCATTCTGCTGGAGTGGCCTCTCCGAGGATGGTTAGTGGAAAAACTCCATTTATTTTCTTTTAAAATCACTGAATGGATGGAAACGAAGGGCATTAAGTGAATATTTTCCATCTAATCAACAAAAAAATCAGTATCATTCACAAATTAGGTTGCCTTTTTCCACTTATCCTGTCGTAAGCGAATGCCCAGGAACCCCATTCAAGAAAGTGCAGCCACTTCCACGTGTCCGCTACAGATCAAGCGGAGTGCCGACATCATTCAGCTTCCGTGCGGCTACATCCTCGTAGAGCCGTTTCAGCCACTTCAGCTCCGTAAGAGTATGCTCGTATCTGCCGTACATCAGATGCAGCGCAGAGCGGGGGACGATGGAAATATGCTCCTCGTACACCTGATAAGCGTAGTTCACCTGATGCTCGGTTTCACGTATCCGCTCCTCCAGCAGCCTCTCTACCTTGCTCTGATCAATATGGCGGGAGAACGAAAGCGCTGTGTAGAGCGGCTGATAGATAAGATCAGTTTTTTTAATCTGCTGCATGATTAGCTGCTCGAACAGCGCCTTGCCTTTATCCGTAATGCGGTAGATGGTTTTGTCCGGGCGGTCGCTGCTCCGGATGACCTCGACCGCCTCAATATGACCGTCCAGAGCAAGCTTATCCACCGCATAATAGAGCGAGCCTGTCTGCAGCTTCATGATCTGGTCCATCATCCGTTCCTTCATGACAAGGCTGATCTCATAGGGATGCATGTCCCGTTCCAACAGCAGGCCGAGAATTAACAGCTTCATCGACATGGCCGGATTACTCCTGCGTGCCAGCCTGTTGAGGCGCTTTGCGGTGAACCGTCAAGCGGTCACCCGGCATCAGCAGGACAAAAACAAAAGCCAGCACGGCCGGAACAAGCGCCCACAAAAAGGTATGGGCAACAGAGCCGGACAAGGCGTTTGTGATCTTTTCCAGCACCGGAGCCGGAATCTGCGCCCTGGCTTCCGGGGTAAGGGCTGCGCGCGGATTTCCGAACGCCGAGGTGTCCGCATTGCTTCCGAAGGCATCGCTGAGCTGATTCGTGAAGCTGTTGCGCTGAATAATCCCGAAGATGGTAATGCCCAGCGTCATGCCGAGTGAGCGCATGAAGGTGCTGGTCGAAGTGGCCGAGCCGCGCTGGCGCATCTCGAAATTATGAATCGAAGACATGCTAAGCACCGAGAAAGAGAAGCCTACGCCAAACCCGGTCAGCGCCATAAAGACATTAAGCATCAGCCGGGAGGTATCTGGAGATAATGTGCTTAATGCGAACACGCCTGCTACAAAAAAGACCGCGGACAAGAGCATGATATTGCGGAAGCTGGTTTTGGTGGTCAGCAGTCCCCCGGTCTGGCTGCCGATAACCGAGCCGATCATCATCGGCATCAGGATCAGCCCCGAGTTGGTGGCCGAGCCGCCGTATACCCCCTGTACATAGATCGGGATATACACCGTTGCTACGATAAAGGCCGAGCCATAGAAGAAAGCGAGCAGACTGCTTGTGGCAAACAGTCTTTTGCGGAACATGTCGAAGGAGATGACCGCCTCCGGTGCAACCCGTTCAATCAAGAGAAAGGCCACTAGCAATACGGCAAAGCCGCCGAACAAGCCGAGAATCGTCGCCGAATCCCAAGCATATTGGTTGCCTCCCAGCTCCAGTGCGAACATCAGGCAGATTATCGCTCCCACGAGGGTAAAAGCGCCGCCCCAGTCAATACGCTGCTTGGAATGGGTAACGGATTCCTTGTAGAACATCATGATGAGGATAAAAGCGACCACGCCAATCGGCAGGTTGATATAGAACACCCATTGCCAGCCGGCATAATCCGTAATATAAGCGCCGAGCAGAGGGCCCAGCACGCTGGAAATGCCGAAGACCGCGCCGAACAGTCCGGTCAGCTTGCCTCTTTTTTCCGGCGGATAAATATCGAACACAATGGTGAAGGCAATTGGCATAAGCGCGCCGCCGCCAATCCCTTGAATCGCCCGGTAAATGGCGAGCTGGGTAATAGTGGTCGAGGTTCCGCAGAGGGCGGAGCCGGCTAAGAATACGATCAGGCCAAAGATGAAAAACCGTTTCCGTCCGTACATATCGGACAGCTTGCCGAAGATTGGCGTTCCCGCCATGACCATGACCATGTAGGCCGAGGTCACCCAGACGATTTTATCGAGTCCGCCAAGGTCGGACACGATGGTGCCCATAGCCGCGGCTACAATGGTATTGTCCATAGCGGACATGAGTATACCGAGCAGCAGGCCGACAACTACGAGCTTTAGATTGCTTTCTTTACTATGCATGCTCCCAGACTCCTCCTGTGAAAAGTTTCGTGAGCCTCATTATATTCAAATTTGAATAGGGGGTCAAGGTCATCTTTGTAAAATTTCTGAAAAAATTTCCTCCGCCCGTGCTCCAAAATCCGGAAGAACACAAAAAACATCTGCCGCTCTTGCAACAAGAACGGCAGATGTTCAGGACGATGCATTGTTTTCTGCGGCGGCTTCGCTTTTGCAGACCTCTCTGGCCTCAATATACTGGATGAACAGCTCAGTCAGCCCGGGGTCGAACTGGCTTCCGGCGCAGGAGCGGAGCTCAATAATGGCCTCTTCGAAGGATTTGGTGCGCTGGTACGGCCTCTCAGTCGTCATGGCGTCGAAGGAATCGATAATGGTCAGCATCCGGCACAGCCTGGGAATCTCTTCCCCCTTGAAGCCGTAGGGGTATCCTTTGCCGTCATAACGCTCATGATGCAGCTCGATGTAAGGGGCCAGATCCTTGAACTTGTCGTTGGTCAGCGCCATTTCCTTGCCCCAGGTGACATGCCATTTGACCATTTCCCATTCCTCCGGGGCAAGCTTGTCTTTTTTGTTCAGAATACCCCAGGGAATCTCCAGCTTGCCGATATCATGGATCAGCGCGCCCAGTGTGAACTGCCGTTTGGAGAGCGTGTCCAGCTTCAGCAGCTCGCTGATATCCAGGGCGTAGCGGAAGACGCGTTTGGAATGCTTGAAGGTCTCCAGATCCTTGTACATAAACAGGTTAAGCTGCTGTTCAATATCGCGCACATCCTGGCTGAAATCAATGTCCTGCTCCAGAAGCGATTGATTGCCGTAGATATGGACCAGGTTTTTGCCCTGTTTTTTGGCATAGTACAGCGCCTGATCGGCATGATCGACAAGCTCTGACTTGAAATGGACATCCGGCTGATACCCCGCAATGCCCGCAGAGAACGCCAGACAGCCCTGAGGGAAAATTTCCGTGCCTTCAAAAGGGGAATTGTTAAGTGTTTTGCGCAGGCGCTCGACAAATTGCTTGGATGCAGCAGGGTCATAGCCCGGCATCAGCAGCGTGAATTCTTCCCCGCCATAACGGGAAACAATGATATCTGTGCCTTCCGTGGCCTTCTTCAGCAGCTCCGCCAAAAAAACGATCAATCCGTCCCCCTTGAGATGGCCGAAATGATCATTGTATTTTTTGAAATCATCAATATCAATCATAGCCAGAGAGAGCGCGGTACCGCAGGCCCTTGAATTGCGCATCGCCTCCTCCAGCCTGGCCTCGAAATAGCTGTGATTGAACAAGCCCGTACGCTGGTCCCGGTTCGCCCGTTCCTCGATATCGCGGTACATGCTGAACAATCTTTTGAAGGAATAGGAGATCATAATGCTGAGGCAGAGAAACATTCCGAGCCCGAGCAGCCGGTTGTGGTAGAGCAGAATCGTCAGTACCAGGGATAACACCAGGGTGCACAAGTAGGCCAGAATGGTGTCGGTCAGCATGCCCTTTAGCGTGTCGTACAGATTTTGATGGTAAACAAGGTAATAGTAGAAGCCAATGAGCAGTGTATTCAGGATAAAATAGACCGCCATTGCGCCCACATAAGAAGATAAATGGCTGCTTAGAAGCGGTCCCTGCACTCCACCAAGCGCTGTAAAGATATACGAGGCGGAAATGATCATAATACAATACATGGAAAAGTTAGTGACTTGCTTCCACCAGGCTGTCGCTCTCCATTCAACAAACAGAAGGATGAGGGAACACAGCAGCAGGACTGTAAGCGTAAACGGCAGGCCAAATATAAAAATACAGGCCAAATAGACAGCGGAGTCCAGTGACAGTCCGTTGCCCTGCGGAGGAAGCTGGAAGGTGAAGATCGTCAGAATCACTGCCGCTCCCGACATAGCGGTTATCCAGCCCCAAGCGGAGAATGGGAAGTGTAACAGGGGTTTTGCATCATAAAAAACAAACAAGCCCAGGCCAATCAGGCATATGATAAAGGAGTACAAATGGCTCCTGTTTCGTTGCAAGCTGCGGGCCATCCAATTGAGCACCGTTGCCCCTCCTTTCAGGAAGTTATTATGTAAAAGGGGACTAAAGGCTATAAATTCGCTTTATGGAGGAGAATTCCTGCTAATTCATGACAAATTAAGAGCTTCCTCAGCAGAGAAAGCTGAATTGGAAAAAGGCTTGACATACCCATGGGGGGTATATTATATTGAGATCAAGGAGGCTGATTCCTGTGTCTATTAATGAGAAGGAGCATGCAGAGCATTCCTGCGGCGAAGCTTGTCATTCTTCCGCTCCCGGCGTACGCAAAAGTCATCATTCAGCGGAATTCAAGGGCGGACTGACTACCCGGCTCAACCGGATCGAAGGGCAGATTCGCGGCATCAAAGGCATGATCGAACGCGATACCTACTGCGATGATGTGCTCAACCAGCTCGCGGCGGTCCAGGCGGCGTTGAACGGTGTCGGCAAGCTGCTGCTTGAAGGGCACATGAAGAGCTGCATTATTGAGCGGATCGAAGCCGGAGAGCATGAGGTTATCGACGAGCTGCTGGTCACAGTCAACAAGCTGATGAAATAAGGTTGGGAATGCTTATAAGGCTAGGCGTATGCTTCCGAAGCCAGTTTTACCAAATCGAATCTATATAAATTGAACTTGAAAACTAACAAAAGGGGAAAGTGGCGGAAGGGAAGTTTGGAACTGGAGGAGCGTTAGCGTCCGCCTTTGTCTGCGGATTTCAACCGCGAACAGCGGTATAAATCAAGAAATCTGCAGACAACAGCGGCCGGAAGTCCAAACATTCCCTGCAGTCACGGCCAGACCTGAATCTGTCAAAATCATAAGTTTAATTTATATAGGGAGTCTATACCATTAAAAATTTAGGAGGTTATTCGAATGTCTAACGTAACATTGAATGTCGAAGGAATGTCTTGCGGCCACTGTGTAAGTGCTGTGGAGAAAGCAGTGAGCGGTGTAGGTGCTGCTGCGAAGGTAGATCTGTCAGCGAAGACAGTGGCGGTTGAGTATGACGAGAGCAAAGTAAGCTTGAACGCGATTAAAGAAGCAATTGAGGATCAGGGCTACGACGTAGTCTAAGCTGGGACTGCGGCATATTAAGGCTTGGAGCGGGGAATCCTGTGGATTCCAGAGGCGCCAATGCCTTTTCTTTTACTAAAGATTATACCCCTTGGGGGTATGGGAGGTGCAAATAACGTGGAAAAGACAGCAGAACCAGCCTTGCAGCAGGCCACGCTGCAGATTACGGGCATGACCTGCTCTGCATGTGCGTCGCGGATCGAGAAGGGGCTGTCCCGGATGGATGGGGTATCGCGGGCCAACGTTAACCTGGCTCTGGAGCAGGCGACGGTCGGCTTTGATCCTGCAGTGGCGGGAGTAGCGCAAATTGAGGAGAAGATCCGCTCGCTTGGTTATGATACGCTCAAGGAATCGGCTGATTTTGATATATCCGGCATGACCTGTGCGGCCTGCTCGGCGCGGATCGAGAAGGTGCTGGGGCGCATGCCGGGCATTGCGGCAGTTAATGTCAACCTGGCGCTGGAGACGGCGCATGTGGAATACGCCCCGGGCAACGTTAGCGTAACCGAGATCATGGATAAGGTAAGCAGCATTGGCTACAAGGCAACGTTGAAGCAGGACCGTAAGGAACAGGGGGACCAGCGCGGGCAAGAGATTGTGCGCAAGCGGAATAAATGGATCGCGTCCGCGATTCTCTCGTTCCCCCTGCTCTGGGCAATGGCGGGCCATTTCTCCTTCACTGACTGGATCTGGACGCCGGAGCTGTTCATGAATCCCTGGTTCCAGCTTGTGCTGGCAACCCCGGTGCAGTTCATTATCGGCTGGAAATTCTATGTCAGTGCCTATAAGGCACTGAAGAACGGCAGCGCCAATATGGATGTGCTGGTGGCGCTGGGCACATCAGCGGCTTATTTCTACAGTCTGTACCTGACGATTGATTCTTTGCGGATGGGGATGAACCATACCGTAGATATGTATTACGAGACCAGTGCGATTCTGATTACCTTGATACTGGTCGGCAAATGGTTCGAGGCTCTGGCTAAAGGCCGTTCCTCTGATGCTATCCGCAGCCTGATGGGCCTTCAGGCCAAGACTGCGCTGGTCGTACGTGACGGTGCTGAACTCAGCATTCCGGTTGAGGAAGTGATTCCGGGAGATATCGTGCTGGTGAAGCCGGGAACAAAAGTGCCTGTAGACGGCGAGGTTATTGAGGGACTGTCCTCGGTGGATGAATCCATGCTGACCGGCGAGAGCATTCCGGTGGAGAAGAAGCCGGGAGACTCCGTTATCGGGGCGACGCTGAACAAGAACGGCATGCTGCGGATCAAGGCCCGTAAGGTAGGCCGCGATACTGCGCTTGCCCAGATTATAAGAGTCGTTGAAGAAGCGCAGGGCTCGAAAGCGCCGATTCAACGGATCGCTGACGTGATTTCCGGCATCTTTGTGCCGATTGTCGTCGGGATTGCGGTGTTAACCTTTGTTGTATGGTACTTCTGGGCAGCACCCGGCCAGTTCTCTGATGCACTGGAGAAGGCCATTGCCGTACTGGTCATTGCCTGCCCTTGTGCACTGGGCTTGGCTACACCGACATCCATTATGGCCGGATCAGGCCGTGCCGCCGAGTTCGGCATTTTGTTCAAGGGCGGTGAGCATCTGGAAGCCGCTCAGGGAATCAAGGTGGTGGTACTGGATAAGACTGGTACCGTTACAAGCGGCAAGCCGGTGCTGACGGATATTGTCACCACCACCGGAATCGCCGCGCAAGGCAAAGAAAGCGCGGAGAACCGTTTGCTGGCTATCACCGCAGCCGCGGAGAAGCTCTCGGAGCATCCGCTTGCGGATGCCATTGTGGCCGGTGCCGAGGCCAGAAGCCTGGTGCTGCCTGCGGCCGAACAGTTCCAGGCTGTGCCGGGACGCGGGATTTCCGCCGTTGTTGACGGCGTGGCCGTAAGTGTGGGCACCCGGCGGATGATGGAGGAAAGCGGCACGGAGCCGGGGCAGTGGGCTCCGCTCATGACAAAGCTGGAGCAAGAGGGAAAAACTGCGATGCTGGTGTCCGTAGACGGTGTTATCGCCGGGATTGTGGCGGTGGCCGATACGATTAAGGAAACCTCGCGCGCAGCGGTGGCAAGACTGCACAATATGGGCATTGAAGTGGTTATGATTACCGGTGACAACAAGATTACGGCCCAGGCGATTGCCGAGCAGGCCGGCATCCGTACGGTGCTCGCTGAGGTGCTTCCGGAAGGCAAGGCTGCCGAAATCCGCAGGCTGCAGAGCGGCGGAGTCAAGGTGGCTATGGTCGGCGACGGCATCAACGACGCGCCCGCACTGGCAACGGCTGATACCGGCATGGCGATTGGCACCGGTACCGATGTAGCGATGGAAGCGGCGGATATTACGCTCATGCGCGGCGACTTGATGAGCATCCCGGATGCGATCATGATGAGCCGCAGAACAATGGTCAATATCAAGCAGAACATGTTCTGGGCGCTTGCTTACAATACCATCGGCATCCCGATTGCGGCACTGGGCTTCCTGGCGCCGTGGCTTGCCGGTGCAGCGATGGCGTTCAGCTCCGTGTCGGTTGTCCTGAACGCGCTGCGATTGCAGCGGGTGAAGCTGTAAAAATATTATTCGGCCACAGGAGGAGCGCTCCAGAAGTAGCGCTCCATCCTGTGGCTGAACGCCAAGAAGGCCGCCGAGTCGTTAAGCATCGGCGGCCTTTCTTTGGTGAAGGGAAGCAGGTTTCTTTCGGTGGCTGTTGTATGAGCCACCGAGGCCGGTTCGCCCCGAAACAACGGCAGAAATGCCGTTGTTGAAGCCTCCAAGGCCGGTTTGCCCCGCAACAACGGCAGAAATGCCGTTGTTGAAGCCTCCAAGGCCGGTTTGCCCCGCAACAACGGCAAAAATGCCGTTGTTGAAGCGCCGGAGGCCGGTTCGCCCCGAAACAACGGCAGAAATACCGTTGTTGAAGCCTCCGAGGCCGGTTCGCCCCGAAACAACGGCAGAAATGCCGTTGTTGAAGTGCCGGAGGTCGATTTGCCCCGCAACAACGGCAGAAATGCCGTTGTTGAAGCCCCACCGCTCATCACACTCCGGGCTAATTCATAAGTTACCCGCCTTGGACACCGGAATCTTGGCATTGGACAGGGCTGCGGCCTTCTTACGCCCCAGACGGTTCGTGCCAATAACGCCTGCTATAATCAGGAACGACCCGATCCAGTGGTACACTGTAATCTTTTCCCCGAGAAAAATCGCTCCGGCCGCAATGGAGACAATGGTCGAAAGATTGGTGAACACACTCGTGAGGGAAGCTTCTATTTTGGACAAAATATAGGTTGACGTTAAAGTGGTGATGAGCGACGCAGCTACACCCAAGTATAGGGTAGACAAAATAAAGGTGCCGCTGCTGAGCGGTTTGAAGAAGTATTCGAGTGTTCCGCTGGTAGCATGTCCGGTGAGCGAAATGATCAGGAAGGTGACTAAGCCAATCCCCATCAGCAAATAGCTGAGCTCAGCGGGGCTGAAATGCTTGGAGAGCGAACGGGCCAGCACACTGTATCCGGCAAAGGCCACACAGGTCAGGAACAACAGGATGATCCCTGTCATATTGGACAGGTTAATGCTGCTGCCTTTCATGATGAAGATGAACACAACGCCGAATACGGACAGGAAGATACACAGCTTCTGCAGGAGAGTCGTAGTTTCCTTCAAGAATATAGAGGCGATAATCATCGTTACCACCGGGGTAAAAGAATAAAGAATCCCTCCCTCGGCAGAGGTAGCGTGCTGGAGTCCGAAGACCTGGAGCGTGAAGAAGCCGAGCGGATACATGGTTGCAAGGAGCAGCGCTTTGCCAATCGGCTTGCCGCGGTAGGATATTTTGACCCAGCCGAAAGCGACGGGAATCGACATCGCCACAAACGAGGCGACGAAGCGGTAAGTTAACGTATCGAGCGGCCCGGCATGACCGAGCGCTACTTTGGTAAATAAGAATGAGAATCCGATAATGACCGCATTAAGCACGGCAAATGTATAGGCCAGCTTGAGTCCTTTTTGCTGCATAGTGCATCTCCCTTTCGTGAACATGACAGATCGTGTAAACGTCTTGCCTGTTATTTAAAATTAAAGGGAAATACGGACATGAACAATACTGTTTTTCTGCTACTGTACCGATACAGTTGGCCCATTCCTATATAATGAATGATGCAGAATAGTGATAACATAAGCTTACAGTTCGTGTATGAAGGTCATTCAGGAGGAGCGTCATGAAAAAGTATCATTCGGTCTTGGCCAACATGGAAAGCCAGATCAGGGAGGGGCAGTACAGCCCGGGGCAAAAGCTTCCTTCCGTGCGCAGCGCCGCAGAACTCTACGGGTGCAGCGTCAGCACCATTTTGCGGGCATACGGGGAGCTGGAGCGTCAGCATGTGATATATTCCATTCCGCAGAGCGGGTATTACGTGGTCGAAAGATCAGGGGATGCCGGGCCTGACGGGGGCAGTGAGACGATTGATTTTGCCTCGGCCTCGCCCGATCTGAACGTGTTCCCGTATTTGGATTTCCAGCATTGCCTCAACAAAGCGATTGATAAACACAAGTACCACCTGTTTACCTATGGAGATGCGCTGGGACTGGGTTCGCTGCGCCACGCGCTGGTGTCCCATCTGGCCGAATATCAGGTTTTTGCCAAGGTGGAGCAGATCATTATCACTTCGGGCATCTCGAAGGCGCTGGAGGTTCTGGCTAAGATGCCGTTTCCGAATGGCGGGACGGAGATTCTCGTCGAACAGCCCGGATATGATCTGTATCTGCGGTACTTGGAGATGGAGGGAGTGCCGGTGAGCGGGATTGTTCGTTCCACGGCCGGCATTGATCTGCGGGAGCTGGAGATGAGGTTCAGGGGCGGCGGGATCAAATTCTTGTATACCATGCCCAGGTATCATAATCCGCTCGGAACCACCTTGAGTGCCGATGAGCGAAAAGCCATTGCCCGGCTGGCCGGCAAATACGATGTGTATGTTGTTGAGGATGATTATATGGCAGATCTCGGTTCCGAGCGGCGCTTTGATCCTATTTATGCGTATGACCAGACTTCACATGTTATTTATTTGAAAAGCTTTTCCAAAATCATTTTTCCCGGTCTCAGGCTGGGTGCGGCTGTGGTGCCGGAGCATCTGTTTGAGACATTCCGCGCGTATAACGGATACACGGACAATTCGTTATTGTCCCAAGCAGCCCTTGAGGTGTATATCAAGAATGGCATGTACGAGCATCACAAGCACAAGATTAAAGAACTGTACGCCGAGAGAATCCGCGCCATGTATGAAGCACTCGGGCGGCACAATACGGAAGGCCTGATTGAAGTGTCTAAGGACAGCTCCGGTATCTACATGCAGTATAAGCTGCCGGAGACCGTGAATCTGGAGCGTGTGGTCAAGCGGCTTGCGGAGAGAAAGATCAGCGTCGTATCAGGCAAGGGGTTCTATATGTCCGGTTATCTGAACCGGGAGAAGTTTCTGCGGATCAGCATTTCTCGTGCCCGGCTGGATCAGATCGACGAAGGCGTCCAGGCTATTGTCGAGGAAGTGAAGCGTGGGAGCGGATGGTAAAATGGAGAAAGTAACGAACATAAACTAAAAAAAGAGAGGCGAAAATCATGAAACCAACTAACGAAACACTAGAGCTATTGAACCGGCATGTCTCCGTCCGCCAGTATCTGGACAAGCCAGTAAGTGACGGGCAGCTTGCCGCCATTATAGAAGCGGGGCAGATGGCCTCCACCTCAAGCACTGTCCAGGCCTATACAGTTATTGCCGTTACTGATCCGGCGCTCAAGGCACAGCTGTCTGCACTGTCCGGCAATCAGGCCTATATTGTGCAGTGCCCGGTATTTCTGGTCTGGTGTGCCGACCTGTACCGTTTGCGCGAGATCAGCGGTCCGCACCTGCAAGGCGCGAAATCTTACGAGGACACCACCGAGAACCTGATCGTAGCTACCGTCGATGTGGCGCTTGCCGCGCAGAATGCGGCGGTTGCAGCGGAATCGCTCGGTCTTGGCATCGTCTATATCGGCGGCATCCGCAATCATATTGCCGAAGTGTCCGAACTGTTAGGATTGCCGGAGCTGGTCTATCCGGTATTTGGCATGTGCCTTGGCTATCCCGCCGGGGCGTCCGGTTTGCGTCCGCGTTTGCCACTAGAGGCTGTGCTGCATCATAACAGTTATCAGGCAGAGACTACTGTGGAACAAGTAAAAGTCTATGATGAGGTCACGCGGGACTACATGCGCGAGCGGACCGGCGGGCAGAAGGATACGCCTTGGTCGGAGATGATGGCGGGACGGCTTGCCAAGCCGGACCGGTTGCATATGAAGGAATTTTTGCTGCAAAAAGGGTTCATGCAAAAATGAATGAACGGGTGACAGTTGTCACCCGAAAAAAATGACAGTCCATACTGATGTCATTCCCCCTTCTCCTATACCATAAAGGTATAGCAAAGACACACGGAGCCAGGGGGAATCAGACATGAACCATGTGGTAGAAATGAATGGGGTCAGTAAAAGCTTTCATCATAAAAAGGCGGTCGACGGCATTAGCTTCACCCTCGGAGAAGGTTCTATAACAGCGATTTTGGGGCCGAACGGGGCAGGCAAAACAACCATGCTGTCAATGCTGCTGGGGCTGCTTGAACCCTCTGAAGGAACAGTGAAGGTATTTGGGCTTCCGCCCCAGGACGCCAAGGTCCGGGAGCGTATCGGGGCCATGCTGCAGGAGGTAAGTGTAATGGACCGGCTTAAGGTCCGGGAGATCATCGCGCTGATCCGCAGCTATTACCCGCAGCAAATGCATATGGATGATCTGCTGAATATAACGGGGCTTGCTCCGGCGGATCTGAACCGGTATGCGGAGAAGCTCTCCGGCGGCCAGAAGCGCAGTCTTGCGTTTGCACTGGCGCTGGCGGGAAATCCGCAGCTGTTATTCCTGGATGAGCCGACGGTGGGTCTGGATACGATTGCCCGGAGACGCTTCTGGGATACGGTACGCGGGCTGGCGCAACAGGGCAAAACCGTCCTGTTCACAACCCATTACCTGCAGGAGGCTGAAGATATTGCCGACCGGGTTCTACTGTTCAGCCAAGGGAGGCTGGTGGCGGATGGCAGTCCGGGTGAAATCAAGGCGAGGATGGTTAAGCAGTCGTTGTCCTTTTTGCCAGTAGGAGATGCTGCGGTGCTGCACGGAAAGCTGCTGAAGCTGGCTCCTGTCGAGAGCTGCTATGCCAGGGACGGACGCATTCATGTGACGACAGACAGTACAGACGAGGCGCTTCGGGCTATTTTTACAGGTGAACTTGGACTTGCCGTGAAGGATGTCCGTATTGACCACGGAAGCCTGGATGAGGCCTTCGAGCAGTTAACCGTGAACCCAGAGGAGGCGCTGACCCGATGAGACTTATTGCCATGCAGTGCAAAGCGGAAATGCTGAGGGTTATTCGCAACCCTTATTATGTATTATGGTCTCTATTGATGCCGATCATGTTCTATTTCATTTTCACAAAAGTAGTGAATACGGGGGCGGATAATCCTTCGAATTGGCAGGCGCATTATCTCATGTCCATGGCTACTTTCAGTGTGATGGGCTCCGCCATTATGACCCTCGGCATCCGGCTGGTCCAGGAGAGAACCCAGGGCTGGAACACGTTCATCCGTATCACTCCTCTACCTTCGTCAGTATATTTTGCGGGGAAAATGTTCGGACAGAGCATCATGCATCTCTTTTCGGTAATTTGCATTTTTGTTGCAGGCTACTTGATAAACGGGGTGTCGCTGACGTTCGGACAATGGACGCTTAGCGGACTGTGGATTCTGGCGGGATCTCTGCCTTTTCTGGCCCTCGGTACGCTGGTCGGCTTCATGAAACGGGTCGATACGGCGAGCGGTGTCAGCAATATACTTTATATGGGGCTGGCGGTTGCCGGAGGCATGTGGATGCCGCTGGAGATTTTGCCGAAATTGATGCAGCGGATCGGCCGCTGGCTGCCTTCCTACAACTACGGGGACGGAGCCTGGGAGATTGTGAGCGGGGGCTACCCGCAGTGGAGCAGCGTCTTGATTTTGCTCGGATATTTGGCGGTGTTTGTGATACTATCGGTCTATATCCGAAAAAAACAGAGAGCGGTGTAATAAAGTATGGCACGCAGGCAGTTTCGGTTGTTTCCGCAAAGACTTGGCTTCTTTCCTTATGTGTGGCTGATCTATTTAGTGATGCCGATTCTCAATCTGCAAGGGGAAAAAGGGATCAAGCTGCTGCTCGGTGCAGCCCTGCTGGCCTTGTTCGCCGTGACGTACCGCCAGTTGTACTGGGTGAGCGGGAAAGCTTTCTTTGTGTGGCTGGCTGTGCAGATGCTGATTATTATAGTTCTGAGTTTATTTTATAGTCCCTTTGATGTCTATCTCGGCTTCTACACTTCCAATTTCGTCAGCTATACCGAGAAAAAGCATTTTAAAAAGGTGTACGCCGCTTTCGTAGCTATGGTGTTCATCCCGCTGCTCCCGGGAATTCATCGTATGGGGTTTACCGATCTGGGGTTCTTGCTCCCTTTCCTGTTATTTATGCTGGTCTTTCCGTTTGGCATGCGCTCTTTGAACCGCAATAAAATGCTGGAAAAGGAGCTGGATCAGGCCAATGAGGTCATTAAGGAGCTGGTCAAACGCGATGAGCGGATGCGGATTGCCCGGGATCTGCACGATACGCTGGGGCATACGCTGTCGTTGATTACGCTCAAGAGCCAGCTGGTTGAAAGGCTTGCAGCCAAGGATGCCGGGCGCGCACAGGCTGAAGCCAGGGAGATCCAGCGGACATCGCGCGCTGCGCTGCGCCAGATGCGGGAGCTGGTGTCGGAAATGCGCGCCGTGACCGTGGCGGAGGAGCTGGCCGAGGCCAGGGAGATGCTGCGAACGGCGGAGATTGCGCTGGAGGTCGAGGGTGATGCTACGCTGGAGGGAGTATCCGACCTGACGCAAAATATTCTGAGCCTCTGCATCAAAGAGGCCGTGACGAATATTGTGAAGCACAGCGAAGCTGACAGATGCTTCATCGGAATTGTCATGACGGAGGGCGAGGTGCGGCTGTGCATCAGGGATAACGGAGTCGGTCTGCATCACCGTGACAAGGAAAACCACGGACGAAGTGAAGGCAACGGGATGAAGGGCATGGCCGAGCGGCTGTCGTTGATCGACGGCTCTCTAACGCTGGACTCAGGGGAAGAGCGGGGAACGGTTCTGAACGTAATGATTCCCCGGGTAGTAAAGGAAAGAAAGGAGGGTGAGGCTCTATGATACGCATCGTGATCGCCGAGGATCAGCGGCTGCTGCGCGGAGCTATGGCTTCGCTGCTGGAACTGGAGGATGATATAGAGGTTGCCGGGGAAGCCGGAGACGGAGCGGAGGCACTTGCTGTTATTGAACGGCTGAAGCCGGATGTATGCCTGATGGACATAGAGATGCCGTATAAAAGCGGGCTGGAGGTGGCGGAGATCCTGAAGGCCAAAGGCTACGCCACCAAAATCATTATCCTGACCACCTTTGCCCGCCCGGGTTATTTCGAACGCGGAGTCCAGGCGGGGATTCAGGGCTATCTGTTGAAGGACGAGCCGGTAGACAAGCTGGCGGATGCGATCCGCCGGGTCATGGACGGCCACCGGGAGGTGTCGCCTGAGCTGGTTTTTGGCAGCTTGCGCGAAGAGAATCCGCTATCTGCCCGGGAGCAGGAGATTCTGAAGCTGGCCGGCGCAGGCCAGAGTGCGGGGGAGATCGCCGGCACTCTGCATCTCTCCTATGGCACCGTCCGCAATTACATATCGGAAATCCTGAACAAGCTGGAAGTGAAGAGCCGCATCGAAGCCGTGCGGCTGGCGGAGGAGAAAGGCTGGATTTAGGGGGAGTGGCAGGGGGAGGAACAAGTGGAATTGCACAATCAGTTGAGTTGGCAACAGGAGAAGGAAGGGCGAAAAGAGGGGGGGAAGGAAAGACGGAAAGGATAGAAGTGTGGAAGTGTAGACGTCTGGAGGCGTAAAAGGATAGGAGTTAGGAGATAGCTGAGTACGGCGGAGTTTGCGGGAATTTCTCCACCTAATATGATGGAATTCGAGAGTTTTTGGGCTTTAGTGGGAATTCATCCACTTAATTCAGTCTATTGAGCCTTAGATTGGGCTGGAAGGTCGAAATAGATGGACTAATTCCCACTACTTGCTCAAAATGCCTGTTATCCGCAGCATGAAGCGGATTATTTCCCACTAAGCTCCTACGGAGCATGCAAAATAAGCCCGTCACCCTAATTCATTGGGTAGACGGGCTATTATTGTAGCTGGCTGCGCTTCTTACAGGGTCAGCCGCAAGCTGACCCTGTAAGATTACTTGGCAGCCTTCGCCTGCTCCTCGCGCATCCACTGCGACAGCTGGCGCTTGAGCTGCAGGAACTCGGGCGAGTCGGTAATGTCCTCGCGGCGCGGACGCGGGAAAGGGACATCGACGGTGTGCAGGACGGAGCCTGGACGTCCGGAGAAGACGTAGATGCGGCTGGAGAGGAGCAGCGCCTCCTCGATGCTGTGGGTAATGAACAGCACGGAACGGCGGTTCTCTTCCCACAGCTCCAGCAGCCAGCGCTGCATTTCGCTGCGCGTCAGCGCATCCAGCGCGCTGAACGGCTCATCCAGCAGCATCAGCTCCTGCGGTGCGAGCAGCGCCCGCAGGAAGGCGACCCGCTGCTGCATGCCGCCTGACAGCATATGCGGGTAAGCCCGCTCGAACCCGCTTAGGCCGACCTTGGCCAGCCAGTGGCGGGCGGCCTCCCGCGCCTCGGCTCGCGGCGCGCCTTTTAGCTCGCCTGCGAGCAGGACGTTGTCCTCAATCGTCCGCCACGGGAAGAGCGCGGGCTGCTGCGGCATATAGCTGATCTCGCCGCGCTGACCGGTTACCGGCCTGCCGTTCATGCTAACTGTTCCGGCATCGGGCAGCTCCAGGCCGCCGATAATATGGAACAGTGTGCTTTTGCCGCAGCCGGAAGGCCCGACAATGGAGACAAATTCCTGCGGCGCAACCGTCAAGGATACATTATCCAGCACACGCGTCTCACGGCGGCGGTGGGAGAAGGTTTCGGAGACCCCGCTAACTTCGAGTGCTGGCGGCGCACTTTGGTCTTCCCCTGTGGGCTTCCCGGCAGTTCTGAGACCCGCAGCCAGGTCTTCCACCGCGTAACTGCCAGTAGTCTGAGCGCCTGCAGCCAGCCCTTCCCCAGCGTGACTGCCAGTGATCTGAGCGCCTGCAGCCATCCCTCCCGCAATGCGTGCTCCTGGAGTCTGATCCCCAGCTTCAGCCGCTTGATCCCCGAGAGTCGGGGCTTCAAGCCCTGTGCCTTTTCCCGAACCCGTCCGGTCAGAATCTGTGATATGAGGCATCCGCATCATCCTTCTTTCTCATACGCCTTCAGCTCTTAAACTGCTATCACAACTAGCGGCGTTTGTTCAGTCATTTAGCAACTCATTCAGTAATTAGTTAAATTATAAGGTCTTCCGCGGCTTCCAGCGCACCAGCCATTTCTCCAGCAGCGCGATCATGGCGAACAGCACCAGACTCAGCAGCACAATAATAGCGATGGCAACGAACATCCGGTCTGTCCGGTAGGAGGCCTTCTGCAGCAGCATGTAATAGCCGATCCCTTTGTCAGCGCCGATCCATTCGGCGACCACCGCGCCCATTACCGCGTAAGTCGCGGAGATTTTTAGGCCGGAGAACAAGGAAGGCAAGGAACCGGGAAACTCAAGCTTGGCAAAAATCTGCCACTTGCTTGCCCCGGCCATTTTCATATAGTTCATCATGATCCGGTCGCTCTGCGCCAGCCCGCCCATTGCAGCGACGGCTACCGGGAAAAAGCAGACGAGGGTAATCAGGACAATTTTGGGCAGCAGTCCGAAGCCGAACCAGATAATCAGCAGCGGTCCAAGCGCAATGGAAGGGACGTTCTGGCTGAGAATCAGCAGAGGATACAGCGCCCGCTTCAGCCAAGGCACCAGATGCAGCAGCAGAGCTATAATCAGACCTACGCCTGTACCAATCGGAAATCCGATCAGGGTCAGCCGGAGCGTAGCAGCCGTATGTGCCCAGATACCGGAGGCGTTGCCCCGGGATTCGCGGGCGATGTCGCCGGGACTCGGCAGCATCCAGGAAGGAACATGCAGCACCGAAACCGCCAATTGCCAAGCACCCAAAAACAAGATGACCGCCACAAGGGGCGGCCAGATCTGCTTCCAATAGGCTCTCACGGCCGGTATTTTTCCGTCAGCTTGTCCATGCTGATTCCGCTGGGATTATGGGCGATCTTGATCTGTGAGATGACGCTGGGGCTGCCGGATTCAATGAGTGCGTGGTGCATTTGGCGGACCACATCAAGCAGCTCTTCCAGTTCACCTTCCATTGTTGTCTCAAGCGGATTCACCTGGTGTTTGACGCCGGATCGCTGAATAACTTCTATGGCTTTGTCCACATAAGGGATGGAGTCCTCGTTGTTCAGAGTTTTGGGGATGACTTGAATGCTGAGCAGTGTGTTGGCCATGCGGATCAGATCCTTTCGATTTTGGAATTAGGGTATATAGTCTACTTGCCTTCCGGTAAAAAATCATTCGTAAACGCCGAAGCGGCATCCAGCGGCTTATCCAGCAGCTTCAGGCCGTACATCCAGTCGGCATAATTCTTCCAGATTTCGGTTTTCTGCTCGCCCCAACGGGCGGCATCGTCCTTGTATTTCGGGCTGAGCCATTTCTGGCTGGCCAGAACCAGCTTGGGATCAAGATCAGGCACGGCTTTGGACAAAATAGCGGCAGCCTCTTCCGGCTTGTCAATCGCGTATTGATATCCTTTCGACGTAGCCGCAAGGAAAGCCTTCACCACTTCGGGGTGCTCGGCAATTTCCTTCTCGCTTGTGGTAAGTACCGGGGTGTAGTAATCCAACTGCGGCGCATAATCCTTCAAATACAGCATATCCAGCGGTTCCCCGCGCAGCTCGGCTTCAATGCCGGTCCATGCGTAGAAAATCCAGGCGAAATCAATGTCCCGCTTCACGGCAGTGAAGAAGTCGGCTTCGCCGATATTGACCAGCTTCACCTTTTTGACATCCCCGCCTTCGGGGTCCATAATCGCCTTCATTGCCGCTTCCTCAGCAGGTGAGCCCCAGCCGCCGTAGGTTTTGCCCTCGAAATCCTTCGGAGTTTTGATATTGCGGTCCTTCGGCGCGGCAAAGCCTGAGGTATTATGCTGAATGATTGCGGCGATAGATACAAGCGGCACACCCTGCAGACGGGCCAGCGTGAGCGCCTCCTGGGCGCTGATGCCAAAAGCGGCTTCGCCCGACGTCACCATCGTGTCGGCTCCCGCCGATCCCGGCTGCACGATTTCTACATCGAGGCCTTCTTCCTTGTAATATCCCAGCTCTTTAGCCGCATAGAGGCCGGTATGGTTCGTATTCGGCGTCCAGTCGAGCGCGACCTTGATTTTGGTCAGCTCTTTGGGGGCTTCCGTGCCTGTAGCCGTTGCTTCTGGGGAAGCGGTGCTGCCCCCGGAGGTCGCAGCGGCGTTGCCGCCGGCATTACCGTTGTTGCTGCCGCAGCCGGCCATGACGATGACCAGCATGCAGCTGATGCAGAGCATTAGTGCTTTTTTGACTCCCATTTCTTCTCTTCTCTCCTTCCAGCTAGCCTCAGTCTTCCAATTTCTGATGATGTTCATACCAAAAAGGCGCCCCGGAGACCGGGACGCCAATGTAACGTAAGGTGGGTTCGCTATAGGCCGCGAGCGGCTGTAAGCAGGTGACGATTCCTACGCTGGCATTATCCAGATCAGGTATAAGGGTCAGTATCTTTGAGGGATACAATCTCAGCCGGCCAATTCCAGCACCCCTGGTACTATGAAGTTATGGGCATTGCTGTGTTCTTACGGTGTATTATAGACTGTCTCCTTCGGAATTGTCCAGTGACGGACCTCCAAATGGCAGGGACCGGAATTTAATACCCTCGGAAAGGGTACACTAACCTGACGCAAATTTTAGCGAAAAATCAAACTGGTATTAGAAAGGAGCTTTTTCGTCAATGGACAACAGAGAACTGGAGCAGGCAATCATCAAAGCGCTGGATGACAACAAGTTCGGTTCCTTCGGAACGATAGAAGCCGGCAACAAACCTAAGGTGCGCTATATGGCGGTTTTTCACGAGGGGCTTCAGATCTACTTGGCAACGAGCCGCAAGACGCATAAGGTAGAGGAACTGAAGGATAACCCGCATGCATTTCTGTTGCTAGGATATGAGCAAGGCGGCGGTAAGGATGTGCTGGAGATTGAAGCCACTGCTGCCGTTACCAAGGATGAAGGCCTGCGTTCTAAAGTATGGAATAAAGAGCTGGAAAAGTGGTTCAAAGGGCCGGATGATCCCGATTATGTGATTCTTGAGCTTATGCCGGCACGGATAGAGTATCTGGGCAAAAACAAGGAAAACGGGGTTTGGCAGCGCTCGGCGGCACTCTCCGGAAAATAAGCATTGAAGGCGGAACAGGGCCATCTTGAACCTTAGGGTTTGAGATGGCTTTTTTTAACGAAATCAGGATGATACAGCCCTGCTTACTGTTCGGCAATGGCTGGTGCTGGCTTATGGGAAATCATGCTATACTTTTGCACAGAAAGGATTGAGGCTGATGAGCGTTACATTGCTGTATGTTGAAGACGACCGGGAGATTGGCAGCGCTGTCTCTGCGGATCTGCGTGAGCGGGAATATGCCGTCCGCTGGCTGGAGAGCGGAGAGGGTGCGGTGGAAGCTGCGGCAGGCTGCCAGCTTGCGATTCTCGATGTGATGCTGCCGGGTCTGGATGGCTTCACCGTCGGGCAGCGGCTGAAGCGGGCCTACCCGAATCTGCCCATTTTGATGCTCTCCGCCCGGACCTCGATTGATGATAAGCTTCAGGGCCTGGAGTTCGCCGATGATTATTTAACGAAGCCGTTTCACCCCGATGAGCTGGCTGCGCGGATTGAGGTATTGCTAAGACGGACGGGAGCAGCCGCGACTGTGCCGCTGGCGCTGAAGCACCTCATGGTATACGAAGGAGACAACCGGATTATAGAGGCGGCTACCGGCAAGGAAATTTTGCTGACCGGCAAGCAGTTTCAGATTTTCTCCTATTTGCTGCGCCACCTCGGCCAGATTTTGACGAAGGAGCAGATTTACGAGGCCGTCTGGGGAGAAAGTTATATAGAGGGTGATAAGACGCTCATGGTGCATATCCGTTACCTGCGCGAGAAGCTGGAGCTTGATCCGGCCGCGCCGGAGATCATTGAGACGGTCCGGGGGATCGGCTACAGGGTAAGAGCATGAGGCGAATGGGACGTTTTCGCAAGCTCCACAGCTCGCTTCTCTCACGTTACCTGCTGATCATTATGGCTGCGCTTCTGTTTATTCCCATTGTACTTCCGTTGACCATAGGATTGTATGGCTTCTTCAATAACATGGCCGGGGAGAAACCTCCGGAGGAATATGCCCCGTATGAAGACATTTTAGTGCTGGAAAACATTTGGCATAAGGAAGCGGCGGGGCTTCTTGGCAAGCCTGCTGAGGTGATTAACGAGCGGCTGCGAGAGTTAAAGGGAACCTACAACCTGGCTGCGATGTTCTGGGTAGACGGAGATGGGCGTACCCGGCTGTCGCTGGATTCTGCCGAGCCGAAGCTTTGGAAACAAAATGAACGGTACTCCGTCCCTTCACAGTGGACCGCAGCAGAGGCGATTTCCTTCATGAAAAAGAGCCAGGATCGGCAGCCGCTCGCCATTGTCGCTTTTATGGGAGACCGTGCGGAAGCCGGAGAAGGCTTCATGGTGATGCAAATTCCTGCCGTCATCAAGGAGCAGACCTCTTTTGCAGGGCTTGATTCATGGTACACGGTAGTTATGGCTACATTTTTTATTGGCTTCATCATTGTATCGTTGCTGTTCTTTGTCCAAATCCGCAAAAGGCTGCTGCGTCTGGAGACGGCCATGGTCTTCACGGGAAAAGCAGGCTTGCCTGAGTCCATTGCTCTGGGGAATCCTGATGAGATTGGCCGTCTGGAGGCCGCCTTTAATACGATGGTCACCGAGCTTGCCGCCAGCCGTGCACGAGAGGCGGAAGAGGAAGGGCTGCGCAAGCGTCTCGTATCCGATTTGTCGCATGATCTGCGCACTCCCCTTACCGTGATCCGCAGTCACCTTCATGTACTGGGCAAGGAGGCGCTGACGCCCCGGGGACAGGAATCGCTGAAGCTGATGGATGAACGGATCGAGAGCCTTGGCGGGCTGATCGAAAATCTGCTGTCCTACAACCTGCTAAGCAGCGGACGAATGAAGCTGAATCTGGAGCGCAAGGATGTGCTGAGACTGCTGCGGGAGAGTGCTGCAGCCTGGTATCCGCTGTGGGAGAAGGAAGGTTTTCAGATTGAAATTGACCTGGAAGCTGAACCGCTCTATTGGATAGTGGATGAGAGCTGGTTCCGGCGCATTCTGGATAATCTGTTTCAAAATATTGTCCGCCACGCACGGAGCGGCCTCTATGTCCGCGTGGCAGCAGAGGTCCGGGACGGCGAGCGGGTGATTGTCATCAGCGACCACGGCAGCGGAATTGGCAGTGCCAGCGACTCTAAAGGAGCGGGTCTGGGCTTGTCCATCGTCGATCTGCTGCTCAAGCGGATGAAGCTGGATTGGAAGGTGGACAGCACCAGGCAAGGCACCAGCATCGTAATTCTAAGCCTGGCGCAAGAAAATTTAAACAAAACTTAAACTTGCTGCCGCCGTGCTTTTAACCTCGGGACGTTATGCTGGTTACCGAGGTGAAGAGAATGAAGGAAACAGTGATCGAAACAAGAGATTTATTGAAGGAATACCGCGGACGGGCTGCGGTAGAGCATTTGAACCTGAACATAAGCAAAGGGGAAATCTACGGCTTTCTGGGGCCGAACGGTGCAGGCAAAACTACGACAATCCGCATGCTGCTGGGGCTGATTAAGCCAACCTCGGGAAGCATTGAAATTTTTGGGCAGGAGCTTCGGCGGAATAAGCTACAAATTCTGCGCAAGGTGGGCTCCCTTGTGGAATCGCCGTCTTATTACGGCCATCTAAGCGCCCTGGACAATCTGGAAGCCATCCGCCGCATTCTTGACGTACCTAAGTCACGTATAGCTGAAGTGCTGGACATCGTTTCTTTGACGGGGGAAGAAAAGCGGCCCGTGAAGGGCTTCTCGCTTGGCATGAAGCAGCGGCTTGGCATCGCCGCCGCGCTGCTGGGCAGCCCGGAGCTGCTGATTCTCGACGAGCCCACCAACGGCCTTGACCCGTCGGGTATCCAGGAGATCCGCTCGCTGATTAAGCGGCTCCCTGAGGAAGAAGGGATTACCGTCCTTGTATCCAGCCATCTGCTGAGCGAAATTGAGCAAATGGCGGGAACCGTCGGCATTATCCGTTCGGGACGGATGGTCTATCAGGATACGATTGCCCACCTGCAGCAGCAGGCGGCCGGTGATCTCCGTCTTGCCGTGTCTGAGCCGGAAGAAGCGCTGACTCTGGCTATCCGGCGGGGCTGTGGAGGTACGCTGCAGGAAGGGCGCTTGACGCTGCCCCGGATGAGCGATGCCCGGGTGGCGCTGTTAGTCAAGGAGCTGGTCGAGAACGGACATGCGATCTACCGGGTGGAGGAACGCAGACAATCCCTCGAAGAGTTCTTCCTGCAGGTGGTTGAAGGAGGGCAGTCATCATGATGTGGCGGTCGTTCTCAGCGGATTGGCTGAAAATCCGCGGCAAAGGGCTATGGTTCCTGGTCTTCCTCGGCCCCATTGGACTGATTGCCATGCAGGGGCTGAACTTCGGAATCCGTCTGGATTATTTGACGAAGGAATACCAGTCTGATCTATGGGGAGGACTGCTTGATAATATCGCCAATTTTGTGCCGGTGGCGCTCTATCTGGGTGGCACGCTGATCTGCTCGCTAATGGCGAATGTGGAGCATCAGACGAGTTCATGGAAGCAGCTGCTGGCGCTGCCCATCTCCCGGACCGCCGTATTTATGTCCAAGCTGCTGCTGTGTCTGCTGCTTGTCGCGGTCTCATGCCTGCTGCTGTCAGTTGGCACGGTAGGACTAGGATATCTGCTCGGCTTCGGTGATCAGCCGGTTCCCTATGCAAAGGTGATGCAAATCGGGTTCGCTTCCTATGCTGCGGCGCTGCCTGTGATCTCCTTGCAGCTATGGCTCTCCTTGTCCAGCCGTAACCAGACCCTGCCCGTTTCGTGTGGCATTACCTTATCGCTGGCGAGTTTTTTCACGGCATTTCTGTCCGAATGGGTTCCTTTGACCTGGCCTACTTTGGCCTGGAGCGCTTCCCGGCCCTGGTTGTTTAGCGGGGCGGGGCTGCTGCTGGGACTGCTGCTGTTGCTGCCGGGAGCCCTGCATTTCGCGCGAAAGGATGTGAATTGATCATGAGAATCTTCTTGAAGGTTCTGTCTGCAGAAAGACTGAAGATATCCAAATCCTTCGTGTGGCTGTTGGTCGTAGGCAGTCCTGTGATCGCCCTGCTCATCGGTGGACTCGCCAATATGGAGGAGTTTGGGGAGCGTATCACCTGGCAGGTGCTGCTTAGTGTCATGTCAATGGTTCATGCTATTCTTTTTCTCCCGATACTGTCGGGCATTTTCGCGGCATTGATCTGCCGGGCCGAGCATGCTGACGGCGGCTGGAAAATGCTGCTCTCGCTGCCTGTGACGCGTTCTTCCGTATATTTTGCAAAATATACTATGGTTATGGGGCTGCTGGCTGCTGTGCAGCTGCTGTTTCTTGCGGCACTGCTCGGCATGGGCGTGGTGCGCGGGGTGGACGGGCCTGTACCTTGGCCGATGATCTTGTCCAGTGTATTCGGCGGCTGGTTCGCCTGCCTGCCGCTGGCTGCATTGCAGCTCGCAGTATCGCTGAGCTGGAGCAGCTTTGGCGCTCCGCTGGCGCTGAATGTGAGCCTGACCATACCCAATATGCTGATCGCCAATTCGTCCACTTACGGACCGTATTATCCATGGGTGCAGCCTTTGCTTGCGATGTCTCCATCTGGATTTGGAGGAGAGAAATTCGGGGCCTTTAATTTGCCTATAGAAAGTCTGCTGCTTGTCGTATCCGGCAGTCTGATTATCTTTATGGCGGCAGGCCTGTTCTCCTTTTTGCGCAAGGCAGTCTGACCCGTCCCCTTTTGCTGCTTGCAAGTCTTCCCAGCGTCGGTTCCCTTCATGGACATCGGGTGAAGTTTTGCTATAATTAATCGTAGAAGATACTATTAACTATCGGTAAAACCGGATGAGTATATGGAGGAGGGCGAGAGCATGGAGCCAGCAGCACTCGAAGAATGCGACAACACATGCAACGGTTCGGAGCTGGAACCGGAATCTATGGCGTTGATCCTGCCGGACCGCGGGACAACGGATAAAATGGCGGAGATGTTCAAGGCGCTGGGCGACCCGACAAGGGTGCGGCTGATTTATGCTTTATCGCAAAGAGAGCTGTGTGTACACGATTTGTCGACCATTCTCGACATGGGACAGTCGGCGGTATCCCACCAGCTCCGCTATCTGCGTAATTTACGGATCGTCAAGCGCCGCAAGGAAGGCAAGACGGTGTATTATTCGCTGAACGATGCGCATGTGGAGCAGATTTTTCTGCAGACGCATGAGCATATCCGGCACGAATAGCTGTGCCGGGAAGAGCGTGAGCGGCTAAGGGCGTTGGAATAACGGCAGAAATGCCGTTGTTGGGCACACCGAGGCCGGAAGTGGCAGAAATGCCGTTGTTGGGCGTGCCGATGCCGGGAGTGGCAGAAACAATGGCAGAAATGCCGTTGTTGAGCGCGCCGAGGCCGGGAGTGGCAGAAACAATGGCAGAAATGCCGTTGTTGAGCGCGCCGAGGCCGGGAGTGGCAGAAACAACGGCAAAAGTGCCGCTGTTGGGCACGCTGAGGCCGGGAGTGGCGGAAATAACGGCAGAAATGCCGTTAAATGCAAGAGGCTGTTCCCTTAGCAGTTCAAAATCTGCTTAGGGGACAGCCTCTTTTTTTACATAAGTCGCATCCGGCTCGAAATTACACCCGCAGCTCACCGTGCCGCAAAGTGGAATTCTCAATCTGCAGCGTGGCATGCTGAATGTTGAACTTTTCCTCTACGAGATTGACGGCCTGCTGGAGAATGCTATGAGGGTCTGCATCATCCTCAATCAGCACATGTCCGCTGAGCGCGTCCAGCCCTGAAGTAATGGTCCATGCATGCAGGTCGTGGACATCAATCACTCCGTTGATGCTCATCAGCGCATCCTTAACCTCATTGGTGTTCACAGAGGAAGGTGTTCCCTCCATCAAAATATGAAAAGCTTGCTTCAAGACGCCCCACGCACCTCTAAGGATAAGCAGAGCTACAAGCACACTGATAATCGGATCGGCGACATACCAGGAGAACAGGTTCATGATCAGCCCAGCCAGCAGCGCTCCTACTGAGCCCAAGGCGTCCCCGATAATGTGCAGGTAGGCGCTGCGGACGTTGAGATTGTCTTTAGTATCGCTTTTTCGCATCAAAGACCATGCGCTGATCAGATTAGCCAGCAATCCGACGGAAGCTATGATCATCATTGTGCCGCTGGCGACTACAGGCGGGGCGAAGAAGCGCTGATACGCTTCCCAGATAATAAATCCGGCAATAACAAACAGGGTCACACCGTTAAATAGCGCAGCCATAACTTCGAACCGGTGGAAGCCGTAAGAATTCTTCGAGGATGGAGGTCTGACGGCAAAAATCATGGCGACGAGACTTAGGGCCAGCGAAGCTGTGTCGCTCAGCATATGCCCGGAGTCGGATAGCAAGGCCAGACTGTCTGTGATAAGTCCTCCGAAGAACTCAAGGAACATGATGCCTCCGGTAATGATTAAGGCGATCAGCAGGCCTTTTTTGTTATTTGGCGCGTGAGAGTGAGAGTGTGAATGAGAGTGCGAATGAGAGTGCGAGTGGCCGGAGTGGCTGTGCCCATGCCCATGATTATGTAAATCTCCGTGCTTGTGATCATGATCTTTATGATCGTGTGTATGACCTTGATGATCATGCTGTTCGAGGCTTTTTGGCCCTGGATGCTTTTGATTATTCATTTGAATGGCCCCTTCCCAAGTAAACATATGAATGACTGCTCATATATTAATATTATCCGGGATGAGAACAAATTACAAGTGCTCATTCTTATTTTTATAATTGAGAAAAAAGGGAAAAACTATGCAATCTATGCATTGACACTCTGAGAATGAGGGGCATATAATGTGTGTAAGTAAACATATGAACAAATACTCATATATAGGATTATCCAAGGGAGATGAGTCATTTGAATGCGGTTCAAGGGAATGTCAAACGCCAGTGGGTGCTCGAAGGGCTGGATTGTGCCAATTGCGCCATGAAAATTGAAAATAAGGTCAAGAAGATTGAGGGAGTATCGTCCTGTTCCGTGAATTTTGCCATGAAGATGATGACGCTGGAGACGGCGGCAGCGGATGCCGAAGCTGTATCGGAAGAAGCGCAGCAGATCGTTACGAAGCTGGAGCCGCATGTGAAGCTCAAGGAAGTCAAAGCCAAGGCTAGAGGTGTGCGCAGAAGTGTGCAGACTGAGGGAGGAGCAGATCAGGTTCACCTTCATATGGAACATGAACATACGGCCGGTGACAGCCATGATGCCCATGGCCACGCACACAGCCATGAACATAGCCATGAAGCACACGGCCACGCACATAGCCATAATCACAGCCACGAAGCCCACGCGCACAGTCATGGAGAAGCCCATAGTCACAGCCACGGCGACGCTCATGGCCATAGCCATGAGCATGGAGAAGGCGAGACGCGAAGTATTTTGCTGCGTCTGGGCGGTGGGGCGATCCTTGCCGCAGCCGGAATGTTCCTGCCGGTCAGCGGGATCACGGAGCTGCTGATCTTCCTGGCCGCCTACCTGGTTGTCGGCGGTGAAGTGGTCTGGTCGGCGGCACGGAATATTGTCCGTGGGCAGGTTTTTGACGAGAACTTCCTGATGGCGCTGGCGACGATAGGGGCGTTTGCCATTGGAGAGTACCCGGAAGGCGTCGCTGTTATGCTGTTCTATCAGATCGGTGAGCTGTTCCAGGGGATGGCCGTCAACCGTTCGCGTCGCTCCATCACGGCGCTGATGGACATTCGCCCTGAATTCGCCTATCTGAAGGAAGGCGGGAACCTGAGACGGGTCTCGCCGGAAGAAGTGGAGATTGGCGATTACATTGTGGTGAGACCGGGCGAGAAGGTTCCGCTTGACGGAACGATTGTAGAGGGCAGCGCGATGATGGATACCTCGGCGCTTACCGGTGAATCGGTGCCGCGCTCCTCTGAACCGGGCAGCAAGGTGCTGAGCGGTTTTATTAACCGCAATGGGGTAGTTACGATTGAGGTTACCCAGACCTTCGGAGAATCGGCAGTCTCCAAAATTCTGGAGCTGGTGCAGAATGCTTCCAACAATAAAGCGAAAACTGAAAACTTCATTACCAAGTTCGCCAGGGGCTACACACCTGTAGTCGTCATTACCGCGCTGCTGCTGGCGGTTATTCCGCCGCTCGTGATCAGCGGTGCGACCTTCTCGGACTGGATCTACCGTGCGCTGGTATTTCTCGTAATCTCCTGTCCGTGTGCGCTTGTCGTTTCGATTCCGCTCGGCTTCTTCGGCGGGATTGGCGCAGCTTCCAAAAGCGGTATTCTCGTCAAAGGCAGCAACTTCCTTGAAGCGCTCAACGATGTAAAGGTTGTTGTATTCGATAAGACAGGAACCTTGACCAAAGGCCAGTTCAAAGTAACAGGCATCTATCCTTCCCAAGGAATTCAGGAGGGCGAGCTGCTGCGGACGGCTGCCTATGCGGAGAGTCATTCCAGCCATCCGATTGCCGAATCTATCCGGGCGGCCTACGGTGAAGAGATTTCCGCCGAAGCTGTCTCGGACTATAACGAAATTTCCGGCCACGGCATCGCGGTTACAGTAGAAGGCAAATCTGTACTGGCCGGGAATGCGCGGCTGATGGAGCGTGAGGGCATTGCCAGCCGGACGCCGGAGCAGAGCGGAACAGTGGTTCATGTCGCTATAGATAAGCGGTATGCCGGTTATCTGGTAATTGCCGATGAAGTGAAAGAGGATTCACTTCAGGCGGTTCAGGCCCTTGGACGGCTCGGCATTCATAAAACAGTGATGCTGACCGGGGATGCGGAAGCAGTTGCGGAAGCAGTCGGACAGGAGCTGGGCATTACGGAGGTTCACGCTGAGCTGCTTCCCCAGCACAAGGTGGAGGCTGTTGAGAAGCTGGAGCGCGAGAAATCACAGCGGGAGAAAATCATTTTTGTCGGCGACGGCATTAATGATACACCAGTGCTGGCCAGAGCGGATGTCGGCATTGCCATGGGCGGACTGGGCTCGGATGCGGCTATTGAAGCAGCGGATATTGTAATTATGACCGACGAGCCTTCGAAAATTGCTACAGCCATCGGGATTGCCAAGCGCACGCGGGTAATCGTCTGGCAGAATATTATTTTCGCCCTGGCAGTGAAGGCTATCTTCCTGGGGCTGGGCGCTTTCGGGATCGCCACAATGTGGGAAGCTGTTTTCTCGGATGTGGGTGTAACCGTGCTTGCGGTACTAAATAGTGTCCGGGCTTTGCAGGTGCCAAAAGTAGACTAAAGTAAGGAAACTGCAAATACTTATCCGCAAAATATACGAAAAAATAAGCCTGCGGCTCCCAAAAAGTGGGTCTCGAGGCTTATTTTTTTTGAATATTATATGAATAATATAATGTCCATTGTCTGTTCTTGCCGATATAACACTATAGATTTACAGCATATGGAAGCTCATATTTAGCTTTGCTGGGAGGAAATAAGGTGGACAAGACAGAATTGCCTGAAGTTGTGAAAATGAAAGCAAAAGGAAGAAAATCAGCATCCGTGCAAACCAAATGGTCGCTTGTAATCCTTGCCATTTCCATTGTGCCATTGCTGGGGGCGACGATCTTTTTTATGCAGTACTTCGGAGGTGTGACAAGGTCGGACAGTGAGGAACTGGCGCAGAAAATCCTGGATATGAACACCACAAGGATTGATGAGTGGCTGCAGACCAGAACCTCGGCTGTGCAGGAGCTTATCACCCAGCATCCGGAGTTTGACACTACCCAGCCGAAGAGCATTTTTCCGGTCGTTAAGGTACTGGAGGAGAGCGATAAGCAATCCGAAGGCTACAGCGTAATCAATAATGATGGCAAGCTGACCAATGCGATGGATCTGACGGCTGACATGGGGTCATCTGCATATTTTCTGAAAGCCAAAGAAACCCTGAAGCCGGCTGTTGCCGACATGTCTTATCTGGAGCCGCTGAAAAAGTACATCATCCCGATTCTTGTTCCTGTCGTGGATAAGCAGAAGCAATTTTCCGGGGGGATCGCCTTTTCGGTTACGCCGGATATTCTGATGGATATGGCGAAGAACATCCATGTCGCTGACTCAGGCTACGGCTATGTGGTCTCGGGTAAAGGCGATTATTACGCCTATTCGGATAAGAGCCGGATCGGCAAAAATATGGCCGACTATGCCAAGGAGCCGGAATTGAAGGCGGCAGTCAAAGCCATACTGGGCAAGGAAAGCGGATCTGAGACCTACAAGGGCGAAGATGGAAAGGAAGTCATTACATACTTCAAGACGATCCCTGATACGGATTGGAAGCTGCTGATTACCGTTCCGAAAAGCGAGATTTTCGCCAAGGTGAATTCCGCTCAGAACCTGGCAACTTTCTTTATCATCGGTATCATTCTGCTTGTTATCATTATTTCCCTGTACCTTACCCGCTTGGCGGTTAAGCCGCTTGTGGCGGTTTCCAATGTAATGAAAAGAGTGGCCGCAGGCCATCTGAGTGAGAGAGTTGTTGTCCGCTCAGGAGACGAAATCGGCCAAATGAGCGAGAGCATCAATGATATGATTACCTCCTTATCCGGCATTGTCGGCACAATCGACGAGACCGTGCTGCAGGTAGCCAGCTCCGCTGAAGGCCTGCTGGAATACGCCAATGAATCCTCCGCTACCTCTGCGGAAATTGCAACCGTGATCGAAGAGGTGGCGCAAGGCATGGGTGAACAATTCAAAAGCTCAGAGCAGTCGGCGCGGGCAACAGAAGAGATGGCCGTAGGATTGCAGAGAATTGCGGAATCCTCTGTGAATGTGTCCGACCAGGCTGAGACGGTCAGCGCGGAGGTCGACAATGGTTATCTCGAAATTCAATCAACGCTGGAGCAAATGACGGTCATCAGCACGACTGCGGGCCAGACCGCGGAGCTGATCGGCACACTTACGCATCAATCGGCTCAAATCGGACAGATTGTCGACGTAATTTCGGAGATTTCCAACCAGACCGGGCTGCTGTCGCTTAACGCTTCCATTGAGGCTGCCAGAGCAGGCGAGCATGGCCGGGGCTTCGGAGTCGTGGCGAATGAAGTGAAGAAGCTGGCGGAGCGGACGAATACGTCCATTGTGCATATTGTGGAGCTGATCAAAGAAATTCAAGCCTCCACAACAAATGCGGCGGTATCTATGGAAAAGAGTATTGCTGAAATCAGCGACGGAATGGACAAAATGAAGAAGGTCGGAGTTTCCTTTGATCATATCCGTACTTCGATACGCGAGGTTTCCATGCAAATTCAGGACGTTTCCGCGATCAACGAAGAGATGTCTGCCGGAACGGAAGAGATTACAGCCTCAGTAACTGATATGCTGACGATTGCCAAGGATTCGGCCGACAATGCCAACATGGTATCCGAAGCTTCCGGTGATCAGATGGAGCTGATGAAGAAGGTTGTAACCTCGGCACAATCTCTGAATGATATGATGTCCACCCTGAAAGGCGAGATCGAGAAATTCCGTTAATTCACTTAGTGGCATAAAAAACACCCCTCTATTTCACACGCGTCATCGCGAAGAATAGAGGGGTGTTTCTGCTTGAAGCTATACCTTCTCCTCAAGGCGAAGGCTGTCTATCCCCCGGCGGATAATGCTGCAGGAGGCATCCAGCTTGGCGGCTTCCTCGGCGTTCAGGTTCAGCTCCAGCAGCTCCTGAATGCCGCCGCTGCCGATGATGGCCGGAGCTCCGATACATACGCCCCTTTGCCCGTACTCGCCGTCCAGGATGGACGAGACTGCAATAATCTTGTGCTCATCATTCAGAATGGAGCGGGTAATGAAGGCCAGTGCGCTCCCAATGCCGAAATGGGTTGAGCCTTTGCGTGTGAAGATTTCCCATCCGGCGTCCTTGGTCTTGCGGGCGATATCCTCCAGATCGAGCGTGCTGAACCGCTCGCGGTGCTGCTCCATAATCTGCAGAATCGGCTTGCCGCCGATGGTGACATGGGACCAGGCGACAAATTGCGATTCGCCATGCTCACCCAGCGCGTAGCCGTTGACGCTGCGGGGATCTATCGTGAATACCTCCGACAGCAGCGTTTTCAGGCGTGCAGAGTCGATGGAGGTTCCGGTGCCGATGACTCTGTGGCGCGGCAAGCCGGAGATTTTCCATACCATATAGGTGACAATATCAACAGGGTTGGCGGCAACCACGAAGATGCCGTCGAATCCGCCGGCCATAATCTCTGTAATGATCTCTTTGGTTATAACTGCAGCAGCATCCAGAACATCCAGTCTGCTCTGTCCCGGCTTGGGATTGGCGCCCGCTGTCAGAATGACAACATCCATTCCTGCGCAATCGCTCGCGGTGCCGGCATATACCTTGGTGCGTGTTCCGGAGAAATCCATGCAGTGCGAGAGATCAAGCGCTTGGGCCATAGCACGGTCATAGGTGCGGTCAATCATCATGATTTCGTCGCATATGGCCTGATTGACCATAGAATAGGCACAACTGGAGCCGACCATACCTGAGCCGACGATCGCCACTTTTCTTGATTTACTTTTCAATTACCTTGTCCTCACTCTCTAAAAGTAATACCCAGCCTGTGCCTCCAAGAGAACTCTATATGGAAGCCTGTGGTTAAGTATGCTTATATTCTAACTGATCTCATCGTAAGTTACCTGACATGAGGAGCGAAAAAAGGCTATTGTTCTGTTCGAATTCTGTCACAAATGACATGGCGAGTTAGAAATGGCTGGGCTGGTTCTCTAATATTGTATGCAGAGAGACTAAAAAAGAGCATTCAGGCACCTGCGAAGGTCTCAAATGCTCTTTCTGTATGGCGCACATGAATGGTCATGTCCGTAGTTACCCCCGGGGCTGGGACAAGGTCGCCTTCGGTGGAGCCATAAGGGTATAGCGCTTATACATGAATAATCTCCAGTGCAGAATCATGCCGAAGGCCAGAATGAAGAATAAGCCGCCTGACTGCGGAATGGTGACATACTGATTGATAAATTCATGCAGCACGGTGCGGATCAGCAGCAGCCCGAGCAGGATGAAGGCAAAGCTTTTAGAGCGCTGGGCATAAATTTGCCCGTTCCGTTCTTCAAATTTCGTGCTGCGCATCAGCGGATACGCAAAAATAAACCAGCCGATCAGGAAAGCCGCAGCCGCCCACCACCAGGGAAATCTAACTTCAGGTACAACGAACATGGCAAAGCCTGTAGACATGCCTAGCGGGGGAATCCATATTTTGCGGATCGTCACGGGACGTGAGCTTGCCTTCAGGCGGATAAAAATAACCATCAGCGCCATGAAAATAGCCCCTATAGTGGAACCAATATGCAGAAATGAAGGGTTGATATTAGCCATGACTCACTTTCCTTTCTGTGATTTGCGTCACTTATTTTTCCATTATAACAGAAAAAGAAAGGCAAAACATTGAACGGTTTCCGTCATAATTCAACAAGCCGGCTTCTTATAACGCTGGCAAACGCACATCAACCCGCCGTGAAGGAGCTTGGCGGGTTGATGAATATTGTATAGGCTGAGTCACCTAAGAACGGCTGCGTCCACCGACAGAACGGAGAATCAGGCTGATGATAAAGATCAGAACAATAGCCCCGATTAGTGAAGGGAAGACGTAGAAATCACTGACCTTGGGCCCCCAGTTTCCCAGCAGCATGCCGCCGAGCCATGATCCGAGAATACCGGCGATAATGTTGCCGATTACTCCACCCGGAATATCCCTGCCCATAATCAGGCCTGCCAGCCAGCCAATTACGCCGCCTACAATCAACATCCATAATAAACTCATATTCGCTTCAGCTCCTTTGTGTTTATTATCTCTGATGGTTATTATTAACCTTATGCCTGATGCTTCAACCAGAGTACAATATTGTCTGCAGTCTGATATTCATAATTTCAGTGTGTTATAGTGAAAAATGTACGGGTGCTGCAGGACGACCCGCTAATATACAATTAAAGGAGCCGCTGCCATGCATCAGCCTAATGAAGTACTGTTCTATGTGGGGACTTACAATACCGCAGATAAAAATTCGATTCTGCTCGCCGCTTTGAACAAGGATACAGGGGAAATGAGAGTACTGAACAGCACGAAGGGCATTGAGAATCCGTCATATCTGGCTGTGAACAGCCCGGGAAGTGTGCTGTATGCTGTGAGTGAGAAGGATGAAGGTGAGATCCATGCTTTTGCCATTGAGCCAGGCAGCAAAGCTCTGCGTTCGCTGGGCAGCAGACAGACACATGGGGGTGCCCCGTGTTACGTCTCGATCTCTCCGCAAGGGGAGTACATATTCGTCGCCAATTATATGGGGGGCAATGTCAATGTGTTCCCGGTAAATGCCGACGGTTCACTTAAGGTGATGTCCTCCCAGGTGCAGCATGAAGGCTCGGGAATCCGCGAGGACCGGCAGGAAGCGCCGCATCCCCATTCCGTCATTCCGGACAGTAGCGGAGAACGGGTGGTGGTCTGCGATCTTGGTCTGGATCAGATTGTGTTCTACCGTGTTCAGGACGGCAAGCTGATCCCTCACCGCGAAGTGCCGCTGCCGCCAGGATCAGGGCCGCGTCATTTGGCCTGCCATCCGTCGGGGCAATGGCTCTATCTGATAAATGAGCTGAACAGCACGATCACTGTGTTCGCGAATGATGAACAGGCTGGAAATCTGGAGATCCTGCAGAGCCTCAGTTCACTGCCTGGCCAATATGCGGCAGGAAGCGATGATACCGCCGCCGATATCCATGTTTCCCCATGCGGCCGGTTTCTGTATGCCTCCAACCGCGGGCATGACAGTATTGCGCTGTTCCATATTGAGGCATCGACCGGCCTGCTGAAGCCGGTCGATTGGGTGATGTCCGGGGGCCGCACGCCGCGGAATTTCGCCATTATCGGCGGGATGCTGCTCGCCGCCAACCAGAACAGCGATAACATTGTTTCCTTTAGAATCGACAGCGAGAACGGCAGGCTGATTCCTACAGGGAATGAGCTGGCGGTTCCGTCACCGGTCTGTCTGAAGGCTGTGTGAAAATATAAGAAATAAGAAGTGCCTCCCAATTCGCTCAATTCGCAGCGGAGTGGGAGGCACTTTTTATAATAATGCTGTATAATGGCGGTTTGCGTTAATATAGCTCTAAATCTTCACTTCCGATGGCTTTACCGTAGAAGCCGATATCATCCAGCATGATTTGGTCGCCCGCTTGCTGCAAATAAAAGGTGACCTCCGTCAGCTTATCCGTTTCAAGCTCCGGCTCCTCTTCAAGAAAACGCTCGAAAGGCAGCTCGTAGGTCTGGAATACCGCTTCCGAAAGTTCTCCGTATTTACCGTCGCTTACCCGCTCCTCCAGCCAAGGGATCAGGGTGAACCGGGTCTGCGGCAGCGGCAGAATATCCATCACCTCATCCAGTGATAAAAGCGCCGTAACATCATTGCTATCTGTAAGCTCAACCTCTACATCAGGAGATACAGAGGGATATTCCTCATCGTCAACGTCAGTATCCTCATTGCCATCGGCGTTTCGGTTAGCCATTGAGAACGTTAGACCTTCAGCTTCTGAAAGGGCAAGATCGCGGGGCACGCTGTCTTTCAGCTTGATGCGGTAAAAGGCTTCCTTCCCCTCTTCGGCAGTTCGCTTGAGCAGGATGCCGTGGGTAGCTTTGCTTTTGGACTCCCGGTCCTTGGCAACCTCTTCAACCCAGGTGACTCCTTCTGCTTCCGCAGTGCCACCCGTCGCCGTGTTCCTGTTACGGTCTTCGTCGAAGGTAGCCACAGGGATATATTCACCGCTCTGAAACCGGCTATAGTAGGCGGTATCCGGCAGCCATTGCAATCCGCTGCGGTAATCGCGGAATAGATCGCGGTATTCTTCCTTACCCTGCAGCGTTGCCTCCAGAAAGGCGGAAACATATACCTTGGCGATTTGCCTCTGCTCATCTCCGTCCATAATATCTGAGCGGCTCAAAAAAAAGCCTGCCGGAAACGTCTGGTCATACAGTCCCCAATCGGTGTTGAACTGGCTGTGATTGGCGTCTGCGATATACAGAGAGCTTTTAAACGCGGATGTACCGCTTGTATAGGTAGAACGGATATACTGTCGGTCGCCGTAAAAGTCATGCACATCGCCATCGCGCGCACCCTGCAGGGTCAGGTAATTGACGTCAACCAGACGGGCCTGCTGATCATCAATGGCCTTATCCGTAGGGGCAAGGGCGATGACTGAGGTGATGTGGAATTGCTTGGTTACGGCAAGCGCGGGGTCGTTCTTGAACCAGCGTCCGGCATCGGCGGCCATAGCGACGGCTTGCCCGCCGCGGCTGTGGCCCAGCAGGGCGGTTCGGGCATAATCAACCTTCTGGTAGAACGGGCTGCCGGATTGCTCCGCGAATAAGCTAATCTGCTGCAGATGCTTCAGAATCATCCAGGTTCGCACCTTGAAGTCGTTGTCCGGGATGCCGGACCAGGCCGAATAGTTCAGAAAGTTCTCATCCAGGGAGACGGCAATAAATCCCCGGCTGGCGAGCTGTTCGCCCAGGTAGGCATAACCGCCCTCTGAATAGTCCTCCATCATATGATTGCCATGCACCATTAGCACAAGCGGATAGGGGCCATCTCCTTCCGGCATCCAGACACGGGCATTTAAAGGAAGCGCACTATAATCGAAGCCCCAGAATACGGTTCGCAGCTTGGGCCAGCTTGTAATGTAGGCGGAAGCATCTACCGCAGAAGAAAGAAGGCTTGCTCCAGACCTGTACTCTTTACGATGCAGATCCTGGCCGCTGCCGTAAGTAAAGCTGTAATAGGCGTAGTCTCCCGGTTCTCCGGGATTCGCGGCGTGTATGGAGGTTGTTTTTCCGCTGTCTGCAAGCCCTTCCGGCGCTGAGTCGCCATTGCCTTGGATTGAGTAAGCAAGCGGAGAAGCAATGACGAGTGCCGCTAGCAGCAGTCCTGACGCAACCCGGCGGCTGCGCAGAAGTCCAACCGCCAGTCCGCCAAGCCCTCCAAGCACGGCGGCGAGCACGGCTACAGCCGCTGCCGCTTCAAGCTCCAAATCGGCGTAATACAAGATAAATAGAATGATGCCGAGAGCGGTCAATAAAGAGCCTGCATACAGGCGCGGGATACGTATTCCTATTAAGGACAGTAATACGGCCAGAATATTGCCGGCGAGCGCCAGCACGATGGTCGCGGCTACGGTAGCCAGGAGGATATCTGCGGCTGTTCCGAATCCGGTCGGGATGCCCAGAACGACTGCTGTAAAAGCCAAAAAGCATAATATCCAAGGACCGGAGAGCGCCGTCCTCCATATCTGTGTGTCATATCGGTACGTTTCCCGGATGCGCCTTGCGAGCACTCCCAGGATGCGCTTATGCAGCCTTCGACGCTGCGGCGCGGGAGCGTACTCCAGTTCCCCCAGTTCCATTCCCATGATCGTTGTTCCCCTGACATTTACAGTTATTTCTTCTTAACCTATAAGATGAAGCAATAATATTACTTTACGGGCTTAATAACAAGTGGTTCTTGCAGGAACAGCCGTCATTTGCTGGCTAGACTAAAAATTAAGTTGTGGACTGGGTAAATTAAGTAATAGACTAACGTTGTGTTGTTAGGTTAATGGGCAGGATATTTGAAAAAGGAACTCAAATTTAATGACAGACAGGAGTTAGAGACTATGATAAAAGGTTTCGGAGGAATATTTTGGAGAACTAAGAACCTTGAAGTTATAAAAAAATGGTACAGTGAAGTGTTGGAGATTGAAATAGATAATTGGAATGGGACTGTGATAAAACCCCAAGCAGGAAATGAGACTATCCTTTCATTCTTTGCCGAGGATGACAATTATTTTCCAACGGAGCAACAAGTGATGTTGAATTTCGAAGTATATAATCTAGACGAGACTATTAAGCATCTTGAACAGATTGGTGTACCTCTTGCAAAGAACAAAGAGATTAGTGAATTTGGAAAGTTTATTTGGATTGAAGATCCTGAAGGCCGACTGGTTGAGCTTTGGGAGAAATAACGAGTTGTAACTCCATCAATAATTCAGGAAGTTATTAGATACATAGTCGTTACAAGGATGCGTCCAACAAAAAAATTTCCTGAACTACCCAACCTTTTTCGTTTTCGCTGCAGTATATATTTGAGTGCCGTCCGATAAGAAGGAGCTTTTTGAATATGAATAAACAATATGCTGACCGTGTCATCAAGGATTACATCAAACCGCTATATGGCTTTGCTTTGAATAAAACGGGAAAAATCGCCGAAGCCGAGGAGCTGGCGGGAAGAATTACGCTGGAAGTATACCAAGCGCTTCTCAAAAAGACAGAGTTACTGGATCTGAACAGCTACGTCTTTAAGATTGCGCATTATGTGTGGGCGAAATTCATAGGCGAGAAAGTGAAAGCTTCCAACCAGATGCCGATTGATGGCAATGAGATGGTGTCCAGAGACGAGGGCTTCGACGAGATCATCCGTCAAGAAACGGCTGGTGCATTGCGGCGGGAAATTGCTTTTTTGTCTCACCAGCAACGGGAAATCGTTGTCAAGTACTATTACGGTGGAATGAAAATCAGCGAAATCGCGGCTGAGATGGGTCTTTCTAGCGGCACGGTCAAATGGCACTTATTCGAAGCGAAAAAGGAGCTGAAACAAAAGATGAACAGAATTCGATCAATGGGTAATCTCGGCATCGATCCGATCCGCATGACAGGTTTCGGGCATAGTGGATCCCCTGGAAGCAAAGGCGACACCGCTGATTTTTTAGCGACGGCGATCAGACAAAATATCGCTTTCTCAGCTTACCACAAGCCGCTCACGGTTAATGGAATCGCCGAAGAACTGGGCATTTCACCTGTATATATCGAGGATGAAATTGAATCACTGGAAGAATACGGGTTCATGGATAAACTACCGGGTGGAAAGTATCGTACCAATATGTACATTGAAGATCCGTCTCCAATGAAAAGCGAGGTACTGTACCCATTGTTCAAAGAATATGCGGAGATTGCTGTAGAGCATTATTTCAAAGCGTTTTTTTCAATGGGTGAAGTGTTCCAAGAGACGGGTGTCTACATTCCAGGTGGCGATGTCAATCTACTGTTGTGGAGCCTCATTCCTTATGCTGGTAATCAGTTGAGCTTCAAAGAGCTCAATAGGGTTAGCCATGAAGAGGTTTCCGTCAGCCGCAAAGATGGCGGCCATTACGCCGCTCATGCAACGATCCACAGAGAGTTTGACGTCAGTTTTGATCTTAAACAATATTATTATTGTGGTGATATGAATCGGGATTCCGATGTGCATGCACTAAAGACATGGCAGGTCGATACGTGGTGGTGCGGCAGACAGGGCAGTTGGCGAGACAATCTGAGTTCGGATTTCATCAGTCTGATGCATGTGATCAATGGAGATTTACCGCAAAACGATGTGAACATTGACACTTACCGCCGTCTTTTCGACAAACAATATTTGCTGCGAAAGGAATCTGAGCTTGAAGTTAACATTGTTTATTGCAAGGATAAGCAAACAGGAGAACGCCTGCATTCGGCGATTCCGCAACCGTCCGAACGAATCAAAGAAGCTGCCTCGAAATTGGATCAAGCTGTTTATCATGTGAAACTCGATGGACAACCAGATCATGCGCATAAATATGTGCGTTACTGGTCACAGAACTGCATGGCGTCGGGAACAATACGTGCCTTCGTAATCAAACATTTAGTCGATATCGGCATGTTAAAAGTGCCTGATCCGCATCGGAAATTTGGCATTTCCACAATTATGTTCATGAATCAAAGCTAGCTTGTTAAAGTTATAGCCCGGCTGCCGGCATGAATCGGTAGCGCTAGCGGGCAGGATTACCCTTTTCGTACCTTGGTAGGAGAGATAGGCGAAATTCCACATGCTTCAATTATTGAGTATTATAAAAAAAGCACATCGCTTTACGCTAAAGGGAAACTATACCTACATAATTCCAAGAACAGGCTGCCACGGATTCATACAGCAGATGGAGTGATCTTAATGTTGATCCAATCGTTTGAAGACGAAACACTTGAGCGAACCTTGTCCATATTTGTTGATGATATCCGAGCCATTCTTAATAGAAAGTTGCGAAGCATTTACCTTTATGGTTCGGCCATCCACAATGATTTATCCCCGGGATACGGGGATTTGGATTTTCTCGTCGTAATTGGAGAGGACCTTAGCCAAAATGAAATCGAACTTTTAAACAAACAAAGATCCAATTATAGATCATCCCTCCTTAGAAGATCCGTCGATGGACAGATCCCAAGCCTCCACACCGATATGCTTGAGGGTGCCTTTCTTACGATTAATATGCTGAGTGGGGAAACGGGCAGTGGCTTGTGGTGGGGAACAAAGCGCGAATCCGTCTGGACGGAAAATCAATTAGACCTGTTCACCCTGTACACGATCAAGGAGCAGAGTATCTTATTGTATGGTGAGTCCCATTTAGCCAACATTCCATCATACTCAAGGGAAGAGTTTATTAGCTTTTTTAAGGATTACGCCAAGTGCATGCGGAAGTTTGGCAAGGGGAATAGCCTACATTCCGTTGACTGGCTTCTGTTAGCTTCCAAATTTATAGCTTGGTGGCAGGAAGGTGTTATCCTGTCTAAAAGCCAAGCAGCAGATTGGGGGCTTTTACATCTTAGTGGTGGATGGAAAGAGAATTTGAAGAGATGTAAGAAGCTGAGGAAGGATCCATCCAGGGCAACAAGTCTAGAATATTCCGAATGGCTGAGTAATTTGGAGCCAGCCATAATTGAAGCATCACATGATCTGGACAGAGCCCTCGAAACAACTATAAGCTGGTTAAAAGATTAAAACCTCTCTTTATAGAAGCAAACCTAGATGTGATAGCTTCTAAAGAGAGGTTTTATTGTGGAAAGAAAACAAAAGGAAAAATTATTATTGGCAGCTATTGGGCTAACGGATACTATAGTTTTCTTGCTTTGATTACAAAAGTTACAGGAAGCATCTTTGCTTTTTTTGCAAAATCACTGTTATCGTCCCACGATTGCATAATTTCATCATCAGATTGCTCAATCATTTGCTCAATTACAAATCCCGCTTTTGAGAGCGCATTTACATAGGTTGATAGTTTACGGTCCGATAAGGTTAGCGTACTGTCACCAAGTGATACTGAATACCAGGATTCGTCAAAATAACATTTTTTAAAAGCAAGTATATCATTTTCAGCAACAACACATTTGTGAATAGGGTGAGACCAACTGAAAATAAAGGCGCCGTCTTTTTTCAGGTAAGAAGCGATCCGGCTAAAAGTCCCTTCAAGGTCGGTGGTCCAGCCTATGGCATAAACCGAATACACGAAGTCAAAATAATCCTCCGGTATCCCGCATTCTTCTTCCATGGGAGAACAGATCAATTGTGCGGAAAGACCGTTCGATGTCAGAAGCTGTGTGGTCTTTTCGATTTGTTTTTCTGATATATCTGTACCCCATAGTTCAGATGCTTGGCGTTCCCCCAGATATTGCAAGGATTGACCGCTTCCACAGCCGATTTCCAGCACCTTTTTTCCAGAGACATCGCCAAAAAGCTGACATTTTTCTTCGGAGACAAATGCTCCATATAAAGGAAGCGCGATTGCTCCTAAGACGTCATTTCCTTTTGTATCCCAGAAGATGCTGTTTGTTTTATGTATAGAGCTCTTGTCCATGTCGACCGTGATAGCGCTGCCAACCTCGCCAGCACCTATAACGTTTGTTCTATAAGCAGAATTCTTGTCCATGCCTGTACCATCTCCCAATAAAATAATATGAGCCTAAACGTAAATCCCGACTTGCGCGCCAAAATAATGTACCATTTTTCAATGGACAAATCTACCTAAAATATTCCACGAAGCGTCCGTATGTTCTCACCCTCTTACGAGCAGTTTCTGATAACCATGGATGGTGATGGAGCGCAGTCTGCCATAGCCCTTGGGCTAGGCGTCCGCGACTTTCTTTTATTTTGAAAAAAAGATTTGACAGTGAGGAGAGCTTTCAGTATTATGTCTGTATAAACCTACTAAACGGGTAGGAATAATTAAATAAAAGTTCTTACCGTACAGACGGAGGAACGCCCGCATCAGGCTCGCAGACACGTGTCCAAGGACCGGTTTGACCTGCCATAGGGGGCATTCCTCCGTCATTTTTTTGAAATCATGGATGAAATAAGAGAAAACAAGGGGAGTGGTGTGTGATGAAAAAAGGGATCAAGAAGGGGCTTATCGCCGGGTTCACATTAATGCTGACGGCAGGGCTTACAGCTTGCGGAAACAACAGCAATGCAGGCAATGGAGCGGCAACAGCCACGGATGCACCGAAAGCAAGCAATGCGGCGGCAACCGCCGAAGCCACGAAGGCCCCGGCTAAAGATCCGGTAGAGCTGCTGAACGTATCCTATGACCCCACACGCGAGCTGTACGAGAATTATAACAAGGCGTTCTCTGCCTATTGGGAGAAAGAAACTGGCCAGAAGGTAACGATTAAGCAATCCCACGGCGGTTCCGGCGCACAAAGCCGTGCGGTGCAAGAGGGGCTGGAGGCCGACGTTGTGACGCTTGCTCTTGGTTACGACATTGATGCTTTGAAGAATAAGGGGCTGATCAATGAAGGCTGGGAAAGCAAATTTGAGCATAACAGCTCGCCGTACACATCGACCATTGTGTTCCTTGTGCGCAAAGGCAACCCGAAAGGCATCAAGGACTGGCCGGATCTGTTAAAAGAGGGCGTAGAGGTCATCACTCCAAATCCGAAAACCTCCGGCGGTGCCCGCTGGAACTACCTGGCAGCCTGGGGTTATGCGCTTGACCACAACAACAATGATGAAGCCAAGGCGCAGGAATTTGTGCAGGAGCTGTTCAAGCATGTGCCGGTGCTGGATACCGGGGCGCGCGGAGCAACGACGACCTTTGTGGAGCGTGGAATCGGCGATGTGCTGATCGCCTGGGAGAATGAGGCCTATCTGTCCATCAAGGAGCTGGGACCGGACAAATTCGAGATCGTCAACCCATCCGAGAGCATTCTGGCCGAACCGCCGGTTGCTGTGGTCGATAAAGTTGTGGATAAAAGAGGAACACGCGAGGTTGCGGAGGCTTATCTGAAATATCTGTACACGGAAGAGGGACAAAAAATCGCTGCGGAGAACTACTACCGTCCAACGCTGGACAGTGTGAAGCAGCAATACAAGGATAAATTCCCGGACATCAAGCTGTTCACACTCGCAGATAAATTCGGAACCTGGAAAGAAGCGCAGGAGAAGCATTTCAACGACGGCGGAATCTTCGACAAGATTTATGTGCCTGGGGCTAAATAATGCCAGCTCGTAAGAGGACACGGAAGGAATAGGGCAAGCAGAACCGTGCAGGGAAGCTGATCGGCCTATAGGCCGAAGGCGGGAAAGGGATGAATGATCAATGAGTGTCACCACTACGGCTGCGGTGCGGCGGCGCAGGGTGCTGCCGGGCTTTGGGCTTACGATGGGTTACAGTGTGTTGTATCTGAGTCTTGTTGTGCTGCTGCCGCTGTCGGCGCTGCTGTTCAATTCGACAGGACTTAGCTGGGCCAAATTCTGGGATATCGCTACGGATACGCGGGTGTTGGCCTCCTACCGTGTCAGCCTGAGCACAGCGGCAGCGGCTGCTTTGGCGGATGCATTTCTGGGGCTGCTGCTGGCCTGGGTGCTGGTGCGTTATGAGTTTCCGGGTAAAAGGGTATTTGACGCTCTGATTGACCTCCCGTTTGCCCTGCCGACGGCTGTAGCGGGTGTCTCCCTGACGGCGCTCTATTCCCAGAATGGCTGGATCGGTTCCCTGCTGGAGCCGCTGGGGCTCAAGATTGCCTTCACACCGCTCGGCATAACACTTGCGCTGATGTTCATTGGCATCCCCTTTGTGGTCCGCACCGTTCAGCCCGTGCTGGAGGAGCTGGACCGCAACATGGAGGAAGCTGCGGCCACGCTGGGTGCGGGAAGGCTCAGGACCTTCCGCAGCATTGTGCTTCCCGAGCTGATTCCCCCGCTGCTTACCGGCTTCGCGCTGGCGTTCGCCCGGGGCATCGGGGAATATGGCTCCGTTGTGTTCATCTCCGGCAACATGCCGATGCGGACAGAAATCGCTCCGCTGCTCATCATGTCCAAGCTGGAGCAGTTCGACTATGCCGGGGCTACTGCGGTGGCGCTGCTGCTTCTGCTGATCTCTTTTCTGCTTCTGCTTGTCATCAACACGCTGCAGCGCTGGGCCCGCAAGGCTTCCCGGTAAGGGTAGCGTAGCTCGAACAGTATGGTTGTATTTGCTGCAATTAAAAGGATGCGTCAGACCGTATTTTTCGCGCTAATTGTAGTGTGTACACTTAAAAATGGCGGATGGCTTACTTTTACCGGAATTATAGATTTTTAGATGTAAGAAGTACATCTAAAACTGTTTTAGCTTCCATTGATATCCTTTTAGTTGTATGAAGTACAGCTAAGTCAGTCCTTAAATTTTAGCGAATGCTTCCGAAGCGAGTTTTGTTCGAAGTAAATCAAGGGAGCAGATGCTTACACAACTTTTAGGAGGGAAAATCATGGCGGGTACTGTCCCGATGTTTGCTCCCAGGCCGCAGAAGAGTGAGGCTTCACCCGCGACGACCGAATCGAAGGCCGTTAAATGGGTGCTGATCGCCGCCGCCGGGCTGGTGCTGTTCTGGCTGATTGCCCTGCCGCTGCTCGTCGTGCTGACGGAGGCGCTGAAGAAGGGCTGGGATGTTTTTTTGGCCGCATTGACTGACCCTGATGCTGCTTCCGCCCTCCGGCTGACGCTTTTGGTCGCAGCGGTCACCGTACCGCTGAATACGCTGTTCGGGGTGATGGCGGCCTGGGCGGTGACCAAGTTCCGTTTTCGCGGGAAAGGGTTTCTTATTACGCTGATTGATTTGCCCTTTGCCGTATCTCCGGTCATCGGGGGCTTGATCTTCGTGCTTGTGTTCGGCTCGAACGGCTGGTTCGGGTCCTGGCTGAGCGACCATGACATCAAGATTGTCTTTGCCCTTCCGGGCATTGTGCTCGCCACCTTGTTCGTGACCTTCCCGTTTGTTGCCCGCGAGTTGATTCCGCTGATGGAGGATCAGGGCACGCAGGAGGAGGAAGCGGCGGTAACGCTCGGTGCGCATGGCTGGCAGATTTTCTGGCGCGTAACGCTGCCTAATATCAAATGGGGCCTGCTGTACGGAATCATTCTGTGCAATGCGCGGGCGATGGGAGAGTTCGGCGCGGTGTCTGTAGTCTCCGGGCACATTCGCGGAGAGACGAACACGCTGCCGCTGCATGTTGAGATTTTGTACAACGAATATCAGTTTTCCGCTTCCTTCGCTGTGGCCTCACTGCTGCTTCTGCTGGCTTTGGTTACGATGCTCTTGAAAAGCTGGCTAACACGCAAAAATGCGCATTGACAGCCCTTTTACTTCCGTGCTATTTTAAATCATAGTATACAGGTTGGTGATTGCGGAATTCAGGTGTAGATCATCCCCTGTCCGGGGAAAGGGAGGCTGGAGAATGGCTAAGCCACTGAAGGTGGATGAGGTATGGCTTACACGGATTGCGGAGCTTCTGGACAATATGGAATTTGGTTCCCTCCACATCGTCGTACATGAAGGACAAATTGTACAGATGGAGCGGACGGAGCGCAAACGCTTTGAGAACAGCACTGCAAATGCACGCTATAGCGGAGAGGCCGGCAGCCGGCGGACCGATGTCCGTTCTGCGGGACGGGGATGAAGCGTATTGCCGCTTATATAAATAGTTCTTTTTTGCATAAAGAAGACCTTCATTCGTTTTCGTTTGAAGGTCTCTTTCTTTTGTACCACCTGGTATGCAGCCTATGCATCCCTTCTAGTAGCGCGGTCTGCGCCGCGAATCGGCCAATCCCTCTACAAGCAATATGATCGCAGTAAGAGTATGCATAATCCAGCCGACCACTGGAATTAAAGCGACTACCGAGGTGATGATCCCGACAATATTACCGATGACACGCCCGCGTTCCCCTATCAATATTACGACCGCAACGATGTGCAGCAGGAAGGCCACACCCAGCGGTACCCACGCATTGGCTACAACAAAGGCTCCCCCGAGAAACGGGATTGCGAGAAAAGCCTCATAAGCAAAGGTTCCCCACTTGAACAGCTTTCCTATTGGAGACATGTGTACTTCACCCAACCCTTCAGTATAATATTGTCGATATCTCTAAGTTGTTGTACGTCTGGCAGCAGATAATGTTCCAATTCCAATATACGCCGGGCAATGCCGGGGCGATCCTTGCTTGGCAAGGTGTGGTCATATATATTGGTAACAGTTAATACAAGCAAGACGGCTGGAGATACTGAGGGAGAAGGGATGAGGAAATGATAGATAAGCTGGAGATCCGCCATGAACGGCCGACGGTAGAGCAGTATTTGGCGCTGCGGGAGGAGGCCGGGCTGAGTCCGATGAGTGCCGAAGGAGCAGAAATCGGGCTGCCCAGGTCATCTTTTGCGGTGACGCTTTACGAAGAGGGCTTGCTTGTAGGCATGGGACGCGTAATCGGGGATGGAGGCTGCTTCTTTCAGGTGACGGATATCGCCGTTAAGCCTTCCTGCCAAGGGCGCGGGCTGGGGAAGATCATTATGCGGGAAATCAGGAGCTTCCTGGATACGGTGGCGGAGAGAGCTTATGTCAGTCTTATTGCTGACGGCGAAGCCTCCAGACTCTATGCGCAGTATGGCTTCCAGCCGGTAATGCCCAATTCGCAGGGAATGTTCCTGCCGCGTTAATTGAGGAAGTCCATGTGTACATATAAAAAGTGAGGGATTAAATATGGATGTTGTAGTGTTTGGAGCTACGGGAACGATTGGCAGAGCTATTGTACAGGAAGCGTTAAAAAGAAAACATGAGGTCACCGCAGTGGTCCGCAATCCGGCTTCACTGCAGCTCCAGCATGAGCGACTGCAGGTCGCAACCGCCGATATTCTGGACCCGGCGCAGGTAGCGGCGGCTGTGCGCGGGCATGAAGAGGTAATCAGCGCGTTCGGGCCGGCTGCCGGAAGGGAGGATGACCTGCTCCGCGCGGCAGAGAGTCTGCTGGAAGGACTGCAGGAAGCAGGACTTGCGCGGCTGCTCGTTGTTGGCGGAGCAGGCAGCTTGAAGACGGAGTCGGGCGAGTGGCTGATGGATACGCCGGATTTCCCCGAGAAATTCCGGCCGCTGGCCGCAGCGCACGGACATGCCTATGAAATTTACCGGGGCTCTGATCTTGATTACACGTACATCAGTCCGCCTGCCGTTATCCGGTCTGGCCGCCGGACCGGGCAGTTCCGCATCGGCCTGGACCGGCTGGTTGTGGATGAGAACGGGGAGAGCAGCATCAGCGTCGAGGATTTTGCCGTGGCTGTCATTGATGAGCTGGAAGAAGGGAACTTCAGCCGGGCTAGGTTCACAGTGGGTTATTGATCTTCAAAAATCTATTAAAGGAGAAGCAGTGAGTCTTATCTTAGACTCGCTGCTTTTTTGCTGGTTAGGAAATTATAATTTTCGTCTATTGTGGATAAGGTGTGCATAAAGTTGGGGATAAGTTTCATTTGATTTCTATTATCGGAAGGACGAATTTGTTCTGTTCATAAATGACAGGAAATGAAAAACGCTCTCGAAAATAATCGAGAACGTCGATTGGTTAGTCATTGGATTTTCGGTGAAGACGAAGGTGGATAGTGTGGAAGTGAAAAGAGAAGCTCAGATCGTCCTTGCCACACTTGGAATTCATTACCGAACGGTAGAAGAGATTCAACTACCACCGATACCATGTGACATGGTTTGGATTAACGATTGAGTGTTATTATCTGCTACGATTTCAATGTTTCCTGTAGGAAGAACAATTACAGACAACAAACTACATAAAACTAAAAGCTTGATGACTTTTCTTAGCATTCGAATTCCGCACCTCTCTGATCAGAAGTTTGTATCTATCCTTTTCTTTCTCTGTTGCTGCATAACGATATTGTTCAAACAGATCAGCACAAGTGATCGCTATACTCTCATTGTTAATCATAGCAGATGATTCCAAACTTTGTAGTACGAAGCTAATTCCTTCATTTCGTTTATTATGTAAGTAATAGGCGGCCAGTTCAGCAAGAAATCTGGCGTGTTTGTCTGCCATAATCTGCTGATTGTATTCACCAAATTCCGATCTATAGGTCCGATAGGGGATGTAGGCAGAGAAACGTTCCAGAATGTGATCAACATTCCAGTCATACCGGTTAGCCGATTTGATAATATGGTACACAGCCGTAAATATCTCGTCCGGTTGTGTTGCGATATATTCCACATAATCAGCCAGCGCTTCCAATTGTCCATCGAGTACGCGATACAAATAGATGTTCGCCGTACCCCACTCCCGAAACTGGGATAATGTCCGTTGGGCTTCTTCATCGTCTTCCTGTATCCAGCTTCCGTCCATATAAAGGGGCACACGCTCTATTGCAGATTTATAGTCTCCGTATTCCATACAGATACTTGAGAGGAAAAGATTGGCGTTTAGAATATAGTGATATAGTGGTCTTCGAGACACTTTTCCATTGTCTTGTTTACGGTTCGACTGGCGTTGGAAATTATAACGGAGTCTAGCGAGCCGTAGCATCTTCTGTGCCAGCTCATCCACCTTAGGCCACTGCTGCAAGGAATAATAGACATTCAGCAGGTCTATTATTCCATCTAATTGATCAGCCTCATCTAGCCGATCTATGTAACACTCAAAGAGAATTGCCTCTCGCGAATTAATGCTCTGATCGTCACCCAAGGCAATTTTAAATAGGCGGTATTGGCATACTGCCAGCCGCTCCGAATTCTGATACTTCTCACTAGCGCTTACATTCTTATATAGTAACCCTGCAGCCTGCCATAGTCCGTCCTGAAACAGTCCCTCCGCCACTTCGAACAGCATGGGGGCATAGGTCAGATTCTCAAGCAGATTCTGAACGACCTGTTCAACGCAATCGAGACGGCCTAATGCGGCTGAACGCAAAAGAAAAGGCCGCAAACGCCGCCAAGTGGGTGACGAATAGTAGAAGCATTCGTCCACGTATAAGCTGTAGAAATGGTCCTCCGGCAAACCCATCCCCTTGGTAATCCGCTCCAGATGATTCATGGCAATCGGCTGCTGACCCTTAAGTATCCGGCTGAGCGTTCCTGAATTAATACCGACCTGTCCGGCAAATTGATGAATGGACATCCCCTGCTGCGAAAGATACATCGCTAATGAATCGCGAATCGTGGCTGTAGTAGGGACCATGTAGACACCACCTAACTGAATTCCAATAATTATAATTTTGTTGTATAGATGTAATATTATTCTATAATATTCCAATGGTCAATACTGGAGATTAGTAGAAACAGTGAACTGGGCAAGGGTTGTAATTTGTTAAGAGGGAAACCAAATGATTATTATCTATGGGCACTTTTTGAAACTCTTGTGGAATGTACAGTTCAAATTCTGTTTCCAGAGATTGGAGAGGAATATTCTAAATTATCGGGAGGCTAAAACATTTCGAAGGTCAATATTTTGTCGAACACAACATAATCTTCTTTACGTTTGCTGAATGGGCCTTTATTGTTCGTGTGTTTATCAATTGCATACATACCTGGACCTCCACCAGCATCACGGGCATCATACCAGGTTAGGAATGTATTAACTTCAGCAATGGCGAGATCGTATTCTTTTTCTGTGCCGTTAGAAAGATCGAGAAGAAGCGATTGAAGTGAAGCATTGAAAATGTGTTTAGACAAAATAATTTATATGTTTACATGGAATATATAAACAAATGAATCATTATTTATAATTTTAATCCAATATTAATGTTGTTCAACTAATCAAAAAAATAGAGTTTAAGGAGGCGATAGTTTTCTCGGAATTTTGGAAAGTATTTTTTTAGGAGGTAAGATCGAGGACTAGTTGTTTTAAATCCTTACATCTCATATTTGTGAAAGTAATTAAGGAGAAAATATGAAAAAATCTGCTTTTTTAGCTACTATTATGTTCGTTATAGTATTGCTACTTTCTCCATTGGAGGCAATAGCTGATGAACTCCCCCGATCCGTTCAGTCCGCAGGTGATGAAAGCGATGCCAAAAATGCAGCAGATCAGGTGCTAATTTTGGGAGATAAATTAAAATATCTAAGCGAAAAAGCGTATAGAGAAGGCAACATCGAACTATCAAAAAAGATTCATGCCAAATATTATGATTTGTATCTACAAAGTATCAAGTTATTCAGCCTGCCGGGAGTCCCTGAAAAAGGTTCGACCAGAATACAATCAGATAATGCCCGTATACTCACATCAGAAGATAGTAAGTTTACAACATTGCTTTCGAAATATGAATCTGCCATATCAGAGTTCGACAATTCCGTAAGCATAAATAAAGTGCAAAACAAGAAAACTGCAGTGGCCAATCTTACAAATTATGGAGACTACCCTGTTTCCACTGTTTTAAAGGTTGATCAAACGATCATTTCTTATTCGGACATTACTTTTACTCCGGAAGAAACGGGTATCTATCAATTTACATATTCCTCCGTTATAGGCGATACAGTAGGTGCGGATATATGGGATGGTCAGCAATACATTTACGGCAATAGTGCATATGAAGGCAACAAAACAATTGAAACCGTAAGCATGACCCAAGGGGTCACATACACAATATATTTCAATGTGGATTATCCAATTATTTCTAATGCGACTAAAGTTCCTATTGTGTCACTTGATATGCCTATTGATATCAGTTTGAACAAAAACCAATTTCAAGTCTTTAAATTTACCCCTGCCCGCACGTATGAATACACCATAAATACCCTGGGATACGGTGGTTTAACTTCTTATGGTGGAGGAGCCAGCATTACCTTATATCAGGATGCAGCATTGAAACAGTCGTTGGATCAATGGGAGGACGAGTTATCTTATGAATTGGAGAGCGGGAAAACCTACTACATTAAGCTGGAGCCTCTATATCCTGATCAGCCCCTGCATATGAGAGTTGAGATTATTAACAGACATGAGGCGGACCTTATCCTAAACGCTCCTTCAGATGTGACGACAGATAACTCTTGGGGGGCTGGTCTTGAGTTTACCGCGCCAACGAATGGCACATACAGAATATTTACCACCTATTATAAAGGTGTAAAGACTCCAACAGAAGCCGATACGGTGTTGGAGGTCTACACAGAGAGGTATGTGCTTCTCGCTGAAAATGATGATGATGCACCTAACGACATACGGTATTCAACGATTACAATGACAATGAATGGAGGAGAAAACTACTATATTATTATTAAGGGGTTTGGTGGAGATGTTGTAAATGCGAGAGTCACCGCTACCCTTCTTGATGCAGATAAACAAGTACTGGAACCCAACACTCCGTATGACCTCTCAAAACCAACCTACTCAATATGCAATTTTTCGTTTACCCCTAAACAAACTGACAATTATGTATTTTGGACTTCAGCTTACAATGGAACCGATACGGCAAAAAGTGATACAATCCTGCAATTGTACAGTAATGCTGCAGCTACTAGCCTGATAGCGGAGAATGACAATTATAATAATACCACCTTCTCAAGGCTGAAGGTCAATTTGGTAGCAGGAAAAACTTATTACCTTAAGCTGCAAACCCGTGGCATCTTTCATACCCGTCTCATTGCAGCAAGCTCAAGGGACTCCTTAACTCCAGAAAATCTGACGTGGACCTATGCTAATGCTGATGGATTCAATATTTACTGGCAAGCGCCATTGGACAGCGGCAATGTGAAGCGATATATAATCTGGGAAGGGAATAAGCAGCTTGGAGTTGTTGACGGGAAAACAAATTATTTATATGTAAAAGCAACCCCTCCCTCGCAGCATACTATTAGAGTCGAGGTTGAACCAGTTGCCGGAGAAGGGAACTACACCTCCAAAGCGCTGGTGGTTAACTTTGTTCTTCCATTGGAATATGTGTATTCGAACGGAAGACTGAAATATATTCAAATCAAAGAGTCCCATAAAATCATTAGCGAGTATGTTTACGATAAAAATGGAAATCTATTAAGAATAATCAACTACTAGAGCATATAAGGAAAGGGGAGGTCTCTTGATCCGGAGATTCCGAAATTATATAGGCGCAAAGATCATGATGACATTGAGTGGATTGATGGTATTAGAAGTGATCAGGATGACCTGGAAAACCCGTGGATTGAGGGAGAACGGCTAACCAGTACAAGCTGGAGAATTTGTATACCATATTACAAACAAACAATGAGACCGGTGCTTACAACACTCATGTTTATTCATATGATGCATACGAGAACAGCAGGACTATTGGGATGTTGTTAGGTGTTAGCGTTATAGAATAAAGGCCCGTCCATATTCGGTTTATCAGGCTTCATGTTTTTTGATGGACGTAATTTCAAACCAATCCTAAGGAGAGATTTTTTTGAAGCTGAAACAAACAGCCTATAAGCTCGTCCTCATTCTCTTAATATTATGTCTACTTACACCGGACTACGCGGTGAATGTATTGGCTGCAACGGATACTAGTAAAGCGTTAACGACCGGAAAGACAGATGTTAAACCAAAAGATGTGGTACAACCGTCACCTACGCCGTGGAATCCGAACACTGTACAGAAAGCGTTGGAACCAGTGCCTACACCGACACCGAATATGTCTTCGGTTCCTAAAGTCGTTTATTCGGAAGCTAAGAGCCAGTTGCCGGATGGTCTGATACTTACCCCCGAAGAGGCCGCAGCTTATTCGACACGCCTTTCCACTGAAGATAGCGAACAAGCACGTATTAATGCGATCAAGGCTAAATATGCAAAAGCAAGCCTGAAAATGAAAAGAGCCGTTGCTGAGCCGCTCCTTAGTAAAAAGGATATTCGTGAGCTGATGATCCGAGGCGCAAAAATCGAAGATATCTACGAAATTGCTTATTTAAGTGCTGAAACCGGTCTTGATCCCTTCGAACTGCTAGCGCTCTATACGAAAAGAGGATTAAGCTGGGATGAACTTCGGCAGAACCTGAAGGCGAAAGGTGGCTCCACCAGCGTTACGGAGGAAGCTTACGGGGTAACGGATAACGTATACTCGAAGCTGGAAGATCTTATTATCAACCCAATTTCTTCCTTTGCTGCTCTTTCCACGAAAAGTGTATCGACGCTGGACATGGCAATTACCAGTGTGATTGACGATTTTAAAATGGAAGCCATTAACCAAGTCGGTAAACCGCAATATTCTGACCGGAGCCTAAGCAGTGAAAGCGTAGATCCCGCTTCCGGCACTTTGACTTGGAAGGATACGCAGATCAGTTTGCCCGGAAGAGATGGACTTGATTTGAACATTGGCGTTATGTACAATTCCAACGATTCCGAATTCATTAGTGATTCTAATATCCCTAATCTAAACCGTAACGTTCAATACGATTTGGGTACAGGGTGGAGTTTCCGGTTCCCCTCTATTACTTCCGACTATTATCATGATGGGGAAGGCGGCACATATAGATATTACACGGATGCGATCCATGGATTGGAGGGAGGATTTTATGATTACAAAGGCAAGGACAAACGTATTTTTCTAGATAATGGTTCGTTCAGCAACGGAGATTATTTGTCTACAATATATGTTGAATATGCGGATGGAAAAAGAGAATATTTTGGAGAGCCTGGTCTATTAGGTATAGTGGATCGTTTCGGAAACACCATTACTTTTAAATATGGATTGTATTGGCATACGGATAATTGGCAATCCAAACATTTGATAACCCAGATTATTGACAGTGTCGGGCGAGTCATTGATTTTAATTATGACTGGATTAATTCTAGGAAAGCTGAAGCCAATAAGGACCTTCCAGATGAGAATTTGACGATTACAGTAAAAGATCTGAACAAAACGGTTAGTCAGAAGGTAGTATATACTCGTGCTAGAGTAGGGTATTGGTATAAAAAATATTTGGGATTCATTGACGGTGAGGATAAATTTTATGGAGCCTGGGAAGAAAGAACCTCACCGGAGCTCAAATACATCACATTACAAAACGGGGAAAAACTTAAGTTCAATTATGTTCGTGGAGATTATGTATATAACACCAAATTCAAGCCGGAAAAGCTGGATATCAGACAGAATTTCAGCGATGAAGCTGGAAACGAATTGCTATCTTCGATTGAATATCCACATTCCCGTACGGTCTATGAGATGGGGTATCAAGCACGAAACATGGGTCCCTATGGAAGCATTGATACTCCCATTGTCAAAACAAGATATGACCAAGTGCTTAAATCGGGTGTGTATAGCGGAAGATTCAACGAAACAACCTACAGCTACACTGGTAGCTATGACGGCTACACAACGTATTATGGACCCAATTTAGTCCCGGCGTCGCACACCTATTCCAGCGTTATGCATAACGTTGCTGACAATTTAAGTGTCACTCGAACCTTTAATGGCAAAGGGCAATTCCTGTCGGCAGTGAGCCAAGCAGCGAACGGTGAAAAGAAGGTGGAAAAAAATACGGTATTCCACTCCGTGATTATTCAGTTGCCCACAGCAACGGAGACTTGGGAGTATGGGCCTGGGGACACCGATAACACGGCGAACAAGTTGTACACAGAAACCAGTTATGATGAATGGGGAAATGTCACGACAGTCACTCGTCCACTTACGGACAGCCAGCGAAATAATCCCACGCTGAAGGCGAGGAACACTACGACCTTTACCTATGAGCCTATTTATCGTTTGCTGAGTTCGAAATCATGGTATGCCAGCGAAAATGATTCATCAGCTCTTTCGGAGAGCTACACCTATACCGCACAAGGACGTGTGCAGACAGCTACAAATGCGGTGGGGGAAATGACAAGCTTCACGTATCAGAATGCACCAGATGGAACTAATCGACCGTATAAAGTCATCTCAGAGAAGCAAGCTGGCGGGAAAACGGTTGCCAAGTCTGTCGTGACCTACGGAGAGGAAACGTTGTATGCCTATCCAACGATAGAAGAAGCCTATTCGAATATCGGGCAAGGCAATCAGCAGACCGTCAAAATATCGACAGCCTATGATATGGGTACGGGGAGAGTAATAGAAAAGAGTGATGGGAATCATCATGCAACAACCTATGCCTATGATGCCATAGGCCGTCTAACAAAAGAAACGCATCCTGTCCGAACCAATGCCAACGGGGAAAGATATAGTGACGTGACCGATTACAACTACTATAATCAGTCCTCAGGTAACTTTGATTCCATCAATGCAGGAATAGAGGTCTTAAAAGTCGATTCCATTCGCACCATCACGAACCTGTCCAATAACAGTGTAGTTAAAACCTATGCCAATGTACTGTATAACGGGCTGGGACTCGCTCTGTTGGAAGAGCACTTTGATGATACTGTGGGATGGGTCTTTACGCAATACCATTATGATGAGTTAGGGCGTCCGGTGTACTCGATTGATCCGGCAGGGAATACACTTTCTATAGGCTATGATGCTTGGGGTAGACAGAACCGGGCGACCACGGCCAATGGAGACCTCTACATCAGTGATTATTCCCTGAAAGCGCGCTTGAATACCAGCTATATTCAGGACGGAACCACCGGTGAGAAACTGAACTATGTGGAAGATCGTTATGATCCTTGGGGGAACAGAATCTCGAGCCTAACCTATAAGGATTGGCCGAACCGGAATCAACCGATTAGCGAGTCGTACCGGTACAATAGCACCGGCAAGGTGACCGGGTACACGGACCCGAAGAATAACTTCAATGAAGATAGGGTCACTACCTCATTTGTATACGATGGGTTAAATCGGTTAGCTGCGGTAAAAGATGCGTTGGACCAGACGACCAACTATACCTATGACGGCAACGGGCAGATCACGAAGGTAACCATTCAAGCTAAGGGTGGCACCCCGCAAACGCTGAATAGCAAAACATATAACGAGTGGGGTCTTCTGACTGCGAAGCAAGACGGTGCCTTGAATTATGAAAGCTACACCTACAACAACTTAGGCCAACTGGCAGCTAAAACAGATCGTAATGGTAGTAGATTCGGGTATTCGTATGACGAAAGCGGCCAACTGAAAAAGAGCACGATCAGCGGGGCAATCAACAATGTGGCGCAAACGCAGGAAACGAATGTGATTTTCGGCAAGGATAATCCGCGAAACCAGGTTATTCAAACCCTCACAAATAACCAGGTGACCGCCACCCAAACGCAAGTGATGGATAGCTTAGGCCAAGTGCGCTCGACCTACTCAGTCGCCGGTAATCACTCGGCGTCCATCGGGAATCAGAGAGATGTACTGGGACGGATGACACAAATCAACGACAGCTATTTGGGCTTCTATACAAATTACCAGTATAATAAGCAACGACTGGACAAAGTACAAACCAACGGGAGTTCCACGGTCACAGGCGCTACTTCTGCCAACGTGCAGTACAGCTATTTGGCGAACAATCTGGTGAGGTCGATAACGTACCCGCCGCTCACAGATAACAGTATACTGAAGACAGAATACACCTATAACAAAGCGCTAGGCTGGATCGAGAGTATGAGTAATACGAAGGGGACTTCTGTTCTTTCGAGCTACAGCTATGGTTATGACAACAATGGCAATCGAGTTACGGTAAGCGAGTTGCGCAAAGGCAGCAACACGGCACAAACAACAAGCTATGGCTACGATGCGCTAAACCGCCTGGTGTTGATTACGCGTCCTGATGGTGGGAAAACAACGTATACTTACGACGTGCGAGGCAATCGGCAGACTTTATCAGATACAAGTAATGTGATTCTGGACAGGGTAGATACAAGCTACACCTATGATTTGCAGAATACCTTGACCTCGGTCACTAAAGGAGGCAGTACGACCAGCTTCCAATATTATGCCGATGGTATGCGGTACATGAAAATGAATGGCAATACACAGACACAGGTCAACTACAATTTGAATGGGCAAGTCTTATCGGAAGAAAAGATCGTGGGCGGCATGTTCGTCGAACAAGCGAACTTTGTCCGTGGAGACCGGGTGCTGGTGAAGAAGGACAAAAAGGCATCCAAGGACTATTATTACCTGTATAATGGTCACGGAGATGTGGTGCAAATTGTAGATACCAGCGGAGAGGTAATTAACAATTACACCTATGATGAGTGGGGGAACATTACTAGTCAGGTGGAAGGAACCTCGAACTCCTTCAAGTACACGGGAGAAGTGTATGATACCGAAACTGGATTTTACTATCTGCGAGCGCGGTATTATGATCCAAGTATCGGGCGGTTTTTAAATGAGGATACGTATGAGGGGCAGATTGATAATCCGCTGAGTCAGAATTTGTATACGTATGTGCATAATAATCCGTTGATTTATACAGACCCCACTGGACATTATACGTTTAAAGATGACCCAAGCCAGCCAGCAGTAGTTCAGGGTTACGTAGTTAGCACAGACATGCATGCGAGTGACAAACTAGTTGAGTTTCTTAAAACATATGAAACTTTCTCTGGGCAATGGTATTATGCAACCAAGGAAGAAAAAGAGAGAAATATAAAGACGATAGGTTATGGGCATGTAATTCAACCTGGAGAGGAAAAATTACTTAAAGGAATTACCGAAGAGCAAGCACTATCTTTATTGAAGTCGGATATTCAGAACAAAGCCGAGAATTATATAAATGACTGGGCAGACCGCAATGGTATAGTTTTTACACAGCAACAGTTTGATGCTCTTGTTAGTTGGAAATTTAATGGAGGTGATTTTTTAAATCGTGATCCAGGAAAAATGCTGAAAGAAGGGAATTTTTCATCTTCTAAATTTCAAAATGAATTTAAAAATGAAATGCTTTTATGGGTAAAGGGCAGTGGGAAGAAGCTGCCAGGATTATATATGCGTAGATATGACGAATGGGAAATTTTTGTAAATGGTGATTATACTAGAAATTACAACAGAGTGCTTCCCAAGGGTTTTTAAACTAAATTAAGTGGTGATAAAATGAGATATTCATCAATGGTTGTTATTTTAATTTTAAATGTACTTTTGATTACAGCATGCGGAACAGAAAATGGGAATATTGCACAGACTGTACCTCCAGCTACAGATATAACTAATACTTCTGTAGTTCCTAGTGATTCGAACTCTGAACTAATGGAAACGTTGATAGGAAAATGGAAGATTGACAGTATTTATGCATATGGAGTTGGTGGTTCGAAAAATGATGAACAAGATATTAAAGGGTTAATTGGAACAGAAATTGTATTTACTTCAGATTCTATTAAATTTGGTAATGAAGCTGAAGAAAAGCCTATTTTCTACAAAGTGAGCAAAAGTTCTGATGAAAGCTTTTTATCTGATATTGATTGGATAAAAGAAAGCACTATGGGTACAGATTTAAACCCTCAAACCCTAAAAGAAATAAGCCTATATGAGGATGAAAAATATGAGAACTTTTATTATGGCAATGGAAATATTACTTATTACACTGATAAGGGAGAGCTTATTTTAGACCAAGATGGGGATTTGTTTTTATTGGTTAAAATGGAAAATTAAATGTGTGTCCGATTAATTCAGATAGAACCACATGGCAGTTAAAAACTCCATGTGGTTTTTTCTTTGGGAAAAAAGTTTTGACATTCTGGGTATGTCAAGATATAATCAAACTAGTAAGGCATACTAAGTATGGCGGTGAGTGAGATGATCGGATTACAATTTATAGCAGACACGTTTCACATGGAGTACAAATCGGTAGCAGAAGCAATTGGGGTTTCCAAACAAACATTTCAAGATTGGATCAAAGAAAGACGTAAGATACCTGAACCACGTCTTGAGCAGTTGTCTGATTTATTCGGGATAGAGGATCAAACCTTGTTCCAGAAGGAGTTGCTTCCATCAGAAAAGTCGGAAATCCTGATGGTTTACTTAACCAAAACAGATGAGCATGAGGAAATTGAGGTTACAAATGTTGATGATGAAGGAAACGAATATACTACAACACAGCACTATTCACAGCATTTTAGCCTTCTTGAGTTTGTTCAAGCAGGACAGAAAAGAGAAAGATTGATCGAACGGGTAAGTTCCCTGCTGAATGTTGATCAGATCAATGAAAGCAAAAATTTCAACCTTTTGGAAGACGTCGTTACGGTTGTTCAAGAACGGAATCGTAATAAAAAGATAGCATTGGAATTGGTCTTATATTATCTCGTTCACCGAGATAACGAATGGGGAGTACATCCAGATTATGCGAAATACGAACAAAAACAGTTCTTTGAGAAGCTCGACAAGCTGTTCGAGGAAACTGGAATTAAACCTTAATAGGTGGTGAATACAATGAAAAAGATAGACACGAGTTGAACAATAGCCCGACTCCGTTGTGGGTTCTCGTTCTTATAACATCTCCAATCACATCCAATATTTTAGACTACAAGAAATGAAAGAAGGTTCCTTATGTTTGACACTATCATACTGAAAGCAAGACCTATTCCTATTGAACCAGATACATTGATTCAATACAACGCTAATTCGACTACGTTCTATAGTAAAGAAACAGGTGCATTGAACACAAGCTATAAGATTTACGATGACAAGCTGCCATTCATGAAGTATATCGAGAGCAGCCAAACACTCACAGTACAAGTATCCATACTAAAGTTTCTATACGGAGACAACGTTACTATTCTCACAGAAGCAGACATTCCCTTGTTCTTTGATAGGCTGCAAGAAAGGCTACTCCATCTCTTTGATGTTTATATTCCACACTCTGACTGGACTTTAAGTAGATGTGATGTCTGTTGTAATTTTCAAGTGGGCAAGAAGGTCAGTGAGTATGTACGGATGTTCAGCAGGCAGAAACTTGCCTACAAGAACACTATTGCTTATAACCAAGATCAGACCGTTGAATATCGGAACAATAGCAGCAGAATTATGTTTTATGATAAGCATAAGCAGACCCGGAAGGAAGAAGAATCAACCGAGATTATTGAACGTTCTAAAGGTATACTGCGACTAGAAGTCCGACCTAGCGACAATGATCTGAGAAAGTTCTCGCCAACGAGGAAAGCAGTGGAATTACTCCGAAAACCATTCTTTGACTATACAATTGAGAAGACGCTTGCACTGATTGAGTATCCAGAGGAAGTCAGCGATATGGAGTTGTCTTGGCTAATGGAAAACAGAGAGAACATATCCAAGATAGAAACTGTTCTTGGTTTCCAAATGTTGCAAAGCATGTTTGATGAGCCTGCATTAAGGCAGCTTTATACATCATCTACGTATGCCAATCGCAAGACCATGGCAAAAAAAATTGCAATCCCCAAAGGGGACTGCTTAAGTCGCCTTGCTATAAATAGCTAGAAGACACATCCTCACCGACGGACACGTTATTTTGCCGATAACGATAAAAAGTCCAACATGCTGGATGAAATAAAAATAACATAGTCTCTATTGTACTTGAAAATAAAGAGATTTCAACCCCTACCTTCCGGGAAATGTTCATCATTACGATAGGAAAATTCCCGGGGGTGGTTTACATCAAAAACCAAGATTCTTGTTGAGGAATAGGCCGTAGCACATCCAGCGCCCGACCCAACTTGCATTTAGACACCTTATGATTCTGAATCTTCAACAATCAATTCATGAATGGAGATGTCTAGTGCGTCGCATATCACTTCCAGCGTTCGGATATAGACTCTGTCTACTGAATCGGAACAGAGATGATTGATTGTACTTGGACGTAAGTTCATCTGTCGGGCAAGTTGTCTTTGTGACATTCCACGCTGATCTAATATATCTTTCAATCGGATTTTTATCTTCATGTCTTCCTCCATCATTCCAGCAGCTAAATATAGAAAGAGTATATCATGAACTTGTCTGGAAAATCATTGAATGTAACTCTTAAAGGTTATATAATCATAGTGTGGAACTGTTAAGAGTTACACTAATTACAATTCCTGTAACGATGGAGGTTTAAACATGAATGTCATAGGCTATGTACGGGTCAGTACACAAGGTCAGGTGAAGGATGGCTACAGCTTGTCCTACCAGCAAGACGAGATTCAGTCGTACTGTGAGCAGCAGGGATGGCATCTGGTTCACGTCTTTACAGACGAGGGCATCAGTGGGGCGAAAGTGGACGAGGAAGCCTTAGAAGTCGAACGAGAGGGCTTCCAAGACATGCTGACCTATGTGTCGAGTCAGAAGGTAGACTACGTTGTTGTCCTGAACACAAGCAGATTATGGAGAAGTGATATTGTCAAAGTCCTTGTCCATCGGGAACTGAAAAAGCGCAGTATCGACATTCGGAGTATTGAACAACCGACCTATAGCATTTTTAAGAAAGACCCATCTGACTTCCTGATTAACGGTTTGATGGAGTTATTGGACGCTTACCAACGCTTGGAAATTGCCATGAAGCTTGGACGAGGACGAAACAAAAAAGCTTCCGAAGGTAAGTTTGCAGGTGGGGGTATTCCTTTTGGTTACAAAGGGAAACGGGGATCAAAGCAAATCCTTATTGACGAACAGAAAGCATCTACGGTTCAGCGGTTATTTGACTTGAAAGAGCAATACCCTGAATGGTCATTGTCGGCTTTAGCCGAGAAGTTAAATGAAGAAGGATTCACTACGGAACAAGGAAAGAAGTTCACTAAAGTACAGGTGAAACGAATCCTAGACCGTAAAGCATTTTACCAAGGAACATATCGCTACGGACAGATTGAAGCAGACGGTAAACATCAAGCCATCCTAAATTATGGGGGAATGTGCTTGTGACGATATTACAAGAAAAGTACGAGTTACTGGTAGAGCAAGAAGATCAGCTTCTTAGCAGTCTCCGAACGACCACGGCTTATGAGAATGCCATTTTCCAATTCACACTTGAACAAGCTGCGGAGATTGACTTGCCGACAGCGGAGAAAATCATAGACAAGATTCACGAGTACACGGAAGAACTGCGGCTAGACCTGCTTTATGTACGTCTGGAGAAGTCACACGTTGCTGGACTATTAAAACAAACAGCTTTCTAAGCATTGAGGTAAATAAGAGATTGCTAACGTATCTTTGCGGCATTGACCGCTCGAACTGAGGATGCAAACTTGTTTATCCACGATGTTTTCGCCACTCGTTTGAGTGGTTACTAATGGGCTGGATACATACAGAGCAAGCGATGAGGGCAGCAGCAAAGATTCTTGACCGCAATGAATCGAATCCATTAGTAACAATTCAAATATAAAGGGAGTAATAGAAGCATGATAGAACAGCAGAATCTGATCTATGTAGGGGTTGACCTGCATAAACAACATCATACAGCCGTCATTATTGACTGTTGGAGTAAGAAGCTAGGAGAAATTAAATTCGATAACAAGCCGTCTGCCTTTCCTTTGCTGCTCAAGGAATTGAAGAAGTACACCAAGAAGGGCTTGTCCGTGGTCTATGGGCTGGAGGATGTTGGAGGTTATGGCAGAGGACTCGCCGTTTATCTCAAGGACAATCATTGCTGGGTGAAGGAAGTGAACGCAAAACTCGCCAACGCCAGAAGACAGAGCCATGTGACCGTTCAGAAGTCGGATAGCTGGGATGCGGAATGCGTTGCCAAGGTACTCAGAGACGAGCTGGAGCGCCTACCAGATGCCAAGCCCATTGATCTATATTGGGCGATTAGTCAGCTTGTGACCCAGCGAAGATGGTTGGCTAAGAGTTTAACGGAAACGGTAAAGAAGCTGCATCAGCAAATTAGCTATTCCTATCCCAGTTATAAAAAATTCTTCTCTGAAGTGGAGGGGAAAACGGCACTCGCCTTCTGGGAAGCCTACCCTTCACCGTATAAGCTGAAAGAAGTTTTGGAGGAAGCTCTTGCTGCATTCTTGCGAAAGTACAGCCACAATGGATTATCCCATAAGAAGGCAAATCAAATTCTTACTCTCATTGACAGCGATGGAGATACGTATCGAGATTTTCAGGATTCAAGGGATGAAGTAGTCGTGAGTCAAGTGAAATCTGCCCGTTTTTTTCAGAAGGAACTGGCTAGGGTTGAGGATAAGATTGGACATTTGATGAAGCAACTTGGTTTCCAGCTTGAATCCATGACAGGGATAGATGTGGTCACGGCAGCACAGCTTGTAGCAGAGATTGGTGATATCCACCGATTCCCATCCTCCGACAAACTTGCCCGATTTGCTGGCATTGCACCAGTCATCGTAGGTTCAGGTAATAAGTTTCGAAATTGTAAGAGTAAGCAAGGTAATCGGGAATTACATGATATTATCAAGAGCCTTGCGATTCGTCAGATTGGTGTCACACGTACCAAGGGAGAACCAAAGAATGCCTATTTTCATTCTTATTATGAGCAAAAGATTGCAGAGGGTAAAACAAAACAACAAGCGGTTGTTTGCTTAATGAGGAAGCTGGTAAATATCATCTACGCCATGATGAAGAAAAAGTCAGCATACGTGATGCCAAATACACCTGTACGGCAAGCAGGATGATAGAATGGGTGGTAATTGGGAGTGCTTTCTCCGTTGCCACCTTCTTTATTCAAAGCTCCGCTTTATAAACTAGGATACGGTTGAAGGCAAGATTGATAATCCGCTGAGTCAGAATCTATATACTTATGTTGTTAATAATCCGTTAATTTATAGTGATCCGACGGGGCATGAGCATGCTTGGGGAGCTGGATTTTCAGGTTTTGCAGGTGACGCGAACTCAGCAACAGATCCGTGGAAAGGTTGGAGTGGACCTGTAGGGTTGGCATTGAATTTTCTTATAATTGATAACATAAATACTTTACGCGATCCTAACGCAAGCCGATTAGATATTGCCCTTGCCTTGATTGGTATTACTCCTTTAGGAAAAGTTGAAAGCGTTGCTGGTAAAATGTTTGTCAACATTATGAAGGAAGGAAAAGTAATCTCAGCGGCTGTTAGTTCAGAAATAAAATGGATAAATTATGCAAAACATGATTTTAAAAGTATTAAAGGTTATAAAAAAATGAGCTGGAGTGATATAAGAGATACAACAAAGCATGGCAATGCTATGTATAAAACTGATATTGATATAGAAGCTCTGGAGAGGTATGCATGGGAATATGGTACTCCTACAACTAATGGTAAAACATGGAAAGTAATGAAATTTGATGAAGTTATTGGGGCCACTAAGGGTAAGGATACTGTCTATATGCGAATAGAACTGTCAGCAGATTCTATGGAAATACATGGCCATCCAATAACGGAGCAAGAGTATAAAAACTTGCTAAAAGATTAGGGGGGGAACTGTTGGAAAAGTTTGATTTCAAAACAGGAACGGTAATTTTGAACGACTTCGATTTTGTGGATAATATATCATATGCTGAACAAATTTGGTCGTTCAAAGAGGATATTCTTCAAGTTCGTTATAAGAATGTTAATGTTCTAGACTTGGGTTGGTATCCTGAATTCGATTTGGAAGAAGGTTGTTTTAAACTGGTTGTTGTGAAAATAGATGATTGGTTAAATCCGATATTCTGCAAAACAACAAAATCAATCAAGGAAATTCGTGATTTTATAGCCGAAGCAGTAGAAGTTGCTGAACGTCTTGAATAATGTTCTATCCTCTGCGTGCAAAAGCATAAATATTAAACTCAATATTGATCGAGTGTATTTTAACCACATGTGAGCTAATACTCCATGTGGTTTTTCTTTTTTTAGCCCCACCGAGTGCTGAATGAATCGGGTGGCATATCCTAAACGAACTTAACCCTATTAAGAGCAATCAGGCCGCTAATACGTACATGGATGAAGTGAACTGAGCGAATCCGTTCATGTCCCACCACAACGACTAGATCAAAGCACCGTTAAAGATTCTACGGTGCATCGGCTTGAGTGCGCTTTAGAAGGTGATCCAGATGGATTTAATCGCTTAGAAGCGATAAGTCATTGCGCTACCTTATCATTGAAATGATTAGTTCGGCAGATGATACGTTATGGGATATATTGATAAATTAGAGGGTTTTACCGACACATTTTGGAACGGTATTTCGGTCGATGTTAGTTCTAGCACGAAAAGAATTCTAGAGTTAGCCTTACCTCCTGTGCAACTGACTAAATCTCAAGCGAGAACTTCACAAGGCAATTGACCAAGCGTCCAAACAAGGCGTACAAGTAATTGTAAAGATTGTGGAATAGGAGTGGAATAACTGATGGTCTTTGATTACAAGATTGTAACAGTCTATATAAATAAACAAGAAGATATACTTATAATACCTCATGTTACATGGGAAGAGCAGAATGTAACTGCTGAGATTATTTAAAAGTCTATATTCAATTCAACAACTTCAAGATGCTTTAAGAAACGGGGTTGAACTTTGTTATTCCCGGAAAACTGATAGTGAATACCCTAAAGTATCAGTAATTGAAAAACATTTAAATATTAAAGGTTATGCTAAAGCAGTGACTGACAAAAAAGTTGTGCGACTTCATTGGAAAAATGATGGAGGCTACATGGTTACACCTACAACTGAGGTGAGAAAGGATATATAAAACAAAAGGAAAATACACTTGAATTAGGAGGAAAATTAAAATCTTATGAATTAGCTGAAGTGGTGAAGAGTGCGATGGTTTTATCGAAAAGTTAGGATTTGAAAAAGTAACTAAGAGAACTGTTTGGAAATATCAAAGGTTTTTCCCGATGTAAATGGCTCTGGATCACCGCTGTCTGAGGTCATAGATAAAGCAAAAAAATTATTTTAGCCGATCCTTTAAATTAGGGTCGGCTCTTTTTTGTTTTCTGTTCATATAACCAAAATGTACTAGGTAACAAATGTCCACCTATCCCAACTTTTCGCTACCGTTTTAGAAAAGGTTATCTGATATATTTTAAAGGGAAAACTTGAACAGAAATACTGATGAAAGAAGGAATCGCTATGAATCCAGAGGAAGTGCTTGACGACAAGAAATTTTTGGGGCATCCAAGAGGGGTAGGGGCGCTGGCAGCAGGTAATTTTTTCAACTCCTTTGCATGGGGAGCTTTGTATGCGATTTTAATTTTCTATCTCTATACTCCGTATACGAAAGGATTAGGCTTCACAGAAGGTCAGGCTGCCTCCATGATTACGGCGATGGCTGCGTGCAATTCCATCTTTGGGATTCTAGGAAGCTGGCTGGCGGACCGCGTATTGGGGATGCGGAAAGCCTTGATTATAGGGAATATAGTAAAAGGGACGGCATTTGGGATTCTGGCTATTCCGGCTTTTTCGCTGACCCAGGGAAGAATTTTTGCGTTAATCGCCCTATTTTTGATGGCGCTTCCAATCATGGGTGCGAGCAACGCTTCACTGACAGGCCAATTGTACCGCAAATCCGATAACGGCAGACGTGATGCTGCATTTACCATTCATGGCATTGCGAATAATATTGCCGGTCTTGTGGCTCCGGTGCTGGTCGGACAAATTGGTATGAAAAACTACCATATCGGCTTTCTGATCGCTGCCATTGCCGCTTTTCTGTATGGCGCCGTTATTTTTGTTACGCAGCACAAGTATTTTGGCACCCTGGGTGAGAAGCCGGTCAAGCCGCTTGAAGAGGGGGAATTCGCTAAATTATTCATCCGGTTTGTGTCCATTATGGTTGTTTTTATCGGCACAATTGTAGCATTGGTCCTGACCAAAGTAATGTCCTTCCAGGGAGTACTAAACATCATTACTTCGGCGACCTTTATTATTCCGATAGTCTTCTTGACCAATCTTATGAGCAAAAAAGACTTGACGACAACGGACAGACGAAGAATGAAGCCTTTCCTGAAGCTGTTCTCGGCTCAAATCGTAATGGCGCTGTGCGGAACCATGCTGACCTCGACGGTGGCTATTTTTATAGACCAGAAAATTAACCGCAATATCTTTGGATTTGAACTTGCCCCTGGATCGGTGGGAACCATCTATACTGTTCTAGGGTTAGCGCTGGCACCTGTATTTGTGTGGCTCTGGACCAAAACCCGTGCAACGAACATCCGAACAACCTATAAGTACGGCTGGGGTATTCTCTTCTCCGCTCTTGGCTACGGCCTGCTGACCATTCCGATTATTATGTTCAAGGACTCGGCACCGTATAGCTTGCTCTGGATGGTGTTCTACTACCTGTTTCTTACGTTCTCGGATAATCTGGTCTGGCCAATCGGTTCATCGCTTGTAGCCAAATTGTCGCCTGACGCTTATGATACCCAGATGCAGACAGCTTGGGGGCAAGCGGGCACGATCGGGAACGGGATTGCCTTGATTCTGTTCAACTTCTATCAGACGGCGGATGAGCAAGTGAATCTGTTCCCTATTATGACCGCGCTTCTGCTGATTACGGCCTTGTTCATCTTTGTGTTTTCGAAAAATATCGAGAAGGATATGGTATAACAAGTGGAAACGGCTAAGCCGTCCTTATAAGGACGGTATCCGTTTCAGCGAGAAATATAAGGATAATTTATAGTGTGAAACATATAAATTCTTATATTTGAACAAAAGGAGTTTAAGGTCATGCCAATAATATTTCATGAAACAACGAGACAATTCCACTTGTATAATGATGAGATCAGTTATATTTTTTGCATCATGCCGAATCATCAGCCGGGACATTTATATTATGGCAAAAGAATCCGCGACCGCGAGGACTTCTCGCATCTTCTGGAGCTGGGCTTCCGCGATATGTCTCCCTGTGTTTTCGAGGGCAACGCGAAATTTTCGCTTGAGCAGGTCAAACAAGAGATTTCTGTATATGGAGCAGGCGATCTGCGAACCTGCGGACTGCATATTCTTCAGGAGGATGGCAGCCATACAACCTGTCTGGAGTACGTGAGTCATGAGATTGTCCCCGGCAAGCCTTATCTTGAAGGACTGCCGGCGACTTATGTCGAGAAAGAGGATGAAGCACAGACCCTCCGTGTTTTTTTGCTGGATAAATGGCTGGGCTGCCAAGTGGAATTGCAGTACACCCTCTATAACAGCTTGCCTGTCCTGACCAGAAATATAAAGATAAGCAACCTGGGACAGCAGACGATCCGGCTTGAATCTGCCATGAGCCTGAATCTGGACCTTCCGGATCAGGATTATGAAATGATCAATTTAACCGGCGCATGGGGAAGGGAGCGGCATATTCAGACCCATCCGCTGCATTGCGGCATCCAGAGCATCTATAGCCTGCGGGGACACAGCAGCCATAATTATAATCCTTTTATCGGCTTGAAGCGGAAGGAAACGACGGAGTTTCTCGGAGAAGCTATCGGACTCAGTCTGATCTACAGCGGCAATTTCCTGGCTCAAGTGGAGGCGGATACGTATGATGTTACGCGTGTGATGATGGGGATTCACCCGAATGGCTTCGATTGGAGTTTGCTGCCGGGCGAGGGTTTCCAGACCCCTGAAGCGGTCATGGTGTATTCGGATAAAGGGCTGAACCCTATGAGCCAGACCTTCCATGAGATCTACCGGACCCGATTGGTGCGGGGCTTCTGGAGGGACCGGCCCCGTCCCATTCTGATTAATAACTGGGAAGCCACTTATATGAATTTTAATGAAGAGAAAATTGTGGAAATTGCGCATTCAGCCGCCAAACTGGGAATTGAATTATTTGTTCTGGATGACGGATGGTTCGGCAAGCGCAATACAGATACGACTTCGCTCGGGGACTGGCATCCCAATACGGATAAATTACCGAACGGAATTTCCGGTCTGGCCCGCAAAATAACGGACATGGGCCTGAAATTCGGCCTTTGGTTTGAACCGGAGATGATCAGTAAAGAAAGCGAGCTGTACCAGAAGCACAGCGATTGGATTATGTCGGTTCCTTACCGTTCCATGAGCCCGGGCAGAAATCAATACGTGCTGGATTTGACGAAAGCTGAAGTTATTGATTATTTGGATGCTACCATCAGCAAGATACTGTCCGAGTCGGATATTTCCTACGTGAAATGGGATATGAACCGCTCCATGTCAGAGGTGTTTTCTGCCGGGAGAGACAGCGATTATCAAGGGAAGGTGTATCATCAGTATATCTTGGGCTTGTATGAGCTGTTCGGGCGTCTGACTGGAAAATTCCCGGAGGTGCTGTTTGAATCCTGCGCCAGCGGCGGAGGAAGGTTTGATCCGGGCATGCTGTATTTCTGTCCGCAGGGCTGGATTTCAGATGATACGGACGCCGTCGAGCGGCTAAAAATCCAATACGGGACTTCTATGATCTATCCGCTTGGCAGCATGGGCTCCCATGTGTCAGCGGTCCCTAACCATCAAACCAACCGCAGCACCTCGCTTGCCACAAGGGGGGATGTAGCGTATTTTGGAACCTTTGGCTATGAGCTGGACCTGAGTCTGCTTTCGGAGGCTGAAGAGAAGATGGTCCGGGAGCAAGTCCAATTTATGAAAGCGAACCGGGAGCTTATTCATCAGGGCACATTCTACCGGCTGGCTAGTCCGTTTGACGGGAATATAACTGCATGGATGGTGTTGTCCAAGGATAAAAACCGCGGAATTGTGGGGTATTACCGGACACTTACTGCAGTAAACGGCGGGTATACGCGATTGAGACTCGCCGGGCTGGATCAAGGCAAGAAGTACCGCATAACCGAAAATAATTACGAGCGTTCCGGCTATGGCGATGAATGGATGAAAATTGGAATCCTGCTGAATGACAGCACTTCCGGCGACTATCATTCCAAAGTCCCGCGGGGAGATTTCCTGTCCAGATTATTCATACTGGAAGCCGAATAACAGCAGTGCCAACCAAACAACCCCCGGACCTTCACCAACTGAAGGTTCGGGGGTTGTTTGTGTAGATCGCTCAGGCCACTGGAACGGGGAAATTATTCGGTGTGCTGCTCCAGGGGTCAGGGAAGGTGCGGTCAGGATAAATCGACTCAAAAAAGGCATATCCTACAGGATCATACGCTTTCAATTCCTCACGGGTATTGACCGGGCCACGGACGCCATCCCAGGTACCGTCGCTGCTTTCAGCCATAACGTTAAACCAGATGGCCGTTAGCGTTGCGAAGTATTCCTCGTAATTCGAGATGGCATAGGTTCCGGGCCAAAGGTTATTCGAGGCAGCGCTTTCATAGGCAGCAACAAGCTGCTTGGCTAGTGTCTGGTCCTCCAGATTATTAATCCCGATCAGATGGACGGCATGCCCGAATTCATGGGCCACAATGGATTCATTTTTATATTTGGTCTGAGAGGGCCCTTCCACATAACGCATAACATTCTTTTCCGATACCGAAGTCACGGGGATGGTTGTCGTTCCGCCGAAGCCCTCTACGGGATATTGCAGGAAATCCGTTCCGCCGCGATGCTCCGGTATGTCATAGGCATCTTCCTGCAATCCATAAATAGCCAGAGCGGCGTGATGCTCCACCATCTTCTCCGCGATCTCAGGTCTTTTGCATAACATGATTTCAATCATCGCACACGCCTTCTCATGTACAGCATAGTCAACAAGGGCCGAGGATTTAATCAGAATTCCTGATGTAGTACGGGTGAACCGGGTATAGAAGTGTTCCAGATTCTTAATAGGATAGAAGGGATGAAGCGATGGCTGGTTCCCCTGCACACTGCGGACAGGCCCAACGACCGACAGCGTAACTTTACCCAAATCGCTAAACTGTATAGGGTTTTGCAGACTTAGGGTGGTTCTGCGCTTAGTCTTCTCGTACACACATCGGGTATCCCAGGCCTCCGGATCATCGTTATTGCACAGCGGCTGGCTCACTCCATTAAGCTCCACTGAAAAAGACCGCGGATCATTGGCCCCTTCTGCATCGGCATTCCAATAAATTTCGATTTTTTGGAGATCAATAAATCGGACGGCTGAAATTTTTAGCTCGGCATGCTCTGTCATAGAATCCCCCTGTAAGGTTGTTTTGCGGAAACCGCTTACTTTTAGAATAGCATCAATTCCTTTGAAAAACGGTAGCGCAAACCTAACTTAAGGTGGACTATGCGGCATCCAATTATTTTTTATTAAAATGCTTGTAAAAAAAGGTTTTTCGATACTCGGTGGGCGTGACGCTCTCATATTTTTTGAACAAACGCATGAAATATTTCGAGTCCTCATATCCGGCTTCCGAGGCGATTTCGTTAATGCTTAGGTCGGTCTCGGTCAACAGCTCTTTCGCGTGCTTCAGCCTGAATTTGATAATCTGCTCCGAAATGCCGATTCCCGTATTTTTCTTATAAATTCTGGACAAGTAGTTTTTGTTGTATTTGAAATGATCGGCAATGTGTTCAAGCGTAATATCCTCAAAGGCGTGGATTCTGATCCAGTCCTGGATTGGCTGCAGCCGGTTGCCGTTAAATTCCTTCTGGATAAGATAGTCCATGATTTCCGAGGTCAATTCGTGTAGAAGACAGGTCAAATAAGCATTCAAGTAGTTTTTTCTTTTATTCTTCTGGTACAGATCGAGCAGCTGATTGAACATGATGTGGAAGCGTTTGGAGTCGATTTTGTTGGTGTATACAGGCAGAACAATCATCTCATCCAGATTATTGTCGTTAATGTCCTGGAGGACATCCTCTTCAGTCCTGAGCTGCAGATTGCTTGCTGCGAAGTGCAGCCAGTGAAATTTGATCCGGCCCTCACAATATTTGAGCCCCCGGTGAAGCGTGTGTGGAGGAATGACAAGAATCTCGCCGGATTCAATAGCGTAGGGGATATTGTTGCAATCAATGTACAGGGTGGAGTCTATAGGACTGATGATTTCATAGCTGTCGATGATCCTTTCTTTATGAATCCAAGGCCGATCTGTAAGAAAAGTTCCGGCAGAAATGAGGGTTGCTTGCCCCGAAAATTCCTTATCAACGAAGTACATAGCTTAAGCTCCTCCCATAAATCGAAATTGCCATATAGTAACTATAATCCACCTATTCTTTTTTTCAACTACCGACAGTAAATTTTATTTCTTGTAACATGGATTATGTGAAAGCGATTAAAAAAGTAAGCCTAGGAGGAAAGCAAATGTCGAATACATTGACTGATCTGGAAATTGTCCAAAGGGACATTGAGGCCTTGCATCTTGGAAATCTCAAAACCGTAGAGTTTGATATCACCTTGCCGACCGAAGGCAAAAATGGTTCGCAAATTACCTGGGTCTCGAAGGATGACCGCTGGATTAACGGTTCCGGGAAGGTGCACCAGCCTGAGTATGGAAAAGGGGACCGGGTCATTCCGGTGACCGCCACCTTCAGCTACGGAGAAGCGAGTCTGAAAAAGATTTTTGAAGTGAAGATACTGGAGGAGAAAAATAAAATCCAGGTTGAAAAGATTTTTCCGGTATACATCCGGCGGGAAGTGAACAAGGAATTTCATCTGCCTTCCGTTGTCTCCATTCAAACCGTAAGCGGGGATGTGCTGGCCCATTCCGTGACATGGCGCGGGGGCGACACACGAAATTATGCCGATATCGGGGAGCAAAGGGCGCTTGGCAATCTGACGGATACCATCTATGAGGTTGAGGCCGTTATCTTGGTAGAGAACAGCACCCCGAAATTGAGCGATAAAAAGCAGCAGTTGAATGCTGTCCCGATGAAAAATGCGCATCTGGCAGGCTCTTCCTTGCTCAAAACTGCCCAGGACCGGAGACTGGAGTTTCTGCTTACGGTTGACGATGACCAAATGCTCTACAATTTCAGGAAAGCCGCCGGTCTGGACACGTTGAATGCTCCAGCAATGATCGGCTGGGACTCGGAGGACAGCTTGCTGAAAGGGCATACCACCGGGCACTACCTCTCTGCCCTGGCTTTATGCTATGCCTCAACCGGCAATGTGCAGATCTACACAAAATTGAACTACATGATTGAAGAGCTGAACAAGGTGCAGTTGGCCTTTGAGGCGGATGAACGTTACCATTACGGATTTATCAGCGCGTATTCTGAAGAGCAGTTTGATCTACTGGAGGTATATACACGTTATCCGGAAATCTGGGCTCCGTATTATACCCTGCACAAAATTTTGGCCGGTCTATTGGACGGCTATAACATTGCGGGCATCGGACTGGCGCTGACCATCGCCGACAAGCTGGGAGACTGGGTCTACAACCGCTTAAGCGCGCTGCCGCAGGGGCAATTGAAGAAAATGTGGAGCATGTATATTGCCGGAGAATACGGCGGCATCAATGAATCCCTGGCCGAGCTCTTTACTTATACCCATAAGGAACATCATATTCTTGCGGCAAAGCTGTTCGATAATGACCGCTTGTTCTTTCCGATGACGCAGCAGGTGGACGCTCTGGGCGCGATGCATGCCAATCAGCACATCCCGCAAATCGTCGGAGCCTTCAAAATCTTCGAAGCTACAAGAGAAGATAAATATTATGAGCTCTCCAGGTTCTTCTGGGAATCGGTTGTGAATGCGCATATCTACTCGATTGGCGGAACCGGCGAAGGGGAAATGTTCAAGCAGCCGCACAAAATAGGCGCACATCTTACAGATCATACGGCTGAAACCTGTGCCTCTTACAATATGCTGAAGCTGACAAAGCAGCTATATATGTATGAGAAGGATGTAAAGTATATGGATTATTACGAGCGGACCATGCTCAACCATATTCTTTCTTCCACGGATCATGAATGCCTGGGCGCCAGCACCTACTTTATGCCGACCCTTCCAGGCGGGCAAAAAGGGTTCGATGAGGAGAACTCCTGCTGTCATGGGACGGGACTGGAGAACCACTTCAAGTATGGTGAAGCGATTTTCTTCGAAGACGCGGATTCCTTATATGTCAATTTGTTTGTTTCGTCTGTTCTGGAGGATGCCGGGAAGGGGCTGCAGTTGGTGCAATCTGTCCCTGAAGTGTTCACCGGTGAGCTGGAGCTTAACATTGAGACACTGGCGAGAACCAGCCTGAGAATCCGCAAGCCTTATTGGCATCAGGGAAAAGTATTGGCTTATGTGAACGGTACAGAAGTTCATGCTGCTGAAGAAAACGGATATATCGTGCTGTCCCGGAAATGGAGCAAGGGCGATAAAGTGAACATCAAGTTCAGCCCAGAGCTGCGTTTGGAATATACGCCGGATAAAGCCGACCTTGCTTCGGTAGCCTTCGGCCCTTATATCCTTGCTGCTGTGTCACCTCAGAAGGAGTACTATGAACTGCCGGTCCATGAAGGAGATATTGCTGGGCAATTTGAGCGGGTTGCAGACTCCAACCGCTTTGTCTATAAAGCTCTGAAGCTTGAATTTGCTCCGCTTGCTGAACTGAACCATGAGCACTATCATTTATATATAAAGACTATATAAATTCTATATGACAAGACGTTGGGAGGGAGTAATACATTCCTCCCTTCTGTTATGGAAAAGGAGAGTAATGCAAGATGAAGCGGATTGAACGTTTGTTGAAAAAGATGTCAGATGAGCACCTTCCGGCCCTGTATGTGAGTAATCCGAAAAATGTCCGCTATTTATGCGAGTTCACAGGAGAAGATTCAGCTTTGCTGCTTACAGAAAATGAAATCTATTTTATTACGGACAGCCGTTATGTGGAGCAGGCCCGCGAGGAGCTGAGCGACCTGATTCAGATTGCATGCTGGAAACAATCCCTATTGGATGAAGCGGCGGAAATTATCCGCAAACACAACATTCAAGAGGTTGGATTTGAAGGGGGACATTTGAGCTACAGCGATGGAGAGCATTTCAAAGCTCTGGTTCAGGTGAAGGCCAGAACAGCAGATGGCTGGGTAGAGGAGTTCCGCGCTGTAAAGGACGAGGATGAAATCCGCAAGACCATAGAGGCGGTGAAAATCGTTGATCAGACGTTAATACACATTCTAAATTTCATCCGTCCGGGCCTTTCAGAGAAGCAGGTGGCTGCCGAAATGGAGTATTTCATGAAGCAGAAGGGATCGGAGAAGACCTCCTTCGAAACCATTGTTGCATCGGGTATCCGTTCCTCTTATCCTCATGGTGAGGCAAGTGATAAAGTCATCGAACAGGGAGATATGGTCATCCTGGATTATGGCGCAACCTTCCAAGGGTATGCTTCAGATATAACCAGAACAATTGCGGTAGGCCAGCCCCATCCGCGTCTTGAAGAAATATATTATTTGGTGCTGGAAGCGGAGCTGGCGGGCTTAAACGCCATTCGTCACGGTATGATAAGCAAAGAGCTGGATTCGATTATCCGCAGTCCCTTCATAAGGGAAAATGTAAATGACCTGTTCAATCACGGCGCCGGCCACAGCATCGGGCTGGATATCCATGAAGCGCCTTATATCAGCTATCGTGCGGAATATGCGTTTGTTGAGAATACAATCATGACGGTTGAGCCGGGGCTTTACTTGCCGGGCATTGGCGGAGTGCGGATTGAGGATGATGTTCTGGTCGGAGCCGAGAAGAGCCGGGTGTTGACGAGAGCACCCAAGAGTGATTTAATCGTGTTGCCGTTTTAGTGAACCCGGGTCAAGCTCTGCTCTCCACCGGCATTGCCGATGACAATTTACGGGCGGATACGTTGGTTGTGGAGCCGGGTACAGCTTGTACACGCCGCAGTCCTATGGAAAAAGAAGGTATCCAAATTTCCGGAGCCGGCCCGGCGGATATAATCGTCTGTAACGGCGGAAAGGGGATGGGTCTATATGTATTTGGTTACTGCGGAGCAAATGCGGGAGCTGGACCGCGAGACAATCGGGCGGCTGGGCATCCCGGCGGTTGCGCTGATGGAGAATGCCGGACGGGCGATTGCTGAGGAGATCGTCCGCTTTTGCCGTGAGCGGGGGCGTGGGGTGGCGGGAGGTTCCGCGGGCCTTGGGCATACGGCGGGAGGTTTCCGGGCTGGTGGAGCCGGAGCAGCTCTGGGGGCAGGAAGCCTGGCTGGTGCGGATGGTTGGTATGTGGGGGGCGTGGATAGAGCTGGAGTAGCTCTGGGGGCAGGAAGCACTGCTGGTGCGGATAGAGCTGGAGATGCTCTGGAGGCGGGCGCGGATTGCTGGCACCGCGCCGGGAATGGGCGCACCGGGGAGCACGGTGCGCTGTTCTCGGTCAGCGGCGATGCCGCGCTGACCCTGGAGCATGCCGGCGCCGAGCATTGGCTCGTCCTCGCCGGCAAAGGCAACAACGGCGGCGACGGCCTCGCCGCCGCCAGGTACCTGCGTGAGGCGGGCATCGCCGTCACGCTGGTGTACGCGGCCGCGCCGGAGTCGCTGGCCGGCGAAGCTGCGCTGCAGCGGGACGCCGCTGCAGCGATGGGCCTGCCCGCCCTGGTCTACGGGCGGGACCGGGTGGACTTTGCCGCATGCAGTGGCATCGTGGATGCACTGCTTGGCACCGGCAGCGCGGGAGCCCCGCGCGGTGCCTATGCGGAGCTGATTGCCGCCGCGAACGGCAGCGGCAAACCGATTGTGTCCGCAGACATCCCGAGCGGGCTGGATGCGGACACGGGCCGGACGCATGAGCCTTGCGTTCATGCGGCGGTGACGGTGTGCCTCGCGTTTCTCAAACGCGGGCTGGTGCAGTACCCCGGCGCGGCGTGTGCCGGGCGTGTGGTGGTCCGCTCCATCGGCATCCCGGCTGCTTTGGCGCGGGAGAGCGGCGTCCCGGCCAGCCTGCTGACGCCGGAAGTGCTGCGGACACGTCTTATGGTAGACGTGTCACGCCGCCGTTCGCCCGAGGGCCACAAGGGTACCTACGGGCATGTCCTGCTGGCCGCAGGAACCTTAAGCATGAGCGGAGCAGGCCTGCTCGCCTCCCGCGCCGCGCTGCGCGGCGGCTGCGGACTTGTGACCTGGGCACTGCCGGATAAGCTGCTGCCCTATGTCATAGGCGCGGCCCCGGAGCTGATGCTGGCAGCAGTTGGGGAAGAGAGCGGCACATGGAGCGCCGGCACTGCCGCAGAAGTGCTGCGGCTGAGTGCCAGCCGGGACGTTGCCGCAATCGGCCCCGGCCTTGGCCGGTTCGAGGGCGACCAGGAATGGCTGCGCATGTTATGGGAAGGCATCGAAGCGCCGCTTGTCATTGATGCCGATGCCCTGAACATTCTGGCAGACAGCGGCTACACCGCTTGGGCCAGCCGACGCCATCCGGTCATCCTGACGCCTCACCCGGGGGAAATGTCCCGTCTGGCGGGGATTTCCACGGCTGAGGTGCAGCGGGACAGAATTGGTCTGGCGCTGGATTATGCCTGCAAGCACGGGGTGACCCTTGTACTGAAGGGAGCGCATACCGTGATTGCAACGCCGGAAGGCGAGGCTTATGTGAACATCACGGGCCATCCGGGCATGGGCACCGGCGGCGCGGGCGATGTGCTGACCGGGATCATTGCCGGGCTGCTCGCGCAAGGGCTGAATGCTGCACAGGCAGCGGCTTTTGGTGTATATCTGCACGGTCTGGCCGGGGAACGCGCCGCCCGCTTGCGGCATGATCCATCGGCTGTGATCGCCGGGGACATTATTGAAGCGCTCTGAGCGCAGCTCAGAACAGCACCAGGCAGAGCAGCGGGACGAACAAAGCGAACACGGGAAGCAGGAGCGGCAGGCGTTCACCGGCCAACTGCGCGAGCCGGAAAAGGAGCAGCACACAGATCCCGGCGATGCCAGAGCTCAGGGCATCGCCGCCTTGCTCCGAAGCCAGCCACAGGCCAGCACCATAACCGGCGGCGGCGTACACGACCAGGGCCGGGACGAGAGAAGAGGAGCGGAATATGCGCAGGAGCGCATCCGCCACCAGTGCCATCGGCAAGCCGTAGGCATAAATGGCATAGGGCACCGATGTCGGCCAGCCCTCGGGTACGCCATCCGTATGCGGGATTCCCAGCGTCAGCAGGGACACCAGCATAAAGGTCAGTCCGGCGGCGGACAGCTTGGTTAATGCGTACATGCCTGCGTTTAGCCTGACGGACGGAAGGTCGTACTCTTTGTGTTTGTTCATGGGTTTTACATCCTTTCAGGGATTGTTGACCTGAATACAGGCTCCCGTGACATATAGGGATATAAGGCTCATTGGGCGATGTTGCTTGTGTGCATCGGCCATTCGGTATATTTTTATGCATCCGCCCAGAAAAGCGTGCGCAGCCAGTTGTCCGTAAGCCATCATATGGCCCAAGGACTAAGTTAGATGAAGGAGGGGCCGGCATGCTGAATTTGGACAAGCTGCAGACTCTGGACTATTTGGAACGGGGAACGGAGGTGCAAAGAGAGGTCTGCCATCTGCTGCGGGAGCTGCGCATTATGGAGCTGCTGGAGGAATATCACCCGCTGCTGGTCGGAACGGTTCCCTTGGGAATTCAGGTGGAGGGCAGCGATCTGGATATCATTTGTGAGGTCCATGACTCCGGGCGGTTTAGCGCAGAAGCCAGCCGATTCTTCGGACACTGGAAAGGTTATAGCGCGGTGACCCGGACGGTTCGGGGATTCCTCCGCACCAAAGTCAATTTTGTGGCGGGCGGCTGGCCGGTAGAGCTGTTTGGTCAGCCTTTGGCCACAGAAAAGCAGAACGGATATGTACACCTTTTGGTGGAGGATCGGATATTGAATCTGCTGGGACCGGGCTTCCGCCAAGAGGTGATCTTGCTGAAGAGCAAAGGAATGAAGACGGAGCCTGCTTTTGCCAAGCTACTGGGACTTGCGGGTGATCCTTATGAAGCGTTGCTGCTCTTGGCCGGGCTGCCCCCGGCAGAGCTGGAAGCCGTCTGCAGAAGAGCTTATCCATACATATGAACATAATAGAAAAGGAGTAGAAGATGAACTACAGACCAATGATTGCCAATGATTACGAAGCCGCTTATCGGTTATGGGAGAATACGGCGGGAATGGGCCTCAGCTCCGCAGATTCCCGGGAAGAGATTGTCCGCTATCTGGAGCGCAATCCCGGGATGAGCCAGATTTGCGAGAATGAGGACGGCACAATTGCCGGCACTGCGATGTGTGGCCATGATGGGCGCAGAGGGTACATGTATCATGTGGCCGTCAGTGAAGACAGCCGCGGCAAGGGAGTCGGACGGAAACTGGTATCCCTTTGTCTGCAGAAGCTGCGGGAGTCCGGGATTATGAAATGCCATTTGATGGTCATAGAGGACAACGGTCTCGGCCGCAGCTTCTGGGCAGGCACCGGCTGGCAGGAGCGGGATGGCATCGTCCTGTTTTCTCAGGATACCTGCTAATACGCTGGAAGGCACTAGGTACAGGGTAATCGCATACGGATTTTTTTAAACCCTGCACTCAAAGTTTCAGGAATAAATGGCTTTGGACGTGTTCACCCTACTTGCCGGGTAGCTGAGGTGGAACTTCCTTACTTAACTCACCCCGTCACGCTCCAACAACAGCATTTCTGCCGTTAATTCTGATTGAACGGTCCAATCTTGCTCCAACAACGGCATATCCTGCCGTTATTTCTGATTGAACCAGCCTTCCTTACGGTTTTCCCTGTTTTTAGTTCATTTCGTAAGCGATAGTCCTGGTAGTAGGTAACAACTGATGTCACGGTGTAGCTTTTATGCTGCTGCTGTATAATATACAGGAAGAATATATTGTAGAATTTTGAATTTTGATAGCGGGAGACCTGAACAATGCGGTTTAAAGATGTATTCTCAATTATTGGCCCGGCTATGGTCGGGCCTTCAAGTTCGCATACAGCGGGCGCAGCGCGGATTGGCAGAGCGGCCCGGCAGGTGCTGGGTGAGCAGCCGCGTGAAGCTGAGGTGACCTTCTTTGGCTCCTTTGCCGCTACGTATCAAGGGCATGGCACGGACCGGGCGATTGCCGGGGGACTGCTGGACTTCGCTACGGATGATCGCCGTCTGCCCGATTCCATCCAGCTTGCTGCCGAAGCCGGGATGAATATTTCCTTCGGGCAGGGAACGGGCCTGTTCCCCCATCCCAATACGGTCCGACTGCGTCTTGTCGGCGCGGAGACAGGCACGGAGCTGACGCTTACAGGCACATCCATCGGCGGCGGAAATATTGAAATCGTTGATATTGACGGCTTCGGGGTGAAGCTCACAGGCATGTATCCGACAGTGCTGATTCAGCACATGGACTATCTTGGGGTGCTTGCCAGTGTAACGGATGTGATGCGCAAAGGAGAGCTTAATATCGGGCATATGTCGCTTGACCGCAAGAACCGCAGCGGCGCTGCCCTGACGGTGCTGGAGCTGGACGAGCCGGCGAAGCCGGAGCTGCTTCGGGACCTGATGGCCTTACCGGCCGTGAAATCGGTAAAAATCGTGGATTTGAATGAGAATGGGCGAGAACAGAAAGGGAAGGAAAGCACAAGATGAATTTTCAAACGTTAAGCCAGCTGGCTGTATTATGTGAAGAACGGGGACTTACCATCGGCGAACTTATGCTGGAGGAGCAGAGCGAAGAATCCGGGCGGTCCAAGGAGCAGGAATTCGCTACGATGAGCCAGTATTATGGCGTTATGAAAGAGGCGGTACACCGCGGCATGACGGAGAATACCACCTCGCGCAGCGGTCTGACAGGTCTTGACGCCCAGCGGGTTGCTGCCTATAACACGGCGGATGAGCCTTGTCTTGGCGGACCTGCCGGCCAGGCCATGGCGTATGCTCTGGCTGTCTCGGAGGTCAACGCCTCAATGGGCCGCATCATTGCTACGCCGACGGCAGGCTCCTGCGGAATTATCCCCGGTGTCTTCCTAAGCTGCCAGGAGCGTTTCGGCTGGGATGATGATTATATGGTATCCGGTCTGTTCGCTGCCGGTGCGATAGGTTATGTGATTGCCAATAATTCGTTTGTATCCGGGGCGGAGGGCGGCTGCCAGGCTGAGGTGGGCTCGGCCATCGGGATGGCAGCGGGAGCACTGACCGAGCTGCGCGGCGGAACACCGGCGCAGGCGGTTCATGCCGTTGGGCTTGCGCTCAAAAATACCCTTGGGCTGATCTGTGATCCTGTAGGCGGGCTTGTGGAAATTCCCTGCATTGTGCGCAACGGCTTCGGTGCTGTTACTGCGCTCGCCGCCGCAGATATGGCAATGGCCGGAGTACGCAGTGTAATCCCGTCCGATGAGGTGATCAAGGTTATGCTGGAGGTCGGCTCCGCTATGCCGGAGAAGCACCGCGAGACGGCAGGAGGCGGCTTGGCCCAGACCCCTACCGGGCGGAAGATTATGAAGGAGCTGCGGAACACCAAGTAGTCCGAGGCCCCCACGATTACCGTTTTAAGGACGGCGCAGCCGTGTCTGCTAGATCAGAGCATATGAAACCTTTCGAGCTGCTCCCATTGCTCTTCCTGCCGGAGAATTTCCTGCTGCTTCGTTCCCATAAGATCAAAGTGCGGGAAAGGCTCGCGGTTATGAATATACTGGGCCGGCAGCCCGTTCTGCTCGCACCAGCTTCTCAGCCGGGAGAGATCGCTGCAGCCGACTTTGGTTACTGTGGTCATCCCCGGGAAACGCGGGTCCAGCCAATAATGTGTCAGGAAAGCGATCTCGCCTGCGGAGACCGCCTGCTTCCAGCGGGTTAATTCTTCTCTCTTAATTCCGAAGGCCATTGCTGTCCCATCCTTATCCGTAAATGTAGCTCTATTATAACTCATGAAAGGGGAGAACATCATGAACGGCCAAATTAGAGCAGATATCCGCCCCGGACTTGAGGTGGATATTGTGCTGAAGCAGGATCAGGCTACAGGCAAACTTACACACGGCGTAGTCAAAGATATTCTGACCAACTCGCCCCGCCATCCGCACGGAATCAAGGTGCGGCTGACAGACGGCCAGGTCGGCCGGGTCAAGAATATTACGTGAGCTCTACAAAGCGCTCCCAGCCCAGGCCGCTGTTCATTTGAACAGCGTATCTCTGAGGCGGGAGCGCTTTTGCTGATGTAGGGCCCGGAATACATAACTCCCGGCTCACTGTGGCAGGCCTGATAAAAATAAGAGGAATAAGACCCGCTACTCCGCATGAAATCCCCATTACCCACGAGTTAAGGGGAATTCCTCCCTGTATAAATGCCCAATTTATCACGGGAAGGGCTACCGTCCAAATATAGGGGGACGGTTTCCCTCAATTTTCCTATGAGACCTGTTCCTTCGCAGAATAGAGGGCGATTTTCCCACTATTTTGATATTCATTGCTTTTTCCCGACTTGTTCCGGTACTGGCACGAAAATTGCACTTTCCACTCCCTCAGTCAACTACTATTGTTAGGTTGAGCCATATGTTTGATCACTAATGTTCCGTTTCTTGGCGCTACCGCCCCATAAACTCCTCCACATATTGATCAGCCTTGGTCTGGTTGCACAGGCTGCAGGCGCAGACGCAATTGTCCGGCGTGGTGTGGCCGCCTTTGGCGCGCGGCAGCAGATGGTCGATGGTATCGCCGTACAGGCCGCAGAAGTGGCAGGTGTAATTGTCCCTGGTTAGAATGTAGGCCCGGAAATCCTTGTTGCTGTAAATGCGGCGGATCGTCCGGCGGTTCACCACCAGGGCGGCATGCTCTTTGACGAGCGTCACCGCAAGCTCAAGATCAATTTCCTGATGCCAGCGGCGGCCCTTGTCGCTGTGGCCGCGCATCAGAATCATACCTTTGGCGGATGGAACCAGGGCCGAGGCATCCTGGGGATCAGGCTTTGGTCCCCGCAGCTGCGGAGCCTTCGGGCGGGGATCGGCTGCGCGCGGACGCGTCTTACCCTTGCTCCCGGATGAGGTATGGGGCGTCTTGGCTTCCTTGAGGGCCGGGGCCCCTTTTACTTGCACCTGCATCTGGGCATTCCCGGCCTCGCGCAGCCTGCGGCATTCCCGGCAGGCGCCCCGGCGCGACTGGCCCTTGGAGCGCTTGCCCGTGCGTCTGCGGAATTCGGTGAGCGGTTTATATTGCTTGCAGTAAGCGCATTGTTTGGATAATGGCAGATTGGTATCGGTCATAAGCATATTTGGAAGGACGCATGCAGCACGCCAGTCCATTCCCTTCTTTTTATTGGTAACTTTAGTATAGCGCAAAGCGCAGGGGTTCACACAGCGGCCGGAATAAGCAGCTTGTCTCCTAATTTGTGACATCTGTCTTGGCAGGCAGGCGGGGAAACCTGTAAACTTTACTTACGAGGCTTACGGATGCGGATCATGGGACGCTCCAAGCTATCTTTTTCGAAAATGGGGGAGCAGGATGGAGAAACATAAGAAGAGGCCGGGGGCCGTCATTTGTTTGTATATTCTTCAGGCTTTTTTGGGGCTTGGAGCGATAGGGGGAGGGCTGACGCTGCTGGCTGATCCCAGCGGAGAAATGATCGGAATGCCAGCTTCTATACTGGAAAGATCTCCTTTTGTGAATTTTGCAATCCCGGGCTTGCTGCTGCTGGTGATCTTTGGCTTGCTGCCCTTGCTGGTGCTGTATGGCCTGATCAAGAAACCGCAGTGGACATGGGCGTCTGCACTGACTCCGTTCAAAACCCTGCATAGCGCGTGGTCCCTCTCCCTGTACATCGGCTTCGGGCAGATCATTTGGATCATGGTCCAGACGTATATGCTGAACGCCGTTTCTTTGATCCATATTTGCTATATGAGCCTTGGAATGCTGATACAGATTGTTACGCTGCTGCCTTCGGTGCAGAGATATTTTATGCTGGACGGCCGAGTGCAAAGGCGTTAGAATGGCAGTGAACAATAAAGGGCTTACATTTTGGCCAGCGGGAGGGAACCGGATTGACAACGATTTATGATATTGCCAAAAAAACCGGCTACTCTCCAACCACGGTATCCAAAGCGTTCAATAACTACTCCGACGTCCGGGAGAAGACACGCCAGGAGATTCTGCGGACAGCTCAAGAGATGGGATATTTGCCGAATGCGCATGCCCGTACATTGACCACCAAGAAATCATGGACGATCGGTGTGCTGTTTGTCGAAGGCTCAGGAGTGGGCATCCGCCATCCCTTTTTCAGCGCAGTTATTGAGAGCTTCAAGCAGGTTGCTGTGGCCAAGGGTTACGCCCTGATGTTTATTTCGAAGGATGTCGGCGGCAAGCAAAGCGGATATTTGGAAAATTGCCGGATTCGCGGTGTGGATGGAGTCGTTGTGTTCTTGTCGGATTATGAGGACCCGTATTTCCGGGAGCTGCTGGAGAGTGACATTCCCACAGTAATTCTGGACTATGATACGGCAGAGTCGCATACGGTCTGCTCGGATAACGTGGGAGGAGCGCAGCAGGCGGTAGAGTATCTGGCCTCCTTGGGGCACCATAGAATTGCCCATATTTCGGGGGGCGGGCACACCTATCCGGGAAGCCAGCGGGAGCTGGGCTATGCAGCGGCAATGAAGCAGCGGGGGCTTGAGGTCCGGGAGGATTACATCGTCGAGGGCGCTTTTTATTCCCGCGAGGGAGGTTATGGCGCGATGGTGCAGCTGCTTGAGCTGCCGGAGCGTCCAACCGCCGTATTCGCTGCGGGGGACTTGCTGGCGCTGGGAGCGATAATGGCCGCCAAAGACAAAGGGCTCTCCGTACCGGGCGATATTTCGGTGATGGGCTATGACGACATTGAGCTTGCCGGGTACGTTACGCCGGCGTTGACAACAGTTCGGCAGGATACGGAGCTGCTTGGCACACGGGCTGCGGAGATTCTGCTGGCTTCGATTGACGGCAATCGGGAGAAAAAGGAGAAGCTGACGCTTCCTGTGGAAGTGGTCGTGCGCGAATCCTGCGCGCCGCCGGGCGGGAATACATGAGTCCGTCTGGGAGGCGCAAATTTTTTTTGATAAAATCGAAACCGGTTTCGATTTTAATTATGAGGAGGCTATTATATGGGCAATTATTATTTTAATTCAGGTGCATTTGTGATGGAGCAGTTTCATGAGGGCAAGCCGTTCGCCAGCTTTCTGCCCGGACTTGCCGGAATGAAGGGCATTCCGATGTGGACCTTTTATGTCAATCGGGGCCAGGGGGTATGCAGCTTCGGGGTACGCGACAAAAACTCACCAATCATGGAGTTTGCACCAGCGAACATTTCTTACAAAAACGTGGCCTCGTCCGGCTTCCGCACCTTCATGAAGATCAAAGGGCTGGCGGATATCTATGAGCCGTTCCAGTCGGCACGGCCTGATTCCGCAGTGAAGCGGACGATGACGATCCTGCCAAACGGGCTGACTATTGAGGAGTCCCATACGGGGATCGGACTGAAGACAACCGTGCATTATTTCAATCTTCCGAATGACGATTATGCGGCATTGGTCCGGCGGGTGGAGCTGGAGAATACCAGCGGCGGGGAGCTTGAGCTTGAACTGCTGGACGGTCTGCCGGAGATTCTGCCTTACGGCGTAGCGAACAGCGGATACAAGGAGATGGGCAACCTGCTGCGGAGCTGGATGGAGGTCTACAATCTGGAGAACGGAATCCCGTTCTACAAGCTGCGCTCCAGTACGAATGATGATGCCCAGATTAGTGAAATCATGAACGGCCATTTCTATTTGTCCTTCACTGCAGAGGGGGATAGGCTTTCGCCGATTGTGGATTTCGAGACGGTATTCGGTGGTAATACTTCGCTGGCCTACCCGGAGCGTTTCGCTGAATTGGAGCTTGCAGAATTGCTCGCACAGCCGCAGTATCCGGTCAACAAGGTTCCCTGCGGCTTCAGCGGTACAGAGCAGACGCTTGCACCGGGAGGCAGGCTGATCCTGAACACGATCATCGGGCATGTCAGCGATATCGGCAGAATTAACCGGAGGGCGGCGGAGCTCTGCCGCGATGAATATATTACCGCCAAAATGCAGGAGGCAGCGAAGCTGACGGAAGAGCTGACAGCGGATATTGCCACCCGGACGTCCTCACCGCTGTTCGATGCCTACTGCCGGCAGTCCTATCTCGACAACCTCCTGCGCGGCGGATATCCTTTTGTCTTCGACAACGGGGGAGATGGATTTGTTGTGCATCTGTTCTCGCGCAAGCATGGCGACATGGAGCGGGACTATAACTTTTTCTCGCTGGCCCCGGAATACTATTCGCAGGGCAACGGGAATTTTCGCGATATGAATCAGAACCGGCGGAATGATGTGTTTTTCCATCCCCGGGTCGGCAGCTTCAATATCAAGATGTTCTACAGCTTGATTCAGGCGGACGGCTATAATCCGCTGAGTGTGCAGGGCACCAGCTTCGAGATTCTGCCGGACCAGAAACAGAGGCTTGCAGAGTGGATCGCTGAAGCTGCGGCGGATCATCAGGAGGAGCTTGGCAAGCTTTGCACCGCCCGCTTCACACCGGGACGCCTGATTAATTACATCGGCGATCACAATGTCTCCCTGAGGGTGAGCGAGGAGGAATTCCTTGGCGGTGTGCTGGCGCTGTCGCAGCAGAATTTTGAAGCTGCTTTCGGCGAAGGCTTCTGGTCCGACCACTGGACCTATAACCTCGATCTGGTGGAGGGTTATCTGGATGTGTATCCTGACCGCAGGCAGGAGCTGCTGTTCGGTGATGCAACCTATGCCTTCTACGACAGCCCGGCCTACGTGTTGCCGCGCAGCGAGAAATACGTGCTTAGCGGCGGCAAGGTCCGGCAATACGGCGCGCTTCTGGAGGATGAGGAGAAGCTGCACCGCTTGAAGCGGAAGGCTTCGGAGACTTGCTGGCTCCGCACCGAAGGCGGACATGGGGAGATTTACCGCACCAGCCTGTTCGTGAAGCTGCTGTCCCTGGCCTTGAACAAATTCGCCACACTGGACCCTTACGGCATGGGGGTGGAGATGGAGGGCAACAAGCCGGGCTGGAATGACGCCATGAACGGCCTGCCGGGATTATTCGGTTCAGGGATGAGCGAGACATTTGAACTGAAGCGGATGATCGTCTTTATGCTGAAGGTACTGGAGAGTGAAGAGAACAGCACCAGCGCTGCAGAGCTCCCTGCAGAAATGTCCCTGCTGCTTGAGCAGGTGCATTCCGCTGTAACGGCTGTGCTGGCAGGGGAGATGACCCAGTTCGGATACTGGGATACCGTAGCCTCGGCGCGTGAAGCTTACCGGGAGAGCATCCGCTTTGGCATCACCGGAGAGCAATGTACAGTAACTTTTGCCTTCATCCGTGAGGCACTTGGCAAATTCCTGCGCAAAATCGACTCAGGCATCGAACGGGCGGTAGAGATGGGCGGCGGTCTGGTTCCAACCTATTTCCGGTTTGAGGCGACGCGTTTTCAGGCGGTTACAGATGAGGCGGGCAATCCGGTGATAAGCGGTTACGGTCTGCCTAAGGCGGTAGTGGAGGAATTCGAGGCCTATGCCCTGCCTTATTTCCTGGAGGGGCCGACCCGCTGGCTGAAGACGCTGGACAGTCCGGTCATGGCCCGGCAAATCTATAACCGGATCAAGCAAACAGAGCTGTATGATCCGGTCACCTCAATGTACCGCACATCGGTCTCGCTGGAGCAGGAGTCCAATGAAATCGGACGGATACGTGCGTTCACGCCGGGCTGGCAGGAGCGGGAGTCGAACTTCCTGCACATGTCCTACAAATATTTGCTGGAGCTGCTGAAGGCCGGACTATACGATGAATTCTACAGTGAGATGAAGACCTCGCTCATTCCCTTCCTCGATCCGGCGGTATACGGGCGCAGCACGCTGGAGAACTCCTCTTTCATCTCCACCGGCGGCAATCCTGACCCCGGGACACATGGCAGAGGGTTCGTAGCCAGACTGAGCGGCTCCACTGCTGAGTTCCTGAGTATGTGGCGGACGATGATGGCCGGAAGCCGCATCTTCTCGGTAGCAGGCGGCGAGCTTGCATTGTCGCTTGCCCCGGCGCTGCCGGGCTGGCTGTTTGACGAGCAGGGGAATGTAACGTTCACCTTACTGGGAAACACCAAGGTAACATATTACAACCCCCGGCACCTGAATACCTATGGCCCAGACAGGGCCGTGATCCGGAGCATGACGCTGGCCTACCGTGACGGAACCGTAAGCCGGATTTCCGGAGCGCTACTGCGCGGCGAAGAGGCCGAGGCGCTGCGCCGGGGAGATATCGCCGAAATCCGGGCGGCTCTGGAATAGGAGCAGTCAGTTCGCTTCTATACCCGCTGCCCGCAATGGAATACAATGTGCAAGGTCAGAGATTTTGGTGGAATTTCTCCAACTATTCTGCCGAAATCTCCGCTTGCATGGAGCTATATTGGAATTTGTCCACCTATTTTTAGTGAAATCGGGGTTTGCGGCTTCATTCGGTCAGATTAGTGGGAGTTTTTCCAACTAAAAGCGTTATTGTAGCAACAACCCCAGAATTAGTGGTACTTTTTCCACTTCAGAGCTTGGGTCATGCTGAAACTGGATATGCCAAATGCTGCGTGCGAAAGAATGCTGCCTCTCCATGGGCAAGAAGTTCAGCATGAATCTATTTGTGGCAGGGAGAGGAGGCAAGTTTGGCGCGAGTCAATTTGTTGCTTGGGCAAGCAGGTAAATTTACGCTAGACAATTAGGCAGCAGGTGGTTAGTCGTGTTTGGCGTGAGACAACTTGTGGCCTAGGTGAGCAGGTAAGTTTACGCCATGGAATTAGGTGGCAAACGGTCAGTCGGGTTCGGCGCGAGACAATTTGTGACGAGAGCAGCAAGGTCGGGCGAGGTATGCCGAGACCAAGTCACTCCTGATAGAGGCGGCACGGAAAGGGAGGCTGAACAGGCCTCCCTTTTTTCCTGCTCCCGCCTGATTTTCTATATCTTTTGAATTTAAAGTCCACCCTGAAAGGTGGGAGTGGCGAAGGGGAAGTTTGGAACTGGAGGAGCGCCAGCGTTCGCCTTTATGTTTGGATTTCTACCGCAATCAGCGGTTCCAATCAGAGAAATCCAAACATAACAGCGGCCGGAAGTCCAAACATTCCCCGAAGTCACGGTATTCACCGATCCAGCTGCACTTTGCTTCAAACGATATAGCCGAAAAATCAGCCCCCAAATACGAAATCCCAGCCCTTACACCCACCCCCAAAAGCCTATACAATAAATACATGAAGCTGTAAGCGCTTCACTTAAAACCTGGAGGTCCATAAGATGGAGAACAAACGAAGCGCCGGTGCAAGCCCGGCGATGAAGCCGCTGCTGCCGCCACAAATCGAAACCGGTTCAGGTCCGAAAAACACACTGTGGAGGAGACTGCTGGCCCAGCGTCACCTGCAGATAATGGCGCTGCTCGGCGTGGTCTGGATGATTATTTTCAACTACATTCCGATGTACGGGCTGATCATTTCCTTCAAGGAATATAACATCGTGAAGTCGATTGCCGAAGCGCCCTGGGTGGGGCTTGAGCATTTCAGGGAGTTCCTCGATGATGAGGACCTGGTCAACGTTATCAAGAATACGCTGGGCATCAGCTTGATCAAGCTGCTGATCGGGTTCCCGCTGCCGATTATTTTCGCGCTTTTTCTAAATGAGGTCCGTTCGCTCAGGTACAAGAAGGCGATCCAGACCATTTCGTATCTGCCGCATTTTCTCTCCTGGGTCGTGCTGGGCGGAATTCTCGCCACCTGGCTGGCCGATGTCGGGATCATCAACAACATTCTGCTGTCGCTCCATCTGATTGACCAGCCGATTACTTATCTTGCAGAGCCGAGCTATTTCTGGACGATTGTCATTTCCTCGGATATTTGGAAGGAGCTTGGCTGGTCAGCGATTATCTACCTGGCGGCAATCTCCGGGGTATCCCCCGAAATGTATGAAGCCGCGACGATAGACGGGGCCGGACGGTTCCAGAAAATGTGGTTCGTCACCCTGCCGGCGATTAAATCGACGATCAGCATCCTGTTCATTCTGGCGGTCAGCGGTGTGCTGAACTCCAACTTCGACCAGATTCTGGTGCTCCGCAATTCGCTTAACGACAGCGCCAGCAACGTAATTGACTATTACATCTACTATACAGGGATTGTCTCGAACCGCTTCTCCTACTCTGCGGCGGTCACTCTGATCAAGGCGGTCATTGCGCTGATTCTGCTGCTGATTGCCAATCAGGTATCCAAAAAAATCAACGATACGTCGCTGTTCTAGGACAAGGAGGAATGATTCATGTTTGCTCTCAAACGCAAAACCAAAGGCGAAGCCCTGTTCGATATCGCCAACAATCTGATTATGCTGTGTGTCTGCTTCCTGACGCTGTACCCGATCTGGTATGTGCTGATCAACGCCTTCAATGACGGGAATGATGCGATGCTCGGCGGAATTTACTGGTGGCCGCGCGTGTTCAGCCTGAAGAATTTCGACGCAGTGTTCGCGAGTCCCGGCATTATGCAGGCTATGGGCATTACGGTAGCCAAAACCGTGCTGGGTGTGGCGGTACATGTGTTTTTCACAGCGATGGTGGCCTATGCACTATCACGCAAAGGGCTGATTGGCGGTAAATTGTATATCCTGCTCGGTACCATCACGCTGTTCTTCAACGGTGGACTCATCCCGACGTTCCTGCTGAACAGGGACCTGCACCTCTTGGATAATTTTCTGGTCTACATCATTCCGGTGATGTTCAGCTTTTTCGATCTGATTATCTTCATGACCTTCTTCCGGGAGATTCCCGAGGGGCTGGAGGAGGCGGCGCGCATTGACGGAGCGAACGACTGGTCCATCTTCCTGCGGGTTGTGCTTCCGGTATCTATGCCGGTCATTGCTACGATTGCTCTTTTTCATGGCGTGTATCAGTGGAATGATTATTTTGCCGGCATCATCTATATCAATAATCCGGATCTGCAGCCGATTCAGACTTACCTGTTCAGGGTCGTGGCGCAGTCCAGCTCCAACCAGATGATGGTAGCCGTGCAGGGCAGCAGTGTTACCAAAAGCGTAACTTCGCAGTCGATCAAGCTGGCAACAATGGTCGTTACCACACTGCCGATTGTGTTCGTCTATCCGTTCCTGCAGCGCTATTTCGTGAAGGGCATGATGATCGGCTCGATCAAGGGCTGAAGCAAGAATAACTCCTCCGGCGCCCTACATATGGGTTATGGAGTTGAGCTTATAATCTACAATCTTAGAAAAGGGGTAAATAAGCATGGGCATGAAACGTAAGCCGAAAACAATGGTGCTGCTCTTGGGGCTGATACTGGCATTCACGGTTGCGGGCTGTTCAAGCGGCAATAACGCCGGAACCAATGCCAAGGATAATACGGGGAGCGGAACGAACGCAGCGGAGACTGCCACAGCATCGGCAGAACCGACAAAAGCTGCAGTTTCAGCGGATGAGCCGGGCTGGAAAAGCGACACCTCACCGATTACGTTTGACTGGTATCTGAACTTTGCCTGGTTCCCGAATAAATGGGGCGTAGATCCAACCTCTCAATATGTAACGAAAAAAACGGGCGTAAACATCAACTTCATCGTCCCGGCAGGGAACGAGAATGAGAAGCTCAACACGCTGATCGCCTCCGGCAAGCTGCCCGACTTCATTACGCTGGGCTACTGGGAAGACGCCATTAAGAAAATGATCGAAGGCGAGCTGGTGCTGCCGCTGAACAAGCTGGCCGAAGAATATGATCCATACTTCTTCAAGGTGTCCGATGCCGACAAGCTGGGCTGGTACACGCAGCCGGACGGTAATGTGTACGGCTATCCGAACTCTTCTTCTTCACCTGCTGACTATAAAAAATACGGAGCGAACTACGTCTCCAACCAGACCTTTGTCGTCCGTAAGGATATCTATGAAGCCATTGGCAGCCCGGATATGCGCACACCGGAAGGCTTCCTGAACGCGCTGAAAATGGCAAAAGAGAAATTCCCGGAGATTAACGGCCAGCCGCTGATTCCGCTGGGTCTGCATGAGTTCACCGAGAATGGCAACGACTCCCTTGAAGGCTATATTCAGAACTTCTTGAACATCCCGTGGGAGAAGGACGGCAAGGTCTATGACCGCGAAACGGACCCAGAGTATGTGCGCTGGATGAAGACGCTCCGCCAGGCCAATCAGGATGGACTGCTGGCCAAGGATATTTTTATCGACAAACGGGCTCAAATGGAAGAAAAGATCGCTCAGGGCCGCTACTTCGCGATGCTCTATCAACGGACGGACTTCGCTTCCCAGCTCGGTACGATCTTCCAAAAGAATCCTGAACAGACCTATATCGCGGTTGACGGACCCGCCAACACCAAGCTGGACCCTCCGGCCCTGAACGGCCCCGGAATTTCCGGCTGGACGGTAACGCTGATCTCCAAGGATGTCAAGGATAAAGCGCGCGCCATTAAATTCCTCAGCTACCTGAACAGTGAGGAAGGGAACAAGGATCTTTTCCTCGGCGAAAAAGGAGTCAGCTATGATACAATTGACGGTAAAGACCAGTTTCTTCCTGAAGCCTTTGATCTGATGAACAAGGACCGTTCGGCATTTGACAAGAAATACGGCTCGTCCTTCACCTTCTGGATGCTGCAAAATACGAATATCACCGACCAGTGGGCTCCCAAATCGGTTGAGCCGTTCAAACAGCTCGAAGATTGGACCCGCGGTAAAGCCGTCAATACCTCGGAATTCCAGCAGATTGATCCTACAGGCAACTCGCCGGAGGGCATTATCGCCACGAAGCTGAAGAATCTGCGCGGCAAAACAATGCCGAAGCTGCTGATGGCATCCTCCGATGCCGAATTCGATAAGCTCTGGAGCGACTACCTGGCGAAGAAGGAAAAAGAAGGCCAGAAGACCTTTGACGACTACCGCCAGAAGAAATATGAAGAGAATAAGAAGAAGCTTGGCATGTGAATTTGCCGAAGGACCCAATTGCCCGCTAGCTGCGGGCTTTTGGGTTATTGTCTTTTTTAATTAGCCGTTCAGGTGAGGTGCAGGGTGCAAAAAGTGAGTATACACGAACGGGCAAGCGCATTATGGAATTCATTCTGTTACTGGTGGGGGCGGAGATCGCTGCAGAGCCGGCTGGTGGCGGCTTATATTTTTATCATTCTGGGCCCCTGTCTGCTGGTGTCCGTCTATTCCTACAGGGCGATCAACAATACGTATGTCCGGGATGCCGTGGACAAGAACAGCTATGTGCTGCAGATGGAGAAGCTGCATATCCTCAATCAAATCGAAGCTATGGAGCGGGCAGCGCAGATGGCGTATTCCGACAAGGCGGTGCAGAATTATCTGGTGAATGAGAGCGACCCGTCGCTTAGCGAATTGATAGATTTTAATACAACGACCTTTGTGAACATGAACCGCATTCAGATCAACAACCCGAATATTGAGCATTTGCGGCTCTACTCGGGCAGCAGGAATGTGCATGAGATCTGGCCGATTATTTTCCGGGAGGACCGGGTATCCATGGAGCCGTGGTTTCAAAAGGCCTTGGAGCTGAAGGGGCAGGAGCTGTGGTCCTTTCAGAGTGATGATCCTGATCTTATGCAACGGTATTCCGGCAATCCCCCCGAGGGACAGCCAAAGGTCTCTTTGCTGCGGGAGATCAGTATTCCTGCCGGGCATCATGTCGGAATGCTTCAGGTCGATATGCTGCTCAGCAGCTTCACGCCGAAGACCTACACCGATGTGCGCGACAACCAGTCGCAAATGTTCATTACGGGTGATGGGGTACAGTTATTTACCCGCCCGGATAACTCTTTCGTGCAGGCCCATCCGAAGCTGACCGGAGCGATTTCGAAGCGCCTGCAGAAGTACGCGGAGACCGGGGAGTGGGATGTCCACTACAAGGAGAACGGCAAATCCTTTCTGCTGATTCATACCCCGCTGGAACAGATCGGAGCATCGCTGCTGAACGTGGTGTCAATGGACAGTGTCATGGAGCGTATTTCGCATACCCGCAATCTGATTATCGGACTTAATATCGGCTTTATCTTTCTGGTTACGGCGATTGCCTATGTGCTGAATGCCTTCATTCTGAAGAATCTGCGCCGCTTGACGGAAACGATGAAAAAAGCCCGCAGGGGAGAAGCGTACACAAGCATCAGCATCCGCGGGGGCGGGGAGGTTGGCGAGCTGGCGCATCATTTCTCCAAGCTGATGAATACGATTAATACACTGGTGGCCCAGGCGGTACATAAGCAGGCGCTCTCCAAGGAGGCTGAACTTCGGACACTGCATAACCAGATTGATGCCCATTTCCTTTATAACACGCTGGAGAATATTAAAATGCTGGCGGAAATTGAGAATCAGCGGGCTATCTCCGATGCACTGACCTCGCTTGGCGGCATGATGCGCTATAACTTCAAATGGTCCGGCGAGTATGTGAAGCTGCGGGATGAAATCCGCCATATCGAAAATTACATTGAAGTGATGAATATCCGGTTTGAGCATCCGGTTATGCTGGAGCTGGGAATTGACGCCCCTTATCTGGAGCTTGAAGTGCTGAAGATGTCGCTGCAGCCGATTGTGGAGAACAGTGTGAAGCACGCCTGGTCCACCGGAGCGGAAGAGCTTGCCGAGCGGAGCATTGCCATCCGGATTTCGGAGGCGGAGGGAGATATCTTAATCGCGATCCGCGATAATGGCTGCGGGCTAACACCAGAGCGGCTATCGGAGCTGCATGAATCTATCTATGCCAAAGAGGAGCCGGGTGCGGATGCCTCCGGATTTGCAGCAGGCGGCTACAGAGGAGGAGGCATCGGACTGCGCAATGTGCATCAGCGGCTGCAGCTCTTCTACGGCGGGGCCTACGGGCTGGAGGTGCGGAGTGAAGTGGGGAAGTGGACGACGGTGTTAATGACGCTGCCTAAAGTTCTTTTGACAGGGGATCGACAGACATGAAGAAGCTGCTGATAATTGATGATGAAAAAATGATCCGCCATGGCCTGCGGGCCATGATTGAACGGGAATACCCGTCCGTATACAGCATCGCGCTTGCGGGGAACGGGGAGGAGGCGCTCGCGCTCTACCGGCAGGAACGCAGGGATATTATTATTACCGATATCCGCATGCCGGTCATGGATGGGATTACGCTGCTGGAGCGTCTGTCCGCTGAAGCGGGGCCAGGCGGTGAGGGGCCGGCCGTTGTAATCCTGAGCGGCTACGATGATTTCGAATATGCGAAAAGCGCCATCCGTTACCGCGTGAAGGACTATCTGCTGAAGCCGATCCGCCGCGAGGAGCTGTTCGGGATTCTGGAGCAGATTGGGCGGGAGTGGCGGGAGCAGGAGTCGAGCTCACGCAAGCGTGCGGAGGAGGCGGAAGGCTACCGCAGGGAGCTGCGCACTACCCGTCTGCGCGGATTGCTGCTGCAGGAGGCTGTTCAGCCTTCCCCGGAGCAGCAGGAGGAGCTGAAGCGGCTGCCGGTTCCTTTTACAGTAGGGGTGCTGAATTTCTATTATAACGACGGCTCGCGAATGAAGCCTGCGGAAGTGCAGGGGGTGGTGGAACGGCTGAGCGGCCCGCTGAAGGAACGGTTCGCGGAGATTCTGACGGACTGGGAAGGGAAGCTGGTGCTGGTCGGAAGGAGCAGGGACGATTTCAGGGAGCTGGCCGGGCTGGCTGCTTCGCGGGAGCTGGAGGGGCTGCTGATCGGCATCGGCTGCGAAGCCCGGAATCCGGCAGACTTCCACACCGGGTACCGGGAAGCCTGCCGGGCGCTGCAGTATACCTTCCTTCCGCCGCAGGCCAGCTTCATGGACTACGCGGATCTGCGGGAAGGGCGGCTGCAGTTCCCTGCGCCGGAGGAGGAGCTGCGCAAGCTGCTGAACATGCTGGGCACAGACCGCGAGAAGGAGATTAAGAGCTTACTCGGGACGATTTTTCAGCTCGATCAGCTGCAGCATTTGGATCTGGCGTATGTGGAGAGTGTGGGCCGGAGCATGAACGAACGGGTGCTGGATGAGGTGTTCCGCTTGCACGGGGAGGCCTCTGTAGAAGTGTTGAAGCTGTACCGGACGGTAGGCAATCTGTATAATTTCCGCCATTTCCACGACTATTACCGGACACTTGAGCATTTGCTCATCACAGTGAACGATTATATTATAGGAATTAGATCGGCCCACACCGAGCATGCCGATATGGAGGAAGCGCTGGCTTACATCGAGGCGAACTATGCCCGCCAACTGAATATGGCGATGGTGAGCAACCATGTGTCGCTGAATTATTCTTATTTCAGTGAGGCCTTCAAGGCCTACACTGGAGAGAGCTTTGTGCTGTATCTCAAAAGAGTCCGCATCCGCCACGCCAAATCGCTGCTCTCCGAGAACCGGATCAAGCTGGCCGGCGTCTCCGAAGCAGTCGGCTTCGAGACTAGCAAGCAGTTCACCCGTGTGTTCAAGGAGCTGGAGGGCATCGCGCCCGGCGAATACCGCGCCAAGCTCCTGCTGGAGCGGTATTCCGGGAATGTGGGGGATAAGGAATCGTAGGCCGGAGCGTGGGAGGGCGCTGCTGCTGGCTGCGAGTATGCGTCGCTGAGGTGACGATGGGCAGGGCGATGCGGCGGGAAGCGTTCAAGCATCCGAGGAGAGGTGGGGAAGCTTGACAGACCGGCTTGTGGCGCTGCCTACTGGCTTGCGGTTAGTAGGCAGCGCCACAGTTTGGCCTGTGGGTTTTGCGTATGGAGCTGCCGTCTGGTTCCGTGGCTAGACCAGACGCGGCCTGGCCTGTGGCTCGGCAAGCAGCGTCAGCATCTGGCCTATGCGGCAGATAGTGCTACCGCCTGGCTCAATGGTTAATAGGCAGCGCCGCCGCCCGGCCTGTGGCTCGGCAAGCAGCGTCAGCATCTGGCCTATGCGGCAGATAGTGCTACCGCCTGGCTCAATGGTTAATAGGCAGCGCCGCCGCCCGGCCTATGGCTCGGCAAGTAGCGTTAGCATCTGGCCTATGCGGCAGATAGTGCCACCGCCTGGCTCTTTGGCTCACAGGCAGCGCCGCTGCCCGGGGTCGCCTCTGACTCTGGACTTACTTTTAGTTAGTGGGAAAAAGTACAACTAATTTATTAACTTTCAGGCCATTTTACGAATTAGGTGGAAAAAGGTCACTTAAAATTCCGGTAGAAGCGCCTTTTGGCTATATTTCAGCGATTCTTGAAAATGTAAATGGATTCATTCCACCTAAACCCGGATTACCTTTGTTATAAGAAGAATTAGTTGCCCAAATTCCACCTAATTAAGTAAACAATCGAAGAAAACGCAAGGTTCGGCGTGCAAAGTTGGACTGGGCTGGGCTAGGCAAATGTGAAGGTGGAGTGTTGAATGGAAGAGATACAAGGAGAATTAATTACTGTAGAGACGCTGGCGGCAGATTTTCGGAGCCTGGGTGTGCAGGAGGGCATGACGCTACTGCTGCATTCATCCTTTAAATCGCTGGGCCAGTGGGTGGCTGGCGGGCCGGTTGCCGTTATTCTTGCGCTGGAGCAGGTGCTTGGGGAAGAGGGAACGCTCGTGATGCCGACCCACTCTTCCGATCTGACCGATCCGTCGGGCTGGAGTAATCCGCCGGTGCCGGAGTCATGGTGGCAGAGCATCCGGGAGCAGATGCCGGCCTACGACCCGGACCTTACGCTGCTGCGGGGAATGGGGATTATTCCCGACACCTTCCGCAAGCAAAAGGGTGTTAGGCGCAGCAGCCATCCGATTCACTCTTTTGCAGCATGGGGCAAGCACCGGGATGTGATTATTGACGGCCATGCGCTGGAGTATGGTCTGGGTGAACGGTCTCCCTTGGCCCGAATCTATGAGCTGAATGGCAGCGTGCTGCTGCTTGGGGTAGACAATTACAACAATACTTCGCTGCATTTGGCTGAATACCGGGCGGAGTATGCCGGGAAGCAGGAGGTCATCGCGGGAGCGCCGATGCTGGCGGGTGGCGTCAGACAATGGGTGGAGTTCAAGGACTGCAACTGGAACTCGGACGATTTTGCCAGGATTGGTGAAGAGTTTGGACAAGAGACGGGACGGATTACATATGGAACTATCGCCGCAGCCGCAGCTGAGCTCATCCCGCAGCGTGAGATTGTGGATTATGCTGTGAAGTGGCTGGGACGGAACCGGCTGTAGCTTTGAGAATCGGATCGTGTTTGTTATAAAAAAGGGGTGGATGGATATGGCTACAACAACGGTTTTTTTGACACGGCATGGACAGACAGAGTGGAATGTGCAGAACCGGATGCAGGGGCATCTCGATTCGGCGCTTACGCCGCTTGGTGTGCTGCAGGCGAAGTGGCTGAACAAGGGGCTGCGGCAGGAACATCTTGATGTCATTTATACAAGCTCTAGTCCCCGGGCGCAGCGGACGGCAGAGCTTGTCCGCGGGGAGCGGAATGTGCCGCTGATTCCCTGTGACGAGTTCAAGGAGATCAGCATGGGGCATTGGGAAGGGCGCGACTCGGCGGAGATTCAGACACAGGACCCGGAGCAGCACCGCTATTTCTGGCAGGACCCGGAGAAATTCAGCGTTGAGGGCAGCGAGACCTTTACCGGAGTGCAGAAGCGTGCGCTCGATAAGCTGGGGGAAATCGTGGAGGAGCATGAGGGGCAGAATATCCTGATTGTTACGCATACGGTAGTGATCAAAGTGCTGATGGCCTACTTCGAAGAGAGAGTCATGAACAAGCTGTGGGAGCTGCCTTATATTTATCCTACCTGTCTGTGCAAGCTCGAATTTACCGACGGCAAGGTGGAGATTCTGCTCCACGGGGATACGAGCCATTACGAGGACGACGAGGCTTGGATGGAATCTTGAGAATTAGCTAAAAGAATAACTTCAGCCTGCAGGCGATGCTCCGGGAATACCGGCATCGCCTGTTTTTGTGCTGTGCGGCTTGACCAATATTCGCTGCAAAATCCCCTCTGGTCAGCGGTTTGCTGCTATTTCGCTAGCATGTTTTGCACTGCAGATGCCGGCCTACTGCTCTTCAGATGTCTGGCTTCAAGCGCGGCAAGATCGCCATCGAGCATCCGGAGACCGGGAAGCAGCAATGCCGCTGCGGCGCATAACGCCGGGAGCAGTCCGGCGGCAAGGAACAATGCAGGCACACCATAGGCCTCGGCAACCGCCCCTCCGATAAAAGCGCCAAAGGGCTGCAGGCTGCCGCCAATTAGAAAACGGATGGAGTTCACCCGCCCCTGAAGGCTCGCAGGAACCAGACGGCCGTGCAGGGAGGAGCTTAACGAGCCGAAGAAAGGGCCCAGAGCGCCGGATACAAATACAGCAGCAAGAGCAAAGGGAAAGCTTGGGATCAGTCCCCATATGGATGTAATGACACCTATGGTTCCCAGACTGCCCAGCATTACCAGACGTCTATGTGTAATCTCGCCCAGCAGAGAGATCACCCCAAGCCCAACCAGCGTTCCGAGTGCCGAAGCTGTGGTCAGCGTACCCATAGCCGCCGCATTCCGGTGGAGCACTTCGCGCACATAAGGGACCATCATCGTCCAGACGGCGATGGAGCTTAGGTTGCTGACCGAAGCCATAAGCATAATCATAAGCATAGCCGGAAACTGCTTATAGAAGGTGAAGCCTTCGGCAATTTCACGTATGTAGCCGGAAATGGAGAAGCTGCTTCTGCTTGTGGCGGCAGCCGGCTTGGGCTGCTTCGGCAGGCACAGCAGCGTGGCGATAGCGGCAATGTAGCAGAGCATATTGACGCCAAGGGCCGGAAGCGACCCGCTGGCAGCGGTCAATACGCCGGCCAGCGCAGGCCCAAGCAGCGCCGCCGCACCTTTGCAGCCGTCGATGACAGCGAAGGCGCGCACCAGCTTCCGGCTGTCGGCGACACCGGGGATAACGGCCATCGCCGTCGGCATGAACAGCGCGGCGCAAGCGCCGCTAAGCCCCGCTGCGGCGAATAAATGCCAGAGCTGGAGCTGGCCGGCGAGGCCCATGCCCAGCGGGAGCGCGATGGCCAGCAGCCGGATAGCGGCCAGGCAGGCCATGAACCGCACGCGGGGCAGCCGGTCGGACAGCGGCGAGCCAAGCAGGCGCAGCAGCAGCTCCGGGATGCCGGAGCTGAGCGCCAGCGCCCCCATGACCAGCTTGGAGCCGGTCAGCTCATAGGCCAGCCACTCCATTGCCAGCAGGCCGAAGGCATCTCCAAAGGCGCTTAGGGAAATCGTTGACAGCAGACCATAATAGCTGCGTTTCAGCATAGGGTGTTCACTCCTTTTCGTGGACCGTTCAGCTCTCTAAATAATCAGCCATTCGCTGCGGCAGTCCATTCAGCGCTTCCAGACGCAGGCTGTACGCCGCGCTTTTGCCGTTGCTGTGGACAATAACCAGCCCAGCCGCCCGCAGCGCGATGAGATGGTAGTGGATTGTACTTTTGGACAGGCCGACCTGCCGGACAATTTCGGTGAAGCTCAATTGTTTGTCCGCAAGCAGGCGGAGAATGTACAGCCGGGTCTCATCCGACAGTGCCCGGGTCAGCCGGAGCAGTGCGGGAGCCGGACGCCCTTCCTCCGGTGGAAGCACATCGCAGGAGTAGCTGGTGAACACAAATTCATCGTAGAGAGTGGAAGTGACCAGCGGACGGGCATGATATTGCGGGATTAATATGATCTGTTTCATTTGTTCCCCGGGGCTAAACCGCATCCCCTCCGTCGCCTGCTCGTAGACCTCCATACCATTGGCACCGTTCAGCGTGGTCCGCCGGAACTCGGCTTCCTGTTTCAGCCCTTCGAGGATAGCGGGATTTATTCCGCTGAAGTACCGTTCATCCCACTCCCGCAGAATTTCAGAAGCGCGGCTGCGCAGCTCGGCCAGATTGGAGGGCACCGTTGACCCGAAACGGGCTTTTATCTCATACAGATCTCCCGGGGATAAGCCATCATACCAATCCAGGAAGCCAGATACGGAACGTTCCCCCGGGCAGCTCCAAATGTAGGGCGTGAGTGTGAAATCCCCGTTATCCTTGGAGAACTGCTGCATCTGCTGAAGATGAGCCGGTGTGAGCTTCTTCTGCACCTCCCGGACCCAGAGCTTTCCTGATTCCAGAGCATTGTGATTCTGCTTCCCGAGAAAAGCGGCCAGGCTGCTAAAACATTCATACATCGGGGCAAAATCCACTTCTACCTTATAATTCATGCGAACTCCTCATTTCCGATATAAGTTGAACTTTAGATTTTCATATTAGGGTACTGGTCGTAACTGCGGGGAATGTTTGGACTTCCGGCCGCTGCCCGCCTGCAGATTTCTTGATTTATACCGCTCTTCGCGGTGGAAATCCGCAGACAGCTTATGCTTACGATGCCAGCTTTCCTACGGAAAGCTCTCAGGCGGTCGCTACCGCTCCTCCAGTTCCAAACTTCCCCTCCGCACTCCTACCTTTTTTATGATTTTTTTAAGTTCAACTTATATAGTGTGATTTTTATGTATTGAACTCGAATTTTTGTTCTATAAATATAGAACTAATATTTTGTTATATTATATACGAACTAAATTTAGATATCAATTAAATAGAACATTTTCTTCAAAAGAAAATAATTTTGCGCCTTGCTGTCACAAACCGCTGTGTTTTTCAGTTATATAGGCGGGAAAGGAGGGGGCTTGTGGATAAAGCGGTAGCCTCCGGGGGAATCACCGGAACAGAACTGAACTTAATAGTGGAGCAGGTCCAGCGGGGCGATGTGCAGTCCTACACCCAGGTGATCCGGCATTTTCAGAGACCGGTTTATCTGTACTGCTATTATCTGCTCGGCAGTCAGGAGGAGGCGGAGGACGCGGCGCAGGATATTTTTATTAAGGCGCTTGAGAACATTGGCCGTTTTACGGAAAAGGTGTCTATTTCAGCCTGGCTGTACCGGATTGCGCGGAACCACTGCCTGGACCTTATGAAAAAGAGGAGCAAGGGCTTCCGGCTCCTGGCACTGTACAAAAGACATCAGCAGTACTCAGAGCCTGCCGCAACCGGCCTTGGATATACCGAGCTGGTGCATGGGCTGCTGGAGCAGCTCAGCATGGAGGAGCGGCAGATTTTGCTGCTGCGGGCGCTGGAGGATTACACCTTTGACGATATCGCTGCTGCCATGGATATGAACCCGGCTACCGTGCGCAAGAAATACGAGCGGCTGCGCAAAAAGCTGGGCAGACAGAAAGAGAACGGAGGGAAGCTCATTGGAAAACCGTACAACAATAGGGGATGAACGGCTAGAGCACATTGGCAGATTGATCCGCGATACTCCCGTGGAAGTGGAACTGGTGGAACGTACTATGAAGCGGTTTGAGGCAAAGGGGCGGAACAACAGGGCACCACGAAGAAGACGATGGGCTGCTGTAATCGTGGCTTCCGTACTGATACTATGCTTGTCTTTTCTGAGTGTCGGCTTCATCTCGCCTACACTGGCGGCATCCATAGAGCGAATTCCCGTGCTGGGCTCCATCTTTGAGCTTGCCGGGGATCTGGGGCTGCGGACGGCGGATGAGAAGGGACTGGCGCTGACACCGAATCAAAGCGATAGCCACGAAGGATTGACGCTGACCGTGCCTGAAGTATTGTTCGACGGAGTCCGGGTCTCGCTTGGACTTGAGCGCCAGACCACAGAGGAGAAGTTCCTGATGCAAGAGCTCGGCGACCTCTTGGGCGACATTAAGGTCTCAATTAATGGTGAAGACCTGCATGCTTATGGACTGACAGGCGGAGGAAGCGCCCCGGGAGTATTTACTTTAAAAGGAAAGGATGAAGGCTCAAGAATCGTCCAATTCTCCGATATGCGCAGTCAAGGGGGACGGGCCTTGCCGGATAAGTTCGAGCTGCTGCTGACGGTTCATGTGGACGGGATTTCGGAGCCTTTTCACATTACACTTCCAGTTGAAAAGAAAACCGTCAACAACCTTATCGCGGAGCCGATTACCCGTGAGTATAGCGGAATGCTCTTTACACTTGAGAAGGTGGAGCTCACACCCGTTACAAGCAGTATCACGACACGGATTGAGCTGCCGGAGGGGCAAAAAATCAATGAGAAGCTGCCTGCGATGGGGTTTGAAATAGTGGACGACCGAGGAAATCAATTGAAAGAGCTGAGTGGAGGCGTCGGGCTAAGCGCTACAGGCGGAAACGTTCTAACCACGGATGCTTTATTCGAGCCACTGCAACAGCCGGTCAACCAAGTGACCATTCGGACCTACAAAATTCTCGGTATTGATGCCGAGGGCTATGTGGACAAGGAGTTTATTCCTGAGTTTGAGGTTACAGTGCCACTGGAATAGATAGCCAGATTGCATAAAAAAGACGGTTTCCTAAAGCGCGTATATGCGCTCCGGGAACCGTCTATTTGCATTGTACAATGTACGTCAGCTTCTCTAATCCCTGACCGGAAGCGTTGCAGGAAGAACCTCCTGCCCATCCAAATATTTGCGCAGCGCCTTTGGAATATAAATCGAACCGTCCTCCTGCTGATGGTTCTCCAGCAGCGGAATCAGAATCCGCGGTGTGGCGACTGCGGTATTGTTGAGGGTGTGGCAATATTGCAGGCGCCCGTTCTCGTCACGGAAGCGGATGCCGGAGCGGCGGGCCTGGAAATCATGCAGATTCGAAGCCGAATGGGTCTCGCCGTATGCGCCTCTGCTCGGCATCCAGGTCTCAATGTCGTATTGCTTGTGCGTCTTCAGCGACATGTCGCCGCTGCACACAGCCACTACGCGGTAGGGCAGCTCCAGCAGCTGCAGGATATCCTCGGCATTCGCCAGAATCTCCTGCAGCATCTGCTCCGATTCTGCCGGATCATTCTTGCAGATCACGACCTGTTCGATCTTCGAGAACTGGTGCACCCGGTACAGGCCGCGCACATCGCGTCCCGCCGAGCCGACCTCGCGGCGGAAGCAGGCCGACATCCCGGCGAGCCGCAGCGGCGCTTCAGCATCAACGATCTCGTCGCTGTACAAGGAGACGAGCGATACCTCCGAGGTTCCGGCCAGCCAGCGCTTTTCTCCGTTCAGCTCATAGGTCTGATCCATCCCGCCGGGGAAAAATCCGGTCCGCTCCAGCGCCTCCGGGCGGACAATAACCGGCACGTCCATCACGGTGAAGCCGCGCTCTGTCAGCACATCTAGCGCCAGCCGCTGCACGGCGAGGTGCAGATACAGTCCCGCGCCCTTCAGCACGTAGCTGCGCGGTCCTCCGGCTTTGACCCCGCGCGGAATATCAATGATGTCGTGAAGCTCGCCGAGCTCCACATGGTCGCGCGGTGTGAAGCCAAAGTCCGGCAGGCTGCCGGTCCGCCGCAGCTCCACGTTCTCGCTGTCATCGGCCCCGATGGGCGTGTCCGCCGACACCGGGTTCGGCGCGAGAAGCAGCAGCTCGCCGCAGTGCTGCTCCGCCTCAGCCAGCTCTGCCTCCAGCTTCGTCAGCCTGCCGTTAATCTCGCGCACCTGCTCCTTGGCGGCTTCTCCAGCCGGGACATCACCCTGGCGCAGCAGACGCTCGATCTCCTTGGTCAGCCTGTTTCTCTCCGTTCTTTGCTGCTCGGTCTCCCGCCGCAGCTCCCGCCGTTTGTCGTCCCATTCCAGCAGCTCATCCAGCGGAAAGATTACCCTTTTCCACTTGGCCGTATTTCTTACGATTTCCTCATTTCCCCTGATCCAGTTCATGTCCAGCATGCCGCTTCGCTCCTTTTGGTCTAAAAAAATACAAAAAACGCCCTCATCCATGGGACGAGGAGCGTCAGCTCGCGGTGCCACCCAGGTTGACCGAATCCCCTGGCTTCACAGCAGGATAAGGTCCTCTTTGGTCTTCGCGGTAACGGGCGAAACCCGGTAAACTTAGGGAACAAGTGAATTGCTCCGGTCGCAGACGCCTCACGGTTGGATGCCGGTCATTGGCCTGATCGGGATGTAGTGTTGCCGCTTATTATAGCTCAGGAAAGAGCCCTGCGCAAGGCTTTAAAGGTTTGACAATATTCCTTGTAATCTGATAGGATTATCTTAAAATTTGAAGGGTTTGCACCCGGAATAGCGGCAGATCCTTATTATAACGAACGGAAGAGGTGGAGAAAATGGCCAAAATAGTTGTCATCAACGGAACACCATCCCTGGTCTCCCGGGTTAATGCGGTTATTGAATATGTGGAGGCCGATTTGCGTGGGCATGGTTTTGAGGTAGATCGGATTAATGTGGCGGAGCTGCCTGCGGAGGACTTGATTCATACCCGCTTCGAGAGCGAAGCCATCGTTAAGGCTAACGGCCTTGTGGCCGAAGCCGACGCAGTAATTGTGGTCAGCCCGGTATACAAGGCATCTTACACAGGGGTACTCAAGACCTTCCTGGACCTGATCCCGGAAAAAGGCCTTGCCGGCAAAATCCTGCTCCCGCTCTTCATGGGCGGCAGTCTGGCGCATCTGCTCACGATTGAGTATGCGCTGAAGCCAGTGCTCTCTGTGCTGGGCGCGCGCCATATTCTAGGCGGTGTATATGCGGTAGACTCGCAGGCGGTACGTAATGATCAGGGAGTCGTCGAGCTCGCAGACGAGCTCAAGCTGCGCCTGGACAGCGTGCTTGCGGAGCTGGCGGAAGAAACAGCGCATAAGGCGGAGCGTAAGGCTGGTAAGTAAGGCTGTAAATCAGAAACGCAAAAAAGAACTCTTGAGATAAATCCAAGAGTTCTTTTTTGCGTTTGTATCCTTTAATTTAACAGATTAAAGGCTCTTTTTATGTATATCTACTTTTTAGATATTAAAATACGAAAAATACTCATTTAAAGTAATATAATCTATTTTTGTAAAAAAATGATAAAAAGATCACATCAATATAAGGATAAAAATGTAATATTATAGATGTATTTTACATTATGGTATTTTCAAAGCATTGAATGAGAGAGCTGAGAGAATACATATGAAGGAGGTGAGAACATGAATTCGGATGAATATTTCTCAATTTCTGATCTGGGAGAAGAATTTCAAATTGGCGAAAAGGAAGAAATTGCTGCATGTGTAGCCTGTTTGGGCTGCGCAGCTTGCGCAGCATGTTTAGGTTGTGCAGTTTGTCTTGCATGTGCCGTATTTGGTCCTGTAACAGCAATCGTTACGCTTGCAGCAGCAGGTGAAGTGACAACGGTTGCAACAGGTGCAAGTGCTGCAGCAGCAGTTGCTATCGGTGTGAACTCATAGGATCAAAGGAGAGGAAGAGAACAACATCTTTTCCTCTCTATTTTAAGGAGGATAAATAAATGAAGGGCATCCATTTTGAGAGCAGAAGGAAAAATAGATATTTCTATGATAATGAAACCGGGCAAATTGTTAGCGAGGAGGATGACCCGGGATTAGAAGTGCTGAAGAATAAATTCAACTTACAATCCAAGCAAAAAATTGAAAGTGTTGACGCTTCAAATCTGAATCAATATTTGTACATTGATGGAAATGGATTCAAACAATTAATTCTGGAGATATCTTCAGCATGTAATCTTAGATGCAAATATTGTATTTACTCAGAACACTATCCATACACTCGCGAACATGGAACCAGCAGAATGACTTGGGAGGTTGCCAAATCGTCTGTTGATTTTTACTATGATAATTTCAAAAAAATTTTTGAGCGCAATCCCATGAGAAAATCAATCGTAAGCTTCTATGGAGGTGAACCCCTAACGAATATTCCTCTACTAAAGCAGGTCGTTAACTATATTAATAAAGAATATGGCGAATATGAGGTTCTATATAATATCACAACCAATGGTCTTCTTCTTACATCTGAAATACAGGAATTTCTTTACGAAAACCATTTTTCAGTACTTGTCAGTCTGGACGGATATCCAGAGAACCATGACCGGAATAGGGTGGATGTAAACGGGAGAGAGACTGCTCATATCGTTTTAAAGCATATTAATCAATTTAAAGAGAAGTATCCCGACGCCAGTTTATCTATTGCAACCTGTTTTGATTTCAAAACCGACTTTGAAAAGCTGGCTAATTTTTTTGATGATAATCTCTTGTCCGTTATCCATACAGGGCAGGTTCAAACACAGAACAGCACTTATTATTCACAGTTCGATGATCGTGACGAGGCAGTTTTTTTTGAAAAATATAATAAATTGAAAGAGAATTTTTTTGAAAAAGCTATTTCAAATGATATAGATAAAAATAAATTCTTATATCGTTTTTTTGGAAGTATTTATGCAACCCTTGCTTTTCATCCAATGATAAGAGAGGCTTCGCCAGTAATTAGGCCATACACAGGAACGTGTGTGCCGGGAGAAAAATTATATGTTACTACAGAAGGCAAGTTCCAAATATGTGAAAAAATCAACAGTGCCTATGAAATTGGGGACATTCAAGAGGGTCTTGACCTGGATAGAATCACCAAAGTCCTGAATGACTATAACCAAAATATCTGTGTTCATTGCGAGGAGTGTCCGATTTCTAGATTGTGTAACTTATGTTTCAAAAATTTCGAGACGGAAAACGGGTTTGAAAGCAACTCGGGAATATGCCTACAGCAAAGAAAGACTATAGAAAATCTATTGGGGGAATTTGTGAGTATGCTCGAAGAAAATCCGAAACTTTTCGATGAAGTAACCTCTGACTATTTTAAATCTATGAGTGAAGTAGGGGAGTGCATATGAGCTATTTTAAGTTGAAACCAGAGGTCTATTTGGTAACCGGGCAAAAAAAGTCGATACTGCATAATTTGGTGGACGAAAAGTTACTGTGGATTGATAACCGTTTAGCTGAGGGGATTAGGAAAGCTGAGGGCGGGGAACCCATTTCAGAGCTTGAATTTGAGATGTTAAATACGTTTTTCGCAAAATATAACTGGGGCTTCTTCTCAGAAAAGCCTGTCTTTATGGATAAATTCAGATCTGTCAATGTCTATAATGAGAAAAAAATGCACAAAAACACCCCTTTTATTGAAACGGCCACTCTTCAGCTTACGAATGAATGCAACCTGAATTGTAAATTTTGCGGGGAAGTGTTCTGCCCAAGCTGTAGGGTAATTGAGGGCGGGGAGTCAGCTCTGAGTATGGAGGATTGGTTGCTGGTTGTAGACAAATTAAATGGTTATGGAGTCAATACTATTTTGCTGACAGGTGGTGAGGCTTCGACAAGTCCCTATTTCAAAAAAATAGCAGAATATATTCTTGCCAAAGGTATTTCACTCTCTGTTCACACGAATGGTACCGGGAAGATTGAAGGACTGCCAGAGGAAAGCCATCTCATCATATCGTTATTTCGGCAAAGCGAACTAAAGAATATTGTTAGAAAGTATAAGGAGCACAAAATGGTCTCGCTTATTCTTTATGACTTCGAGAGTAAAGAAAAGCCAAAGTTGATCCCTGAATCTTGGCAGGTGGTTTTTTCAAGAACCAAGCCTATTCCCATAACCGCTAAAAATATGGTTAATGTGGATTTTGATTCTTTTTTTGCAAGAAAATTAGGAGATCACTGCCTTGATAAAAAAGTACTGGTGACATATGATGGCTCTATATATCCTTGTATGGAATTAAAAAGCAAAGTTGGGAATTTTAAAAATAACGGGTTTCACTGGGCACTTCAAAAGCTGATGTCTGAGTACTGGAAAAAAAGCGTAGACAAGTATGGAAATAAATGTGCTTATTGTGAATTCCGCTATGCTTGCAGCTCTTGTTCATTTTTTAATACGGAGGGCTGTCAATATGATTTGGAGGAAGGAAAATGGACATCGTCATTGACCAATTAAGTAAAACCTTTGGAACGTCAACCGTGCTTGAGGATATTAACCTAACAGTTAAAACGGGCCAGGTGTACGGTTTGATAGGTCCAAATGGGGCAGGAAAAACAACGCTGACACGAACCATTCTCGATATCTACAGACCCTCGAGCGGAACGGTTGCTGTCAATGGAATTAAGAGTAGTGATTCTTCGTTTAATGAGATTAGAAAGCAAATTGGTTGTGTGCTGGATCAGTTGGGATTATATAAAAGTCTGACAGCCTGGGAGAACATTGAGTTGTTTCACCGTGTTTTCTTTCCCAAGGCATCCAGGCAACAAAGGGACAAAGACATCAACGAATGCATTAGAATGGTTGATTTAGAACAGCACAAAGATAGCAAGATCACCTTCTTCTCCCGGGGCATGAGGCAAAGATTGGCTTTGGCCAGAGCTTTTATCGGCAAACCGCAATTGCTTATTCTGGATGAGCCGACCAGAGGGCTGGATGTGGAAGGTAATTATATGCTGAGGAAATATATCAAGGAAATGAAGAGTAGAGGTCTAACCGTATTCATTAATTCCCATCATTTAAGCGAACTGAAGAAAGTCTGTGATGTGTATGGGTTTATTAAAAATGGAAAATTGATTGAGGAGGGCAACTACGTGGGTTTAGCTGCGAAGTATCTTACCGGAACTCCTGAGGAAGCAGACATGGAGAAGCTATACCGGTTTATATTTCAAATTGAAGAGATGAATGAAATGATGGAATCCTCATGAAGATACTTCAGAATCCTGTGATGTGGCTTTCTATTAAAATGTTCAGGCAGAGATGGGTTACCTTTGTATTTTATTCCATCATACTTATTAGCCTCCTTCAATCACAGGCCTATCTTAATTTCATTGTGTTATTGCCTTATTTTTGTTTTCTGGCTGTACTGAAAATGCTCTGCACTGATTATTTACGGGGGCATGAAGAGACACTGGTAGTTCTCGGATACTCGATTGAGAAGATAGTAGGAAAAACCGTCCAAGCGGCCATGCTGTGCTCCTTTTGTATGAGTATTGGAACCACACTTATCGCTTTAGCTGTTATGGAGTTCACGGGCCATAACCTCATACTGAAACCTGTGGATCTTTTATTTATTGGCGGATTGTATGTGTCATTATTTCCTGTAGGGCGGCTGATCCTTATGAGAACGCTGCTACAGAAACGAATGGGTAAAATATGGAATTATCTTATTGAAATAGGTTATGTCCTTGTAATCATGCTCTTGTATTTGTTGCTTCCGGTTAGCTACTGCCTAATATTTTTTATTTTGACATCTATTCTCATTTTGGGTTTCCAGCAGCAGTTCTTGCCGAAACAAGAGTGGAACAGGTTCTTTGAAGGGAGTATGAGATAGAATGAATGCTCTTTTATGGAAACGATATAAAGAAATACGTACAAATAAAATAAAATTATTTATCACTCTTGTTTTACCGATTATCTATTTTGCCTTATTAACGGGCTTCTCCGTTCCCCGCCATATTATTGTGTCCTATTTCTCTCTGGCATGCATGTTGCTTGGAAATCTGGGGCATTGGAACATTGAGGATCTGGTACACAGTGAAACATTGTTGACGACACCGCTCACACCCTTCAAATTGTGGTTTGCAAACTGGATGCTGGTAGCAGGATCGGGCTTTATTATTGCACAAATATATTTGTTAATGATTTCGTTTGGCAGTCTGCTAATCAGCGGTCAATTTTTTATCAGTGACGTCCAATACTTCATAGAGAACATTGCGTTCTCATTTCTGGGCTTCTCACTCCTTGCGGCAGCGACAGTGCACAATGTGGATTTCACCAAATGGAAGCAGTATTTGACTGGTGTATTCAGTATATTTAACTTTTTGTTTCCTTTCGCTCCTTTTCTATTTGCTTCTATTCTACCTACGGGATTATGGATCACCCTAGGGGCTGTGGCTTTAGGTATATTGCTTACAACTCTTTCTTTGTTAATTGCCAGAAGTTCAAGACGGGAACGCTTGGTCCTGAATATTCAGAAACTCTCTGAAGCTTATGAGATCAAATTGCTCAACGATTGAACAGAGGGGGGAATCTGATGATATTTTCGCATAAAAATAACGATGAGTCTGAGTTGATCAAAGAGTGCATGGAGTACTATGAGCTCAATGACATATTTTTGAATCAGGATCAGCGATATCAACAATTGAAAAGCGAGTTGATGAATTCGACCATAGTTGATCTCAAATCCTTTAAACAATTTATTCAAGATACTAGGGGAACTGTTTTTACTGATTTTTTAATTGGAAAAGCCCACTCGGACAGTGTTGATATCAAAGAGCAAAAGCATTTTGAATATAGATTGGTGGAGGATTTTCTCTACATAAACTTGTCTTACTTTACGAAAAAATCAGTGGATCAGGCATTTCAAATCATGAACCAGTATAAGGATCGTCCATATCTAATTTTGGATTTAAGAGATTCTCCGGGTGGATACATTGATGCTTGTATGTCGTTTTGTCGATTTCTTATTAAAGGTAAAAAAGAGATAGTAACCTTATATTATAAAAATAAAAAAGTAACTTACTATTCAGATGAATTTGCGCCGCTAAGCTATGAAAAAATTTATGTTTTCGTTAACGAACAAACTGCTAGCTGTAGCGAAGTTGCCGCTTTGGCATTGAAGACTAATTTGAAATCGGTTCAACTAATTGGAGAAAGAACAAAAGGAAAAGAATGCGGTCAAGAAATTATTGTTAATAAATCCAAAGGATTTTCTATGATTATAGCTTCTTTTATTTGGAAGTGTAATACTTATGGGATGGAAGAGCTTCAGCGGTTTATACAAAACGATGTTGGAGCAAATACTCACTTCGCAACGGATGATGACTATTTCAAAATGGCTTTAAATTAATTTAGGGGGGGATTGTTTGACTGACAGAATGAGTGGAGTGGTCTGGTTACTGGTTGCATATTTGATAATTGTAGGGGTTGCTGCAATAGCCGGTAAAAGAAATCGAAATTATATACCCGAACTAAAAAAGACGCTCTTAACGATTGGGGGGATTTTCGTTATTGTTGCCTTTTTTGTTCTATTTGTTATTTAAACGGCAAAAGCCCTGTACACCCGGATTGGATGTAAAGGGCTTTTTAGATGCTTACAAATCATCAAACCCGTTGTCGTCGCCGACCTTGCCGTAGTTGCGGGACTTGGCTTCGAAGAAGTCGGTTTTGGTCGCGTTCAGCGCTTCGTCGGAGAAAGGCTTGATCCACGGCATGCAGTTGACGTCTACGCCTTGGTAGGCTTTGTCCAGGCCCATCAGGGTCAGGCGTTTGTTGGCGATGTATTTGATGTAGTCGCTCAGCTCGTTCATATCAATGCCCGGCACGTTGGTGAGCGTGTAATATCCCCAGTTAGTCTCAAGCTCTACGGCACGGTCGATGGTACGGTAGACATAATCCATGTTCTCCGGCGTGTTCAGCTCAGGGAAATCAATCAGCAGTTGCTTGAACACCTCTGCGAAGAAGTAGCAGTGCTGATTCTCGTCGCGCTGAATGTAGGAGATCATCTGGCTGGTTGCCATCATTTTCTGGTCGCGGGCCAGGTTGTAGAAGAAGGCGAAGGTGCTGTAGAAGAAAATCCCCTCCAGAATCAGATCCGCCACCAGCGCACGGAAGAAGGTCTCCTTGGACGGTGCATCGCGGAACTCCTGGTAGATGTTCGAAATGAACTGGTTGCGCTCCAGCAGCACTGGATCATGCTTCCAGTACTCAAAAATCTCCTTCTGCTCGCTCTCCGAGACAATCGAAGACAGGACGTAGGAGTAGGATTGGTTGTGCACAACCTCCTGCTGCCCGATGATTGCCGAAATCGCCTCCAGAGAAGAGTCGGTAAAATACCGCTTCACATCGCCGACGAACATCGTCTGCATCGAATCGAGCACCGCCAGCAGGCTGATGTTGATTTTGAACACGCGTTGTTCCTCTGCCTCCAGCAGCGGGAACTGCTGCGCATCCTTCGACATCGGGATTTCATCGGCGATCCAGTGGTTCAGCAGCAGCACCTTGTATAGCTTATACATATGCGGCATGCGGATATCGTTCCAGTTCAGAATGCCCGAGCATTCCCCGTCGATGATGCGGGTGGACTGGTTCGGGGCTTCGGTATTAAAAATTTTTTGCAGTTGCATTGCTTATTCCCTCCTGTATTTTGCATGAAGCGGTCTTCCGCCTGATATTCTCATTGAAACGACTGTGACTATATAGTGAAACGTTTGAAAGAAAGAATGCTATTGTGGCATCCACGTAGATAAATGTATTTACTGCAGCTATTTACTGCTGTGGAGCCTTTTCATGAGCTATAACTGTAGTTTCTGCAATTAAAAATAGAGAATTTCTGCAATTTAGCCGATTTTCGCCTGGATAATTGTACAGAGTGCAGCTAAATTGTGTTTATCTGCCAAAAGTCAGGCTATAGCTGTACAAAGTGCAGTTATTCGGCAGGGCGGTGCGTGTACGAATATATCACCGTTTTCTGTTCGAAGGGACTAAGACAATTAGCTCGCGCAAGACTCGCACTCTTCAATAGTTAGTGCACGGCTCCGCACATAATAGGTCGATTTCAGACCGCCCTTCCAGGCGTTCAGGTGCAGCGCCAGGAAATCGGTGGCCTTGATGTCCGGGGTCACGTACAGGTTGAAGCTCTGTCCCTGGTCAACGTGGCGCTGGCGGGCCGAGGCCATGCGGATTGACCAGTTCTGGTCGATTAGGAACGCCGTTTTGTAGTACCAGATTGTCTTCTCGGACAGATCCGGGGCCGGATTGGCGATCTTATAGGTGGTCTTCTCCTCGTAGGAGAGCAGCTCGTAGAGCGGATCAATGCTGGCTGTGGAGCCGGCGATGATCGAGGTCGAGCCGTTCGGGGCAATCGCGAACATCCAGGCGTTGCGCACGCCGTCCGCAGCGACTTCCTGCTGGAGTTGACGCCATTGCTCAGTCGTCACATATTTGCCTTCCTGCTCGCCGCTGGTATAGCCGCGTGAGGTGAAGTAAGCGCCAGTCTCCCAGTCAGAGCCGGCAAACTTCGGATAACGGCCCTTCTCGCGGGCCAGCGCAAGGCTTGAGCGTACCAGCAAATAGTTGATGTGCTCGTACAGATGATTGTTGTATTCCACGGCTTCCTCGGACTCCCAGCGGATGCCCTCCAGCGCCAGCAGGTGATGCAGGCCGAAGGTGCCGAGGCCGACAGCGCGGTATTGGCTGTTCGTATACTGTGCCTGCAGCACTTCAATATTGTTGATGTCGATAACATTGTCGAGCATACGGACCTGAATTGGCACCAGACGCTCTAGCACACCGGCCGGAACAGCGCGTGCCAGGTGAATGGAGTTCAGGTTGCAGACTACGAAGTCGCCGGGGATTTTGGAGATGACAATCCGGGTCTGGCCGTCCTTCGTAACAAGCTCCTCCTGCTCGATCACAGTAGCCGACTGATTCTGCATAATCTCTGTGCACAGGTTGGAGGAGAAGACCATCCCCTGGTGGCGGTTCGGGTTGGAACGGTTCACCGTATCACGGTAGAACATGTATGGTGTACCTGTCTCGAGCTGCGATTTCATAATCCGCTTCATGATGTCGATGGCCGGAACCGTGATACGGGAGAGCTCCAGATTGGCGGTAGCTTCGGCATATTTTTTGCGGAATGTGCCTTGCCCCAGCTCCTCGTCATAGAAGTCCTCCAGACCCAGCGCCCGCCCGTTTGCATCCTTCCAGCCCATAACCTTCTTCACTTCATGCGGGCAGAACAGGTTCCAGTGGCCGCGTGCCTCCACAGCCTCCATGAACAGATCGGGCAGGCAGACACCGTGGAACACGTCATGCGCGCGCATCCGCTCGTCGCCGTTGTTCAGCTTGAGGTCGAGGAAGGCGAGAATGTCTTTATGGAAAACGTCAAGGTAGACGGCGACCGCGCCTTTGCGCGTGCCAAGCTGATCTACGCTGACAGCGGTATTGTTGAGCTGGCGAATCCAGGGGATGACGCCGGAGCTGGTGTTCTTGTGGCCGCGGATATCGGAGCCGCGGGCCCGCACCTTGCCGAGGTAGACGCCGATGCCTCCGCCCATTTTGCTGAGCCGGGCCACATCGGTATTGGAGTCGAAGATGCCTTCGAGGGAGTCGTCCACAGTGTCGATGAAGCAGCTGGAGAGCTGTCCGGCAACCTTTTTACCTGCGTTGGACATGGTTGGTGTAGCAGCGGTCATGTAGATGTTGCTCATCGCCCAGTAGGCTTCTTTTACCAGATCCAGACGTTTCTCTTCCGGCTCGGTGTGCATGAGGAACATGGCGATGATCATATAGCGCTCCTGCGGCAGCTCCATTACACGCCCGTCGAAATCATGGGCCAGATAACGGTCCGAGAGAGTCAAAAGGCCGATATAATCGAACAGCAGGTCGCGCGTGTAGTCGATGCAGCCGCCAAGCTCTACAATCTGCTCCTTGGTATAGTAAGTAAGCAGCTCTTCGCGGTAGATGCCTTTTTTGACCAGATCGGTGATCAGGGGGTAGAGCTCGCCATAAGGTTCGTCCGGGTAGGCCTTGTAGCGGCGGTTGACGGCAGCTTTCTTATACAGGGAAGTCAAAAGCGACCGCGCAGCGGCGAACTTCCAGTCCGGCTCTTCCTTGGTTACAAGCTCGAGTGCGCTCATCGTGAAGGCGCTGCTGATCTCTTCTCCGCTAACCTCGTCACGCCGCAGCTTGGACTGCACTCCGCGCAGCAGAGTTTCTTTGCTTAGCTGGTCAAGACCTTTCAGGATACGGTCGGCGTATACGGAGAGGCGGATTTCATCAAAAGCCAATTGGCGGTTATCGGGTTTCACTACGAGCTGTGGCATGGTTCATACATCCCTTCGTTTTTTGGGTATAATTTTCAATATCAAAAATTGAATTATATGAGCGCAGAAGGCGGCCCGCATTTACGCTTGGCCTGCCTTTTGAAAGTTAACGTAAGTTATAGCTCAGCCGGCTGCCAGTGCACGATCTCCGTACCGGCAAGACTGGCCGGAATGTCAATAATCCGCTGATTGCTGCTCCCACGGTAGGGGAGGGTGGTGTCTTTAAGCTCTTCCACAAATCGGCCGTCAATGACCACATGGCACAAGCTCAGCAGGTTCCACTCCGGTGAGCCTGGAGCGGCTGTAAGCTCTTCGTAGGTATAGCCTGTGTAAATCCAGATGGAGAAGTCCGGCAGCAAGCTGCGCAGCTCCTGAATGAAGCCCGCAGCCTCCTCTGCCGAGAAAAAAGGATCGCCGCCTGCCAGCGTCAGCCCGTCGAGCAGCGGATTTGCGGCCATTTCCGCAATAATCTCCCGCTGCCGCTCCAGGGTGAAGGGCTCGCCGTAATTGAAATTCCAGGTCTTCGGATTGAAGCAGCCCGGGCAGCGGTGGCGGCAGCCGCTGAGGAAGATGACGGCCCGCATGCCCTCTCCCTCGTTGATTGATTCAGGGTAGTAGCCGCAAATATTCATAGATGCTTAACGCGGTCCCGCACTTCAGCTTGCTTGGCGGCGTTGAAGCGGGTCTGATAATCGCCGGTCAGATAGCCGGTTACCCGGCGCAATCGGCGAATATGCACGTCATTCTCATGCGCGTCACAAGAAGGGCAGTTCGTGCCAATGACACCTTCGTAGCCGCAGGCCGAGCAGCGGTCAATCGGATGGTTGATGCTGAAGTAGCTGACCTGCTGCTCCAGCGCGTACTTGATGATCTTCACAAAAGCCGCCGGATTGCTGCGGGCATTGCCGTTCAGCTCGACATAAGAGATCGCGCCGGCGTTGCAATATTCGTGGAACGGAGCTTCCAGGCTGATCTTCTGGGCTGCGCTTAGCTCATGATAGACCGGAACATGGAAGGAGTTCGTATAGTATTCGCGGTCGGTAACGCCTGGGATGGAACCAAGCACCTTGCGGTCGACCTTCGTGAATTTGCCGGACAGTCCTTCAGCCGGTGTGGCGAACAGCGTGATGTTGAGGTTAAGCTCCTCGCTCTTGCGGTCGCAATATTCCCGCATATGGCGGACGATGGCGAGCGCTTTGGAATGAATCTCCATATCCTCGCCGTGGTGCTTGCCGTACATGGCCTTCATGCACTCTGCCATCCCGATGAAGCCGATGGATAGACTGCCGTGCTTCAGCAGCTCGCCTACGCTATCCTCAGGGGCCAGCTCTTGACCGCCTTCCCAGACCCCTTCACGCATCATGAAGTCGGAGGCTTTGGCCTTCTGGGCGGCCTGGATGCGGAAGCGGTGGAGCAGTCCATCCAGAGCGATGTCCATATAATGGTTCAGATCATCATAGAAGCCTTGCTCGTCGGCTACCAGGCGGCGGCCTGTAACCGTGCCGTGAGCCAGCCCGAGACGCACCAGGTTGAGTGTGTTAAAAGACAGATTGCCTTTGCCGGAGCAGTGGTTGCGTCCGAAGCGGTCACCAAGCACCCGGGTGCGGCAGCCCATAGTTGCAAATTCAGTATCCGGGTCGGCCGGATCGTAATATTGCAGGTTGAGCGGCGCATCGAGATTGGCGAAGTTCGGATACAGTCTGCGCGCGGAGCACTCGGCGGCCTTTAGGAACAGCTCATAGTTAGGATCGCCCTGCTGCTGGTTGACACCTTGCTTGCATTTGAAGATCTGGATAGGGAACACCGGCGTTTCACCGCTGCCCAGGCCGTTCATGGTCGCCGTCAGCAGCGAGCTGATGACAAGCTGGCCCTCTGGCGAAGTGCAGGTACCATAGTTAATACTGGTAAAAGGAATCTGACCGCCCGAGCGGCTGGACATCGTATTCAGGTTATGTATCATGCTCTCTGCCGCCTGCAGTGTCTCGCTCTCCGTCTCCTTCAGCGCAAAGCGGAAGGCCCGCGGATACTGCTTAGCCAGATCGCTGCGGCTCATGTTAACTTCGCCAAGATGCTCACCGGCTTGTCCTTCTTCGAAGTACTCCAGTCCCTTGCGGAACAGCTTGGCGAAGGACTTAGTTACATAAGGAGCCAGATCAAAATCCAGCTTGTTGGCGGACACGCCGCCGTACTGGGCATTTTGCTGAGACTGGAAAATAATTGCCACCAGTGACATCGCGGTCATAATCGAGTTCGGTGGCCGCACACTGCCGTTGCCGGTGTTGAAGCCTTCGCGGAGCAGCCGCTCGAACGGGATAAAGATGCAGTTGGTCGTTCCGATGACGTACTGGTCCAGGTCATGGACATACACCACGTTATCGAGGGAAGCCTGCACCAGTTGCGGCGGCATCGTGAAGTTACGGGCATACCACTTGGAGTATTCACTGCCGAACTTGCTCATTTTGCCGGAAAAGCTCTCCCCGTTCAAATTGGCATTCTCACGCAGCAGATCCAAATCCCGGCTGTCGATAATATCGCGCCCCAAATGGATAACTTCCTCTAACATAACCTCTTGTGTAGTTTGTTCAGCGTTGTACCGTTTCTCCAGCAGCGTCATTGTGCAGCACTCTCCTCTCGATATATAAGAACGTTCTAACCAGGCTAACTGACATTAATAAAAAAGCATCTCCCGCCGAGGAAGGCGGAAAATGCCCGGATGCGTGGCGCAAATAACCGGAGCGCGGATATTTGCGGATGGTCTCCATGGAAATAAGCTTTCCCGCAGAAGCCGATACCTGAAGGCAATAGGGAATATCGCCTTCAGGTATCGGCAGCCTTGGCTCCCCGTCTTAGGGAAGGCTAAATCTGCTTGTGCAGGCCGCATGCGGACACCTCTCCTGTTCCTCGCAGGCGTAAATGATGGTGCCCGGAAACAGGCAGGTCTCCTGGCTTCCGGTGAATCCTTAAGGCGCCTTCCCAAGGGGGGAATGTCCCTCAGTGGCGTGAGCCTCAGGATACTGCTCTGCAGCGCTTCATGACGCTGTCGAGCATCCGGTTACAGTGGCGGGACCACAGCGGATTTGCACCGCGCTTCCCTATTAAGCTTCAGCACTCCTGTAGAGGTGAAGCACCTGATTCCACTATATTTTGTTGTCGCTATATAAAATTAACCCAATATATTGTGTTTGTAAATACTTTTTTGCAAGTCCGCGCCCCGGGCGGGTTCAGCCGCTTTACGCACAGATGATCCACAGCTAGTCCACAGATGTTCCGGAGTTAGTCCACAATTCATCCACAGATAATCCACAGAATAACGACAAATTTTTCCGAATCCGATTCATAAATTGTCCCAAAAAACGCCACAAAGGCTTCATATCTGCAGTGAGTGCAATCATAGGATTTCGAGGGAAGGGATGCTGGGACTTCAGGCGATTTGTGACGCCAGACAGGAGTTGTTACAATAGAAGGGACTGGAGACTTATATATAGGAGGGATTTCGAATGGCTATTGGCGAAGTAACCGTAATTCCGATCGGCACAGGCAGCACCAGCCTCAGCAGCTATGTGGCCGATATGCAGCGGGTGCTGGAGACGGTGGAGGGCATTACCTACGAGCTGACATCTATGGGTACGATTATCGAAGGACCGCTGCCGCGGATTCTCGCTGCTGTAGAAGCGCTGCACGAATCTCCTTTCTCAGCGGGTGCGCAGCGTGTCTCTACTTCACTTAAGATAGATGACCGCCGCGACAAGGTCTCAACGAGCCGCAGCAAGCTGGAGTCGGTGGAGCGCAAGCTGCTGGAGCAATAGTTCTGAGAGACTAGTCTGAACGAAGAGCGGGCAGGCTGGGGTTAAAGGCAAGAACTGTGAGAGAAAGGGTTGCGTTTTTCTCCAGACGCTGTATAATGTATTTTGTTTGACAGAAAAAGTATGCTTTAAGCTGGTGTAGCTCAGGGGTAGAGCAACGCACTCGTAATGCGTAGGCCGGGGGTTCAATTCCCTTCACCAGCATCCTTACTAATTCAATCGTGGCGCGGCTTCCGGGGTTTTGGGGGTCGTGCTTTTTTTGTGGAAAAAAATACCATGTTATTCTGAAATACTCGAATAACATGGAAGTGAATTCAATGGGAAAAGGTATATCCTTCGAATACTTTTAGCCCTTCGGCATTTAATACTTTTTCTATTACGACCGGCTTATGTGGACTTTTGTCGATAACTTCCTTACATGAAATCATTATATTACTGCCTGCAATTTCTGCCAGCTGATCATGTGACACACTATAGACTATTTTTCCTAAATTAGACCATACCATAGCTCCTGTACACATTACGCAAGGTTCACAGCTGGTATACAAAGTATATTCATTAAGATCAAAAATGTTGTTCTCAGAGCAAAAAGTACGTATAAGTCCAATTTCAGCATGATGTGTAGGATCACAATGACTATTAATTTTATTTTCTCCATACATTACAATCTCGTTGTTCTTTACTAAGATTGCACCGAAGGGTTCATTTCCCTCTTCTCTAGCCTTGAAAGCCATTTGTATAGCTACTTCAATAAATTGTTCATCGTTATTTATCATAAATAGCACCTCCTGTATAACACTACTATAACATTTCGATGGGTGGCATTCCGCCCGCATGGCAAAATCATGCCTAGACCTTTATGCACAGTTTACGGACTTGCGGAGACATTTACAGATTGTTCCAAATCCAATATACTAAACAGTATTGAGTTCGGAAGAGCCGACGATAATACGGATAGGAGCGTGAAGAAATGGTGTCGCAGCCGGGTATATTTTTCGGAGGATTTAGTGTATTTGCATTCTTGATTTGGCTGGTATGCACTGGACTAGGGATATATGCATTTGTTCTCTTTGTAAAACTTGCACGCAGAGGGATTGTGGCTTTGGATTTATATAATCACGCCAAAAACCTTGAAATCCGCCAGCGGTATGAGTCCGTTAATAAGGATGGTTATGATGAGCACTAAGAAAAAATCCGTAATCCTATTCACAGCTTTCCTGATCCTTATAACGGCCTTTTTACAACCTGATCTGATCTACGCGGCAGCTGAAGGAACTGTTATTGAAAGTGGAACAGAAGATAGGCTGATAGAGCAATATGGGCTTGAAAAACCGTCTACTTCGCCCTCCCCGGGTGGAATTGATGTGGGAACAAGCGCCCCGGCTCTATTTTTTGTTACAATGTATAGGATGATTGTTAATCCTCATCTTTATATGATTCCAGAGCTTATACATCATTGGATTCGTTGGAAAGCGGGAAGCCTACATGCAGAATGAACGGTTAAAATTCATAAATCCTGAAGCCTTGCCACAATGAGGTGCTTGACGATCCGGCAGCCCTGGGCGACACTGATCGCTCTTGGAGAAAAGCAATTCGAAACCCGTTCCTGGAGAACGGCTTATCGCGGTGAGCTGGCTATTCATGCCGGGAAGGGCATAGACAAGTCCGTGTGCAGGCAAGAGCCGTATAAATCGGTATTGGCCCGGCACGGATTCACCGCTGACAATCTGCCCGCCGGAGCCATTATTGCTACATGCCGCCTGACCGGTTGCCATGAGGTGACTTCTGAGAATGCTGTGGAGGGCTGGCCGGGCGGCAATGAATATATTTTTGGCGATTATGCTGAAGGGCGGTTTGCCTGGAAGCTGGAAGGCGCCGCATTGCTTGCTAACCCCATACCTGCTAAAGGACGGCTGAGTTTCTGGGAGCACCCTGTTCCTGAGAGGGAGTAATGGCCTTTTGCGGAGCTGTCCAAGCTGTTAAGTGGTATGAATGGTGTAGCTCGCGGGTAATCTTTGTATATATGTTCCGGAGCGCAATCTTGCGCCAGGAGCTACTCTGGATACACAGGAAAGGGCGTATGCATAAGGAATGGGAAGTCTTCTTATTGCTTGGCTATGTATGCTTTGTTTGTTTTTTACGTTTAAGGATAAGGTAAGCCGGAAAATTCTATATCCCGTAGCGCTGGTTGTTATTCTTGGCACACTGGGCTATTGGAAGGTGTTAATGTGATTGTTATCCACTCATGGTCTTGCCGACATTTATGGCGAGGCCTTTTTTGTGAGAAAATAAGGCATTTAGCTGCTTCGCATCCAGGAGGTGGAGATATCCAATCTCAGATATTTGCGCATATGGCTCGTGGCCTGAGTGGCAATGATATGGTCCAGCAACAGCATCCGTTCATGATACCCCCGGCAGACAAATTTGACCTCGATACCGTCCTCCCGCCGCAGTTGTTCGTAGACCTTGACGCCCCGTGTTCTCATTTCAGCACGCACATCACGCAGATCAGCGGTTGCCGCGTTCGCGGCAGTATGAAGAACCTCTATGTAGGGGGCAGGGGTTCGCAGCTCCTTGGACAGAATGGCAGCATCGCGCTCAAAGGCCGATACAACCAGCGGCAGCATAATATAAGCTTTTACCAGCATATTGTCTTTACTCTCCACCCTATGCATGGGATTCATCACCTCATAAAGAGAACGTATATTCGCATTGTAACCCGGCCTTCAAAAAATAATCAATAGTATTTTAAAACAAGCGCTATAAATGTGATGAATTTCACAATAAAATCGGAAGAATTATTTTATATTAAAATTGAAATATTAAAGATTGAAGTTTAAAAATAAAGCACCTCAAAAGGAGAATTGTGATGATTCATGAAGGAAGTCTCCGCCGTGGTTTGGTATTTGGTTTGCTCCTGAGTATTCCGCTTTGGGTGTCCATGATTGGCTGGATGCAACTGTTATAAAATGCAAACCCGCTATATCCGCATTGCCTGGACAAGATAGCGCGTATAGCATACATAGATGTCGATGAAAAACTGTTGCCGGTAACTTTTGGCGACAGTTTTTTTGCATTATAAGGGTGTATAGACTTCACGCAGCAATGTTCGACAAATAGTCCAAAAAGACTAAATTTTAATAATAAAAATTAGTGATTTTAAATGACGAGAAGATTACATGAAGCAGAAGAAGCTACCGTATACGCCGTTGTTGAACACTGTTTCAGACTGGGTCAAGCTGGTTAATCCTTATGCATAGCGGTTTGCAGCGGATTTTCTCATCCAAGCTTCCAAAAAAATAAAAAGGAATAGATTGACAATATGGAGGTGAAGCGGCTAAACTGACATTAGGTCAAAAGTAACAAATATCATAGACTATCTGAAATCTTAAAAAATCATACGATCATGTAAAACGCAAACCGTTCGAAAGAACGGGACGCAAAGTCAGGAATCTAAAGCCTGCTAGACAGGTTATGATTGTCCGGCCGCCGTGAAGCTAACCCTTCTTGGCGGTCTTTTTGTTGTTATAGTTTTTTCTTGAAATCATAGAGTAATTAATAGGAGGTGCATGCGATTGAAGAAAAGAATACAAAAGACAGCAGCTCTGCTATTGGCAGGAATGCTGACAGTAGGCAGTGTGATTACTGGGGGATGGGAGGTTAAAGCAGCGGCCAGTATGCCCTATACTCCTACACCGGTTTTGGGGGTAGCCGGCAATTTTAATGCTTTTATCTTTGGGGATTTTACGCAGTCATACGATCAGATTCATGGAAGGCTCGCGGCCGCAGGGAATATTACTTTGCAGGGGTACGGTGTATCCAAGGATGCCCCGGGCGGAGACGTGCTCATCGCCGGCAAGAACATTACTTTCTCGAATGGGACGGTTCATGGAACAACTGTATACGGTGGTACTCTAACGGCTGATTCAAGCACTACACTTCAGGAGGGCTCGCGAAAAGATACACCGATTAATTTCGCAGCGGAGGAGCAGTTTCTGATCGGGCGTTCGAGCGAGCTGGCAGCATTGCCGCAGACGCAGCCCTTTGTCAGGGATTACGGAAAAATAACCATCAATGCCCCGAAGCCCTACAATGTTATAAATATGACTGCAGCCGATTGGGCAGCGACCAATAATATGGTGTTCAATATAACGGGGAATGCAACGGTTGTTATCAATGTAAGCGGGACCTCAGTGAAAATCCCGAGCTTTCAAATTGATGGGAGCAATCCCAATAAGGTATTATTTAATTTTTATGAAGCCACTGATTTGAAAATCGGCAACACGACCATTAATGGCACCATATTAGCGCCACGGGCCGAAGTGTACTATGATTATGCGGAACTGCACGGCACACTCATTGCAAAATCGTTCAACGGCCATGTGCAGATGCACCATTATCCGTACCAGGGAACGGAACCGCCTTTAACGCCAACGCCGACACCGAGTGCGACGCCAACGCCGACGCCAACACCGACGCCAACGCCGACGCCAAAACCGACGGAAACGCCAAAGCCGACGCTGACGCCAAAACCGACGGAAACGCCAAAACCAACGGGGACGCCAAAACCGACGGAAACGCCAAAGCCGACGCCGACGCCAAAACCAACGGAAACGCCAAAGCCGACGCCGACGCCAAAACCGACGACGACGCCAAAACCGACGGCAACGCCAAAACCAACGGAAACGCCAAAACCGACGGAAACGCCAAAGCCGACGCCGACGCCAAAACCGACGGCGACGCCAAAACCAACGGCAACGCCAAAACCGACGGAAACGCCAACACCAACGCCGACACCAAAACCAACGGCGACGCCAAAACCGACGGAAACGCCAAAACCGACACCGACGCCAAAACCGACGCCAACGCCGACGCCGACACCAACGCCGGAGCCGACGCCAAAACCGACACCAACACCAACGCCGACGCCGACGCTGACGCCAACGCCGACACCAACACCAACGCCAACACCAACACCAACGCCGACACCAACACCAACGCCGACACCGACGCCGGAGCCAACACCAACGCCGACGCCAACGCCGGAGCCAACGCCAACGCCGACACTAACGCCGGAGCCGACGCCGACGCCAACACTAACGCCGGAGCCGACGCCGACACCAACGCCGACACTAACGCCGACACCAACACCAACGCCGACGCCGACACCAACGTCGACGCCGACACCGACGCCAACGCCGACGCCGACACCAACGCCGACATCAACATCAACGCCGACACCAACGGCGACATCAACGTCGACGCCAACACCAACGGCGACATCAACGTCGACGCCAACACCAACGGCGACATCAACGTCAACGCCAACACCAACGGCGACATCAACGTCAACGCCAACACCAACGGCGACATCAACGTCAACGCCAACACCAACGGCGACATCAACGTCGACGCCAACACCAACGGCGACATCAACGTCGACGCCAACACCAACGGCGACATCAACGTCGACACCAACACCAAGCACATCGCCGACGCCTAGCACGACACCGGCACCAAGTGCAGCACCAACGCCAACTCCCACTACCTCGGTCGAATTTGTTCCTCCGGTAGTGGTACAGCCAACACCAACACCAACAACGATAATTGGCACAATTGTGGATAATGAGACGGTGATCAATGATGATCCTATACCTTTGGGTCCTGTAGCAACTGCCGTTCCTGTGAAGCCTGCAGCATCAATCAAGCCAACGCCGGTTCCTGCTCCAACCGCAGGTCCGGAACCGGATGAACAAGTCATTATTGATGACGACGTTCCTCTAGGCACCGTAGATACGGTCGATAAGCTTCCACAGACCGGGGAATCCAGCCCGGCCCCTTATTATATCGCCGGTTTAGCTATTGCCGGAGTGGGGCTGCTGCTCGGCAGAACGGCAAGAACAAGCAAACGCAAACGCTAAGAGCTAAGCCGACGCCTGCAGAAGAGGAACCGTGAAATAGTAAAGCTGCTTCCTGGAGAGCCCATCTCCATGGAAGCAGCTTTTTTAACTGATGAACTTGTTCAGAAACAACAGCAGAAATGCCGTTGTTGAAGCGCGAACGGTTGGTTTGTTCAGCAACAACAGCAGAAATACCGTTGTTGAGGCGCGAATGGTTAGTTAGTTCAGCAACAACAGCAGAAATGCCGTTGTTGAAGCGCGAACGGTTAGTTAGTTCAGCAACAACAGCAGAAATGCCGTTGTTGAAGCGCGAATGGTTAGTTAGTTCAGAAACAACAGCAGAAATGCCGTTATTAAAGCGCGAATGGTTAGTTAGTTCAGCAACAACAGCAGGAAATGCTGTTGTTGAAGCGCGAACAGGTGGTCAGTTCAGCAACAACAGCAGAAATGCTGTTGTTGAAGCGCGAACAGGTGGTCAGTTCAAAAACAACAGCAGAAATGCCGTTGTTGAAGCGCGAATGGTCAGTTTGCTTAGCAACAACGGCAGAATTGCCGTTGTATAAGCACCGCCAGTCAATATGTTCCTGGGGCCCCACTAATAAAACCCACCGGAGCTGCAGGATAGCTGGACCAACATTTTCAGCTCATCCCAGTGCCATGTTATACTATGCACAAATTAGAGGTGTGCCAAGCCTCGCAGCGCCTGGGGCTTAATTTGTTCAAGGAAAGGTGACAGCGCCGATGTGGAGTGTAATCATACTTGCAGTTGTAATCATTATTGCCAGCGCCGTTATATATGCCGGATTCTTTTTCTATGGAGTCGCGGTCAAGCGGGCGCCCAAGGAGTTTATGAGCAAAACCCCTGATCTGAAGGTGGAACCGCCGGTTGCCGGGGCGTCCTGGGGGGAGGGGGCGGAATGGATTGCCCGCCACAGCTTCAGGAATATTGAGCTTACCTCAGACGAGGGCTTGAAGCTGAGAGGCTATTATCTGCCGTCAGAACGTGCTGCAGGGCGGACAGCGATTATTGCCCACGGCTATTCCGGGAAAGGCAAGGATATGGGGGCATACGCCAAAATCTATTATGAGAACCTGGGCTATAACGTGCTGATTCCCGATGCCAGAGGACATGGCGACAGCAAGGGCGATTATATTGGATTTGGCTGGCCGGAGCGCAAGGATTATTTGCGGTGGATCGGGCACATTGTGGCGGAGAGCGGACCGGAGGCACAGATTGTACTGCATGGGGTATCTATGGGCGCAGCGCCGGTGATGATGACAGCAGGTGAAAGGCTTCCGCCGCAGGTAAAAGCGATCGTCGCCGACTGTGGATATACCTCGGTAAAAGCGCAGCTATCCTACCAGCTATGGCGCATGTACCGTCTGCCCAGCTTTCCTTTTGTCCATAGCGCCAGCCTGGTTACCCGGCTCAAGGCGGGGTATTTCTTCGGCGAGGCTTCAGCGCTGAAGCAGGTGCGTAAAGCCCGGGTGCCTATCCTGTTCATCCATGGGGATGCTGACAGATTCGTGCCTTACGCCATGCTGGACAAGCTGTACAAGGCATGCCGGGGGCCGAAGGAGAAGCTTGTAGTGCACGGGGCCGGTCACGGTCTTGCTTACGACACGAATAAGGCTGAGTATATCGGCAGAGTTAGTGATTTTGTGAGTGGTTATGTACATTAAGCTTGAAAAGATCCCCTTAAACGTAGACGCGCCCGATATCTGCAATAGAGCAGTTATCGGGCGCTAATATGTTCCACACATGGGGCCGTTCCTTGGTATTCAAGGAAGCGGCAAAGCCATGTCTTCTCGTATATTTAATCCCCCGCCGTCCGTGAGAAAAACGGGTGTCTTGGTTCCTTGTTATTTCCAGCAGCCGTGTGGCGAGAATAATCCTTCCAAAACGACAAAAGCCCTACCTCTCTTTTGTCCTTGCGGCTCCATGACCGCGCCAGTGCGAATCGGAAAACTATGTTCGAATTTAATCTCATAAAAAGGAAGAGTACTGCAAGAAAACGTAAGATTTTGTGTCCAAATTGCCGATACTAAATAAAAAGTAGTAACTGATCGGCCTGACATCTTCTTGATGGGGATAAGTACACGGAAAAACAAATATTTTCTATAATACCACGAAGCTTTTGAAAATGCAAATATATAACAAGCTGGGCGGCAAGGCTGGAAACGGGGGACAGATGGATTTATTCGCAGCTTTTTTGAAAAAGCAGATTCGAAATTACATATTTGGCTCCGCAGTTGCTGTACTTGCGGTGGGAAGTCTTGTCCTGCTCTCCTCACTGCAAATAAGCAAAGTAGAGTATCTAAGGCTGTCGTTAGTGCTGCTGATTTCCTTCATAATAATGGTCATTACGGAGATCAGTATTTTTATCAGGCAAATGAGGCCGCTCCGCGCGGCGCTGAACGAGCAGAAGCCGACACTGGCTGAGCTGGAAGAGGCGTACTTGCATACGCACCGGCTGCCGAAGATTGCAATTCAGCGGATACTTGGGCCTCATTTGCTGGGACTTTCTCTGCCTGCCTTACTTATGACCACGTGGCTGATCTGGACTGGACTCGTCAGTTTTCCTTATTTCTATCTATTGATTGCGGTTGTCGGGGCTATTCTGGTGGCCTGCATGCATGCGCTGATTGAATTTTTTCTGACCTGCTCGGCCATCATTCCGCTGATCAAGGAATTTAGGAATCGGGCTTTGGAAATGTACGGTGTCGATTTTTCGCTGGAGGGGCATATTTTTGTATCTATCCGGCCCAAGTTCCTGGTTAGCTGTATGCTGATCGGCACGTTTCCGCTTTTTCTTTTTATCATGGCAACACAAATCCGGCTGCTGACGCTGAAGAACGTGCCCGCTGGCTTGAATGGCTATTGGGAATGGGCGGGGCTGGTCCTGGTGATCGGTATTCTGTTCTCTTCCGTAGCAGCTTGGCTTCTGACTGCCAGTGTGCAGCATCCCATCAATGAACTGTACCAGGCAATGAGCAACGTCAAGGATGGGCGTCTGCTGCAGGTGCAGGATGAATATTCCGACGAATTCTCCAAGCTTGTAGCCGGATTCAATATGATGGTCCGCGGGCTGCAGGCCCGGGAGCAGCAGAACAGGCAATTGCTCGACAGCTATTTCACAACGCTCGCCGTAGCGCTGGACGCCCGTGATCCGTATACTGCGGGGCATTCGCTGCGTGTGGCGGAATACTCGGTCATTATTGGACAATTGGCCGGCCTGACGGGCCAGAAGCTGGATAATCTGCGCAAGTCGGCCCTGCTGCATGATATCGGCAAAATTGGTGTGCGGGACAGCGTCCTGTTCAAAGAGGAGAATCTGACCGAGGAGGAATTCGAACAGATTAAAAGCCACCCGGTTCTGGGAGAAAATATTCTGCGTCAAATCGAGCCGGTGGAGATCATGGCCCCTTACCTTGGAGGCGTGAGATCACACCATGAACGATATGACGGCAACGGATACCCCGATGGTTTGGCTGGAAGGACGATACCTCTGTTCGGACGGATCATAGCCGTGGCAGATGCGTATGATGCCATGACCTCGAACCGTCCCTACCGCACAGGGATAAGTCATGAGCGGGCTTTGGCTATTCTGGAACAGGGAAAAGGAAGCCAGTGGGACCCCGAGTTTGCCAGCCTCTTCATCGCCTATTTCAGTAAGAACGGAAAGCCCGGAGACACCGCTGAATCGGATTGTCCCGACCGGGCGGGGTAAGCTTCACTTGTGCATTTAGGGCAGCTTTATCCTTAAATTTCTTGCTGAAGCGGATGCTATCCATTTTATAGGAGGTATCCGCTTCGGCTTGCGTGCCTATTTTGTGAACTGCTCCCTAAAACCGACAATTAACGAGCACATTCATTGAAGGATTGAAGGCGGACCGTTATAATTAATAAGTCTGGATTTTAACTAAAAAATAAGGGAGATCATTATGAAACGCGCAGATGTGCTGCTGATTTCCATCGTGCTCATTGCCGCGCTCGCTTTTCTCGTCCCGAGATGGTTATCGAACGATGCTGATAAAGCTGGGCCTGGCAAAAATCTTGTGGCCAATATAACGGTGGACGGCAAGCTGTATAAGACAGTGAAGCTTACAAAGGAAGAACAAACAATTGATATCCGCACGGAACGCGGCTATAACATTCTGAAGGTGCATGATTACGGGATTGAAATGTATGATGCGGACTGCCCCGACAAGGTATGCCTTGGCTTTGGCATGATCAACCGTCCCAAACAGACCATCGTATGTCTGCCGCACAGGGTGCTAGTGGAGGTTGCCGGCGAGTCGGGGGAGGATGGTATAGATGCCTATGTCCAGTAGTGAATCAGCAAAGGCTTTGAAACGAACGGTGATTGTGGCGATTTTTGCCGCAGTGGCTGTAGTGCTGAGTATTCTGGAGGCCCAGATCCCGCTGGTTGGCGTCGGGCTGATGCCGGGTGCCAAGCTGGGTTTTGCCAACATTATGATTCTGACTTGTATTTTCTTTTTACGTGGACGTGACGCTTTTGTACTGGTGATCCTGAAGACTTTGCTTACCGCATTCCTGCTGGGGACTTTCTCAAGCCTGCTGTTCAGCCTGTTTGGCTCGCTCTTCAGCTTTGTGGTTATGTTCCTGCTGGTGAAGTGGGGCGGCAAAAAATTCAGCGTAATCGGAATTAGTATCGCTGGGGGACTGGCCCACAATACCGGACAATTGCTTGCCGCTGCGATAGTGTTCAAATCCATGAGTATTTTCTACTATCTGCCGATTCTGCTTATTACCGGGATTGTGACGGGGATTGCCGTCGGGTTCGCAGTCCGTTATCTGGTGGCGTCGCTGTCCAAAATATCGCTGTTTGAAGAGTTTTTGGGCTGACTGTTCACATCAGCGGAAGGATGACTAACATGAGTGAAACAAATAAAGAGATAGAAGACGGGGCAGCGCAGGCTGTTATTGCTCTGGACAGGGTTTCGTTCGGCTATGATCCGGAGCATCCCATTCTTCATAATATTACGCTGTCCATCCCGAAGGGACAATGGGTGAGTGTGGTGGGCCCGAACGGCTGCGGCAAGTCTACGCTGGTGAAGCTGATGAATGCTCTACTGCCCAAAAGTGCCGGAGATATCGTCGTTTGCGGCCATATACTTAATGAAGACAACATTGGAACGATCCGGCAATGTATTGGCATGGTGTTTCAGAATCCCGACAATCAGTTCATCGGGGCTACGGTTGAGGAAGATATATTATTTGGCCTGGAAGGTCTATGTTTGCCATACGCGGAGATGGAAGGCAGGCTCAGAGCCTATTCCGAGAAGCTGGGCATCAGCCATTTGCTGTCCAAGCATCCCGGCGAGCTGTCGGGCGGACAGAAGCAGCGGGTCGCCATCGCCTCCATTCTTGCCATGAAGCCAGGCATCGTCATTTTTGACGAGGCCTCTTCCATGTTGGACGAGGGAAGCCGCGATGAGCTGCTCGGCATTCTTCAGGATATGCGTGCGGAAGGGCAATATACGATCCTGATGATCACACATGACGCGGACGAAATTCTGGCCTCGGATCGTGTGCTTGCCCTGCATGACGGCGGCCTAGCGGCTGATATTACCCCGGGCGAGCTGTTTCGAAATGAAGAGCTTCTGGAGAAGTGCCACCTGCGGGAGCCTTATCCTTGGCGGCTTGCCCGTGAATTGCAGAGCCTGGGAATTAGGGTGGATGTTCCCGCCAGTGAAAAGGAGCTTATAGATACATTATGGCCATTCAACTAGACCAAGTAAGCTATACCTACGCTGACAAAAGCCTGTGGAGGCAGACAGCGCTACACGATATTACCCTGGGCATCCCCAAGGGCTCGCTGACCGGGATTGCCGGGGCGACAGGCTCTGGCAAGTCTACGCTGCTGCAGTTGTTCAACGGAATTCTGAAGCCGACCGAGGGTACGGTGAACGTGCTGGATGTTGTTATTCGCGCCGGGGAGAAGTCGCCGAAGCTGCTGCCGCTGCGCCGCCGGGTCGGGCTGGTCTTTCAATTCCCCGAGCAGCAGATGTTCGAGGATACCGTGGAGAAGGATCTGTGCTTCGGACCGCTGAATTTCGGCATGAGTCAGGAAGAGGCCAAGGAGCGAGCGCGCAAGGCGCTGCTCGATATGGGGCTGGATCTTGCCCTGCTGGACCGCAATCCGTTCCGCTTGAGCGGAGGACAGATGCGCAAAGCGGCCATCGCCTCCGTGCTGGCGATGGACCCGGACATCGTCGTGCTGGACGAGCCGACGGCAACGCTGGACCCTGTCAGCCGCGCGGAGCTGATTGCGCAGCTGGAGCGGCTCTGCCGCGAGCAGGGCCGGACGATCATCATCGTAACCCACCGGATGGATGAGCTGCTGCCCTATGCCGACCGCTGGGTTCTGCTGAAGGAGGGCCGGATTGCCTTTCAGGGCAGCGGCGCGGAGCTTGCCGCAGACCCGGCCATTCTGGAAAGCTGCGGCCTCACAGTGCCTCATTCTCTCCGATATTGGCGGGCGGTTGCTGACCGCTTTGGTCTGCACGGAGAGAAGCCTAGGCTCACTGCGGAGAGCCTCGCGGAGCTGATCGCCGGCTTATCGTCGGCTGCGGCAGGGCACTACGGTGAGCACGAAGAAAAGAGGGATGCCCATGAATGAGCGGCTGCTGCTGGGACGCAGCATTGAGACCGGCTCGTGGGTGCATAAGCTCGATGCCCGGTCCAAGCTAACAGGAATGATGCTGTATGTAGCCGTCATTCTGCTGTCGAACTCGTGGCTGGCGATGACGCTGCTGGCTGTATTCTCAATTGCGGTTATGGCTTCGACACGCATACCGCTGAAATATTTCATCAAGGCGGCCAAGCCTTTGCGTTATATGATGCTGTTCATTTTCATTGTGCAGCTCCTGTCCGTCAAGGAAGGGGATGCACTGTGGTCTGTCGGCTCATTCTCGCTGCATGAGGGCGGCCTGCGTCTGGCAAGTTTTTCCGTCATTCGCATGCTGTTCCTGATTACGTTCACGGCACTGCTTACCTTCACGACCACTCCGGGCAAGCTGAATCAGGGTCTGGAGGGCATTCTGTCCCCGTTCAAGCGCCTTGGGCTGTCGCCCGACCGGATTACGCTGATGATCAGCATTGCCCTGCGTTTCATTCCGACGATTCTTGATGAAGCGCAGATTATTATGAAAGCCCAGGCCTCCCGGGGAGCGGATCTGAAGGAGCTGCCTTTGAAGGAGAAGACGCGGATGCTCGTTTCACTGCTTGTTCCGGTGATCGCGAGCGCGTTCCGGCGCGCCCAGGATCTGATCTACTCGATGGAAGCCAGAGGCTTCCGCATGGATGCCCCGCGCAGCCGGTACCACCGTCCAAGGTGGGGCGGGGCCGATACAGTGTTTGTTGCGATGTTTGTCATCATGGGAGCTGCAGTAGCACTATTGTAATATTTTAGGGGGAACTGACAATGGCAAGATATTTTAACGGCAAGGAAATCGAGCTTCTGGCGCCTGCCGGGACGTTTGATATTTTTAAAGAGGTGATTCAGTCCGCCTGTGACGCTGTTTATTTTGGCGGTCCGGTACTGAATATGAGAATGATGCGCAAGGGCTATAATCTGTCACATGAAGAAATTATCGAGGCGATTGACATCGCCCATAGCCTGAATAAAAAAGTGTATATCACTGTAAACAACCTTTTCAGCGAGGAGGATGTGGAAGAAGCCAGAGAGTACCTGCGTTTCTTGGACGGTGCCCGTCCCGATGCGCTGATTGTTCAGGATATGGCCGTGCTGGAGCTGATTCGCGAAATAGGGCTTACCCTTCACGTGCATGCTTCGGTCATGATGAATGTGCATAATCTGGAGATGATCTACGCGCTGCGCGATCTCGGAGTCACTCGTGTGGTAACCTCGCGGGAGATGGATCTGCAGACAGCAAAGCTGCTGGGGCAGAAGAGCGGTATGGAGCTGGAGTACTTCATTCATGGCGATATGTGCTCCGTGCACGGGGCGAACTGCTATTTCAGCTCCCAGGTGTTTGGCATGAGCAGCAACCGGGGCAAATGCATGAAGCCTTGCCGCTGGGATTACCGGATTAAACGGGACGGCTATGTTTTCCCTGCGGAGTATCCGCTCGCCGTGAAGGATATGTTCATGTATGAGCATCTTCCCGAGCTGATCGAGTCAGGCATCACTTCTTTCAAAATCGAAGGCCGGATGCGCGACAAGGAATTCATGGTCTCCTTGGTCAACAGCTATGGCGCAGCCCTTGACCGTTATATTGATGATCCGCTGGGTTTTGACCGGACGGTGGACTCCAAAGAACTGTACAAAAACCGCAAACGTGATTTTTCCACCGCATATGCATTTGGCAAACCGGGTCTGTCGAACATCAACCGCCGGTATGAGGGTACAGGCAAGTTCTACAGCACAGGCAAAGTATTCAGTACACCAACTGCAGAACGTGAATTGTCCGAGACCCGTGTGCTGGAGCTGCGTGAACGCCTGGCAGAAGCAAAACGTGCGCCGAAGGGCAAGCCGGAGCTGGCAGTTCGGGTCAATAACATGGAACAAGCGCGGTTGGTGCTGGAGATGGGCGTAGAAAGCCTGTACCTGCCGGGAGATGTATTTGAGCCGGACCGGCCGTTCACGAAGCAGGACATCAAGGAGCTTGGAGCGATTAAGGGCCAAACGAAGCTGTATCTCGGGATGCCGCGGATGATGACGGAGCTGCATTTTGACCAGTATGATCATCTGCTGAACGGGGAACGCCTGCCGATTGACGGGCTGATGATTACCAACCTGGGAGCCATTCGCCGCTACAGAGGAACAGGATATCCGATGATCGGCGATGTCAATCTGAATGTGTACAACCAACTTGCTGCAGGGCTATATGCCGGACTCGGGCTGGAGAAGCTTACGGTATCTCCGGAGATGACGATGGAGCATTTTGCCACCTTCACCTCACGCTGTGAGCTGCCGCTGGAAGTCGTCGTTCATGGCACACCGGCACTGATGTATATGGAGCATGATCTTTTTGAGAATACCGAGGTTATGGAACCGATTGGCGAAGAGGATAATCTGTATGTCAACAATAGCGTGCTGGTGCTCAAAACCGATAAAGGCGAAAATCCTGTCTACCGTGACCAATTTGGCCGCTGCCACCTGCTGTTCTCCAAAGAGCTTTGTTACCTGCCTATGCTGAATGAAATGAGCGGACTGGGAATTTCCAGCTTCCGGATCGAAGGTGCGACTTACAGTACAGATGAGCTGCGTACAATCATTGCTGCGTATCAGGCCGCGATTAACGGCTCGAGTGGGCAAGAGGAGCTGCTGGGCGGACTGAAGCCTGTGTATGCCGGTTATACCTTAGGTTCTTTGCAGTTCAATTAATATATTTAAATTTTAAAAGATTAGGTTAACGCGTATAATAACGGTAAGTGGTAAAGTGATAAGTTACTATTTTCACAAAGAAACAGGCTGAAAGAGAGAGAGGGAACCCATCATGAAGCAACAAGAAACCATTGGGAGAGCAGCGGTTGCCGCCAAAAGAAAACAATACTTCTATCCGTGTACAGCGCACTTTTATCGTGATGCGCCGCAATTGGTGCGCGGAAGCATGCAATTTGTCTATGATGAAAATGGCAAGCGGTATACCGACTTTTTCGCCGGAGTCTCTGTCGTCGCCTGCGGCCATTGCAATCCGGTCATTACGGCGCGCACGATAGAGCAGCTTCAGCAGCTCCAGCACACCTCGACGATATATCTCACACAGCCAAACGTGGATCTGGCAGAGCGGCTGGAGGAGGTGCTGCCGGGAAATCTGCGACGGAGCTTCTTCGTCAACAGCGGCTCTGAGGCCAATGAGGGGGCGCTGCTGCTGGCCAGAATGCATACCGGACGCAAAGGCTTTATTGCGCTGGAGAGCGGCCTGCATGGGCGGACCAATCTGACGATGAGTGTAACCGGACTGCAAATGTGGAGAACGGACAACTATCTGGATGAGGATGTAATCTTCATTGAGCGTCCTTACCATCCTGAGCTGACCCTGGAAGAAGCTGCTGCGGGTTCTCTAAAGAGCTTGAAGCGGGTGCTGGAGGAGAAGGGTGACACTATCGCAGCAATGATCGTAGAGCCTATTCAGGGGAATGGGGGCATGATTATGCCTGCCCTCACCTATTTCCGCGAAGTCAAAGCGCTGTTGGACCAATATGGCGTGCTGCTGATCGCCGACGAGATTCAGACCGGCTACGGACGCACGGGAGCAATGTTTGCCATGGAGCATTTTGGCGTTGTGCCGGATATTATCAGCATGGCAAAAGCGCTGGGCAACGGAGTTCCGGTAGCCGCTTTTGCGACCACGGATGAAATTGCGGCTTCACTGAACCGTCCTTCAGCTTCAACCTTCGGGGGCAACCCCGTGTCGGCGGCGACGGCGCTGGCTGTGCTGGATTATATTCGTGATGAAAAGCTGCCGGAGCGTGCGGCCGAGCTTGGAGCGCGGCTGAAAAATGGGCTGCTGTCGCTTCAGCAGCAGTTCCCGGGAATGATTGCCGATGTGCGCGGAACCGGGCTGATGCTGGGGGCGGAGCTGACAGGTGCGGATGCAGCTGAGCTGACCGATGCTGTGCTGGAAGAGATGAAGGACCGGGGGTATATAATCGGTAAAAATGGCGTGGGCCGCAATGTGCTGGCTTTTCAGCCGCCGCTGGTCGTTACAGCCGAGGATATTGACGGCATGATTGCAGTGCTCTATGAGGTGCTGCTGCAAGCTTCAAGTGAAAAGGAAGAATGATATGGCGATATTGAATGCAGTCAAAACCTCTGCGCTCAAGCTGAAAATGTTCAGTGAACTAGTGATGTTCTCGCACACCTTGTTTTCCCTGCCTTTTGCCATCATCTCGATGGTATGGGCAGCGGGCGGGTGGCCTTCCGGCCATATGATGCTGTGGGGGCTGATTGCGCTGATTGGCGCGCGTAATGGAGCGAATGCTTTTAACCGTCTGGTCGACCGGACCTTTGACGGCAACAATCCGCGCACAGCACACCGTCACCTGCCGCAGCGGCTGCTTGTGGAAAAAGAAGTCATCCTGTTCATCATCATCAACTATGCGCTGTTTATCGTCGCTTCCGGCATGCTTAATTTGCTCTGTCTGCTGCTGTCTCCTGTGGCGATTGTCCTGATATCCAGCTACTCTTATACGAAGCGGTTTACCTTTCTCAGCCATCTGTATCTGGGCTTCGTCATTGCCTCGGCACCGATCGGCGCCTGGTTTGCCGTGACGGGGAATATTGCGTTCACTCCGTTTGTTATTGGTACGGTTGTTATGCTCTGGATTGCCGGCTTTGATATTATTTACGGCACCCAGGATATCGACTTTGACCGGCGGAACGGCCTCTGGTCGATTCCGAGCTTCTTCGGGCTGGAGAACGCCCTGCGAATCTCCAAAGGGCTGCATTTCATTATGATCATGCTGCTGCTGTTCCTGTACTTCTGGCGCGGCCTTGGCTGGATGTACCTGGTGGGTATCGCCATTGCTACAGTGCTCCTGATGACGGAGCATAAGATCATCAAGCCCCATAATCGACGGCTGATGAAGGTGGCCTCTTATAATTTGAATCAGGTGATCAGTATGGTGATATTGCTGTGCACGCTGATTGATTATTTTATTGTTAGCTAGGGTGAGCGGGGGCGGTTAGGAGAGGCTACACTCCGGTGAATGTTTGGACTTCCGGCCGCTGTTATGTTTGGATTTCCTGATTTTGTTCCGCTGGTCGCGGTAGAAATCCAAACATAAAGGCGGACGCTATCGCTCCTACAGTTCCAAAATTCCCCTCCGTTCCGTCCTAACCTTTCCTAGCTAACAACAAAAAAGACAACATGCCTGCCCAGCAATTGTGGGCAGGCATGGCGCGGAAAGCTGGCTTCGCGGCTTTCCTGGCGGGGGAGTGCGGTATACAAGCGAGGCCGGTTGGCCGAGCTTGTAGCGGGGGTGCTTTCGGAAGCGAAAGAAAGCAAGTAATAAAGACAATCAAAACCAAAGCAAGGCCCAAAGAGCGAAACTAAAGCAAGACCCAAAAAGCTAAATACCATAGCTAAACTCACTCACGGGCGCTTTGCTGCGTTCGTTGGTTTAGTCCCCGGAATTACCTGAAGACGCAAAAAAGCTCCCGACTGGGAGCTTTTTTGCGTCTTACGCGTTATCAAGGATAACGCGGAGGCTAACAAACTATAAAAGAAATGAAAAGTCCATTGGATCTGGGTGCAAAGTGGAATTTGTCAGACTGTTGAGAAACCCAATAATTCAATACGACATCGCATTCATTTGGTATAATATAGGTAACTTTGTAAGAAAGTGCGGTGTCTCATGTTAAACGAGAAGGATCAAGGGAATAGCGGGAAATATCAAATGGAGCTTGTCTGTTTGGATCAGTTGGTTC